>WTFV01000235.1 GCA_011523845.1 Acidobacteriota bacterium | reverse complement strand
CACGGCGGAAGCTCATTTGTCCAGCATCAGATGTGGGTACAGGGTAGGCCTAGCCTTGCCTGGCCTGCTGGACCACCGAGGCGCGCTGTCGTTCGGCCGCGGCCGGGTCGTGGTCGTCGAACAGGAGCGGCTTGAGGGCTTGGCGCATGTGCCACTTGACGTAGTAGGCGAGCATGCACAACAGGACGTGCGCCCGCACCCGGTCGGCGCGGCGGTGGTGGATCAGGCGCACCTTCAGGTCGACGGTCTTGAGGGACCGAAAGGCGCGCTCGACCTTCGCCAGGTCCTTGTAGGCGCGCACCGTCTGCGCGGCATCGAACTGTTCGGGCTCGACGTTGGAACGAACGATGTAGAGCCCGTCGAGCTGCTGTTCGTGGGCGATCTTGTCTTCGTCGCGGCGAAAGGTGAAGGACTCGGTAGAGTCGACGACTGGCGCGGTGGCGGTAGGCGGTGGGGGTAGCTGTTGCCGGCGGCTTTCGCGATGCCGGTGCCTCACTCCCCGCCGTGGCTCCGTTTCCAGTCGCCGCTCATCGAACCGGCCGTGCGGATTTCCCGCAACCGGCTCTCGGACGAGATCATGCCTTCGCCCACGGAAAGCTCGTCGTGCGCACGGCAAGGCGGGTGAGCCCGTACTCCTGCCAGAGTCGCTCGTCCGGAAATCGCACGTATTGTCCGGACCGCACCTTGTGCTTGCGACAGAGCCACTGGCGCAGCCGCCGCGTGGCGTGCCGGTCAATCGCGGCGTAGGCCGGGCCGACCTGCCCCAGGACGAAGTAGTTCGCCCAGCCGGTCAGCAACCGGTTGAGGCGTGCTACCACCTCTCCTGGCGGCAGGAGCCCGTCCCGCCGCGTCGTCAGCTCGCTCACGCGACGGCAGATGCTCCGGACGCTCTCCCGACTCGGACGCGTGCCGATGTAGGCGACACCCGTGCGTGGTCGATAGTTGCGTCCAATCCGGTAGCCGAGGAACGTCATCGAGTCCTCCGGCAGCCGGCAGCAGCGGGTCTTCTCGGCGTTCATCGTCAGCTTCAGACGCGTCATCAGGGCGTCGACCGCCGCCAGCATCTCTGCCGCCGGCGCTTTGCCGAGCACCGCGAGGTCGTCGGCGTAGTTGACGATTTCCGCCTCGAAGCGCCGGGCGTAGCCCAGCACCTTCCAGCCCAGAATGAAGCGACGCATGTAGATGTTGCTGAACAGCGGCGAACATACTCCCTGAACGCAAAAGGTAACTTCGAGGGTCCGCGGCGTTGTCGGTGTCGTTGTTCGGTCCGCCATCGTTCGTCGGCGGCGGCCCCGAGGGCACCGGAATGCAGTGGCGGATCACGATCGTGTCGTCGTTGACGAGGACCTCCTTGACGACGAGGCGCACGACTCGTTGCCGCTCCACGATGTCGAGCGTCTCGGCCGCCGCGCGCAGACGTGTGAGAAACGCCGACAGGGTCTCGGCCAGGCGCAGATGGGCGGCGCGCTCGCGAGTCTGCTCGACCAACGCGTTCAACTCGTCCCGTAGCGTCTGCTCGCGTTGACGCAGCAACGGCATCCGCTCCCGCAGTTGGTCAAGCGACAGCAGATCCTCCTGGTAGGCGGTGAGCAGCCGTTCCATGCTCTTGCCGACTCGCGCGAGGTCCCGCTCCACCGCCTGCGTACGCTTCTTCGTCGGATCGGCAGCCTGGGCGGCGGCCAGCCGGCGATCCAGTTCCTGTTGGATCAAGGCCGGCTCCTCAAGCAACCGTATCACCTCGGTCCAGACGACCTCGTCCAACAGGTCCTGCCGCACGGGGCGCGTGTCGCACCGGGGACCGCCGAGGTGCCGCCATCCGTCCGACCCGATACAGCGGTAGTAGTGAATTCTCCGCGCGCTCGACCGGCCCGACGCGCGCGAGAGCGCGTAGCCACACTTCTGGCAACTGACCATCCCCTGCACGAGGCTCGGTTCGATCGTGCGCCGCCGGGCATGCACCTTGTTCTCGTGCAGCAGTTCCTGGGCGCGCGCGAACGTCGATTCGTCGACGATCGCCGGCACCGGGATCTCGATCCACTCCTCGCGCGGCCGTTCATGGTTCGCACTATCGCGACTCGCGGCGCCGCCGCGCAGTCGTAGCGGCCGCGTCACGCGCTGCCGTCGGGCGCGCCGCGTCTTCCCGAAACACGCCGTACCCTGATAGGTCGGGTTGCGCAACATTCCCCATACGGTGGAGCGTTCCCACCGGGTGCCGACCTTCCGCGTGGGCACCCCTTGTTCATTGAGCCAGCGGGTGATCGCCGCAATGCTCCAGCCCGAGCCGGTGTAGTGCTCGTAGACGTCGCGTACAACGCGCGCCTCGGCCTCGATGATGACGTACGCCGCGGGGTTGTCGTCACGCTTGCGGATGTAGCGATAACCATAGGGAGCGCCACCCAGCACGCTGATCTCACCGGCTCGCGCGCGGTGCCGCTTGCCACGACGCGACCGTTCGAGAATCTGAGCGCGTTCGTACTCGGCGATCATGCCCTGAAACTGCACCAGCAACTGATCCTCGGCCGTGGCGTTCGACGGGCCGTTGAGGAAGCGGGTCTCGACACCGTGACGTCCGAACTCTTCGGTCAACAGGACCTGGTAAGCGTACTTCCGACTCAGCCGGTCCGGACTGTACACGAGCACCACCTGGATGTCGCCGGCGGCTGCCAGGTCGCGTACCTGTTCCAGCCCCGGCCGTTCGAGAGTCGCCCCGCTATAGCCCTCGTCTTCGAAGACCCACTGCTGAGCCACCTCCAGCTCGAGCGTCGCGGCCCACTCGACCAGCGCCGCCGTCTGGCTCGCGATCGTGTGCGCTTCGCGCTGCTGATTCGAGGACACGCGCGTGTAAATCGCCGCCATCTGCATGTGGACGCTCCATTCCGTGGGCTGCAACCGGACGCATACGGGCCGGCACCAGCAGCGAGTAGACCTGGGCGAGCTTGCTGTCGCGAAGCCGATCGAATGTGCAATCGAGCTGCACCTGCCGCGGAGCGTTCCGTGGTTGTCGTTCACCCA
>WTFV01000230.1 GCA_011523845.1 Acidobacteriota bacterium | reverse complement strand
GATTCTCCCGGGGTTATATTTTCGTCCTCCCCGGAAATCAAACGAAATTAGGTGATAAGGCCACAAACTTTTTCTTGTTCCTTTGGAAACAATCCGGGTTTGGGGCATCGTTGCCCGCCCGATCGGCGTTACCTGTATGCGAGGCAACCGATGCGAGTCCAGAGACCGAGCGTGGCGCAGGCGCACGCCGCCCTGCGGGCGGCTGCGCTTCGAGGCGGAACCACCTACGAGAGCCGCGAGTATGCCCCCGCAGCTAGGCCCTGGCGCCGGATCAGCGTGCGTCGGGTCTCGGCATCCGGTAGCCGACGCCGCGCAGGTTGAAGATCCAGGTCGGATTCTCGGCGCTTTCCCCGAGCTTGGCGCGAAGGGTGCGCACGAAGATCCGGACCAGGTTCGCGTCGGCCCCGTCGCGCCCGCCCCAGATCCGGCGCAGGATCGTGTCGTGGTGCACCACCCGTCCCGCGTTGACGCCCATCGGCATCGAGAAGAAGATGATCTCGACCTGATCCCGCCGCGGGCGTCCGCTCTCGTGTCCCGACACGGGACGCTTGCGACCGCTGCGGCGGCGACATAGCTTCATCGCGGCGTCGCTGCCGGCGGCGACAAGAGAGCGGAGCAGGATGGCCAGAATCGTCGAGGTGCGCGCGAGCGCGCATCCCTGCCCGTTCAAGAGCAACCCGGTGCACCTCGGCCTCGGCACCAACACCAAGCGCGAAATCGTGCTCGTGCGCATCGCCGACGAGAGCGGCGCGGTCAGCTTCGGCGAGGCCCATCACAGCCAAAACCCGACCGCCATGGCGACGGCGATCCAGGACGGCCCCGGCTACGGCATCGAGAGCGACGAGACGGTGCTGGAGCGCGACCCCGCCATCCCCGGACCCTGCTGCATCCCCGGCTGGGCGGGCGGGTAGGCGCGCCGGGAAGGGGGCCATGACGCTTGAGATCACGCCCATAGACGCCACTCTCGGCGCAACGGTGAGGGGCGTCTGCCTCGATGCGCTCGACGACGGGACCTTCGCAGCCATCGAGGCGGCGTGGTACGCCCACGCCGTCCTGGTGTTCCCCGGCCAGCATCTCTCGGAAGAGGCGCAAGTCGCCTTCAGTGAGCGCTTCGGCCCGCTGGAGCGCGTCGTCATAAAGATCCACGCCCAGCACAACCCGGCGGTCATCCACCTCTCCAACGTCAAGAAGGACGGCACGCTCTGGCCCGCCAACAGCGAGACCGGGCTGCTGCTCAAGGGCAACAACGACTGGCACACCGACAGCTCCTTCAAGCGCATCCCGGCCAAGGGCTCGGCGCTGACGGCGCGGATCGTGCCCGAGAGCGGCGGCGATACTGCCTTCGCCGACATGCGCGCGGCCTACGACGCCCTCGACCCGGCCATGCAGGCGTGGCTCGCGGACAAGATCGCCGTGCACAGCTACGCCTACAGCCAGGGCAGGGTCGGCGGCATGACCGGACTCAGCGAGGACGAGCGAGAGGCTCTGCCGCCTGTGCAGCAGCCGGTGATCCGCACCCACCCGGCGACCGGGCGTCGCAACCTCTATATCGGCCGCCACGCGAGCCACATCGTGGGCGAGGACGAGCGGGAGAGCCGGCGCCTGCTGGAGCGGCTCTGCGAGGACGCCTGCCGGCCGCCCCGCGTCTTCACTCACCGCTGGTCCGTGGGCGACCTGGTGCTGTGGGACAACCGCTGCGTGCTGCACCGCGGCCTCGGCTATCCCGCCGATCAGCCGCGCCACATGGTCCGCACCACCATCGCCGGCGACAGCGGCGTCACCAGCGAACGGGTCGCCTGAGCCGGCGACGGCCTGGCGGATTCCGACAGCCGAGGCAACCGGCCTCCACCGCTGCTCGCAGCGGTTCATTGCGACCGCTGGACCTTCACGGTAACCACGTCCGCGCCATAGTACTTCCTGTGGTGAACCGAAGATGCGTAGTGTCGCAACAGCCGGAATGACAGTTCGCGATCGTCGTGCACTTCCGCTTCCTCGCTCATGTACGCGAGTCGGTCTTCGATGTTCTGTTCGTCCTCGGAGACGGTGAGCAGGTCCATTGTGACAATATCGTCCTGTGAGCGAACCGAGACGATGAGTCGGGTACTTGCCTCGCTGCCGTCGCTCTCCGAAGGCAGCAAACTCAGCAACGACTCCTCGCCGGCTGCACGCAGTCGATTGGCCGACTCTTCACTCCATCCGATTTTGGCCGCGAAGACTTGGAGAAACGCGTCGATTTTCGGCAGCGACGATGTCCCGAGTGTCACCTCCAGTTTTCTGCTGCGCGGGCTGGTCAATTCGAGGAGCGTGGTCAGGGCGATCATCACGACAATGCCGGCGATCGGGCCGTTTCCGAGGATCGACATCCAGAGGCTGTCCGGGCGCATTCCGAACACGTTCAGGCTCTCCACGCCCAGCCCCACCGATAGCGTCATCGCGACAATGAGCGTGTTTTGCTGATCGAGCCCTTCCCTGAAGACCATGCGCATGCCCTCGACGAGCAACATCCCCATCACCATCAGCAACAGCGAAGCCACGACGGCGCTCGGAGCAGCGAGCAGCAGTGCGGTGACCTTCGGGAAGAATGCGACCAGGATGAGGACGGCGCCGATCCAATAGCCGATGCCGCGAAACGCGACGCCCGTCAGATTGATCAGGGAAATGGTCGACGGCGAGTAGACGATCGTCGGAGGCGTGCCGGCCAACCCCGACAGCACTCCTCCCAGACCGCTTGCGTTGACCGTACCCTGCACGACTCTGAAGTCGATGGCTCGCGGTCTCCGAAGCGACACCTGCTGGATGACCACACCGTCGCCGCTGGTCTTCACGGCAACGACAAGCGTTACGACCACGAACGTCGGCAAGAGCGTCCAGAACTCCGTACCCGGTGTCAGGTCAACGCCCTGCCAAGCACCGAAGTCCGGCAACCGGAACCAGGGTTCCCGTCTCAGGAAATCGAGGTCGTAGAGGCCGAAGACTGCTGCGACAACGCAACCCGACAGGATGCCGATGAGCGGAGCCCACAACCGGAGGA
>WTFV01000090.1 GCA_011523845.1 Acidobacteriota bacterium | reverse complement strand
GCGGACGTCGAAGTCCGGGCAGCCCGCCGTCAAGCTGGCGTTCGAGTTCCTCGTGTTGACCGCCGCTCGGTCGGGGGAGGTCCGGCTCACGACGTGGGACGAGATGGACACGTCCCGGCGCGTGTGGACTGTCCCGGCCCTGCGGATGAGGCGAAGCGCGAGCACCGCATTCCGCTGTGCGGCGGGGCGCTGGAAGTCCTCGACGCGGCGCGGTCGCTCGGCGACCGCAATCCGCTCGTGTTCCCCATGCGAAGCGGGAGAGCGATCTCGCCGTCGACGCTGCCGAAGATGCTCCAGTACCACCGGATCGCCGCCGTCGCCCTCGCCCCCGCCTTCGTCCGAACCGCACCGCCAGGACACCACATCGACGGCAACGGACTCTACCTCTACGTCCAGCCCACCGGCGCCCGCAGCTGGATCCAGCGTCTCGTCATCCGCGGCAAGCGCTGCGAACTCGGGCTCGGCAGTGTCGCCCTCGTCTCGCTCGCCGAGGCCCGCGAGAAGGCCGTCTCGAACCGCAAGCTCGCCCGCTCCGGCGGCGACCCGCTCGCCGACAAGCGCCGCCTCCAGTCCGTGCCCGCGTTCGCCGAGGCCACCGCCGCCGTGGTCGAGCAGAAGCAGCCCGGCTGGAAGAACGCCGAGCAGGTCCGGGCGTGGCGCAACAGCCTGCGACGCTACGCCTTCCCCCGCATAGGCACGCGGCCGGTGTCGGAGGTCGAGAGCGCCGACGTGCTGGCCATCCTCACGCCCATCTGGCACGCCAAGCCGGTCATCGCCAAGGCCGTCCGGCAGCGCATCCACGCGGTGCTGGAGTGGGCCATCGCCATGAACCTGCGCAACGACAACCCCGCCGACCGGGTGCGGCCGGTGCTCGGCCCGCAGCGCAACATCGTCGAGCACATGCGGGCGTTGCCGCACCGGGAGGTCGCCGCCGCACTGGCGGCGGTGCGGGCGTCGCGCAAGAAGCCGGTCGACAAGCTGGCGTTCGAGTTCCTCGTGTCAAATCGCTTCGCGATTCCTCCGCTCACGCTACGGTCCTTCGGATGACTGCCGCAGCCGACCGTGCGGGATCGCGGTTGCGGGCCAGCCCCAAAGGCTGGCCCTGTTCAAGAACAGCCAGTCGCAACCGCCTCGCGCCGCTCCGCTGTCGCGGCGCACCGGACCCGACAGCGCCATCGGCGACCGCCGGCCCGATGCCGGTCGAGTACCCGGCTAGAATGCCCGAACGCAATCGGTCCGGTGTGTCGGTGTGACAGGGGCGAAATGATAATCCGTGACGACGAGATCCAAGGCCGCTTCAGAGACCTTCTGAAGGCCCACACCCGGGTGGACATCGCCACAGCATGGGCCACCTGCGGCGAGCACCTGCACATGTTGGCGGACGCCACGAAGCGGGAGCGGAGGCCTGTAGAGGTCCGTGCCATCGTCGGCATAGCGGGAAACGCAACGCGCCCGGATGCCTTGAAGGAGCTGCACCGAATCACGAACGGCGACCTCAGGATCATCTTGGCCGGGGAACGCCTGTTCCATCCCAAGTTGTACCTGTTCGGCAGGCACACGGAAGGGCGCGTAGCGACTCACGCGTGGGTCGGGAGTGCCAACTTTACGAACGCGGGGTTCGGAAGTCACGCTGGGGCGAACGAAGAGATAGTCCTGGAAATAGGCCCCGGCAAGACGACCGAGGCCCTCGCCGGCTGGTTCCGAGACCGGTGGAATCGCTGTCCCACGGAGCCTCCCGTTGGGGAGGTGATTCGTCGATACACGGAAGACTGGAGCCCACCTGATCCAAATGTAGGAAGGCTCGTTTCCGGGAACGTTTCGCTCCGGTCCGACCTTCTCGACGACGCCCATCGTCCTCTGACTCTTCAGGAGTACCGACAAGCTCTGAAGAGGTGTGAAGAGATATTGCAGGTCGAAGGAAAGGACTGGGAAGTCCTCGACCCTCGGGGTCGGAGCTACATGAGGGCTATATCCGAGCGTCGACGACTCCTGCTTGGCGAAACGAGCTGGTCGGAGCTTAGCGAGTCTCAGTTGCGCCAGCTGACAGGCGGTGTACCTCGCACGGATTCGAGTTGGTGGGGGCTACTGGGTCGCATGGCCCGGGCCCATCGGAAGGCAGTGCAGGACCACGAGGACAGGATCCGACGTATTCTCGCCAACATTGAGTCAGCTCAGGATGCCAAGTTTCCAGACGTCGCCGTTGCAGCGATGCAGGAGCTAATGAGTATCGATAATGTGGCTCACGGGACGGCGACCCTGTTGCTGGCGCTTGCGCGACCGGACCGACTGCTGAGTCTAAACAGCGCGTCCCAGAAGGCGTACGGCAGGCTATCCGGGATGCGCCCTACGACCCTCGGAGATCCTCGAAACTACCGTAAACTACTGCAATGGCTCTACGCCCAACCCTGGTATGCCGACTCACCGCGGACGGATGGAGACTTGGAGAGAATCCGGGGGTGCCGCGCGGCTCTCGTGGATGCGTTCGTTTACGAACCGAGGTAGCGTCTTTCACGGCGTCGGTTCCGAGTTGTGGTCGGTTTCTCTGCTGCCTCATCAACAACGCGGTCGCCTCCGGTTTCTTGGGCGCGCCGTTCGGTCCTGACCGGTCCGCGGGTGGCGTTTGCGGCGCTATGCGATCTCGTTTGTCTTGTGGGGTACGGCATGGGGAACATGGGTAGCCGACACTGCATAACGTGTTGCAAATAGTGGCTTTGTCCCGTTTCCGGGGCGGTCGCACGGGTTCCGATCGTCCTTCCGGGACTGGGCGGCGGAAGGAGACCGATCACCCGCGCCAAGTCATCGAGGCGGCGCTGGCTCACGTGGTCCAGAACAAGGTCGAAGCGGCCTACGCGCGGTCGGACCTGTTCGAGCGGCGGCGGCTCATGGACGACTGGGCAACCTACCTCAACCGAAAGCACTGAGCGCTCGACGTGCTGCGTCGCTGACGATCAAAACTGACACGCAGTGCGAGCACGGGGCCAAAAAACGAACCGATCCGGCAGCCGGCGCGTTCGGAGCGACTAACACTAACCGCCGCGGCCGGTCGCGCGCAGAACTAGCCCGGAAAATTCGCGGCGTGTTCCGATTCCGGTACAGACACAAGAGCCCCC
>WTFV01000043.1:17886-19561 GCA_011523845.1 Acidobacteriota bacterium | reverse complement strand
GTCCCGGCGTCGACCTGCCGCTGGAGGCCGGCACCTGCGGCCGCCTGATCTGGCCGGCCCGCTTTCACCCGGCCCTGCTCGGGCCATTCCCCCCCCTTATCTCCGGAGGAGGACCTGATGCCTCTCATCGACTTGCTGCGCCCGGACCAGCGCGCGGCGCTGCGGCGCCTGCGCAAGCGCATCGCCAACCGCGAGAACATGCGCCGCTACCGCAGCGACATCAACTACCTGCAGTTGTGTCCCGGCGTCGACCTGCCGCTGGAGGCCGGCACCTGCGGCCGCCTGATCTGGCCCGAGAGCTCCCGCTGCACGGCCTGCCGCAAGCGGCGCCACTGGCTGCTCATGCATGCGCTCAACCCCGCCGAGGTCGCCCTGTCCGCGCTGCTCGACAGCGCCGAGGCCGTTGCCGAGCGCGACGACCGCGCGGCCGAGGACTTCAGCGAGGCCGTCCCCCTGCTCGACGACCTGTCCGCACTCTCCGACCCCTGCCTGCGCTGGTAGCGCCGCGAAGCAGAGCAGCGGCCAACCGCTGCTCTACATCACGACCGCGCCGATCGCGCCCCGTTCCTCTGGTCCAGCAGGCTGGTGATGAATGTGCGCCGCAGGTCGTGCGGCGTGCAGGAACGTATCCCCGCCTGCCGGGCCCGTCGCTTCACTATCAGTCGGATGCTCTCGGTGTGCAGCCGCCTGCGGATGATCCGGTTGCCCTTCCCCGTCATGGCGCACAGCAGCGGTCCCGGCGCGTCCCCGCGGGCCACCAGCCATGCGTCGAGGGCGGTCCGCACGCCGGCGCTCATCGGCGCGATGCGTTCGTGGTGGCCCTTGCCGATGACGCGCAGTGTCGCCTCGGTCCGGTCGAGGTGCTCGAGGTCGAGGCGCGCCGCGTCGGTGCCGCGCAACCCGCAGCCGAGCAGGATGGCGAGCAGCGCGGCGTCGCGCGCCGCCTGCGGGCCGGCTTCGGCGCAGGCCTCGAACAGGGCGCGGATCTCCTTCGGTTCGAGGCTGCGTCCGGCGGGGAGCCGGGTTCCGGGTACGGCCGGCACGGCCACCGCGCGCTTGTACGCGTCGGTGCCCATCATCCCCAGCTTCCAGGCCTGGCCGAGCACGCTGCGCACGATCGAGAGCATCTTGTTGGCTGTCGCCGGGGCGTAGCACTCCGCAAGGGCGCTGCGCAACAGGTTCATCTCGTAGTAGCGGATGAGGTGCCACGGTGTGGACTTGATGTCCTCGTGTCCCAGCAGGCGCGCGACGGTGTTCAGCACCGAGAACCCCCCGCTGCGGCTCAGGCTGCTGCGCCTGCCGATCAGGTACAGCCCGGCGGGGTGCTTGTCGAGCCTGTCGGGCATCGGCGTGTCGATGCGGCGCACCATGAGCGGGAAGCGCGATTCTTGCTTCGCCGCGTTCTCAAGCTCGATCTGTCGGTAGAGCGAGGCCACGAGGTTCGTCATGACAGTGATCCCTCCAGGACCGTGATCCGTGTGGGCTGGGGAGGCTGGCTGTGGGCCTGCCTCCGGGCCGGCGCTTTCGGCTGGGATGTCTCTGGCGCCGGTGCTGGAGTGGGCCCTGGGGCGGCCCGTGCGCCGCAGGGGACCATCTCGGGGTTGCGTGACCGTTCGACGGCCCGGGCGAACGCGGGCGTCTCGCGGCAGTGCAAGCACTCGCAGCACCCTGCCGG
>WTFV01000043.1:0-17786 GCA_011523845.1 Acidobacteriota bacterium | reverse complement strand
CGGGTCGGTCCGGCAGGCGGCCACGTGGCCGCCTCCGCATCCGCTCGGCGTCGCGCGCCGGTTCATTGGCGGGAGTGTAGGGGGCGGTTGCCGTACCCTCGCGGCGGGTCGGTCCGGCAGGCGGCCACGTGGCCGCCTCCGCATCCGCTCGGCGTCGCGTGCCGTTCATCGGCGCGAGTCCAGGGGGCGGTTGCCGCTGGCCGTCAGGCAGAGGAAGGTCCGGGTGCAGGCGAGCATCCCGGCCAGCAGGCGGATGCGCTCGAGGCGCGGGCCGATGCCAGCGGGGTTCGGTTGCCGAGGGCGGCGCACTACCCGGTTACTACCCGGTGGGGAACAGGTTGCTCGCGGTTGCCAACCCGCGAAGGCCTCCCTGCGGTCACCAGCCGGGCTGGCGCGGGCGAGGCAGCGCGAGACCGGCGGCGAATCGGGGTGTCGGCGCCGAGAGCTTCAGGACGCCGGCGCTCGAGTACCACGGCCGCCTGCCGAGCATCTGCGGGCGGGCGTGACGCCCGACCCAATCGAGGGTTGCGCCGCGGAAACACCGCCCCGCGAGATGACCGCGGCGCTGGACCAGTTCGTCGCACGCGCCGCTGCCGCTCGCCCGGCGCGGTGACCGGAGCACACCGCGGCGCTCCGAATGCGGCAAGGTACGACCGCTTGTCGAACCTGCCTCGCATACCGGCGTACCGCCCGCCCCGCGACCACGACTGGCCGAGGAGCGCCGCGTCGCTGCTCGGCGGACCTGGCGGCAACTGGCGCCTGGTCGCTGCCGCCGATGCCGGCAACCCGATCCGGCCCGGTGCCGACAACCTCCCTCCGCTTCCTCAACGACGTCGAACCGGAGGACTGACCCACCGATCGGTACGCCGGCCATCCGAGCGAGGGCCACGCCGCGGACCGGCCACATTCGGATTCTGGTACTCCCCGCGCGGAACCAACCCCGCGCGGCGCCGCTGGCGCACCTGCTCGACGAACAGCGGGAAACCGAGCCCAACGCACTCGCGAAGAATCCACGAGCGGGCCATCTTGAACTCGGCCACCGCCAGGTCGAGCTGCTCGAGCTGACGCGTCGAGACCCGCAGCTTCAGTGTCCGATCCAACGCTTCAGCGTCCGGTTCCCAGATGGGAGACAACGGCACAATCTACCTCCTCTCGGCATGCGCCGGGAGCACCCGCCAGACTGGGCATCGTCCTCCCCGCGCACGGATACGCCAGCCTCTACTCCGGCGGCTGCGACGGGTCCGCAACCGCTTCGACCCGCGGCCTGCCGAACACCTGGGCGAGCGCGTGGGCCACGACGTCCTTGATGTCATCGGGCGCCACGCCGAGCGCCAGGGCGTGCAGGCGGAGACACGCCTCGAGCTCCGCCTTGCGCATCCGGGGCTGCGCCGCACACGCAGCGCGCCCGTAGTCCAGCAACACGGAAACCGCCCGGTCCGGCTCCAGCACCTTGCGCGGACGGCCACGCCCCGGACGCTTCGGCGTCCCCCGCACGCGCCACAGCCGCGAAGCGCCGGCGCCGGCCTCCACCGGCCGCAGGTCCCGGAGCCGTTCCAGCGCCTCGACGGCGGCCGGCATGCCCTCGGCAACCGCCAGGCGCACGACCTCGGAACGATTGGAGCCATACCGGTCAGCCAACGAGTCGCAGGCCTTGACGGCCGCCGACGGCAGGAACACGACCACGCGCTTCATCCGCATGAGAACCTCCAGACGGACCGCGGCCAGGATCGGCCCGAACCCACAACACAGTGCACGGCCGGCGGAAAACAGCGCACTGATCGCGAAGAATCCGAGTCCGCCGAAACCCCGAAAATCGTCCATGGCTTGCTCCCGGAAAGGTGGTTGTGCGCCAAGTCTGGGGGACGAGGGCCATTGGCCCCGTCGACCGTAGCCATCGTCGGGTCGCACGCGGCGGTTGAACGCCGCATGGCGGTCGATTCGGCCCGATGCGGCGCCGGTCGAGGTGGTCGTCGCGCGGGGACCGATGTCACCCATCCATCCACCCACCCGCGCGGCGGCTCGAGCAGGCCGGTCGAGGGGCGCGCACGCCGGCTGAAAAACTGTGGGCGCCGACCCACATTTTTCGCCGGCCGGTTCCGGTCCGGCGCTGCTCGGCGTCACGACATCGCCGGGCCCGGCGGTGAGGCGACAAGGCGTTGCGCGGTGGCGCCGTGGCGACACCGGCCACAAGATGACCGCGGGGCCGGACCACGTCGTCGCTCCTCGCGCGGCGCTGGCTGTCGGGCCGGCGCCGGCACGCCTGCGAAAAACCCGGTGTACGTCCATCCTGGACATACCCGTCACTTCCTCGAGCTCGCCAACCGTTGCAGCAGGAAACGAGGATGGGCCGTCACCCGCCCGCGCACCGCGGCGACGATGTCCGCGCGGCTGGCCTTCAGGCGCGCGTCGCGCATTCGGCCAGCCGCTCGGGATCGGTCTCGCCGACGATCAGCGCCGCGAGCATCGCCCGGCCGCTGGCGCCCGGGATGTCGGTGAACACCCGCGTCAGCTTCACGTTGGCCTCCTCCAGCGACCGTCACGTTTCCCGACCGGCTGCCGGGGACCGCCGGACGTCTGGACGGGCATCGCCGCCGCCTGCACGCGGTCAGGTTTCGCCGGCGCCGGAACCTGCCAGCTGACCGCCACGTTCCCGACCGGCTGCCGGGGACCGCCGGGTGGGGTTGGCAGGCATCAGCGCCGCCAGACGCGCGTCGATCCGCGACGCCGTCAGCCGACGCTCGGCCGCCTGCCGGAAGGTGAGGCGCCAGGCCCGCTGGCCGGCGTTCACCGACCTGATGGAAACTGCCCGCCTCGGAACATACGCCCTGATCGACGTCGATATCGACTGCGAGGTGATAACCAGGCGCGGGTCCATGCTGGTCTCGATCACCGGCACGGCGCGGAGACGTCCGGTTGACCAACGCGCCGGCCGGCCGCAACGGCGCGTCTTCGGGTGACCGCCGCAGACGCCGAGGGCTGCGAAGGGTGACCGCTGCAAGCGTGGCCGAGACAGTCGAGATGTCGGCAAGGCGGTAGCGCGAGCCGTCGCCGAAACGACCACAGCAAGGAAACCGGACGCCCTCGCCGAGGCGCTCGGCATGGTCATCGACGACCGCCTCGTCAATCGCCTCGCGCACAGGGGGTTGCCGGCATCAATCGTGACCTCGTCGACACGCAGCGCGCGGCGGGTCCCCGAGTGACCCTGCGCCGAGCAGAACGCAAGACCCACAGGTGCCGAGCAGCAACCGCGGGCCATCGAGCCGGAGGCTGCCCAGCATGATCCTGACGGCCACCAGCCGCATCGAGGGGATCGCGATCCTGCAGCATCACCTGGTGACCGGCGAGGCCATCATCGGCGCGTACCTCCTTGAGCAACGGCATCGAGTGCCACGCCGGTCAGCAAGGCGGGCCGCACCGAGCAGGACGACCTTCTCCGCACACAGCCCCCGAGGTTGTCCGCACCGAACTGAACGCCGCTCGGGAGCGAGGCGGCACGCAACCGGATACCCGCCTTGACAGGCGCATCCAGCGGCGCGCCGATAGTGCCGGCGAGCGCGCACACGGCGGCCCGCATCCATCGAAATCCGGGCCGACGCGCCGGCCGTACGGCACCGAGCAACGGCCCCCAGGGGCCACCAAGCGGTACGCTTCTCGGGCGACCACACCGAGCAGCACGCCGATCAGGACCGAGTCCACACCGAGCAGGACACCTTTCCTCAACGCACCCGGTGCGGCGCCGTTTCAAGACGCTACGCCCGGACCACCGACAGCGCCCTGCACGCACACAGACGCCCAGCTTCAGGAACGCGCCGAGTACAGCGACTTCAAGGGCTGCGAGTACGCGCCGAGTGCGATGCCCCCGAACGCCTGCGCACCGAGCGGTCCTCGCAACGAGCACAACGTACCGCCCGAACGCACCGAGTCCGCCGCGGCCACCGGGCGGTACGCCACCCGGCATGATCCTGACGATCACCAAGCGGGGACCGATGCTGCTGATTTCGATCAGGGCGGTCGGTCACCGTGGGAGCAGAAACAGGAGCCGACCCGGTCCCGATCAGCACGCAGTCCACCCCGAGCGACACATTCCTCGTGAACCCACCGAGTACCGCCCGATTTGCGGACGCCACGCCACGACGGTCGCCAGTGCCCGCTCGCATCAGGAAGCCCGCCTCCAGGTACCCGCCGAGTGGAAGCGCGCCCAAGAGCCCAAGAGACCGAGCACCCACCGAGTGAAGCGGCCCCGGAATCCAGGGCAGCATCGAACCCGCCGATGGCAGCGACGCACCCGACCGCGCTGCTCCAACAATCCGAGGCGACGACCGACCGCTTGGCCACATCCATCGAAGATCCGGGTCAAGGCGCGCCCAGCCGTACGCTCCCAGGTACGCACCGAGCCGAACGCGCCCGGACGGCCAGACGCCATGCGCGGTGCTCAAGCGCTGCACGGAGACGGACACGCACCGAGATGGAGATCATGGAAGCGGGCATGCCCACGCCGCCGTGGCCCGCCAACGAGCCGATGGACGCCATCGACCGCCTCCGCGTGGACGGGCAACCCGTCGTGCGCACGTACCGGACGACCGCGAAGGGTAAAGACGGCTACGAGTTCGACTACCCGCTTGAGGACACGCACCTGGCTGGCGAAGCCCAGACCGTCTGCCAGGCGCGGTTCGCACGCCCGAGACAGCTCCTCGCACTGCCGCCGGCAGCCAGTAAGAAGTCCCGGAGGACGCCGACTCGGCGACGGTCGAAGCGCCGCCGAGCACACATCATGAACGTACGCCGCACGCGGCCGCCGGAGCCGGTGGATCGCGAGGTTGTAGCCGGGCTAGTCGAGCACGTCAGCTACCACGACCCGGACAATGGGTTCTGCGTGCTCAGGGTCAAGGCAAGGGGCCATCGCGATCCGGTCACCGTCGTCGACCGCGCCGCCGCGGTCGCGGCCGGGGAGTGGATCACCGCATCGGGGCAATGGGTCAACCACCGGATCCACGGCCACCAGTTCAAGGCGCACTTCCTGCGCAACTCGGCGCCGTCGTCGACCGTCGTCGACCGAGGGCATCGAGAAGTACCTGCGCTCGGGCCTGATACGCGGCATCGGCGAGGTCTACGCCCGCAAGCTGGTACGGGCATTCGGCGACAAGGTGCTCGACGTCATCGAGACCGAACCCGAACGGCTTCGCGAGGTCACCGGCATCGGCCCGGTGCGCGCCCGGCGCATCACCGGCGCGTGGGCCGAGCAGAACGCCGTCCGAGAGATCATGGTGTTCCTGCACAGCCACGGCGTGGTCACGGCGCGGGCGGCGCGAATCTTCAAAACCTACGGGAGCGACGCGATCGAGGTCATCACGAAGAACCCTTACCGCCTCACGCGCGACATTCGCGGTATCGGGTTCAGGATCGCCGACGCGATCGCGATGAAGCTGGGCATCACCAAGACGGCGATGACCCGGGTGCGCGCCGGCATCGGCTACGCGCTGACCGAGGCGATGGACGACGGCCACTGCGGACTGCCGGCCAACGAGCTCGGCCCGCTGGCGGCCCGCCTGCTCGACGTGCCCGACGATGCGGTCCGAACCGCTCTCGAACTGGAGCTGGCCGAAGGCGCCGTCGTCGCAAACACCGTCGCGGACACGCCGGTGCGTGTTCCTCGGCGGCTTGTACCAGGCCGAGCGGGCGATCGCCGAGCGGCTCGTCGACCTCGTGGCGGGCAAGCTCCCCTGGCCGGACATCGACGTGGAGCGGGCGTTGCCCTGGGTCGAGAAGCAGAGCGGCCTGTCGCTGGCGCCGGGCCAAGCCGAGGCGGTGCGGTTGGCGCTGACGTCGAAGGCCATCGTCGTCACGGGAGGACCGGGCGTGGGCAAGACGACGCTGGGCGACGCCATCCTGCGCATCCTCGCCGCCAAGGGCGTCGAGCTCGTGCTGTGCGCGCCGACCGGCCGCGCCGCCCGAAGAATGAGCGAGGCCACCGGGCAGCAGGCCCGGACAATCCACCGGCTGCTCGAGGTCGACCCCGTCACCGACGGGCTTCAGGCGCGATGCGGACAATCCGCTCGACTGCGGTCTGCTGGTCGTCGTCGAAGCCTCCATGGTCGACGTCATGCTGATGCGGGCGCTGCTCGCCGCAGTCCCCGACAGGGCCGCCCTCCTGATCGTGGGCGACATCGATCAACTCCCCTCGGTGGGGCCGGGGCAGGTGCTGGCCGACATCATCGCCTCGGGCATCGTCCCGGTCGTGCGGTTGACCGAGGTCTTCCGCCAGGCGGCGCGGAGCCGCATCGTGACCAGCGCGCACGGGATCATCGGGGGCTGATCCCCGACCTGTCCCCGCCGGGCGGCGACAGCGACTTCTACTTCGTGCAGGCCGCAGACCCCCAGACGGCCGCTGTCCGGATCGTCGACCTGGTGAAAACGCGGATACCGAGACGCTTCGGCTTCGACGCCGTCCGCGACATCCACGTCCTGTGCCCGATGAACCGGGGCGGCGCCGGAGCCCCTGCGCTGAACATCGAACTGCAGGCCGCTCTCAATCCGGCGCGAGCGCAAGGTGGGGAACGCTTCGGCTGGACCTTCGCGCCGGGCGACAAGGTCATGCAGATCATGAACGATTACGGCAAGGACGTCTACAACGGCGACACCGGGCAGATGGCCGACGTCAACCCCGACACCGGAGAGCTGACCGCGCGGTTCCACGGACAGGAACACGTCTGCGGCTTCGGCGAGCTGGACGCGCTGACGCCGGCCTATGCCGCGACGGTACACAAGAGCCAGGGCTCGGAGTATCCGGCCGTGGTCATCCCGATGCTCACCCAGCACTACGCGATGCTGCAGCGGAACCTGCTCTACAGCGGGGTGACGCGAGGCAAGCGCCTGGGGTGGTGCTCGTCGGGCAGAAGAAGGCCATCGCCATCGCGGTCCGCAACGCCGCCGGACGCAGGCGATGGTCCAGGCTGGACGAATGGTTGCGTGCGGAACCTTGCAGGCCGGAAGTGCCGACCCGGCGACGGTCCACCGCCTGGCCGGGCTGTTGAAATCCTGCAGCAGCCCGAACCGTGCGCTGAAGCTGACGCTGTTCGCCCTGCTGGAACGCTATTCCACCTTCGACCGCCTCGACCTGGACGAGATGCACTCGAAGGCGCCGACACCGAGCGGCGCCGACGACGAGATCATGGACGCCATCAGCCGCGTCCGGATCGACGGCAAGGCCGTCCTGCGCACCGAGCGCACCATCGACAAGGGGGAAGCCTTTCTACGAGCTGCACTACCCGTTCTCGGAGACCGACTTCCTCGGCGGGCCGAGGACCGTCTGCCTGGCCCTGATCCTGCGCATGCAGCAGACTGGTCGGTATGCTGGCGCCCGACGACGAGCGCGACGGACCCACCGAGGAGGGCGTCGACAAGACGACCATCGACCGGCTGGCCGCATCCATCGAGATCCTCGAACCGCCGGAACCGGTGCACTGATCGCACGCACCGAGCGGAGAGAGAGACGCACCCGGCAGGGCACGAGACCCCCACGCACCGAGCCGCAGGCAGGTCACCGAGCAGAACATCCAGCCCCCACGCACCGAGCAGTCCGCGCCTACCGAGCCGTTCGCGACCCGGCATGATCCTGACGACGACGAGCCATATCGAGGGCATGCGGCATCCTGCAGCACCACGACATCCTGAGCGGCAAGGCCATCATCGGCGCCAACATCTTCAGGGACTGCTTCGCATCGATACGCGAGGTAGGCACGGGCGCTCCGCCGCCTGCGATAAGCCATGAACCAGACCCGCAGGCTGGCCTTGACCGACCTGATGGACACCGCCGCGCGCCTCAAAGCGAACGCCGTGACCGGCGTCGACATCGACGGCGGCCCGCACGCCCTCCACTGCCGCGTCGGACAGGCCCTGAAGGTCTGCTGCCGTCCCGCTGGGGACCAGCGCAGCCGTAGTCGAGAGAGAGGCGCATCAACACTGCGGGTCTTTACGTCTTCATAGCTTCCACCAAGACCGCCACCACCAGCCCAACCCGCATGCTCACCCTGCGGAATTCCCGTACAACTTCTCGAACGCAACCTCGTCGCTCTCCTCCTCCGTCACGATGCGGATGCCGGCCCGCGCGAGCACCGCCGCGGCATGTTCGGGCCAGGCCCGGACCAGTACGGCGGCCGCCTCATGCGACAGGCCCAGCCGAGCTTCACGAAACCCTGCCAGCCGCCCGCGGTCCTCCGCCGCGGCAACCGCGTGCTCCCGCTCGGCACGCACGGCCGAGACCGACGCTTCATGCGCCCGCGCCACTTCGGCCGATTCGACCGCATGCGCCGCCCGGACCCGCTCCAGAGCTTGATCCGAGAGTCCATGGCAAGTCGCCGGCATCGCCTGTCGTCAGGCTCCGGGCCAGGCAGCCCAACGCCGCGGCGCCGCTCGGGTGCGAAATAGCCAACGCATGGATGATCGCGGCCCGGTTCCTGCCGACGATGGCGCCCATCGACGCGATGAGCCGGTCCAGCAGTTCCGCCGTGTCGTTTGGAAGCCGCAGCAGCACAGCCGTATCGGGTGTCTTGCGCCCAACATTTCCCATACGGAGAGCATAGGCACCCGCACGCCGGGGCGGTCAACGCCGTCGTTAACCGCCGCCTGGAACCCCGCGGATCGGACGGACGCCCCCGACGAGCGCGCCCGGACTCTATCGTGAGCGGACCAAGCCGCTCAGACGCGCACTCGAACGCGCACTCGAACGCCGGAGAGAGAGAATGCAGCGCATACGTCCAAAGTGGACTGGGGCCGGAATATGGTTCGCTGGTGGGCCCGATAACGCACGCTGAACGATGCGCGCCGAACTGGGGGTACCGAGAAGCGTACTTCTCTGTGCCGGGCACACTGATTCTAGCCCGGAAACACTGAGTTGTCCAGTAGATGACCTGAAGGAACGTTTTGAACGCTCAAAGTCGATGGTTCAGAGGGTGAGCGACCCCGGTTTCGGGGTCGCTCACCCAATGTTTTTCCCTGCGGGAAGGCTTCTTGCGCGTTTCGCGTGTCACGGTGCAGTGCACGGTCACTGCAGGAATGCAAAAGGAGTGGCTCAAGCGCCGCCACCGGCACCAGCGCCCCCACCGGCGACACGGCCTGGGCACGGCCGCGGCCGGGATCACGGAGCCGCGCCCGGCGGCCAGGCCGAAGGAATTCATAGGCCCGGTCATGTAGAACATCTACCAGAAACGGAGGTCACGACTCGAAGGATCCAGCGGGCGTCTGATGGCCGTCAGTATCCCAGGGCTGGACCCTGTCTCGCTGGCGGACTGCGCTCGGCGGGACTGCCAGCACCGCGGCGGTCCAGCCGCCTGTCGGCGGCGATCCGCGACCGTCTTGATGCGCTGGTCGCCATCGACGGCGACCAGCCGCACTCGCCCCCTGCACCGCATAAAGGCCACCCCGTCGAACCCATCGGTTGGTGGCATGAAGCGACTGTTCGCGAGACTGGAACTGATCGAGGAGAGCGGACTGCGTCAGCCGACCGGGTACGCAGGATGGCGGCCCACGCCGTCACCTCGCTCTGGTGTGCTTCCCGCACCAGGCGTGGCGCGACACCGCTCGACCGAAGCCTCTCGCTCGACGACATGCCCACCCAAGGCCGTAGCGCCACGCCTTCGACCGGCTCATTCACCGTTACGGCAGGCTCGGCGCCGTGCTGCTGGATCCCGACGTCGGCGATACCGAGTTGCGGGCCAGACTGCTGTTGGCCGTGCCGGAGACCCAGTCGCTCGAGGACCAATTCCGACCTGGTGCACTCGGACGCGGAGCGACCGCAAGGCGCGCTTCGAGAAGACCGCCGAGCGGCACGCCGGACCGAGCCAGTTCACCGCGCCGTTTCTGGCCAGGATGAAGTTCGTTGGGTGAAGCTCTTTTTCGTCGAGTGCTATCTCGCTCATTCATAAGGGTTTATGCTCGAGGACGCTCTCGCTTCAGCGCGTTTTGAGGGGTGACAGCGTCTGGCGAGCGCCCTTGCCGCCTCTTTCAGGCCGCCGCCCGACCCCGATCACGACGCCGGCGCGTGCCGAGTTGTCGCCTCCGTTGCCCCCTGGACATTCCCGCGGCGTTTTCCTCCGAAAGCCCCCGTGACTTCTGGCGCACTTCACCCTGTTCGACCCGACGCTCAGTTCGTCGGGTTGGTTGTGTCGTGTGTTCAGGCCCGTGAGGACGGCGGTCGGCGAGCTCGGTACGCGTGCTTACCCCTCGCTCGCGCTTTGTTCCGTGTACGCGACGACCTCCGCAGCTCAGGCCGGAAGTGGCTCTGGCGCGGTCCCCGACAGCGGCCCGGCCCGGCCTCCGGTTGTCAACGCTCACGGAGAACCGCGTTGTATGACCAGCTGGTCATACCCTCCATTCCTGGCCGCTCGGCGAGACGGCCCCACCAGGGACGGCTCTCCCGCTTCGCCAGGAGCGCGGAGGAGGCTTGGGACGACGCCCTTCGCGTCACCTCCCCTTCCCTCGATTGACCCGGACGGGTGGCTCGCAGCCTTTCTCCATGGCCTTGCGATACTGGCTGCCTGGATTCTCGGTTCGGGCGCCCTGCTGATGATCTTTGGTGAGCTCTGACGGGTGGGGTCCGACCGCCGGCCGTTGGCAGGTCCGGCGGGCCATCAGTTGCGTTGTCGGCCGGGCGAGATCCGGTGCGGCGACAAGGTGACGTTGGAGTTGCTCCATGCAAGCAAGGGCGAAGAGCGCGTCGTTGCCGCTGACGCCGGGACAGCTCGGGGTGTTGTTCGATCATCTCGTCGACCCGTCGGGTCACGCGTACAACGCCGGGCGATTCGTCGAGATGGCCGGCGCACTGGACGTCGAGGCGTTCAGGGACGCCGTCACACTGACCGTGCGGTGCACGGCCGCACTGCGAATACGGATCGTCCTTGCCTCCGATACGCCCCGCCAGGTTAGCGGGACGGATGTTCGGATTGGAAGCCCCGGCGGAGCCCGAGGACGAAACGGCAGCGGTAGACGGCGCCGCTGCGGCGACAGCGCAGAACCCCGCGGGGTGACCCCGAGGAGTGTCGGGGTCTGCGCCAGGGCTCGGTCGCTGGCGCGAAAATCCAGGCGAGGCGGACACCTGCACCGCCGCGTCCTCAGCGGCCGGCCGGCCTCGCCATGCGGTAGCCGACGCCGTGCTGGTTGAAGATGTAGGCGGGGCTCGCCGCGCTGTCGCCGAGCTTGCGGCGAAGGTCCCTGACGAAGGTGCGCACCAGGTTCGGATGGGCGTTCTCGCGCTTGGCCCAGACCCGGCGCAGCAGCGTGTCGAAGGGCACGACCCGGCCCGCCTCGAGCGAGAGCACGCGCAGCAGCTCGTACTCGGTGGCGGTCAGGTCGACCCCCTCTCCGCCGACCGTCACCCGGTGCTCGGCGTAGTCGATGGCGAGCTCCCGGCTCGGCTCGGCGTCTGAGCGCCGCCCGCACCCGCGCCACCAGCTCGGTCGGCGAGAAGGGCTTGGCGATGTAGCCGGCCGCGCCCGCCTCGAGCGCCTGCGCGACGGTCTCGTCGCGGCGGTAGGCGGAGATGAAGATGACCGGCAGGTCAGACAGCTCCGGGACCTGCCGCATCAGCTCGATGCCGTCAACATCGGGCAGCACCAGGTCGAGCAGGACCAGATGCGGCTTCTCGGTCCGGATGATGCGCGCCAGGTTCTCCGGATCGCCCAGCACCAGCGGGACGTAGCCGGCCCCCGAGAGCGCGTCGCGGACGAAGCGCAGCATCCGCGGGTCGTCATCCACGACGAGGATACGCGGCGGCGCGTCCCGCTCCGCGGCCGGCGGCGGCCCGGCCGCGCCCGCCGCCGCGGCTGCGGGCTCCCCGGCCGCCGGAAGGGTGAAGGTGAAGGTCGTGCCGCAGCCGGGGCCAGCGCTCTGGGCCAGGATGCGCCCGCCGTGCGCCTCGACGAGCCCCTTGCAGATCGCGAGCCCGAGCCCGTGGCCCGCCGTGGCGCCCTCTCCGCCGCCGGCGTGCCTCCGAAACAGATGCGGCAGGCGCTCCAGCGCCACGCCCGCCCCCTCGTCGGAGACCGAGACTGCGACCTGCGCATCCTCGCTCGCCGCCGCGACCCGGATCGGAGACGACCCTGGCGCGTGTTGCGCGGCGTTGGCGAACAGGTTGCTGAGCACCTGGACGATGCGCCGCCGGTCGGCCATCACCGGGGGCAGGCCGGCGGGCCGGTCGACGACGACGGCGTGGCGTCCGCCGCCGCTCAGGAACGTGCTTCTCGCCCGCTCCAGCAGGGCGGCCACTTCCGAGAGCTCGGGCGCGACCGACAGCGTGCCCGACTCGATGCGCCCCGTGTCCAGCAGGTCGCCGATCAGGCCGCGCATCTGGTTGGCCTGCTCGGCGATGATACGGTGGAACTCGCCCATCTCGGCCGGGTCGAGCTTCGCCGCATCCCCCAGCAGCGTCGTGACCGAGCCCTTGATGGCGGCCAACGGCTCGCGCAGCTCGTGGCTCACCAGGCCCAGGAACTCGACCCGCAGCCGTTCGATCTCGTCGAGCGGCGCCAAGTCCTGCAGGGTCACCACCACCGAGCGGATGGCGCCGCCGTCGGCGCGGATCGGCGTAGCGTTGATCAGCGTCCGAAGGCTGCGCCCGTCGGGGGCCGAGAGCTCGACCTCCTCGGCGCGCACCGTCTCGCCCGCGCCGAGCAACTCGGCCAGCGGTAGCTCGCGCAGTGACGCCTCCCGCCCGTCGGCGCGCCGGAAGGTGATCACTTCGAGGAGCTGCTCGGCCGGCCGGCCGGGCGTCCGCAGGCTCTCGACGATGCGTTTCGCCTCGCGGTTGAGCGACGCCAGGCGGCCGCTCTTCGCGTCGAAGACCAGAACCCCGACCGGCGCGGTCTCAACCAGGGCCGCGAGGTCGGCCCGCGCCCGCTGCTCCCCGCGGTGCGCGCGGGCGTTGGCGATCGCCGCCGCCGCCTGCGACGCGAACAGCGTCAGCACCTCCTCGTCGTCGTCGGTGAACCGCTCGCCGTCGGCCTTCTCGGCGAGGAAGAAGCTGCCGACGTCGGCGCCGCGGTGGCGCATCGGCGTGCCCTGGAAGGTCCGCGAGAAGGCCGGCGCGGGCGCGATGCCGAGCGAGCGGACCCAGGCCGAAAAGTCGGCTAGCCGCAACGGCCCCGGCAGCTCGGGCAGGTGCCGCCACAGGCGGCTGTTGCCGGGCCATGCGAGCAGCTCCCGCTGCTCCTCGGGCGGGACGCCGGAGAAGACCGAGTCCCGGGGCGTGCCCGTCTCGTCGACGGTGATCATGACCCCGTAGCGGGCGCCGGTGAGGTTGTGCTTCCACACGAATTCTGGCCGTTTGGCCAGCATTCGTGTGTTTTCGGATGCGGCCACAATTCGTGTGTTCGAGAACTCCGTCGTCTTTCCTCCTTCCTCGGGGCCGGCAACCCGGCCGTCGCGCCCCGGTCCTACGACCGTGAGACCCTGCCGGACGACCTGCGCGAAACGGCGACCGTGCGCGGAGCGGTCGAGGCGTTGCGGGAAGCGGTGGACAGATCGGACCTCGCGGGCAGGCAGGACGCCGCTGCCGTGGCGTGGCACTCCGAGCCGGTGGTGCGGTTCCTCAGCGCGACGCTTGACGGCGCCATTGCGGGCGTGCGGGTGACCGAGGACGGCTTCATCGCGATCGCGGCCGAACTCACTGGAGACGGGCCGGTCGAGACGAGGATCGCCGAAAGGGTGCTGGAGAGTCGCTTGGCTGAAGTCGGGGACCGATTGGCGCACCGTGTGGACCAACGCCCGACACGGTGAACTCGGTCGCGAAGGCGCTACCCGCCCGTGTCGAGCTTGTCGTTGAGAAACTCCAAGAGGTTCTTCAACGCATTGCCCGTCATGACCGCGTCTCGGAACTGGGACGTCCTCTTGGCCCATGACGAACCACGATCGGCGGTCCGGTCTTCCGTTCGCGCCTGTTGCAGGATGGACTGGGCTTGCTCGAGAGTCCGAATGAACGAAGTGCGTACCGCCTGAGATGCTTCGTCGGTCGGCGGCAAGGGCGGGTTGTTGGACTTGAGTTCTCTCAGACTGTTGGCAATGCTCTCGTCAACGGCCTTGAACTGCTCATCAGGCAGCGCATCTATGACGTGGAGCAACAGGTACCCCAGCCCGTCGATTCGTCCCTCGGCCTCGTTGATCCAGTCAACCAGTAGCTCGACGCCCGTCTTCTTCAGCACCGCGAGTTCCTCCATCTCGTTCTCCTGAGGCTCCAAACGGGCTGAACGGCGACGAGCGTGCTCGACTCTTCCGCCGAAGCCTCGGTGGCCTCACAGGTGTCCTCGTCGATCCTGATCGTAATCTCTCGCGTTGTCCCCTTGGACACACGCACGGGGTCGTTGACACAACGATGCGGTGAGGCACAGCCCGCTCTACGGCGCTGGTGTCGCTCCTGATGCGAATCGGAGGCGGCTGCGATGCCGGCGTATCTGCGGCGGTCTTCAACGCTCGCCGGGTCTGGGCATGCGGTAGCCGACGCCGCGCACGTTGCGCACGTAGGCCGGTCTGGCGGCGTCGTCGCCCAGCTTGCGGCGGAGCCCCCGGACGATCGCGCGTACCAGCTTCGGGGCGGCGGAGCCGCGGCGCCGCCTGCCCCAGGCCTGGCGCAGCAGCGAGTCGTACGTCACGGCCCGCCCCGCGTTGGTCGAGAGCACGCGGAGCACCTCGAACTCGGTCATCGTCAGCGTCAGGGGGCGGCCGGCGACGGTGACGCGGCGGTCCTCGTAGTGAATCGCCAGGTCCCCCAGCAGGAAGGGTTCCGGCTCGGCCCGCCGCCGCAGGGCCGCCCGCACCCGCGCCGTCAGCTCCGACGCAGAGAAGGGCTTGGCGATGTAGTCGGCGGCTCCCGCATCCAGCGCCCTGACGACCGTCTCGTCCCTGCCGTAGGCCGAGATGAAGATGACCGGCAGGTCCGCGAGCTCGCGCAGGCTTTCCATCAACTTGATGCCGTCGGTGTCCGGCAGCACCAAGTCCAGCAGGACGAGCCGAGGCTTGTGCGTGCTGATGAGCTCGGGCAGCTGCTCCGGGTCCCCGGTCACGACCGGGGCGTAGTCCGCCTCGGCGAGGACGTCCCGAACGTGGCGCAGCGTGCGCGGGTCGTCGTCGACCACGAGGATGCGCGTCCGCTCCTCCCCCTTGCGGGGCCGGCGGGAGCGGCGCGGCGCCGCGCCGGCCGCGCCGGCGGCGTCCTCGGCCACCGGCAGCGTGAACGTGAAGCGGGTGCCGCGCCCCGCCCCGCCGCTCTCCGCCCAGATGCGGCCGCCGTGCGCCTCCACCAGCCCCTTGCATATTGACAGCCCCAGGCCGGAGCCCCCGAGCCGGCGCTCCCTCTCGCCTGCGGGCGCGCCGCCGTGCTTGCGGAACAGGTGCGGCAGCCGGTCCGGCGGGACGCCCCGGCCCCGGTCGGATACCGATATCGCCACGTGCGGGCCGTCGAGTGCGGCCGCTACCCGGATCGGTGACGACTCGGGCGAGTGCCGCGACGCGTTCGAGAAGAGGTTGTTGAGGACCTGCACGATCCTCCCACGGTCGGCCATCACCCGCGGCAGGTCCTCCGGCAGGTCGATGCTGAGGGCGTGCCCGCCGCCGCCGCCGAGGAAGGTGCTTCTGGCCTGATCCACCAACCCGGCCACCTCGACCGGTTCGAGCGAGACCGACAGCGTGCCGGTCTCGATGCGCCCCTGGTCCACCAGGTCGCCGAGCAGGCCGAGCATCTGGTCGGCCTGCTCGTCAATGACCCGGAAGAACTGCCGCGTCTCGGCCTGATCCGGGGCCCGCGAGGCGCCCAGCACGGCGACCGCCGAGCCCTTGATGGAGCTCAGCGGCGTGCGCAGCTCATGGCTCACCATGGACAGGAACTCGGCCCGCTGGCGCTCCAGCTCCTCCAGCGGCGCCAGGTCCTGCAGGGTGACCACCATCGACTCGACCGCGCCGTCGGCCGAACGGATCGGCGTGGCGTTGACCAGCGTCGTGACGCGCCGGCCGTCGGGGACCGACAGCGTGATCTCTTCGGCGCGCACCGTCTCGGCGCTGCTCATCTGCTGCGCCATCGGGAACTCGGCCAGGAGGACCTCGCGCCCGTCGCCGCGGCGGCAGGTGACCATGTCTAGCAGCTCCTCGAGCGCGCCCCCCGGCGTGCGCAGGGGCTCGACGATCCGCCGCGCCTCCCGGTTGAACGACACGAGCCTGCCGCTTCGGCCGTCGAAGACGACGACGCCTACCGGGCAGGTCTCGACCAGCGCCTCGAGATCGGCCCTGGCCCGCCGCTCGTCCCGGTGCGTGCGGGCGTTGGCGATGGCCGTCGCCGCCTGCGACGCGAACAGGACCAGGACCTCCTCGTCGGCGGTGGTGAACTCCGGCCCGCCCTCCTTCTCGCCGAGGAAGAAGTTGCCGACGTGGACGTCGCGATGCCGCATCGGTGTGCACTGCATCGTCTTCGACACGATCAGCTCCGTCGAGAAGCCCAGGCCCCGGACGTAGGCCGGCAGGTCCGCGACGCGCAAGGGTTCCTGCTGGTCGCGGAAGTGCGCGAAGAGCCGCGGTCCGTCGGACCAGGCGGCCATCACCGCGTGCACGCCGGACGCCAGGCCGGCGGTGACGAAGTCCTGCGGCTGCCCGGCGTCGTCGACGGTCGTGATCAGGCCGTAGCGGGCGCCGGTCAGCGCGCGGGCGCTGTCGACGATCTCCCGCAGGACGGTCTCGAGGTCGAGGGTGGCGCTGACGCGCAGGACGGCCGCGCACAGGCTCGAGATGCGGTCCTCGAGCATCCGGTTCCGTTGCCGCAACTCATCGGCGCTCTCTTGCACCATTCCCTCCTTGCCGGACGCGGCGCGCGAGGCGCCCCGCGAGCAGGAGGCGGCCCGTGACGCACTTCAACGCCGCAGATTGTTGCATCTTCACTGAACCATGACCAAACACGGCCCTGCCATGACCCACACATCACACAATATTTTGAAGACACTACGCCCTTACTGATAATTGCCAGCAGGTGCCGCCTCTTGCGGCCGTCCGGAGCGACGGTGACCCCGCTCATGGAACGGGAGGCGATGCCGTGGTACAGACTGGCACCTTGGCCGTTCCAGCGACCTTGAGCGGATCCTCGATGTTCGCGGCTTCCCGACCTATCTGCTGGCCGACGAAAACGGCAGGGTCTTGTCCAACGGCGACAACTCGCTCGTCGAGTTGCGATGCATGGCCGAGCGGGCAGTAGCGGGTGAGGCGCCCGACTGCCCTGCAGCGGAGTGGCTCGGCGCGCAGTGAGCGACGGTCTTCGCGGTTCTGGTGATCCGCCGCCGCCCGGCCGCCTTCATAGTCACGTCCAGGAAGCGCGGCGCGGGTCGTCGAGATTGGCCGCGGTCGCGGCTCCTTCGTCGCGGCGATGGCGATGACGATCGTGGCGAACGACGGCGTACTGTCTGGCCGTGTTGGCGCTCTTGTAAAATCGAATGAATCTGCCCTCGGGTCGACCCCAAGATGTTGTGGCCTCCGGTGGCATCGTCAGACCACCAGGGTGCGCGTGTGCTCGCCGTCGTCAAGGCTCCTCGCTACGCTCGGCCCCCGCTTCGCGGGGCTGACGGCCTTGACGACGGCTCCGCGCACGCTTATCCAGACTGGCTCTTGTCTGTCGATGCCCAATCGCACAACCCCAAGATGTTGAGGTCGACGATCTGTTTAGGTTCCCGCGGTATGACCAGCGTCGCGTTATGACAAGTGACCGTTGGCGAGGACGGCGGCGGTCGGGGTCCAGGATGCCGTCTGCTTGTCATAATCAGAGGCTC
>WTFV01000256.1 GCA_011523845.1 Acidobacteriota bacterium | reverse complement strand
GTAAACCGCTGATTCTAAATTGCTTAGCAATACCGCTGTTAAACTTGGGCTAGAGTTCTACGCAGGCGGAAAGCCGGGGGTTCACGGCCGAAAGCAACTCACCGGCCGCGGGTGCGCACGGGAGAGGCCGCGTTTCCGGGCCGCTACCGGCCGCGGAGCCCGAGCGCGTGCTCGGCGATCACCCGCCGGTGCAGCTCGCTGGTGCCCTCGCCCACTTCCAGCGTCTTCGCCTCGAGCAGCAGGCGCCCGACCTCGTACTCGGCCGAGAACCCGTAGCCGCCGTGGATCTGAATGGCGTCGAGGGCGTTGGCGGTGGCGGCCTCGCTCGCGGTGAGCTTGGCCATCGACGCCTCCACCGAGCAGCGCTCGATGCCGGCGTCCTTCATGCGGCCGAGACGGTAGACCAGCGCCCGGGCCGACTCGGTCCGGCAGATCATGTCGGCGATCTTCTGCTGGATCATCTGGAACTCGCCGATCCGACGGCCGAACGCCTCGCGCTCGGCGGCGTAGGGCACGCTGAGGTCGATGGCCCGCTGCGCCTGCCCGACGCAGCGCGCGGCCACCGAGAAGCGCCCCATGTCGAGCGCCGCGCCGAGGATCGGGAACCCGCGTCCCACCTCCCCGAGCACGGCGTCATCGCCCAGCGCGACCCGGTCGAAGTGGATGGTGGCGAGGTTGTCGCGCTTCAGCGTCCGCATCGGCAGCTCGCCGATCTCCACGCCCGCGGCCCGCGGGTCGACCAGGAAGACGGTGACGCCCCGGTGGCGCGCTGCCGGATCGACGGTCGCGGCCACCAGCAGCAGGCCGGCGTGCGCGGCGTGCGAGATGAAGACCTTCGAACCGCTCAGCGCCCAGCCGCCGGCGGTCCGCTCGGCCCGCGTCTGCACGGCGGCCAGATCGCTGCCGCCCCCCGGCTCGGTCAGGGCCGCCGCGGTCAGCACGGACCCGTCGCAGATGCCGGGCAGCCAGCGGTCGCGCTGCGCGTCGGTCCCGAAGCGGACGATGGAGCCCGCGACCAGCGAGTTGGTCACCGACACCACCGACGCCACGACCCAGTCGATGCGCGCCAGCTCCTCGCAGATCACCCCGTAGGTCACGACGCCGGCGCCGCCTCCGCCGCAGGCCTCCGGCAGCAGCGGGGTCAGGTAGCCGAGCGGCACCAGCTTGCGGATGAGCTCCGCCGGATACCGCTCCTCCCGCTCGTGCTCCTCCACAAAGGGCAGGATCTCGCGCTCGGCGAACTCGCGCACGGCGGCCCGTACCTGGCGCTGCTCGAGCGTGAGGTCGAAGTCGGCGGTGCGGCTGGACGCGGCCGGGGCCGCGGTCGTGGTCACGGACATCGGTCCTCGGTCAGGTTCCAGATCGCCGAGTCGACGGCCGAAGTGACGTTGAGCAGTCCTCGTTGCGGCGCGGGATCCGCTCCACCGGCAATCGCCCCGACTGGCGAGTCGTGGTCACGGACATCGGTCTTCCTCGTTGCGGCGGCCAGCTCCCGGAAGGGCCCGGCACGGCCCGCGGCGCGGCGGCCGCGCCGGCATCAGACGGCCTGGGTGCGCCGGTCCGCCGCCCAGCGGAGCGCGGCGGCCAGGTCCGTCGCCGCCTCGGCGAGCTGCCGGATGCGCCGGGCGAGCTCCGGCCCCGGCTCCTGCCGAGGGGTGAAGTCGTCCTTCGTCGCATAGACGTAGCGCGGCACGATGTGGCAGCGGAAATCGAACATCAGGCTGTTGGCGAGGCCGATGGGCGACATGTAGCTCCGCTGCCCGCCGGCGGCGCAGAGGAACCCCACCGGCTTCTCCGCCCAGGCCTGCCCGGTCAGCTCCACGAAGTTCTTGACGGCCGCGTTCAGGTCGTAGTTGTAGACCGGCGACGCGATCAGGATCGCCGCCGCCGCATCGACCTTCCCGGTGACCGGCCCGATGGACGGGTGGTCGTAGCAGGCCTTGCCGTCGCAGATCGGCAGGTCCCACTCGCGCAGGTCGAGCAGCTCGTGCCGCGCGCCGAGGGCGCCCAACGCCTCGCCGGCGGCCACGGCCAGCGCGTGCGAGCGGCTGGCGGGGTTGAGGGAGCAGGAAACCACGAGCACGGGCGCGCCAGCGTCGTCGACAACCGGATTCATCGCGGGGAAGTATAGCGGCCGGCGCGTGCTTCGGCGCGAGACGGACCCGAGCGGATAGTGGAGTTGGGAGGACCGACGAGGATCCGTCAGTCGCGGTCCCGGCCCCGATTCCCAGTTCGGATGCGGTTGGCCGGCCGCCCCAAGCCCATTCCGGCCGGCCCGGAACCGGGACCGCGATTTGTCGATCACCCTTCCCCGACGGGACCCGCCACGGCACGAGAAGCGCGGCGGGGGCACCGAGCCCTCGACGCGCACGCTCAGGGCGCCGTCGCGTCCAGGGCGCGGAGCCCCGCGTCGCGCAGCTCCGTCCAGTGCACCGCCTTGACCGGCGTGATCCCCCGCAGGATGGCCGGGTCGGTGTAGGTCGGCGGCGTCAGCGAGCACGCCGCGTAGGCCCCGGTGAGCGCCGTGCGCAGCTCCGTCAGGTGGATCGCCTTGACCGGCGTCTCGCCGGCGATGATTCTCCGGTCCGTCCAGGCGGCGCGCGGCAGCGCGCAGACCGCGCGGACCGTGTCGACCAGTTGCCGGAGCTCGGTGACGTGGATTCCCCGCACGCCGGTGTCGCCCGGCGTCAACGTGGCGTCGGTGAAGCTCCCGGTCCGGGCCTGACCGCAGGTAGTCCCGCGGAAGTCCTGGATTGTGGCGACCCACGCCTGGAACGCGGCGTCCGCCGGCGCGCAGGTCCGGGTGAAGTGGACCCGGAACCCGCGGAGCGAAAGTTGCGTCAGGCTCTGCGGAAGCGGCCCCGCCAACGGGTTGGCGTCGAGAAACAGCCACTGGAGGCTGGCCAGGTTCCCCAACGACGACGGAACCGGGCCGCTCAGGTTGTTGTTGCCGAGGTCGAGCGCTCGGAGCTCGCTCAAGCTGCCCAGCCACGACGGAACCGGACCGCTCAGGTCGTTGTTACCGAGGTCGAGCGTTCGGAGCTCGCTCAGGCCGCCCAGCCACGCGGGGATCGGACCGCTCAGCCCGAGGTCGTAGAGCCCCAGCCATTGCAGGTTGGCCAGATTGCCCAGGGCGGGCGGGACCGGGCCGGTGA
>WTFV01000117.1 GCA_011523845.1 Acidobacteriota bacterium | reverse complement strand
CAGCCCGGCCGACCCGGTTCGACGGCGTATCATGCAGCCGTGGACAGGCGCCGCCTCCCCGTCGGCATCCAGACCTTCCGCCAGATCCGGAAGGAGGGTTACTACTACGTCGACAAGACGGCCTACGCCCGCCGGCTCGCGGACGACGCCGGCAAGCACTATTTCCTGTCGCGCCCGCGGCGCTTCGGCAAGAGCCTGTTCGTCGACACGCTCAAGGAGCTGTACGAGGGAAACGAGCCGCTGTTCCGGAACCTGGCCGTGCACGACGGCTGGGACTGGTCGCGGCGCCATCCCGTGGTGCGGCTGAGCTTCGCCGCCGGCAACTTCAGGAGGCCGGACGAGCTGCTGGCGAGCGCGGCGGAGCAGTTGGCCGACATCGAACGCGAGACGGAGGCTCCCGTCGCCGAGGCCGTCACCGTGCCGCGGCGCTTCGCCCGCCTCCTGGCCGCACTGCACCGCCAGGCGGGCCGGCGGGTGGTCGTGCTGGTGGACGAGTACGACAAACCGATCCTGGACGCGCTGGACGAACCGGACATCGCGACGGCGAACCGCGACGATCTGCGCGGGCTGTACGGCACGATCAAGGACTGCGACGCCCACGTGGAGCTCACCTTCATCACCGGGGTGAGCTGGAGCCGTCAGCCGGGGTGCGCGAGGGGGAACCCCTCGCAGGAGAAAGCCTCGAAGGTCAGCCTGTTCTCCGACCTGAACAACCTCATCGACATTACCCTGGACCCGGCCTACTCGGCGATCTGCGGCTACACCGAGGCGGACCTGGACACGGTGTTCGGGCCCGAACTGCCGGGCCTGGACCGCGATCGGATCCGCGCCTGGTACAACGGCTACGACTGGCTGGGGACGGAGAAGGTCTACAACCCCTTCGGCATCCTCATGCTGTTCCGCAGCCGCGCGTTCAAGGCGCACTGGTTCGAGACGGCGACGCCGCGATTCCTGATCGACACGCTCCTCCGGCGCGGCTTCTCCGCCCCGGACCTCGATGCCGTCCACGCCAGCGAGGCGCTGCTGTCGTCCTTCGACGTGGACCGCATCGCCCCCGAGGCGCTGCTGTTCCAGACCGGCTACCTGACGATTGCGGAAAAGGAGGACCTGGACGGCGCTCCGCAGTATCGTCTGGGCTATCCGAACCGAGAGGTCCGGCGGGGACTGAACGAGAGCCTGCTGGACGCGCTCGCGCCGGACTGGCGGCGGTCGGCGGGAGACGCCGGCGCGCTTCGCCGCCTGCTGGCGGCGGAGGACTGGACGGGCCTGGAGGCGCTGTGCCGGCGTTTGCTGGCCGGCATCCCGCACGACTGGCACCGGCGCAACGAGATCGCCCGCTACGAGGGTTACTGGTCGAGCGTGTTCTACGCCTGGTTCCAGGCGTCGCTGGACGGGGTGGCGGCGGAGGACGCCACCAGCCGCGGCCGGCTGGACCTTGCAGTGCGGCTGGGAGAGGCCGTCTACGTGTTCGAGTTCAAGGTGGCGGAGCGGTCGGACCCGGGCGCGGCGCTGGCGCAGTTGCAGGCCCGGGGCTACGCGGACAAGTACCGCGCGCCGGGCCGCGCCGTGCACCTGATCGGCGTGGAGATCAGCGCGGAGTCGCGGTACGTCGCGATGCTCGAAGCCGTCACCTGCCCGAAACGATGACCGGGCCGGCGTCGCGGCTGCGCTCCGCCGACGGCCGGCAGATACTCCACGGCGCCGGCGCCACGCGCGACGACCGCCTCGCGACGGCGTGCTCGTTCGATCGCGCCGTCGTAACGCCAGAGTAAGATCCCCCTGCCGGGCGCGCCGCGGCGCGAGCCCATGGAAGCGGCAAGCAGGGGGAGGGCATGACGGATACGGAACGGATAGCGGCCGGCGGATTGCAGGTCGACAAGGCGCTCTACGACTTCATCAACGACGAGGCGCTGCCGGGCACCGGCGTGTCCCGCGAGACGTTCTGGTCCGGGTTCGACCGGCTCGTCCACGACCTGGCGCCGCGGAACCGCGAGCTGCTCGCCAAGCGCGACGACCTGCAGCGCCGCATCGACGCGTGGTACCGGGAGAACCGCGACGAGCCCATCGACCTGCCCGAGTACAAGGCGATGCTCCAGGAGATCGGCTACCTGGTGCCGGAGGGCGGGGACTTCTCGGCGACGACGGCCAGGGTCGATCCGGAGATCTCGACCGTCGCCGGGCCGCAGCTCGTCGTGCCGCTGACGATCGCGCGCTACGCGCTGAACGCCGCCAACGCCCGCTGGGGCAGCCTGTACGACGCGCTCTACGGCACGGACTCCATCCCGGAGGACGGCGGCTGCGAGCGGACCGCCGAGTACAACCCGGTGCGGGGCGCCCGCGTCATCGCGTGGGCGCGCGATTTCCTGGACCGGGTGACGCCGCTCGCCGGGGGCAGCCACGCCGCCGCCACGCGGTACGCGGTGGCGGACGGCGCCCTCGCCGTCACACTGCAGGACGGCTCCACCACCCGCCTGGCCGATCCGTCGAAGTTCGCCGGGTACCGCGGCGATGCGGCCGCGCCGGCGGCCGTCCTGCTGCGCAACCACGGCCTGCACATCGAGATCCGCATCGACCGTGCGCACCCGGTCGGCAAGGCGGACGGCGCCGGCGTGCGCGACATCATCCTGGAAGCGGCCACCACGACGATCATGGACCTCGAGGACGCGGTGTCGACGGTGGACGCCGAGGACAAGGTGCTCGCCTACCGGAACTGGCTGGGCCTGGTCAAGGGCGACCTGACCGACCGCTTCGAAAAGGGCGGCCGGATGGTGGACCGGGCCATGAACCGGGCGCGCGAGTACACCGCGCCGGACGGCTCGACCGTGACCCTGCCGGGAATCAGCCTGATGCTGATCCGCAACGTCGGGCACCTGATGACCAACCCCGCCGTCCTCGACAAGGACGGCAACGAGGCGCCGGAGGGGATCCTCGACGCGCTGATCTCGTCGATGATCGCCGTCCACGACGTCAAGAGCGGCAGGAACAGCCGCGCCGGCTCGATCTACATCGTCAAGCCGAAGATGCACGGGCCGGAGGAGGTCGCCTTCTGCGACCGGACGCTGACCCAGGTGGAGGACATCCTCGGCCTCGACCGCCACACCATCAAGATCGGCATCATGGACGAGGAGCGGCGGACGACGGTGAACCTGAAGGAGTGCGTGCGCGCCGCCAAGGAGCGGGTGTTCTTCATCAACACCGGCTTCCTCGACCGCACCGGCGACGAGATGCACACGGCGATGGAAGCGGGGCCGATGATCCGCAAGAAGGCGATGAAGACCGCCGACTGGATGGTCACCTACGAGGACTGGAACGTCGACATCGGCCTGGAGACCGACCTGCCGGGCCACGCCCAGATCGGCAAGGGCATGTGGGCGATGCCGGACCTGATGGCGGACATGCTGCGGGACAAGATCGGCCATCCGCAGCAGGGCGCCGACACCGCCTGGGTGCCCTCGCCCACCGCCGCCACGCTGCACGCGACCCACTATCACCAGGTGGACGTGGCCGCGCGGCAGGCCGAGCTGCGGTCGCGACCGCGCGCCGATCTCGACAAGATCCTGACCATTCCGCGCGAGGAGAACCCCGACTGGTCGCCGGAGGAGATCCAGCAGGAGCTCGACAACAACGCCCAGGGCATCCTGGGCTACGTCGTGCGCTGGGTCGATCAGGGGATCGGCTGCTCCAAGGTGCCCGACATCAACAACGTCGCGCTGATGGAGGATCGGGCCACGCTGCGCATCTCGAGCCAGCACATCTGCAACTGGCTGCACCACGGCATCTGCACCGAGGCGCAGGTGCGCGGGACGCTGCAGCGGATGGCCGCGGTGGTCGACGGGCAGAACGCCGGCGATCCCGACTACCGGCCGATGGCGCCGAACTTCGACGACAGCGTCGCCTTCCAGGCGGCCTGCGACCTGATATTCAAGGGGCGCGAGCAGCCGAGCGGCTACACCGAGCCGATCCTCCACGCGCGGCGCCAGGAGGCCAAGGCGAAGTACGGCGGAAGCGGGTGATGTCTCCCGAAACGGCCGGGGACGGAGCCGCCGCGGTTCAGGCGCGCTACCCCCGCACGGTCGCGCTGGCCGACGGGCGGAAGGTGACGTTGCGGCTGATGACGCGCGACGACGTCGAAGCGGTGCTCGCGTTCGCCAGCAGCCTCGATCCGGACGAGCTGCTCTACCTGCGGGTCAACATCACCGAGCCGGGCGTCGTGGAGCGCTGGGTGCACTACATCGAGACCGGCCGCACGGAGACGGTGCTCGCCCTGGACGGCGATACGGTCGCCGGCGAAGCCAGCCTGCTCCACAACCAGACGAGCTGGACCCGCCATCTGGGCGAGATCCGCCTCCAGGTGGCGCCCCGCTACCGCCGCCGCGGGGTGGCGCGTCTGCTCGTCGACGAGGTGGAGTGGATCGCCCGCGCGCTGAGCCTGCGGATGCTGACGGCGCGGATGACGCTCGACCAGACCGCCGCGCAGTCGTTCTTCCGGCGGATCGGGTTCCAGCGCGAGGCGGTGCTGTGGGACTACGTGATGACGGCGGACGGCAAGATGCGCAACCTGCTCGTGGCGACGAAGCGACTATGAGGCAGGCCGTGCTCCGCACCGAGGGAGAATCCCATGAAGGGCTTCGGATTGATCGTCACCTGCATCACTTTCGCCGTTATCTACAATGACCGGTACGAGCAGGACTTGCGAGCGGCAGGCTGGACCGAACTGACTGCGGAGCGATCCGCGTAGCCGTTTGCCGAAGGGGAGGACGCTGTGGCCGACGAGAAATCGACCGATGGATTCGATGCGCTGCTGACCGAGGACCGTACCTTCGATCCGCCCGAGGCGTTCGCCAGGAACGCGAACATGAACGACCCGGACATCTATGCGAAGGCGGACGCCGACCCGGAGGCGTTCTGGGCCGGGATCGCCGGCGAGCTGGAATGGAGCCGGCCCTGGGACACCATCCTCGACTGGCGGCCGCCCGACGCCAAGTGGTTCATCGGCGGGAAGATCAACGCCAGCGTCAACTGCGTCGACCGCCACGCGCTGGGCAGCCGCCGCGACAAGCGGGCCATCGTCTGGGAGGGCGAGCCGGGCGACCAGAAGACCCTGACCTACGGCGAGCTGCACGCCGAGGTCCAGAAGTGCGCCAACGTGCTCAAGCGGCTGGGCGTGGGCCACGGCGACCGGGTGGCGGTGTATCTGCCGATGATCCCCGAGTTGCCGATCGTGATGCTCGCCTGCGCGCGCATCGGCGCGGTCCACAGCGTCGTGTTCGGCGGCTTCTCGGCCGAATCGCTCCGCGACCGGATCAACGACATGCAGGCCAAGCTGCTCGTCACCGCCGACGGCGGCTTCCGGCGGGGCGGCGTCGTGCCGCTCAAGGAGATCTCGGACGCGGCGCTCGACGGGGCGCCGAGCGTCCAGAACGTGCTGCTGGTCAAGCGCGAGGGGCTGGAGACGCCCTTCAAGGTCGTCGAGGGCCGTGACCACTGGTACCACGAGCTGATGTCCTGGGTCGGCGAGACCTGCCCCGCGCGCGAGAACGACGCCGAGGACCTGCTGTTCACCCTCTATACGTCGGGCACCACCGGCAAGCCGAAGGGCATCGCGCACACCACCGGCGGCTACCTCACGGGAACCTACATCACGACCAAGTGGGTGTTCGATCTCAAGGAGGACGACATCTACTGGTGCAGCGCCGACATCGGCTGGGTCACCGGGCACAGCTATCTCGTGTACGGCCCGCTCGCCAACGGCGCCACCTGCGTCATGTACGAGGGCGCACCGGACACGCCGGGCCGCGACCGCTTCTGGGACATCATCGAGCGCCACAAGGTGACCATCTTCTACACGGCGCCCACCGCCATCCGCGCCTTCATGAAGTGGGGCCCGGATCATGTGTCCAAGCACGACCTGAGCACGCTGCGGCTCATCGGATCGGTCGGCGAGCCGATCAATCCCGAGGCGTGGATGTGGTACCACCACCACGTCGGCGGCGACCGCTGCCCCATCGTCGACACCTGGTGGCAGACCGAGACCGGCAGCATCCTCATCACCCCGCTGCCGGGGCTGACGAAGCTCAAGCCGGGCTCCGCCTCGCGGCCGTTCCCGGGACTGAAACCCGCCATCGTGACCGAGAGCGGCCAGCCGGTCGAGGTGGGCGGCGGCTACCTCGTGCAGACGCGCCCCTGGCCGTCGATGCTGCGCACCATCTACGGTGACCACGACCGCTACGTCGCCACCTACTGGAACCGCTGGGGCCACGCCACCTACGTCACCGGCGACGGCGCCAAGGTGGACGAGGACGGCTACTTCTGGCTGCTCGGCCGCGTCGACGACGTGCTCAACGTCGCCGGCCACCGCGTCGGCACCATGGAGGTCGAGAGCGCCCTGGTCGACCACCAGGAGGTGGCCGAGGCGGCCGTCGTCGGCAAGGAGCACGAGATCAAGGGACAGGCGATCTGCGCCTTCGTCACCCTGAAGGAGGGCGTCCAGTCGTCGGACGCCAAGGTGGAGGAGCTCCGGCAGCACGTCGCCACCAAGATCGGCGCCATCGCCAAGCCGGACGAGATCCTCTGGACGGTCGACCTGCCGAAGACCCGCTCCGGCAAGATCATGCGCCGCCTGCTGCGCGACATCGCCGCCGGCAAGGCGCTCGGCGACGTGACGACGCTGGCCGATCCGTCCATCGTGGCAAAGCTGCGCGAGCAGTACGAGGAGAAGGAAGGGTAGCGACCGAGCGGCCCGTGCCGCGGCGAGGTCACACTTGCCGCGGTGCGGGCATCCTGCTACCGTCGAGTCAGCGGTCCAGGATCTGGAAGCACATCGATGACTACGCTCGCCTTCGACACGCACCGGGCCGTCAAGGCCTTGCGTGACGCCGGTTTCAGTGACGAGCAGGCCGAGGCCGTCACCGAACAGATCTCCGCCGCAATCGGTGAGAGCGTCGCCACCAAGGCTGATTTGGCGGCAGTTCGAGCCGATGTGGCAGCCGTGCGAGCAGACATGGAAAAGCTCGAGTTGCGCCTCACGCTGAAGTTGTACGCGGCCGTCGCCGCCGGCGTCGGACTCGTCAAGGCGCTCGACTTCCTGATCGGCTGACCCTCTCTCACTTTCCGGCGGAAGCACAGTGAGGCGTCGCTCGTTCAGATCCTTCTTCGAGACGGCGACCGGCCTGCGGACAGGTCCGTACGAGTACCAGGCCAACCTCGCCGAATGCGAACTCCTGCCTGACATCCTCGCCGTGCCCACCGGGTGTGGGTAGACAGCGGCAACCGTTCTCTCGTGGGCCTGGCGCCGGCGAGAATGCCCCGACAGCGACATCCGGCAGCGCACTCCCCGACGACTCGTCTACTGCCTGCCGATGCGGTCGCTCGTCGAGCAGGTACACGACGACATCATCGAGTGGTTTGTGAACCTCGGCTGGCTTCAACGCCCGCAGTCTCTGGCCGACCCGTATCGGCCGGACTGGTGCAGCGACGACGGCGAGATCCACTACGGGCTCGTCAAGGTCGATGGGATCGAACCCGAGTCGTCGGCGACAAAGAAGAGCAACAAAGGCCAGGGCATCGCTGCCAAGGCCCGCTACGTGCCCAAATCGATCCAAGCCACCTTCGAGATCGATGAACATGCAGAGTATCACCGACTTGCTCCACGGGTCCCAGGCTGCCGAGCATACGAGACTCCCAAGCCCTGGGGCCCTTGGGGCGGCTATCATCAATCGATGGTCGAGGCGGCGGAAAGAGCCGGGCCCGATTGCGCTCCGTGCCGGCACCGTCAGGCGCCGTTCCACATGCGTCGCCGCGGGCCCCGACATCGATGGCTGGCCGTATCGATGGTTCCGAAAGGACGTGCGAGATGACGCGACTGCGAATGCTCACGGCGTTGCCGGCGGTGTGCCTGATCCTCGGCGGCGCGGCGGCGGCGCAGGAACGGCGAGCCATGACGCTGGTCGACCTGCTCGAGGTGCCTCGCCTGAGCGATCCGCAACTGTCTCCCGACGGCCGGCAGGTGCTGTACGTGCTCGCCGAGGCCGACTGGGAGGGGAACCGCGCCATCAGCCACATCTGGCGGGCCGACGCCGACGGCGGCAACACCGCGCAGTTGACCCGGGGTGAGGAGGGCGAGACGAGCCCCCGCTGGTCGCCGGATGGCGCCCTGGTGGCGTTTCTGAGGACGCGCGGCACGGCGGACACCGCGCAGATCCACGTGCTGAGCAACCAGGGGGGCGAAGCGCGCCGGTTGACCGATCACCCGACGGCGGTCTCCAGTATCACGTGGTCGCCCGACGGCAGCACCATCTACTTTCTCGCCGCCGACGAGATGTCCGCGGAGGAGCAGGCCCGCGAGGCCGAGAAGGACGACGTCTACGCCTTCGAAGAGAACTTCCAGCACCGTCACCTGTGGACGGTCACCGTATCGACCGGCGCAACGGCGCGGGTGACCGAAGGCGACTACTCCGTCATCGACTACGACCTCTCGCGCGACGGCCGGCAGATCGCCCTGCATCGCGCCCCGAATCCGGTGCTCGAGTATCGCGACGCGAGCGAGGTGTGGGTGATGAGCGCCGACGGAAGCTACCCGCGCCCGCTGACCAGCAACAACGTGTCGGAGTCGGGGGCACAGGTGTCCCCGGACGGCTCCCGGGTGCTGTTTCTGTCGCGCGCGAACGAGCGGTTCGAGAAGTACTACAACAGCAACGTCTTCCTGGCCCCGGCCGGCGGGGGTCCGGCCAGGGTCCTCGCCCCCGACCTGCCCTACGAGCTCAGCGACGCGGCCTGGTCGGCCGATGGGGATTCGGTGTTCGCGGTCGTGAACATGGGGGTCCACAGCGAGCTGTTCCGGCTGGACGCGGCGACGGGCGAGGCCGAGCAACTGACCGACGGCCGGCACTCGATCGGGTCCTGGAAGATCGAGACGGCGGCCGGAAGGCACGTCCTGACCCTGCGGCAACCCGACAACCCCGGCGACGTCTGGCTGCTGGGGACCGGCGCCGGCGCGACGCCGACGCGCGTGACCCGTGTCTTCGATTACCTCGGCGACGAGTTCCGGCTGCCGCGGCAGGAGAAGGTGGCGTGGACCGGCGCCGACGGGGTCACGGTGGAAGGGCTGCTGTTCTACCCGCTCGACTACGAGGACGGCCGGCGGTATCCGCTGGTCATCCAGACCCACGGCGGGCCGCAGGCCTCCGACAAGTTCGGCTTCGGGGCGTCGCGCAACTCCATCCAGGTGCTGGCGGCGCTCGGCTACGTCGTGCTGCAGCCCAACTATCGCGGCAGCACGGGCTACGGCGACACGTTCCTGCGGGACATGGTCGGCGGCTACTTCCAGAACGCCCACCTGGACGTGATCGCGGGCGCCGACCACCTGATCGCGGCCGACCTCGTCGACGGCGAGCGCATGGCGAAGATGGGCTGGAGCGGCGGCGGTCACATGACGAACAAGGTGATCACCTACACGAACCGCTTCAAGGCGGCGGCGTCGGGAGCGGGCGCGGCCAACTGGATCTCCATGTACGCGCAGAGCGACACGCGCAGCCAGCGGACCCCGTGGTTCGGCGGCACGCCCTGGCAGGTCGACGCCCCGACGGACCTCTACTGGGAGCACTCGCCGCTGAAGTACGTGTCGAACGTGACCACGCCGACGATCTTCCTGGTCGGCGAGGAAGACCTGCGCGTGCCGATGCCGCAGTCGGTCGAGATGCATCGCGCCCTCAAGAGCCTCGACGTGCCCACGCACCTCTACGTCGCCCCGCGCGAGGGACACGGCTGGCGCGAGCTGCGGCACCAGTTGTTCAAGATGAACGTCGAGCTCGACTGGTTCGAGCGACACGTGACCGGGCGGCCGTACGTCTGGGAGCGGGCCCCGGCGAAGGATGAGTGATGCCGGTCCTCGAGTTCCGCAGCATTGAGGAGATGAAGCAGCGGCCCGGGCGTGAACCCGGCGATCCATCGCTCTACCGCTCGATGCGGTTCGTCCTCGACGTGGGGCGCCGTACGCGCCCCCGTCGGTTCCCCGCCGGCGTGCACAAGCACCGCTCCATAGAGGCGCTGAACGCCCGGACCGAGCGCTGGAGGGCACGCGATTCCGAAGACCGGCCACTTCCGCGCTGACCCGAGCCTCGAACGCGAGGCTTGGGAGGTGGTCGCCGACGCGACGCTGGAAGCCGAACACCGGGACCCCGAGCACGTCAAGCCCTGGGTCGTGCTCGTCGATGGCGCCGAGATGCAACTTGCGAATGCGAGAGCGGCCGCCGCCGCCCGCGGCGTCGAAGTCACGGTGATCGTCCTGATGACCATCCGCTGTCACGTCGGAGGTCAGGTGAGATCACCGGCCGCCGTCGGGAATCGGCGCGAACGGCACCGCCGGCTCCCGCACGCCGGGGTGCCCGGCCTGGATCCGCTGCTGCGACACCAGCGCCGCGGCGTCTATCGCCTGCTGCTCGTCGGCCCGCCCGGCGCTGAGCAGGTTCACCATCGCGTGGTTCCCCTCGTGGCAGGCGTACTCGAACAGCGTGACGCCGGGGGCCGAACGGTGCATCGGGATGGCCGCGGTATAGGGCACGGCGAAGGTCTGCGGATCCTCGACGGTCACCCGGTAGTCGATGGTGTTGGCGTCGATCAGCGTGAAGCGCTCGGTCAGCCGCAGCGTCTCGCCCGAGCCGCGCGGACCGGTCGGGGTGACGTGCGACGGCTGGTAGTCGCCGCCGTCGAGCTTGCCGTTGAAGTGCAGGGTCTCGACGACCAGCGTGTCGCCCTCCCAGCGCCCGCGGCCGTCGCCGAGCCACTGACGGATGTCGCCGGAGGCGTGCGGCGTCCCGTCCAGCGGCACGATGCGCGCCTCGTGGATCATCTCCATCAGCAGGACGAAGTGGTCGGGCGTCTGGAAGATCTGGTAGTTGGCGTTGTACAGCGTCGGGATCATCGCGGTCGGCAGGGTGCGCGAGATGCACCGCTCCCAGTTGTTGCGGTCGCGCCAGGAGTCGGCCTCGCCGCGGCCGGCCCGCGCGTTCTCGCGGTCGATGAGGCGCTGCACGCCCTGCCCGGCCATCCGGATGCGGCCATCCGGCGGGTCGATGATCAGGGACTCGCGCTCGATGTTCCCCGCCTGCTCCAGCCAGCCCGCGCCCGTGCCCCGCGTCGCCGCGATGACGGCCTGCCGCGCCTCCCGGCTCAGGGCCTGCTCTTCGCTGGTCAGCCGCTCGAGCGGCGTGGTGGTCGAGTTGTTCCAGATGCCCTGGAAGTCCGGAGCGCCCCAGGGCGTGCGCGGCAGCTCGGATCCGTCCGCCGCGAGGCGATTCGGCGTCCACTGGGCGAACGCCGGGATTGCGAGGAAAACCGCCACGCTGAAGATCAGAAGTCCGCCCGGACCCGACAGCCGAGATACCTTGTGCATTCGTTTGCCTCCCAGATGATAAGCAGTATAGGAGACACCGGGCCGCCGACAGTGCGGCGACCCGGCCTGCCCACCACCCCGGGTCACCGGCGCGAGGAGGCGCCCGCCCGGCACGCGGATTGCTAGTCAACAGACGAACGACGTGTTCCGCTGCAGGGGACGTGAGGAGCGCGGCACGCGCTGTGGGGAGCGGCTGGTCGGACAGCCGAACGCTCCCCGGGCGGCGCCGCCGGGGTAACGCCGGTTGCCGGCCCGGATGTCACACCACGCTCCCCGGGCGGCGCCGCCGGGGTAACGCCGGTTGCCGGCCCGGATGTCACACCCGTCCGGCGAGGCGCCTGCGCTCCCGGAGCAGCGTCGTTTGCGGTAGCGCTGGGCGTTCCGCAACGCCCGCGTGCCGGGGTAACGCCGGTTGGCGGTGACCGCACCGGCCGGGCCGCGAGGCTTCGCGCAAGGTGCGCCAGGAGGCGTACGTCCTGCCGGCGCGGCGGGCCCGCGGACGCCGGAACAGAGGCAACCAGGAGGGGAGGAAGGACGGATGTGGAAATGGGAAGAACTCGCCGCGCTCGGCCCGCTGAGATGGCCGTCGGCCGCAACGCACTGGCTGGCCTTCGTGCCGCTGCTGCTCCTGTCGGTCGTCGTCGGCGTCGTCTCCGCCGTGGTCTCCTCGATCTTCTGGCTGCCGTCGCTGCTGATGGCCCTGGCGCCGGTCGCCATCGCGGCCTCCTGCTGGATCGGTCCGTAGCGAACGGAGCGAATCCTCGGAAACGGAGATGAAACATGAACGCCGCTCACCACCACCCGGCGGACGACGCGGACGACATCACGCCCGCGGACGTCGACCGGCTCTTGACTTGGCTTCCTTTCGACTGGCGGTGGTTGCTCGGAGGATGGGCGCTGGGCTTCATCGCCGGCGTCGTGCTCGTCCTCTGGTTCCTGGTCTTCGTCGCCGGCCCGGTGGTCTGATCGGCCCCGCCGCCGGCGTGTGGGTGCGGAAGTCGCGCAGTGGGCGGCGCACGCCGGGGCTATGATCGCATCATGTCGCCTGCCGCCGCGAACTCGCCCGCGCTCCGGTCTGTCGCCGTCCAGCGCCGGGGAGTGGCGCTCGAGCAGGATGTCGTCGTCGTCGAGGAGCCCCTCGAGATAAGGCTCGACGGCAGGCCGCTGGTCGTAACCATGCGCACGCCCGGCGACGACGAGGAGCTCGCGGCGGGCTTCCTGCACGCCGAGGGACTGATCTCCGGCGGCGCCGGTATTGCCTCGCTCAGCGCGGTTGCCGGAGAGCGGGAAGCTCCGCCTGCCGGGAAGCAGGCCCGGATCAGGATAACGGCCTTCGCGGGCGACCGCGTCGAGGTCGCCCTTGCACCCGGCGCGGCAGGCCCGGCGCCCGCCTCTCCGACCGCCGCACCGGAGCGGGAGTTCCGCGCGACCGCCGCCTGCGGTGTCTGCGGCAAGGAGTCGCTGGACGACCTCGACCAGGAACTGCCTCCCGTCACGCCGGTTCAGTGCCGCCCGGCGCTCTTCGAGGAGCTGCCCGACCGGCTCCGCGCGGCCCAGACGCTCTTCGAGGCAACCGGCGGCATCCACGCCGCCGGCATCTTCACGCTGGACGGCGAACTGCTGTGCGCGCGGGAGGACATCGGCAGGCACAACGCGGTCGACAAGGTGATCGGCCACTTCGTGCTGCGCGGCGAAGTCCCCCTCCGCGACCGGATTCTCGTCGTCAGCGGCCGCGCGGGCTTCGAGCTGGTGCAAAAGGCGCTGATGGCATCCATTCCGGCCATGGTCGCAGTCGGCGCCGCGTCGAGCGTGGCCGTCGACATGGCGACGGCGGCCGGCATGACGCTCTACTCGTTCGCCGGCCGCGGACGCGGCAACCTGCACGTGGCCTGAGCGTCTCCGGCCTCGTAATGCAGGTGCGGGGGCATCCAATGCCGTCGGGTGGGTGGATCGGGACCGGCGTTGCGTGCGAGCCGACGCAACCGGGTAAGCTGCATGGAGAGAGACGCGGCATGCGAGAACGAAAAGCGGAAGTCCCGCGGTGGACGCGCATCCTCGCGCGTGCATGCCTGCTCGGCGCCGCCGCGTTCCTGACGCGGCGCGGGCACGGACCGGCGGGACCGGCGAGCAGCCGGCTACGCTCCCACAGCCGCCTCTTCGACCTTCCCGAGCGGTGACCCCTCGCATGGGCCCGCTCGACAAGCGTGCTCGACGGGCCTGCGGCATGCGCGGGGCGTCGGCGCGATCTGTCTGTCGGCCGGCGTTCTCCAGCGCGGCGGGTGCTACGATGATGCAAGCGGTCGCTGTGGCCGGAGGGATCGGCAGCCACCGCGAGGAACGCGGAGCGTAGCGATGCTGACGGATCAGTTGGAGCAGCGGACAGAGAACATCGAGCGTCGAGTCCATCGGATCGAGCAGGTCCTGCCGGGTCTCGCAACGATAGAGGCCCTGCGGGCCACCGAGAAGCGACTGCGGGCCGAGATCAAGGACGCCGAGCAGCGCATGCGAACCCACTTCGACGTGGTGGCCGAGAGTCTCCGCGACGACATCCGGCTCGTCGCCGAAGCGGTCGCGACGCTCGCCGATCGCGAGCGGTAGGCCGGGGCCGCCGCGACGGCCACACTGCGGGCCGAGCCCCGAAACGAGCAACGGAGAAACGAGCGGGCGGGACCGCCCGGCGGCATGCGCGGGGGCGCTGGGAGGAATAGTCGTCCGCACGAGTCCCCGGCGGTCAGGGCCGTCCGCTCACCTGCGCAACCACCAGAGAACGGATGCCGATGCTTGCGGCCCCGATCGAACGCCTCCGCGCACGCCCGGAGTGGAAGTTCCTCGCCATCCTGCCGCGGGCCAACCCATGGCTGGCCGCGGTCTGGTGGACCGCCCTCGTCGTGCGCAGCCTCCTGCCGGCCCTGTTCACCGTCGCGATGGGACTCCTCGTCGGAGCCGTCGAGTCGGGCGGCGACCTGGCCTGGCCGCTGGCCGGCGTCGGAACGGTGTTCGTCCTGCTGCAGGTGCTCCCGCCGCTGCACCTCGCCGCGGGTCAGAACCTGGGCAGCTCGGCCGCGGCCTGGCTCTACGACGAGTTGACGGTCGCCTGCGTGGAGCCTCCCGGCATCGGCCACCTGGAGGACCCGAAGCTCGCCGGCGACCTGACCATGGCGCGCGACTTCGACCTCGGCATCAGCGGGCCGCCCCTGGCGATCTCGATGGACTTCATCGCGGCGGGGCTGGTCGAGCTGCTGGCCGGACTGACCGCCGTGGCGATCCTCTTCGCCTACGCCTGGTGGGCCCCGCTGCTCCTCGGCGGCGCCTGGCTCGCCACGCACTGGCTGCTGCGCGAGAGCGCGGTGTGGAAGGACCGCCAGACCGACGCGGTGCGCGAGGCCCAGCGCCACGCCGACTACGCCTACCGGCTCGCGGTGGACGCGCCGGCATCGAAGGAACTGCGGCTGTTCGGCCTCGCCGACTGGATCATCGAGCGCTTCCGCCGCCACCGCCGACGGCTCCACGACCTGCGCTGGGAAGCGACGAAGCTGCGCGAACGGCCCGTGGCAACGAGTCTGCTCCTGGTCCTCGCCGCCAACGCCGTCGTGTTCTGGTCGCTGGCCGCCGACGTCACGTCCGGCGCGCTGCCGCTCGACCGGCTGGTGATGTTCGCCGGCGCCGCCATCGGCGCGAGCATGATCGCCTTCGGCGGACTGTCCTGGGCCCTCGACGGCGCCGGGGCGCCCGCGGCGGCCGTGCTCCGCCTGCACGAGGCGATGGCGCCGCGCGGCGCGCTGACACGTGGATCGAGACTGGCGGCCGGACTCCCGGCGCGCGAGATCCGCTTCTCCGGCGTGCGCTTCGCCTATCCGTCCGCGCCCGACGCGCCGGTGCTGGACGGTTTCGACCTCACCATCCCGGCCGGCTCGTCCCTGGCCATCGTCGGCCAGAACGGCGCCGGAAAGACCACGCTGGCGAAGTTGCTCTGCCGGTTCTACGAGCCGCAGGAAGGCGCCATCGAGGCGGACGGCGTCGACCTGCGCAAGCTGGACGTCGACTCCTGGCGGGAGCGGATCACCGCGGTCTTCCAGGACTTCGCGCGCTTCGAGCTGCCGCTCGCCGACAACGTGGCGCCGGCCGGCGCGCCGGAGGCAGTCGTGCGCGACGCGCTGGCCGAGGCCGGCGCGGCGAACCTCGCCGCTCTCGACACCATACTCGCCCGCGGCTACGACGGCGGCACGGAGCTCTCCGGCGGACAGTGGCAGCGGGTGGCCCTGGCCCGCGCGCTCGCCGCCGTGCGGCAGGGCGCCGGCATCGTCCTGCTGGACGAGCCGACCGCGCAGCTCGACGTGCGGGGCGAGGCGGAGATCTTCGAGCGGATCCTGAAAGCGACCCGCGAGACGACGACCATTCTGATCTCGCACCGCTTCTCCACCGTCCGCCACGCCGACCGCATCTGCGTCCTGGAGCACGGCCGGGTCATCGAGCTGGGCACCCACGACGAGCTGATGGTGCTCGGCGGGCGCTACCGGACGATGTTCGATCTGCAGGCTCAGCGCTTCGCGGAAGAGGAAGAGACGGGGCTCGATGTCCTCGACTGATCCGACCCGCGCCGGCGGCGACGACATGCCCGCGGCGCTGCCTTCGATGTGGCGGGCGCTGAGGCGCGGCTTCGACGCGGAGCCGGCGCTGCTGACCGTGGCCTTCGGACTGGCCCTGCTGGCGGCCCTGCCCGACGCGCTGCTGGCGGTCTGGCTGAAGCTGCTGGCCGACGGGCTGCTCGGCGACGACTCGACGCTCGTGGCCGTGGCCGCGGCCGGCCTCGCCGCCTCGGCCACCCTCACCTGGGTGCTGCGGATAGCCAGCGACCGCACCCAGCGCCGCTTCCGCGACCGGGTCACCATCGCGCTGGAATCGCACGTGGCCGGGCTGCAGGCGAGCGTCGCCACCGTCGAGCACCACGAACGCCCGGCGTTTCTCGACCGGCTCGCGGTCCTGCGCAACCAGGTGTTCGTGCTCGACCACATGTACATGTCGCTGTTCTCCACCGGCGGCTGGATCCTGCGCCTGGTGGTGACCATCGGCCTGTTGGTGTCCATCCACCCGGCACTGGCCCTGCTCGCCCTCTGCGCGCTGCCGACGGTGGCGACCGCCTCGTGGCGGCCCGCGGTGGAGCGCGCCGCGGAGCAGGCGGGGGCCCAGGCCCAGCGTCTGGCGCGGCACCTGTTCGATACCGCCACGACCGCCGCGCCGGCCAAGGACGTCCGCATCGCCGGGATCGGGCGGCGTCTGGTCGGCGACCGGCGCGCCGCCTGGGAGCGCTGGTACCGCCCGGTGGCCGCCGCGCGCTGGGCCAGCGCCGGCTGGCACGCCCTGGGCTGGAGCGTGTTCGGCGCCGGGTACGTCGGCGCGGTCGTCTTCGTCGCCTCCGGGCTGCGGGCCTCGCCCGGCGACGTGCTGCTGCTGCTCGCCGCGGGTTCCCGTCTGGCCGGGTACGTCAGCGCCACGGTGGGCGAGATCGGTTTCCTGCGCGGCATCTGGCTCGACGGTTCGCGGCGCCTGGCGTGGCTCGAGGACTACGCGGCGGCGCAGGCCGAACGCGCCGACCGGCCGGCCCCGGTGTCCATCGAGCGCGGCATCGCGCTGGAGAACGTCTCGTTCGCCTATCCCGGCACCGACCGCCTGGTGCTGGAGAACGTCGACCTCACGCTGCCGGCCGGCGCCGTGGTGGCGCTGGTCGGGGAGAACGGCGCGGGCAAGACCACCCTGGTCAAGCTGCTCGGCAAGATGTACGAGCCGAGCGCGGGCCGCATCCTCGTCGACGGCGAGGACCTCGCGCGGATGCCGGCCGCCGCGTGGCGCTCGCGTCTCGCAGGCGCCTTCCAGGACTTCTTCCGCTTCGAGCTGCCGGTGCAGCGCACCGTCGGGGTCGGCGACGTCCCGCGTCTCGACGACCGCCCCGCGGCCCGGACCGCCGTCGACCGGGCGGGCGCCGCGGACGTGGTCGACACGCTCGCCGACGGCCTCGACACCCAGCTCGGCCCCACCTGGCCGAACGGCGTGGAGGTGAGCATCGGGCAGTGGCAGAAGCTGGCGCTCGCCCGCGGGTTCATGCGCGACGAGCCGCTGCTGCTGGTGCTGGACGAGCCGACCGCCTCCCTCGACGCGGAGACCGAGCACGCCCTGTTCGAACGCTACGCGGGCGCCGCGCGCCGCAACGGGAACGGCGACAGGGCAAGTGACGGAGACGGCCGGGCGACTCCCGGCGGGGGCGGCGACCAGGCGGCCGGCTCCAACCTCGATCCGACGAGCGCCGGCGGCGGTAGCGGCACATCCACGGCAAGCGGGAACGGCAGCCCAAAGAACGCCGAGGACGGCGGCGCCGCACCCAGCGGCCGCATCACGCTCCTGGTCTCGCACCGCTTCTCCACGGTGCGCATGGCGGACCTCATCGTCGTTCTCGACGGCGCCCGTGTAGTGGAGGTGGGCAGCCACGAGGAGCTGATGGCGAAGGCGGGGCACTACGCGGAGCTGTACGAGATCCAGGCAGCGGCGTATCGGTAGCGGGACGGGTGCCCTCACGCCGGAGACTGAACGTTTCGCTCCGCGATCTGCACGAACACTCGGCCGCGTCGACGGCACCAGTCGCCTGCGACGCCTTATGGCTTCGCCTTGGGCGGCGGCGGTGGGGCAGGCTTCGGCTTGGGGGGCGGCTTCGGCGCCCGTGGCGGTGGCGGGTGGCCGATGCTCTGCTTGACGTTCACGTGCCTCGGCTCGACCGTCTCTCGCCGCACTCAGCCGGCGAACGCGTACGCTTCGGCCTGCTCGAAGCACTGCGTCAGCACCTTCGTGTTGACGCGATGCGGGATGGACTGCTGGTCGATGGGTTCGATTCGGCGATGGATGTCGCGCAGGGCTGCCCGGAGCTCGTCGTGAGGCAGGGCACCGCGCTCACTCTCGCTCCACAACGCGAGCGTCTCCTCGTGGATTCGGCTCCAGGCAACTGCGAAGCCGGTGTGCTTCATGGCCACGGATCCGAACTCGAGCATGAACGAGATAGCGACCAGGAGCGCAGTCACGAATGCGAACAGTGCCGGGCCCAACCCCAGATCGCTGACCGCAGTGACGCCGGTCGCGCTCGATGTGAAGAAGACAGCTACGCGGAATACGCGGTCCCAGCCCTGCGCGCGCTGCGCCATCCGTGAGAAATAGCGCTGGCGCATGTCGGACTCGACGCGCGCGTTCCAGAGCTCTCGGCGCAGATCCGCCGACGGCAGGTCGACTGTACTCGTCACGATTCGAGTATACGAGGATTCCCGAAACCGATGGACTGATCGGAGACTCGCCACGCGGGCCGTTGCGCCCCATCGAGAAGAGACGCCGCGAACTACGCCGGAATCACCCCAGGAATCACCCCCGCCCGGTCGACGGCGGTCCATGCGCGACGGGCCGTTGCTGCTGGTGCGCGACGAGCCGACCGCCTCGCTCGATGCCGAGACAAAGCACGCGCTGTTCGAGCGCTACGCGAGCGGCGCGCGCGGCAACGGGAGCGGGAACGGCGACGGGGCAGCCGGCGGGAATGGCGACGGGTCATCTGGCGGGAACCCCAACGCGGCGGACAGCACCCACCACGATCAGCGTCACCGAGTGACCAACCACCGTACGCTCACCGAGGCCATATGCGATGGCCTTGACGGCCTTCTCCGCTGCCTGCCGGGCGATGAAGCACGCCTGCGTGTAGAACCGCTCGCGCACGGCGACGCGGGCGAACGCCAGATCGTTCGCCGCCTGCCGGCGCCAGCGCTCAGCCTCCGCTCGAACGTCCCACATAGACCTGTCTGGCGTCGGCGAGCGCGTCGATCAGAAACGGACGCTCCTCCGCTTGCATGCGCGCGAATTCCTCGGGCGTGTAGACGAGCAGGTCGACGCCGACGCCGGCGTTCGCGATCGCTGGCAGGTAGTCGCGGAACCGCTCCACGAACGCGCGCTCCGTAGGCGCCACGACGATCAGGTCGATGTCGCTTTCGGCCGAGGCCGTGCCGCGTGCGTGTGATCCGAAGATCCACGCGGCGTGGGCCCCCTGCGCGTCCAGGAGCGGACGGAGTGTGCCGAGAAAGCCGTCGAGTTGCGTCACATGCCCATTCTATGCTTTCCGCGGGTACTCTACGGTGGATTTGCGGACGTCGTAACTCTACACGCCAAAGAGGCGCTTGAACCAGTTCACAAACGGCTGGGACTCGACCCGGGCAGAGTCCAGGACGGCCTGCTCGACGGCTTCGTGCAATCGCAGATCCGGCGGGTCCTGCCACGCGAGCCATGTGTAAATTGAGGTGGTCCCGGTCGTTTGGACCATTCGAGGGCTTCGATAAGGTGTATCCCGG
>WTFV01000012.1 GCA_011523845.1 Acidobacteriota bacterium | reverse complement strand
GACCGTAGACCGCGAGGCGCTCGAGGCCCTGCGTCAGAGCAAGCTGGAGACCGCCGACCGCGCGAGCCAGCGCCTGCTCACGGCGCTCGCCGACGTCGCCGAGGTGCTCACCCCTGCCCAGCGGGCCGAGCTGGCTGAGGAGTGGGCGTCGCGCGAATGGGACCGCGGGCGCGACTGAGCGCGACCGTGGCCCTTGCGCTTAGGTCGCGAGCCAGGGCGGGACTGCCTCGCATCTCCCACGAGGCGGTTCCGCTCTGGCCCTTTTCGACCGGGCGGCGTAACCCATAAGTTGAAATGAGCCGTCGCCGGGAGACCCGTATGGCTGCCTTCCTCTCCTCCCTCTCCATCGGCCTCGCCGTCGGTGCGGCGGCCCTCGTCGTGTCCAGTTGCGCTCTGTTGGCGCCTCTGCCCAAGCCACAAGACGTCGCCGAGCGTCTGGCCGCGTTCCCCACGCACGGCTTGCCGATCGACGGGCCGGTAACGATCCGCTGGAGCGAGCGCCAGATCCCCTTCATCGAAGCCGAGAGCGACGGCGACGCGGCCTTCGCTCTCGGCCTCGTGCACGCCCATCTGAGGCTCGGCCAGATGGCGACGATGCGCATGATTGCGCAAGGCCGCGTGTCGGAGATGATCGGCCCGCTCGGGATCGACATCGATCGCGGCCTGCGCACCCTCGACTACGGCCGTGCTGCGGCGGAGATCGAACGAACCATGGACGCGGCCACGCGACTCTGGGTCCAGCGCTTCGTGGACGGCGTCAACCATTACCAGGACACCACGCGCGAGCTGCCGCACGACTTCGGCGTCCTCAACCTGGAGCCCGAGCCCTGGACGGTCCGGGACGTGTTCGCCATGGGGCGCCTCGCCGGCACGGACGTGAACTGGCTGGTCTGGGCAGACCTGCTCCCCCTGCGCGCCCGTGCCGGCTGGGACGAGCTCTGGGCGCGCCTGCTGGAGGATGGGACGGGTTCGGTCGCCGGTAGCGGCGGCGGGGATGCCGCCCGGGTCCAAAGATGGCTCGGTCGACTGTCGAAGTCGGGCAGCAACAGCGTCGCCGTGGCGGGCCATCGCACGGAGACCGGCGGCGCGCTCATGGCCAACGACCCGCACCTCGGAATTCTGGTTCCCAACGTCTGGCTGATCGCCGGCGTAAAGTCGCCCTCCTACCACGCGGTAGGGCTGATGGCGCCGGGGCTGCCGATCTTCGCCATCGGACGCAACCCGCACATCGCCTGGGGCGGCACGAACATGCGCGCGGCATCGAGCGATCTCTACGACGTCAGCGACGTGTCCGCCTCCGACTTTACCGAGCGCAGCGAAAGCATCGGCGTACGCTGGTGGTTCGACAGCGACGTGACCGTCCGCGAGACGCGATGGGGGCCGATCGTCAGCGACGTGCCGCTCCTCGCCGACCTGGACCTGCCGCCTCTTGCGCTGAAGTGGACCGGCCACGATGCCAGCGACGAAATCGGCGCCATGCTGGCGGTGAGCCGGGCGCGCACCTTCGCCGAGTTCCGCGCTGCGTTCGAGAGTTTCGCCGTGCCTGGCCAGAACATGCTCTATGCGGATGCAGACGGCAATATCGGCAGGGTGCTGGCCGTGCACCTCCCCAGCCGCAACGGCCCGCCCGCTGACATCGCTCTCGACACGGCCCTGTACGACGCCTCGTGGAGCGCGATGCGCACCGCGGCGGACCTGCCCCACAGCTACAATCCGGAGGCAGGCTACCTGGTCTCCGCCAATGACCGGCCGCCGGCTACGAGCGTGCCGGTCGGATTCTTCTTCTCTCGCGAGGACCGTGTGGACCGCATGCACGCCCTCGTCGGGGCCGCGCGCCCTGTGGACGTCGAGACGCTCAAGGCGGTCCAGCAGGACGTCTACATGGCATCGTCCGTGAAGCTGCGCGATCTCTTCGTCGCCAGGCTCGACGCGTTGGGAATGACCACCGCAGCCGATGCGGACGGCACGAGGGCGATCGACCGGCTGCGCAATTGGGACGGGAATTACCACCCCGACTCCATCGGAGCGGTCACCTTCGAGCAGTTCCGCCACACCTTCACGACCCGCTTCTACGCCCTGCTCTATGGCGAGGACGACGGGAAGGCGTTCGCCTCGGCCGGCCGGCGCACGGCGCTCCTGCACGAGGACATCGCCGCCGCCGACGAGAAGGCGCTGAGCGCGGCGCTCGCCGCCGGGCTGCAGGCGGCCGTCGACGGCCTCGAGTCGTTCGCCAATTGGGGCGAGATGCACCGGCTCAGCCTCGCGCATCCCCTCTCCTACGTCCCGCTCATCGGCGGGCGCTACGAATTCGCCGAAGCCGGCGTCGGCGGGAGCTCGGCGACGCTGATGAAGACGGCGCACGACGCCACTGGCGAGCGCCACACCGTCGATTACGGCTCCAATGCGCGCCACATCTCCGACATGTCCGACCCGGACGAGAACTATTTCGTCCTGCTCGGCGGGCAGGACGGCTGGTTCAACAGCACGACGATCCTGGATCAATGGGAGCTGTGGCGCCGTGGCGACTACGTCCGCGTGCCGCTGTCGCCCGCCGAAGTTCGGGCCAGCTTCCCCCACGTGCTCTCGCTCGAGAACTGACCGGGAGACGCGGGGACGCCCGCAATCGGACCATGTACGACGCAACCTGGCTCCTGCGGCTCTACGCCCGCCGACGCGTTCGACAGCTTGAGGCGATGGATCCGCGGCAGGCGCAGCGCCGTGTCCTCTCGTCCCTCATCCGCCGCGGCTGCCGCACCCAATTTGGGCGAGACCACGGGTTCTCGCCCGGCTGGTCCCTCCACGATTACCGCTCGCGCGTGCCGCTGCGCGATTACGACGCGTTCTGGGAGACCTACTGGCAGGCGCCGTTTCCCCGCCTCGCCGATTGCACGTGGCCCGGCCTCATTCCGTGGTTCGCCGTCTCGTCGGGCACGACGACCGGCACCACGAAGTACATCCCCGTGAGCCGGGAGATGCACCGGTCCAACAAACGCGCGGGCGTCGATCTCCTGACCCACCACCTCGCCAACCGGCCGCGAAGCCGAATCTTCGCCGGGCGCGTCTTCATGCTCGGCGGCTCGACCGGCCTGGTGCGCCAGGCGCCGGGGGTCTTCAGCGGCGACATCAGCGGCATCGCGGCAGCCGCCATGCCCCCCTGGGCGCGGCTGCGTTACTT
>WTFV01000250.1 GCA_011523845.1 Acidobacteriota bacterium | reverse complement strand
GGAATGCCGGCTTCCCAGGTTGGCACGGCGTCGGGCCGCCAGATGTAGCCTAGCTGGCTCAGGGTCTTCGCCGTAGTCGCCGTCTGCGTCTCGCTGCCTTTCCCGCCCAGGTCTCGGCGAACGGCGTCTTCAAGCTGCGCGCCATCCAGGCGCTCGCGTTGGTCGAACGCCTCGGCCACCGCCCGCGCCACGGACAGCAAACCCTGCTCCTGCAACTCGTTGTAGCGCTGCAGGTAGTATCGCCCGCGTTTCGTCTGCATGGAGCTCTACCCGAACAGCAGATTCACGATGAACGTGGCCGCGAGGATGCCGGCGACGTCGGCCATCAGGCACGCGGGCAGCGTGTGTCGGGTGTTGCGGATGCCGACGGCGCCGAAGTAGACCGCCAGCGTGTAGAAGGTGGTCTCGGTGCTGCCGTAGACCGTGCTGGCCAGATAGCCGATCAACGAGTCGGGGCCGTAGGTCTGGATGATCTCGGCCGCCACGCCGAGCGAGCCGGAGCCGGACAGCGGACGGAGCACCGCCACCGGCAGCACCTCGGCCGGCATGCCGATGAGGCTGGTGAGCGGCCCGAGCACCGTGACGAGCGCATCGATGCCGCCGGCGGCGCGGAACATGCCGATGGCCACGAGAATCGCGACCAGGAACGGGATGATCCGCAAGGCCACGTCGAAGCCTTGCTTCGCGCCCTCGACCACGGAATCGTAGACGCGGACCCGGCGTACCCAGCCGTACAGAACCAGGCCGGAGACCAGCGCCGGCAGCATCCAGAACGACGTCATGCCGCGGAACGCGTCCAGTGCGGGTTCCGCATCGAGCCGCCCGAGAAAGTCGCGAACCGCCAGCGCCAGCAGGACGATCCAGAATGCCCGGGCAATCCGGACCCGCTGCGGAGAGGGCGTCGGGACCTCTTCCGGACCCGTCGCAGCCTTGTCGGGGTCCGGCGTTTCCGGCGTTCCCTCGGGCTCGGGCGCCCGCGCTGTCGGGGCGTCGATCGGCGGCGGCGCCGTGCGGCGCCAGCGGGCGACCCGCGACAGGAGAATCGCGGCGGTGATGCCGACGATGGTCGCCGACCCGCTGGCGAACCACGTCGGGAAGAAGATGCCGGCGGCGTCCTGCGACCCGAGCGAGGCGCGCACGCCGATCATCCCGCTGGGCAGCACCGCGAGCCCCGCCGTGTTGATCGCGAGGAACAGGGCCATCGCGTTGGTGGCCGTGCCCGGCCGGCTGTTCAGCTTGTCGAGCTCCTGGATCGCCTTGATGCCGAACGGGGTCGCCGCGTTGCCGAGCCCCATCAGATTGGCGGCGATGTTGAGGATCATCGCGCTGATCGCGGGGCTGTCGGCGGGGACGTCGGGAAAGAGCCGGCGCATGATCGGCCGCACCAGCCGCGCCAGGACCGCCATCAGGCCGCCGTTCTCGGCGACGCGCATCAGCCCCAGGAAGAAGGCCATCACGCCGATCAGCCCGATCGCGAGGTCGACGGCGCTGCGCGCGGACGTGATGATCGATCCGGTGAGGTCCTCCATCCGGCCGGTGGCCGCGGCCAGGAGGACGGAGGCGAGGGCGACCGAGACGAACAGACCGTTCAGCATGGCCGGAAAGGCTGTCGAGGGCGACGGCGGAGATCGTAACAGGAACGATGGAACATCCGTCTGCGTGCGGTGTCCAAACAGGGTAGAGCCTCGACGCGATCGCCGTTGGCTCGACGGCCGTGCCGCAGAGACCCGGAAGACTTATGAATCGGGAGTCTGTGCCGCCGAAAACCGAGCGGACGACGCCGAAAACCGAGCGGACGACGCCGAACTGCCGCCGGCTCCGGCTTGCGTCCGGGGCCGGTGGTACGCGACGCTGGGATGACGGTGGGGGCCGCGAGCGCGGCCTCGGGTGGCGCATTTGAGATCCGCATCCGCTGTCGAGTGGTCGGCCGTTCCCGCGACCGACACGTCGCTGATCGACCGTTGCGTCGACGGGGACGAGGATGCCTGCCGGCGGCTGGTGGAAGCCCACCAGGCGATGGTGTTCCAGCTCGCCGTCGTCCTCCTCGGCGATCGCGAGGAGGCGCTCGACGTCTCGCAGGAGGTCTTCCTGCGCGTGTTCCGCACGCTCGGCAGCTTTCGCGGCGACGCCACGCTGAGGACCTGGATCTACCGCATCGTCATCAACCAGGCTCGCAACCGGCAGCGGTCCTGGATGCGCCGGCGGCGGGACGCCCAGGTCTCGCTGGAGGACTACGCGTCGGCCCACGGCGAGCTGCGGGCCACCCAACAGGTCGGAGCCGACATCCGGCTCGAGCGGCGGGAGCTTGCCGCGCGCATGCGCGAGGCCATCGCCGCGCTGCCGTTCGACCAGCGCTCGGCCCTGGTCCTGCGCGAGTTCCACGGGATGCGCTACCAGGAGATCGCGTTCTCGCTGGAAGTGACGGTGGGGACGGTCAAGTCGAGACTTGCGCGCGGGCGCGCCGCGCTCCGCGATTCGATGAAGGAGCTCTGGCCAAGGTGACTTGCAGATGGACCCGGCGACGGCTGGCCGCCTACCTGGATGACGAGCTCTCCGTCGACGACCGGATTGCCGTCGACGGACACCTCGAGGGATGCGCGGCCTGCGTGCGGATTGCGGACGACGACCGGGCGCTGAGCCGGGCGGTTCGCCTGCTGGCCGGCGACCGCCTGGACGACGAGATCGTCGAGCGGCTGCGCGTGGCCGGCGGCATGGTGCTGAGCCGGATCGCGGCCGAGCGCGAGGTGGCGCGCACGACGGGCATGCGCGGGCTCGCGGACAACATCCACAGGGTCTGGCTGGCCGGTGCGGCGTGCGCGGCCACGGTCGTCTGCGCGTTCGTGGCGGCCGGCGTGATCAGCACCGTGCAGAGCCCGGATTCGCTGGCGGCGATGATGGAGGCCCTGTCGAATCCCGGCTCCAACGAGAACCCGGTACAGCTTCGCACGGGCATGGTGGCGCCGCAGCTCAGTCCCGACGCCGTGCTGTTGACCCTGCCGGAGCCGATGCCGTTGCCGGGCAGCCCGACCGGGGTGACCTTCGCCGTCGTCGTCACGCGGGAAGGCACGGTCTCGGGGATCGAGGTGCTTGCGTCGAGCGGGCCGGAGCCGCCCAGTTGGCACCGGCTCGTCGATTCGGCCTCCGGTGCGCGCTTCCTGCCCGCCGAGTACCGCGGCGCGCCGGTGGCGGTCAACATGGTCTGGGTGGTCGAGCAGGTGACGATCCTGGCCGACGCGGCCCTGTCCGACGTTCGGGGCGACGCGTTCGCGGCCACCGCGTAGCGAACCGCCGGCGGCCGGCCGGACTTTAGCGAACGCCGGCGGTCGCCGTGTTCTTCATGACGTCGGTGGCGCGCAGCACCAGCCCGTCGAGATCGGCGACCGCCACGGCGAGGTCGAAGCGTTCCTCCCGCTCGTCCGCGATGCCGTCCGCCGGGTAGACCGTCTGCCATCGTTCGGCGTCCACGGTGTACTCCACGCGCTCGAGGGTCGACTGGCCGTCGGTCACGAGCAGACGGACCGCGGCCCGGTTCCCGGACGGGGTCACGCTCTCGACGACGATGCGGGGAGGCGCGTTGTCGACGTCGAACGGCGCCGTGTCCCGCATGGCGGTCAGGGCCTGCCCCGGCGCGTTGGCCTCGGCATCCGAGGCGACGATGCGTACGACGTAGGTGCCGTCCGGGGCGGACGTCGTGTCCCAGGTGAAGAGGCGGGTGGTCAGGTTCCGCCTCAGCACCCGCCAGCGGGTGGCCGTCTCCTCTCGATAGCGGACCTCGAAGCGCAACGGATCGTCGTTCGGATCCCGCGCCTCCCAGGCGAAGGACTGCAGCCCCTTGCGATAGACCTGACGGCCGAGGGTCGGCGTCTGCGCCGCGCCGGCCGCGGGCGGCGGGGCCGCGGGATCGCGCTCGGCGTCGAGCCCGGCGATCGGCGGATCGGTCGGGAACGCCCGCAGGTTGGCCTGTCCCGGCGGATGGACGGTCACCCGTGTGATCTCCGGCGGCAGATTGCGGGGGAGGTAGGCGGCGGTGACCGAGAAGAGCGCGGGGGTGGCGCCGTCACCGGCGAGCAGCGCCCGCCATTGGAGATAGCGCGCGTTGGGGCTGGTGATGGCCGTGCCGGAGGCGCTTGCGTACGGCCCCGACCACGGGCTCCAGGTGTCGCTCGGAACCGCGGTGTTGCCCGAGCGGGTCTGCAGGCGGATCGAGCTGCCCCCCGGCGTGTCCGCGCGCCAGCGGATCGTGCCCCAGGTGGCGATGGTGCGCGCGTCGTGGACTTCGGACGTGTAGATGCCGCTTCCGGCGCGGTTCGCGGCGAGGCGGAAGAGGCGGCCGGGGTTCGCGGTCGTGTAGTGGAGCTGACCATCGGGTCCCTCGGCAAGGCGCGTGACCTGCCGGGCCGCCGCCCGGGCGAGGAGCACCGTCGTCCGGGGCAGGCCCTCGACGCGGAAGATCTTCCCGTCCGGACCGGTGCCCACGACGACCGCGCCGGCGGCGTCGACCGCCGCGTCGTAAGGCGTATCGGCGGTCGATTGCCACACCACGTCCCAGATTCCGTCCGGCGCGATGCGGTAGACGGCGCCCCCCGCGGCGGTAGACGGCGCGGCGGCGCCGGTACCGGGAACGGCAGCGGGCGCGGCGGGAGTGGCGGTGGCGCTGGCCGTCACCGTCACCGACACGCTGGTGGTCACGACCGGGGCGGCGGCGGCGGAAACCGCGGCCGGCTGACCGGCGGTGACCGGCGCCGGCGCACCGCCGGCCGCCAGGGCGAGAACCGCGCCGTCGGAAGCCGGGCGTATCGACGTGATCTCGTCGTGGTTGGTGTCCAGGAGCACGAACGCCCGGCCGCCGGCATCGATGCGCAGGACCCGGCCCGGCGAGCCGGTCCCGGCGAAGAGGCGTCCGCCGGCGTCCACGGCGAGGGAGCGGACGTGGGCGGCGCCGGTGTCGTACAGCATCCGTGCGCCGCCGCCCGGCCCGATCCGGTAGATCCGCCCGGGGTTTCCCGTGCCCGCGTACAGCGTGCCGTCGCGACCCGCCGCCAGGGCCCATACATACGGCTCGTCCGGGTCGAACACCTCGCGCTGCGCGCCGCCGGCGTCGATGGCGATGATCCGCCCGCCGGGCGAGGTCGCCGCGAAGACCCCGCCGCCCGGGGCGGCGGCCAGCGCCTGCACGTCGCCCGCCGCGCCGTCCAGGACCGTGGTCGTGCGGCCCCCGCGGTTGACCCGGTAGACGGCGCCGGGAGGGCCGCCGCCGACCCACAGCGCGTCGCCTGCGCGCACGAGCGACCAGAGGAACGGGACGCCGGTTTCGAGGACCGTCTCGGCGTTCGGTCCCAGCAGGAGGCGCCCGCCGGCATCGACGGAGACGTTGTCGGCCGTGCCGCGCAGGAACTCCTCCTGCGTGGAGACGCGCCAGAAGACCGGGGAGGCGGCGGACAGGCAGACGGCCAGGATGGCCGCAACTCCCGGCGCGGCGATGCCCGCGGTGAACCGTCGAGCGCGGGTCGTCATCCGGCCTCGACCGTCAGGGGAAGCAGGCGCGCGCCCGAGGTGACGTAACCGATCGGCACTTCCCATTCACCGAGCGTCGCCTCGCGCAGACGCGTCACGTCGCCGCCGGCGCGGTCGCCGTCGAGCACCGCGAGAACGGACGGCGGGAGCCCCGCACGCGCCTGTCCGCGAACCACCGCGCCCGGCCGGGACGCGAGCAACTGCACGTAGAGACGGTCCTGCTGCCGGCCCCGGTTCAGGGCGCGAACCAGTTGCGCGAGCGAACGCGCCTGCTGCGGTTGCCGTCCGGCCTGCGTCTCGCGGCGAGCCAGCGTGGCGCCGTCGGACACCAGGAGTCGCAGGGCGCCCCGCGCATCGCGCGGCACGGTGACGCGGATGGTCCTTTCGATCGAGTCGCCGTCGAGCGTCCGCGCCAGGATCCGGACCGGCACGGCGTCTCCCGGGAGGATGCGGTCGGCATCGATCCGAACGCGCTCGAGCGTCGCCGTGCGGGGCCGCTCGTAGGTCCTGATGTCGATATCGATGCGCTCCACCTCGACCGGCTCGAAGCGGTTGCCGAGGAGCGACATGAGCGGGGTGGTCGCCGACAGGGCGGCGCCGAAGGCGGCCGACGGGCCGCTGAACATGTTGCGAAAGCCGACGCGGCCCAGTCCGCCGCCCAGCGTGGCGGTTCCCTCGACTTCGTAGGCGCTGCTCGGGGCGATGTCGCGCGTCCACGAGAGAAACGTGTTCAGCACGCCGGTCAGCGTGAGAATGGGCGTGAACAGCGGGTCGTCGATGATCTCGAACTCGAAGCGTTCGTTCAGGCGGCGGTCGGCGGCGGAGATCGAGAGCGTGACCGGGATGAGCTCGGGGCCGCTCCCGAGACTGCCGTAGATGCCGGTCGAGCGATCCTGATCGAAGGTGCCGAGCACCGGGCCGATGGCGGCCAGGCGCGAGGAGATGGCGAGGCTCGGGAGCAGGGTGGTGACGTGCGCCCGCGTCATGGGCAACTGCGCCCGGCCGAGGTTGTAGAACGGATGGCCGAAGGCGTAGACCCGACCCTCTTCCACGAGGGTCACCGTGCCGGTTCCCGCCAGCGCCAGATCGCCCCGGATCAGGCTCGCGCCGATTGGATCGCCAGGCGCCGGCGAACGCCCGTCGTCGGCGTCGTCCGGTGCGGCGCCCTGCAACCCGCCGACGGTGGGCGCCAGGCCGCCCGCGCCGAACGCCGCGCGCCAGAGGTCGTGGATCTCCGGCGTGAATCCGCTCAGGACCAGCGGCGTCGCAATCGGCCGGAGCAGCGCGCCGAGGCGCCCCGCATCGACCGGGGCCAGGCCGTTCCCCCGGACGTCGCCGGGGCGCCGGGCGAACGGCTCGATGTCGGGAAGCGCCCGCGCGACCACGTCGACCAGCGTGTCGCGCGTGACCTCGCGCAGCGGCGGGACCGGCGCGAACCGCCGGCGGGCTGCGCGCAACGGGGTGGCGTCGGTCGCCGCCATCTCCTCGATCGGCGTGATGCCCGCGATCGCCTCGCGGGAGAACGACCCCAGCGCATACGAGACGGCGCCCACGAGCCGGTCGTCGATGTAGACGGGGCTGCCGCTCATGCCCTGAATGACGCCGGTCCGGGCGAGGGGACCGCCCTCGAGCCTGGCGACCACGAGCGAGCGCCGGGGACCCAGGACGTTGCTGAGGACACCGAGCACGTGCACGTCGAACTGCTCTCGAGTCGCCCCGTCGAAGACGGTTACCCCGATGCCTCGCATCCCCGCCTCGATCTCGTCGACGGACATCCGCGGCGCGGCGGCCGGCAACGGCGCGAGCGCCAGCAGGACGAGGGCGATGGCCGCGGCGAAGGACGGCAAGCGGACTGGCATGCGTTTCATGGCTCGGCGAACCCCCGGTTCCGACCCGATTCTCCCATGGTCCAGGCCCATGTTATACAATGACGGCGATGGAGACCCCGACCCCGAACGCGATCGGCAGCGCCCGCGGACCGGCTGGCGGCCGGGCGTACCGGTGGCGCGGCACGTTTGCCGCGCTGGATGGAGGGGCTGGCTGACAGGCCGAACGGTAGCAGACGAGACTCGGCAGCCTCTTCGACCCCTTGGGTGAAGAGGCTTTTTTTGTGGCCGGCGGGAATCGATGATCGAGGGCAGGACCCGGTTGTGCGCGACGGTGACCGCGCAGACGATGTCGGAGCTGCGCGTGCGGCGCGACGCGCAGCTCGGCGCCGACCTCGTCGAGCTGCGTCTCGACGCGGTGTCCAGGCCCGAGGTGGCCGGCGCGTTGGCGGACCGCCGGCAGGCGGTGGTGGTCACCTGCCGCCCGCCGTGGGAGGGCGGCGCGTTCGCCGGCAGCGAGGAGGAGCGCCGCGAGATCCTGCTGGAGGCCTGCCGCCTCGGCGCCGAGTACGTCGACGTGGAGCACCGCGCGGAGTTCGCGGACGACGTCCTTGCCGCGCGTCATGGCCGCGGCGTGGTCCTGTCGTTCCACGCGTTCGACGGCGTCCCGGCGGATCTGCAGGCGCGGTATCGGGCGATGCGGGGCACCGGGGCCGAGGTGGTGAAGATCGCCGCCGCCGCCGGCAGCCTCTCGGAGTCGCTGCGGGTGGCGGCGCTGGGGACCGGGGAGGAGCCCCGCGTGCTGATCGGCATGGGAACGGCCGGGATTCCGTCGCGCGTGCTCGCCGGTCGTTTCGGCTCCTGCTGGACCTACGCGGGGGACGGGGTGGCGCCGGGGCAGATCGACCTCGATCGGATGCGGCGGCAGTTCCGGGTCAACGAGATTTCGGACCGCACTGCCGTCTACGGCGTGCTCGGAGCGCCCATCGGGCACTCCGTGTCGCCCGCGATGCACAATGCCGGCTTCCGGGCCGGCGGCATCGATGCCGTCTACCTGCCGCTCGAAGCCGGCGGCGTGGACGATTTCCTGACCTTCGCGCGCGCCGTCGGACTGCGCGGCGCCAGCGTCACCGCGCCGTTCAAGGAGGCGATCGCGGCGCACGTGGTCGAGCAGGATGCCACCAGCCGGGCGATCGGTGCGCTCAACACCCTGCGTCGGTTCGACAATGGCAGGTGGGAGGGCCTCAATACTGACGTGCCCGGACTGCTGGCGCCGTTGGCGGGCCGCATGCGTCTGACGGGCGCGCGCGCGACGGTCCTCGGGGCCGGCGGCGTGGCCCGCGCCGCGGCGTTCGCGCTGCGGGGCGAGGGTGCGTCCGTGACCGTCTGCGCGAGACGTCCGGCGCGGGCAGCCGGGGTGGCGGCGGTTGCGCCGGGGACCGTGGCGGCGCCGATGCCGCCGCAACCCGGGTCCTGGGACCTGCTGGTCAACACGACCCCGCTCGGGACGTGGCCCGAGGTCGAGCGGAGCCCCCTGCCGGACGGGCCGTTCGACGGGCGGCTGGTGTACGACCTGGTCTACAACCCGCGGGAGACGCGCCTGCTGGCCGAGGCGGGGCGGGCGGGATGCGGCACCATCGGCGGTCTCGACATGCTGGTGGCGCAGGCGGTACGCCAGTTCGCCTGGTGGACCGGCGAGACGCCCTCCGCCGATCTGTTCAGGCAGGCGGCCGAGGAGGAGATCGATCGCCGGTCGAGACGGTCGCCGCCCGCCGAACGGCCGGTGTGAGGAAAGCGCCGCCAGGGAAACGATGACTGCAACGACGTTCGACGAGTTCCGCGAGCTGGCCCGCGACGCGACGTTCGTGCCGGTCTGCCGCGAGGTGCTGGCCGACCTCGTGACGCCGGTGTCGGCGTTCCTCAAGGTGGCCGACGGCGCCGATCGCGCCTTCCTGCTCGAGAGCGTTGCGGGTGGCGAGCACCTGGCGCGCTACTCGTTCCTCGGCAAGGACCCGTTTCTCGTGCTGCGGTCGGTGGCGGGCAGGACCATCCGCGAACAGGGCGGGCGCACCGAGGAGCTGTCCGAGCCGTTCCTGGAAGCGCTGCGCGGGTTGCTCTCGCGGTACCGGTCGCCGCGGCTGCCGGAACTGCCGCGATTCGTCGGCGGGGCCGTCGGCTTCCTGGGTTACGACACCGCCGCGTGGTTCGAGCCGACCCTGGCGCGATCGCGCGCGGCGCACCCCAAGCCGGCGGAGGCGGGCGACGATGCGGCGTTCATGCTGTTCGACACGGTTCTGGCCTTCGACCACGTCAAGCACCGCATCCTGATCATCGCCAATGCCGCGGTGGAGGACGGCTCCGACCTGGAGGCATGCTACGACCTCGCGCTGGCCCGGATCCGCTTTCTGGAGGCCGAGCTCGGCCGCCAGCTCTCGGAATCGCCGCCCGCCCGCAGGCGCGAGGTCACGCTGCGGTCGAACACGACGCAACCGGCGTTCGAGCGCGCCGTGCGCCGTGCAAAGGACTACATCACGGCCGGAGACATCTTCCAGGTCGTGCTGTCGCAGCGTTTCGAGACGGAGATCAACAGCGACCCGTTCACCGTCTACCGCGCCCTGCGGTACGTCAACCCGTCGCCGTACATGTACTTCATCCGCCTGGGCGACGTGTCCATCGTCGGGTCGTCGCCGGAGATGCTCGTCCGCGTCGAGGGCAGGCAGGCCGAGACGCACCCGATTGCCGGGACGCGGCCGCGCGGGGCGACCGCCGCGGCGGATGCGAAGCTGGCCGAGGAGCTGCAGGCCAACGAGAAGGAACGGGCGGAGCACGTGATGCTGGTCGACCTCGGCCGGAACGATCTCGGCCGGGTCTCGGCCTACGGCACGGTCCGCGTGCCCCGGTTCATGGCCCTGGAACGGTACTCGCACGTGATGCACCTGGTCTCGCGGGTGGTCGGCGAGCTGACCGCCGAGCACGACCGGCTCGACGCGCTCGCCGCCTGCTTCCCGGCGGGTACCGTGTCCGGTGCTCCCAAGATCCGGGCGATGGAGATCATCGACGAGCTCGAGCCGACACGGCGGGGCATCTACGCGGGCGCGGTCGGTTACCTGGACTTCGCCGGCCATCTCGACTGCTGCATTACGATCCGGACCATCGTGATCCGGAACGGGCGCGCCTGGGTGCAGGCCGGCGCGGGAATCGTGGCCGACTCGGATCCGACGGCCGAGTACGAGGAGACGCGGGCGAAGGCGTCGGCCCTCTTCGGCGCGCTGCGCATGGCCGAGAGCGGACGGGGGCCGTCGGCCAGCGGAACGAGGAGCGGCTGATGGTGCTCGTCATCGACAACTACGACTCGTTCACCTACAACCTGGTGCAGTACCTCGGCGAGCTGGGCGCCGCGCTGCACGTGGTCCGCAACGACGCCCTGACCGTCGGGGACGTCGACGGGCTGGCGGTGGACCGGATAGTCGTGTCGCCCGGACCGGGGCGTCCCGAGCAGGCCGGGATTACCGTCGACCTGATCCGCGCCTGGGCGCCGCGCGTGCCGATTCTGGGGGTCTGTCTGGGGCATCAGGCGATCGGTATCGCGTTCGGCGGGACGGTGAGCGCTGCGCCGGCCCTTCTGCACGGGAAGACCTCGACCGTCGAACACGACGGCCGGGGCGTGTTCGCCGGGCTGACGGAGCCGTTCCCGGCGGGACGGTACCACTCGCTCGCCGTCGACGCGGCGTCGGTGCCCGACGACCTGGAGGTGGCGGCGACCGCGCGCGAGGACGGCGCCGTCATGGCGGTGCGCCATCGGCGGTGGCCGGTCCACGGCGTGCAGTTTCATCCCGAGTCCGTGCTGACCGGCGAGGGCCGGCGCATCCTGGGCAACTTCCTCGCGTGCCAGGGGGGTGAACGCCATGCGTGAGACGCTCGACACGCTCCTGCGGCGCGAGGACCTGACCGAGGCGCAGGCCGCGGCGGCCATGGAGCAGGTGATGGCCGGGGCGGCCACGCCGGCGCAGATCGCCGGCTTCCTCGTCTCGCTGGCGATGAAGGGCGAGCGCCCGCGCGAGATCGTCGGGCTTGCGCGGACCATGCGAGCCCACGCGGTGTCGCTGTCGCGCCCGCGGGAGGCATGCTTCGATACCTGCGGCACCGGCGGCGACCGGTCGCATACCTTCAACGTCTCGTCGCTCGCGGCCATCGTGCTCGCCGCGTGCGGCGTCGAGGTGGCCAAGCACGGCAACCGGTCGGTATCGAGCCGTTGCGGCAGCGCGGATCTGTTCGAGGCGCTGGGCGTGGACGTCGCTGCCGCGCCGGCGACGGTCGAACGCTGTCTCGACGAGGCCGGCATCGCCTTCTTCTTCGCGCCCACGTTTCATCCATCGATGCGCCACGCCGGCCCGGTCCGGCGGGAGCTCGGCATCCGGACGGCATTCAACCTGCTCGGTCCGCTGACCAATCCGGCCGGCGCCCGGCGGCAGGTGGTCGGGGTGCCGCGGCCCGAGCTGGCCGATCTGGTGGCCCGCGCGCTGGCCGAGCTGGGCGCCGAGCGCGCCTGGGTCGTACACGGGGCGGAGGGGCTCGACGAGATCTCGGCAGTGGGGCACACCAAGGTCTGCGAGGTGCAGGCCGGCACGATCTCCACGTTCTACGTGCACCCGTCCGACTTCGGCCTGACGCCCACCACCCTCGACCGGCTCCGCGTCGACGGGCTGGACGCCAGCGTTCGCATCGCGCGGCAGGTGCTGGACGGCGAGGCGGGTCCCCCGCGGGACTTCGTGCTCGCCAACGCCGCGGCCGGATTGCTCGTGGCCGGCCGGGTCGGATCCCTGACGGACGGCGTGCAGACGGGGCTGGATGCGCTGCGGAGCGGCCGGGCCGCGGCGACGCTGGAGCGAATGGCAAAATGCTCGCAGGCGGCGGAGGGACAGGCGTGACGAATACCGCAGCGCCGCCGGCCGACCTGCTGGAGACGATCATCGCCGCGACGCGTTGCGCGGTGGCCGAACGCGAGGCACGGCGTCCGTTGCGCGAAGTGGAGCGCGCCGCGGCGAAACGGGCGCCGCGAGGAGACCGCTTCGTCGCCGCGTTGGCGGACCCCGACCGTTACAGCGTGATTGCCGAGTGCAAGCGTCGCTCGCCGTCGCGCGGCGTGATCCGCGCGGAGTACGACCCCGAGGAGATCGCCCGTGGCTACGCGACGGCCGGCGCCGCCGCGATCTCCGTGCTGACGGAGCCCGCCTTCTTCGACGGTTCGCTCGACCACCTGCGGGCGGTGCGCCGGCGCGTGGACGTGCCGGTCCTGCAGAAGGACTTCATCGTGTCCGAGTACCAGTTGATGGAGGGGCGCGCGGCCGGTGCGGACGCGGCGCTCCTGATTGCGGCCGGGCTCGATGACGGGATGCTCCGCAGGCTCGCGGCGGAGGCCTCCGGTCTCGGCCTCGCGGTGCTGGCGGAAGTCCACGATCGGCGCGAGCTCGATCGGGTGATCCGGGCGGGCGCGGCCGTGGTCGGCGTCAACAACCGCAACCTGCGGACGCTGGCTGTCGATCTGGAGGCTTCCCGGACCCTGGTCGAGGCGATTCCGGAGGGCATCGTGGCGGTGGCGGAGAGCGGACTGCGCACGCCGGCCGACCTGCAGGAACTGCGGGGCGCCGGGTACGATGCGTTCCTGGTGGGCGAGTCGCTCATGAGTCGACCCGCCCCCGGGGCGGCGCTCGCACTGCTGCTCGATGCGGTCGAGCCGGCGCCCCGCGGCGCACGGGAGCGCGTCACGGCCTGAGCGCGAACACGATGGGTGCGAGAGTGAAGGTGTGCGGCATCACGCGGCGGGACGATGCCCTGCGGGCCGCCGATCTGGGAGCGTCGGCCGTCGGCTTCGTCTTCTGGCCGCGGAGCCCCCGGTACGTCGACCCGGAGCAGGCGACCGCCATCGCGCGCGACCTGCCGCCCGATGTGGCCCCGGTCGGCGTCTTCGTCGATCCGACCGTCACCGCCGTGCAGCGGATTGCCGCGCAGGTGGGGTTGGCCGCCGTGCAGCTCCATGGGGACGAGCCGGCCACGTTGTGCGACGACCTGCCGTATCGCGTGCTGAAGGCGGTAGCGGTCGCGGGCGATGGCACGTACGAGGCCGCCGCGCGGGTGCCGTCCCGCATTACGGTGCTGCTGGATGCACGCGATCCCGTGCGCAGGGGCGGGACGGGGCGCACCGTCGATTGGGGCGTCGCGGCCGACGTGGCGGCGCGCCGGCGGATCTTCCTGGCCGGCGGCCTGTGTCCCGAGAACGTGGGCGAGGCGCTGCGCACCGTCCGTCCCTACGGCATCGACGTTTCGAGCGGGGTCGAGACGCTGCCCGGCCGGAAGGATGCCGGCCGGCTGCGCGATTTCTTCGAGGAGGTGGCGCGCGCATGACGGTGCCGAGCTTCGGGCGGCGGGATCCGGACGCACGCGGGTACTTCGGGGAGTACGGAGGGCGGTTCGTGCCGGAGACGCTCGTGGCGCCGGTGGAGGAGCTGGAGCAGGCGTACCGCGAGGCCCGTGCGGATCCCGCCTTCACGGCGGATCTGGAGGTGCTGCTGCGGCGCTACGTCGGCCGGCCCACCCCCGTCTACGAAGCGACGCGGCTCCGCGCCGCGCTCGCGCCCGAGGCGGGGCCCGGCGGGGTGGCGCGGATATTCCTCAAGCGGGAGGATCTGGCGCATACCGGCGCCCACAAGATCAACAACGCGCTCGGCCAGGCGTTGCTCGCGGTGCGGATGGGGAAGCGGCGCGTGGTGGCGGAAACCGGCGCCGGGCAGCACGGCGTGGCGACGGCCACCGCCTGCGCGCTGCTGGGGCTCGGTTGCGAAGTCTACATGGGCGCCGACGACATGCGGCGGCAGGCCCTCAACGTGTATCGAATGCGCCTGCTCGGGGCGGCGGTGTCGCAGGTGGACGCGGGCAGCCGAACGCTCAAGGACGCCATCAACGAGGCGATGCGCGACTGGGTGACCAACGTCGAGGACACCTACTACCTGCTCGGGTCGGTTCTCGGTCCGCATCCGTATCCGCTGATGGTGCGCGAGTTCCAGTCCGTCATCGGCCGGGAGGCGCGCACGCAACTGGACGAGCTGGCCGGGCGGGCGCCCGACGTCGTGGTGGCCTGCGTCGGGGGCGGCAGCAACGCCCTCGGCATCTTCGACGGCTTCGTGGACGACGCGGGAGTGCGGCTGGTCGGCGTCGAGGCCGGCGGCGAAGCGCTCGTCGCGGGACGTCACGCCGCCCGGTTCGCTACCGGGGTGGCCGGCGTGCTGCAGGGAACGCGCAGCTATCTGCTGCAGGATCTCGACGGCAACATCGAGCCGACGCACTCGGTGTCGGCCGGTCTCGACTACGCCGCGGTGGGGCCGGAGCATGCGTGGCTCCGTGACCTCGGCCGTGCCGAGTATGCCTCGGCATCCGACGAGGAGGCGCTGGCGGCGTTCCGCCTGCTCGCCCGCACCGAAGGCATTCTGCCCGCCCTCGAGTCGGCCCACGCGGTCTCGCACGCCTGCCGGCTCGCGCAGGAGCTCGGGCGTGACCGGATCATCGCCGTGAACCTCTCCGGGCGGGGCGACAAGGACGTGGACGCCATCAGGACACGCGAGGAGGCGGAGAGATAGAGGGATGTCGCGACTGGACCATACGTTCGAGAACCTGCGGCGCGGTGGCCGGCGCGGACTGGTGACGTTCACGACGGCCGGCGATCCCGACCTGCCGCGCTCGGCCGACATCCTGCGCGTGCTGGACCGGTCCGGCGCCGACGTGCTGGAAGTGGGGGTGCCGTTCTCCGATCCGCTCGCCGACGGACCGGTGATTCAGCGGGCGTCCGAACGGGCCCTGCGCGCCGGGGCGACGCTGACCCGGGTGCTCGACCTCGTGGAGGCGGTGCGACCGGAGATCGCCGCCGGCATCGTGCTGTTCACCTACGCGAACCCGATCCTCCGCATGGGAATGACCCCGTTCGTCGAACGCGCCGCGGCGGCCGGCGTCGACGGGGTGCTGGCCCTCGATCTGCCCATCGAGGAGGCGGGCGCCTTCCGCGAGGCGACGACCGCCGCCGGAATCGATCCGATCTTCCTGCTCAGTCCGACCACGACCGATGCGCGCATTCGCCGCGCGGCCGAGCTGGGGCGCGGCTTCCTCTACGGAATCTCGCGACTCGGGGTCACCGGCGCACGCGACGCGATCGCCGAGGGCGCCGAGGCACTCGTCGCCAGAATCCGACGCGCCACCGACCTGCCGATCGCGCTCGGATTCGGCATTTCCCGGCCCGAGCACGTGGCGGCGGTAGGACGCTGGGCCGACGCCGCGGTCGTCGGCAGCGCGTTGATCGAGGTCATCGCCCGGGCCTCCTCCGAGCGCCTGCTGGACGAGGTGGCGAGATACGTCAGGTGGCTGGGCGGCGATGCCGCGGCCGGCGTCCCTTCCGGGACCGTACCCGCGACGGCGGGGGAACGGTGATCATGTCGGAGGGCAGATCAACGGGCGATCAGCCCCTTCCGGACCGCATCGCCGGAGAGCTGGAGCGTTGCCGGCGACGGATCGATCAGTTGGACGAGGAGCTCGTGCGCCTGCTGAACGAACGGGCGACGTGCGCCAACGAGATCGGCCGGCTGAAGGAACAGGTGGGAATGGAGGTCTACCAGCCCGGCCGGGAACGGGCCGTGCTGGAGCACGTGCGGGGCGTCAACACCGGCCCGCTGGCCGACGTCGCGATGATCCGGCTGTTCGAGCGGATCATCGACGAGTCGCGCCGTCTCGAGCGGCTGAGAGATCAGCCGGCGCCCGGGAACGAGTAGGTTCGGGGGACGCTGCGAAACGGCCGGGGGAGAGAGTGCGATGGTTGTCGTCATGCAGGAACGGGCGTCCGAGGATCAGATTCAGCACGTCATCGCCACGCTCGTCGAGCGCGAGTTCGACGTGCACCGCTCGACCGGCGCGCTCAAGACCGTGCTCGGAGCGGTCGGCGGCAATCGCGACTTCGATACCGGGCTGATCGAGGTGATGGACGGGGTGCAGCAGGTGCTGCGCATCACCGAGCCGTACAAGCTGGCCAGCCGCACCTTCCGGCCGACCCCCACCGTCGTGTCGCTGGGAGCGTTCCGGATCGGGGGCGACGAGGTCATCGTCATGGCCGGACCCTGTTCCGCGGAGACCGAGGAGCAGGTCGAGGAGGCCGCGGCGACGGTCGCCCGGTCGGGGGCCAAGATGCTGCGCGGCGGGGCGTTCAAGCCCCGCAGCTCGCCCTACAGCTTCCAGGGTCTCGGCGAGGAGGGCCTGCGGATGCTGCGCGCCGCCTGCGACCGGCACCGGCTCGAGCTGGTGACCGAGGTGATGGACGTCGGCCAGATCGAGCTGGTCGGGCGCTACGCCGACATGTTGCAGGTGGGCGCCCGCAACATGCAGAACTACTCGCTCCTGCGCGAGCTCGGGCGGTCGCGCACGCCGATCCTGCTCAAGCGCGGCATCTCGGCCACGATCGAGGAATGGCTGCTGTCGTCGGAGTACGTGCTGGCCGGCGGCAACACCGACGTCGTGCTGTGCGAGCGGGGCATTCGCACCTTCGAGCCGTACACCCGGAACACGCTCGACATCTCGGCCATTCCGGTGATTCACAAGCTCAGCCACCTGCCGGTCGTGGTCGACCCGAGCCACGGCACCGGCCTGCGCGACAAGGTTGCCCCGATGGCCCGGGCGGCGGTCGCGGCGGGCGCCGACGGCCTGCTCATCGAGGTGCACCCGGACCCGGATCGCGCCCGCAGCGATGGCGCACAGTCGATGTTCCCGGAGCAGTTCGAACGCCTGATGGCGGAGCTGCGCATCATCGCGCCGGCCATCGGCCGGAGCATCTGCGTGGAGCCGGCCGCGCGCCGGGCCGCGGTATCGCACGCCTGAGCCGGACGCGGACGAATCATGGCGGACACCCCGCGCATCCTGCCGGTCATACAACCGGGAACCGCCTCGCCGGCGCCGCCGGTGTTCGAGCGGGTGGCCATCGTCGGACTCGGCCTGATCGGCGGATCGCTTGCCCTCGCCGTCCGCGAGACGTGGCCTGCCGGCCTGGTGATCGGCGTCGACGACAAGCCGGTACTGGAACGCGCGATGCTGCGGCACGCGATCGACGTCGCGGCGGACGACCCGGTGGTGATGGCCGAGGCGGATCTGGTCGTGCTCGCCGCCCCGGTCCGCACGAATCTCGCGCTGCTCGCGGATCTGGAGGAGCACGTCCAGGGTTCGGCGGTCGTCACCGATGTCGGCAGCACCAAGCGCGACGTCGTCGAAGCGGCGCGCGCGCTGCCGTCCCGACTGCAGTTCATCGGCGGCCATCCGCTCGGCGGCGCACCGCGCGGCGGCATCGACCATGCCCGTGCCGATCTGTTCCGGGACCGGCCCTGGCTCTTCACGCCGTCCGACGATCGCCACGGCGAAGCGCTCGCACGGCTGCGCCGGTTCGTGAGCGGGTTCGGGGCCGCGCCGCACGTGCTGGCCCCGGACGCCCACGATCGGCTGCTGGCGTTTCTCAGTCACGTGCCGCAGCTCACCGCGAGCGTGCTGATGCGCGTGGTCGGCGACGCCATCGGCGAGGACGGGCTGGCGCTGAGCGGGCGGGGCCTGGCCGATACGACGCGCCTGGCCTCGAGCCCGGCCGACATCTGGCGCGACATCTGCGCCACCAACGCCGACGAGATAGGGATTGCGCTCGATGCCCTGATGGCCGAGCTGCGGACGGTTCGCGAGGGTCTGGACGACGGTCGGACCGTCGACCGCATCTTCGAGTCGGCCGCCAGGTGGCGGGCGGTGCTGGCCGCCCGCCGGCGCGCGCCGCAGGGCGAGTGAACTCGCCGGCCCGACAATCGGCGCCTGCGGCTCCGCTTGCCGCCCAACCGGGCCTGCCCAGGAGCCTGCGCCGTTCTACGGCGCAGGCTCCCTACTCGAACCGGAAGCGGTTGCCGCGCACCTCGATCCGGGTGCGGGCGGAAATGAGAATGTCGTCCCGGCGCTTCAGGTTGAGACGCACCTCGTAGCGGCCGGCGTAGTCGAACGTGTGCCGGGTCGAGAAACGGCGCCGGATCTCGCTCCTGCCCGGCTCGAACGGATCGCAGTCCGGGGTGCTCTCCGAGTACGTGTCGTCGCCCCAGTCCCACTCGATCGTCGCGCAGTAGAGCTCCTCGTTGTCGTCGGGCCCGCCCCGAATCTGTCCGACGAAGAGAAAGCTCTGTCCCGCGAAGGCGACGCGCGGAGTCGCCCGCAGCCGCAGCCGCGGATCGTCGTCCGGGCCCTGGCCGGCGGCCTGTCCGTCGGCCACCTGACCTGCGGCGAGAACGAGGGAGAGAACGCCGATGAACGCGGCGAGGAGTGCGCGGCGGCGCCAGGGTGATGAACAGTCCATGAGCTGATCCTCTCGCAAGGGAATACTCGTATTCTAGGAGCTTGCGCCGCAGAAGCGCAACGGAACGAGTTCTGCGGCGAGCAGGAACGGCGGCGCAGTCACGCCGGGAGGTTCGGAACGATGAGCGGACACCACCCATGGAGCGAGTTGACGAAGCACTTCACTCCGGAGGACGTGGAGGTCGTCGAGGCCGGTACGGCCGAGATTGTCGCCGACAGCGACCGGCGCGAACGCAAGGTAGACCAGCCTCCCGGCCCGTCTTGCGTCACGGGGCGAGCCGGTGCCTCCGCGGCGCCGGCCCAGGTTCTCAGTCACGACGGGTAGCAACGTCAGCGCCTTCGTTGTCGCCTCCTCTTCAATTCCGTCGTGACGGCCCGGTCGCTGGCTCCGAGGCGTTCGGCGCTCCAACCGAAGGAACGCAAGCTGACACTGATGGCCGCGCCAGCAGTAACCGGCACCCGATGGGACGCGTTGCTGGCAGCAGTAGCGGAACACCTCGGCTGGCTGGGGGGACACCACAGACCAGCCTGGATCGACGAACCGCAACGGTTCAACGAGCCGCCGCTGAGCTACACGAGCATCCGAAAGCAGGAACTCGTAGAGCGGCCGGGACTCGCAGCCGACTGGGCGCGCCGAGGCCGTCGACGCACAGGTGCACCGGCGGTGCGGGCGGCTGACCGCGCTGCGCTTGGCCGGGGGCGAGCGGCTGCGGATCGAGATCAAGGGAACAGGCGACGCCAAGCAGGTCCGGACCGTGGTCGAACGGATCGGGTGAGCGGAGAGCATCAGTTGCCGCAGCGGCAACAAGCGGTTCAGAATCAGCGGAGCAACGCGATGGGCGAAATCCGAACCAGCGTGAGGTTGGAGAACACCGGCGACCGCGAGTACGTATACCGCGGAGACCGGGCCGAAGCCGACGTCCGACGGACGACGGTAGAAGGCATCGTCGACACCGGGGCGGTGAACCTGGTGATACCGGAAGAGATCGCGCGCGAGCTCGGGCTGCGGCACCACCGAACGAGAACCGTCGTCTACGCGGACGAGCGCCGGGAAGAGCGGCCGGTGACAGTGGTCACGATCACGATCGGGAACCTGGCCACCGATACCGAGGCGATCATAGGAACGGCGGGCAGCGAGGTCCTCATCGGCCAAGTCGTGCTCGAGACGCTCGACCTGATCGCCGACTGCAAGAACCGGACGCTGGCTCCGCGCCACCCGGAAGGACCGGTCCTTCCGGTGCGGTGACGCCGCCCACTCCGAACAAGCCCCCGTCAACTAGAGGAGTCTAGTTCTCTGGGTCGAGAGGGAGGAACGAGGCCCGGGGG
>WTFV01000198.1 GCA_011523845.1 Acidobacteriota bacterium | reverse complement strand
TCGAGAGATATCCCTGTAGAATCAATCACTTGCCGGGGTTTTCTGCCGGACACTAACTAACTGACTTAACTGGAGCACCATGTCACGACGCGACACGCCGACGCCCACAGCCGACACGCAAGCCGATCCGTCGACACGCGACCGCCACCGGGCGGCGCGCTCCGTAGCGGTCCCCGCTCGCAGGCGGCTACAGGTTCGCGCCGGCGCGGTTCTTGCCGTCGTGGCGTTCCTGGTAGCGTGCGATACCGGCGGCCCGGCTGCGCCGACCGCGCCGACCATGCCGCCAGTCGCGGCGCCGACCTTCACTCTGTCCGGCGAGGTCCATAGCAACCGCTTCGGGGGGCCGCTCGCCGGCGCTCGCGTGCGGGTTGGCGGGCGCCAGATCGCGACCGGCGAAGATGGGCGTTACGAGGTCGATGGTCTCTCCGGCGTGGTCGTAGTCACCGTGTCGTACACGGGCCACGTCCCCGCGAACGCCACGGTCACCATGGACCAGGACCAGACCGCGGACTTCGCGCTGGAACCGGGCGCGCCGCCGTTCGAAGGAACGGCGTTCATCGCCCCGCGGTTGATCGAACCCGATGACCCGTCGTCGTTCCGGAGCGTCGAATACGCCGGCCGCGGCTCGCGCGATATCTTCGACCGACGGATCGGCGCCTGGACCACGGCCGAAGTCTTCCTGTTCGACGTCCAGTACTCCGGCCGCGAACTGGAGTTCCAGGTAAACATCGAGTTCGGAAGCGTCGAAGCGGCGCGCCGGGAGGTCAACACCTATGCACCTGCATTCGGCCAGCTACCGGCGTTCCTGATGACCGGCGCGCGCGAAGTGGAGATCCACGACGGCGACGAGCGGTTCGGCGGGAACACGCACAACGGGACGTTCCATATCCATAGCGACGCGGGGCGGACGTACATCGGCGATGGGTTTCTCGAAGAGGTCCTGCTCCACGAAGCGGCGCACGTGTCGCTTGACAGACTGCACGCGATGACTCCGGCCTGGGGCGCCGCACAGGAAGCGGACGCCGGGTTCGTTTCCAGCTACGCCCGTGACCATCCTGACCGGGAGGACTTCGCCGAGAGCGTTCTCCCGTGGTACGCCGTCCGCCGCCGCTCTGAACGGCTGGACGCCGCGACCCGGACCGCAATCGTGGAACAGATCCCGAACCGGCTGGAGTACTTCGACCAGCAAGGCTGGTAGCGCGCCGGGAACCGGCCGCGGGCGCGCACCGCCCAATCCAGCATGGCCCGAAGGGAAGCAGCCGACCTGCTGGTGGAGCTCGGAGCGTTCGCGTTGATCACGCTGGCCCCGATGCTGGTACAGTTCGGCTGCAGGAGGCTGAAGCGGATGGAGCGCCGCTGGCGCCGGGCTACCGAAACAACGCCGGCGCCGCTTGGCAAGACTCATGAACATCCACGCCGCGGCGGTGCTCGCCCTGGCCGCGTTGCTCGCGGTCGGATGCGCCGACCAGCCGGCGGCGCCGACACCGCCGGTCATCGCGCCGGCGCCGCCCGCCGTCTCCGTCGAAATCGAACCGACGACGGCGCGCGTGGGCGAGGTCGTCACGTTCACCTATCGGCTGTCCCGCGCCCTGGACCAAGACCTCGAGTTCTGGACCGAAGTAACCGGCACAGGCGAGACTGAGGTGGTCCCGGCTATGCGGAGCTCCGCATAGGCGGGACCACCTCAGCACGAGAAGGCGGGGAAGCGGCACGACGTACCGGCGCACCACCGGGCTGCAGAGGCGCTTGAGGCGTACGTCGCCGCGGGACGCCTCGGAGACGCGCGGCACCCGCTCTTCCAGAGCGGGGGCCGCGCGGGGCGCCTGAGCGGCCGCCCGCTGGGGCGGCGCGCCGTGCTGGCCAATGAGCAAAAGGGCGGGCGGTGGCGGTGGAGCTTCCGGCGACCGGCGGTGAGCGGCCGGCGTTGCTGGGCCGCGGGGTGTCCCGCAGGGACGTCCGATGGACGGCGATCGCGTGCTACGCTCCCTCGCAGTGTCGTCGGCGCTCGACTCGAGGCCGTGACGTTGGGCGGATGCGCGGCAGCGGACCCGCTAGCGTCGCTAGCGCGGTCGATCAGCGCACGGCGGCGGGCGAGCACTGTTGGCGGCGGCAACTCGGCACAGCGTGCCGTGCTCGCGTTCGGAGGCCTCGGAGAGTTGACCGACGACCTGCTGGGGGGGACGAGACGCTGGTGGCATTTTGCGGCCGCGGCGGGGACGGGCGGGAGCGGCACGCCCCGCGCACGTCGGTGTTGCTGTAGCACCTGGAACCAACCCCGAGACGGCTCCGCGGCGATTTCTCTCGCGTGGAAGCCAGCGAACCAGCGCGCGCACAGGAGTGGCAACATGGCAACCAACAACGCACCGAACCCCTCGTCTACAGGGGCGTCGCTTCTTTCCTTCGTACAGGATCCTCTATTTCTATTTCGGCTGGTGGCGGCTATCGTCCTGCTAGTGTCGAGTGTCCTTGTGTTGGCCGTCTGGCTCTTCAGCGGCGCTTCACTCAATGACCTCAGGCCGCCGCTGGTGCTCATCGGCCTCTCGGTGATTATATTTGCTTTGTCACTCAATTCAGCATGGGGTGGTGTGCTGCTTGCTGTAGCGATAGTCGGCTATTTGGTCGCGCCACCTGACTATATAGTGCCAGCCAGAAAACCCCCGTTTCGAGCGGGATTCTGAGACGAATTCCTGGATCGTGGACGTGATTTCGGGGGCGAATCCGGCCGCGCGGGAGGCGGTCCGGCGAGCTGCGGGCAGCGAAGAGCAGGAGATCAGCCCGAATGCCCTATTTCAAGGACAGTAGCACCCTGCCGTCTCGTGACGGCTCGCAATCCGGTGATACTGGCAAGAACCGGCTGCGTCAGGCGACCCGTCGTCGTCGTTTGCGCTCCCGCTTCTGCAGAAGCAACCCGATGCGATGCAGGTTGGCCGCCAGCACCGACAAGGCAACCGTGCGCGCAAACCCTTCCGCGCCATGGGTTCGAACACGGTCGAGTCCGCGATGCTCCAATCCATTGATGGCAGACTCGACCGCCGGATGCGCTCGCCGCGCCGCCACAAACGATTCTTCCGCTTCCCGCTCCCGGTTGGCCTTCAGAAAGGTATCCTTTGCCCGGCAAGGCGTTGACATCGAGCAGCCCATCGAGCAGGACCCGGTTGTCAGGACTGTGAAAGCCCCGGTCGAAACTGCACGCCCGCAACTCCG
>WTFV01000146.1 GCA_011523845.1 Acidobacteriota bacterium | reverse complement strand
GGCGGGGCGGCTGCTGGCGGTGAAACCCCGGCTTCCACCCGGGGAAGCGTCTCGGCGACGGCTGGCGCCGGGTCCGGACTCTCCTGTGGCGGCGGGCCTTCGATCTCGATCCGGGGCGGCTCGACCGGCATGCGGGAGGCCGTCTCGACCTCGCCGGGAGCTGGCTCGACCTGGACGGGCGGAGCCGCTTCGGCCGCGACACGAGGTGCCTCGGCCGCGACACGAGGTGGCTCGGCTGCGACACGAGGTGGCTCGGCTGCGACACGAGCCGGCTCGGCTGCGACACGGGGTGGCTCGGCTGCGACACGAGCCGGCTCGGCCACGACGCGCTCCTCGGCCGCAACGCCTTCCTCGGCCGCGGCGCGGGGCGGCTGGGCACTGGCGGCCTCCGCGACCGCGGCCGCCGGCGCCTCGGCCTCGACGCCGGGGTCCTGCCTGGCCGCAACCTCCGGCAGAGGTGATTCGACCTCGGCGGCGGGCGTCTCCGCAATCGCGGGAGCGGGTTCCTCCACGCGGATACGGGGCGCTTCGACCCGGAGCCGCGGTGCGCCCTCGACCCGCAGCCGCGGCGTCGACGGCAAGGCCCGCGGTGCGACCGGTGCCGGCGGCTGCGACGTGCTCGGCGCCGCCGCGGCCTGCAGGGTCGCTACGGGAGCGGGGGCGGCATCTGCCGGCGCTGCCGCCGCAGTCTCCGCCGCGAACGCTTCGGGTGCGGCCCCGGCCGGTTCGGCGCCGCTGGCCGTTGCGGCCTCGGCCGCCGCCCGCGCGGCCTTGGCGGACTTCACGAGCCGTGGCGGGCCGAGCTTCGGCGCCGCCGGCGGCGCCGCTTCCGCGACGGGGCCGCCGCGCTTCGTGGCGGTCCGCTGCGAAAAGAGCGATCCGGCCGGCAGGGTGACGTTCCGCTTGCGCGCGATCCGCTCGGCGAACTGCCGGGCCACGATTTCCTCGACGGTGCTCGACGCGCTCTTCGCCTCGATCCCGTGCTGGGTCCGCAGCAACTGAACCACTTCCTGGCTCGGAATGCCGAGGACTTCAGCGATCTTGTAGATGCGAATTGTGCCCACGGGCGCTTTCACTCCGCTGTCGGTGTCTTGTCGGGCGCATCCGGCGGCGCCGCTGGCGGCGTACCTGCCGGCTGGACCATCGAAGCGTCACCCATGTCGTCCGGTGTCCCGGCTGCTCGTTCGGCCGCGTCGATCTGTTCTCGAACGGTCGTCTGCAGAATGCCGGCGGTGGCTTCGTCCACCCCCGCCACCTCGGCCAACACCGCCGTTTCGACCTCGAGCAGGCGGTCGGCCGTATCGAGCCCCGCCTCGCTCAAGCGCAGGAACTGTGTCTCGTCGAGCCCGGGCAACGTGAGCGTACCGGCCTCCTCTCCCTCTCCAATCTCTTCGAACTGGGCTTCCACCTCACGCCGTTTCTCTTCCTCGCTCTTGATGTCGATTTTCCAGCCGGTCAGCTTGGCCGCCAGGCGGACGTTCTGGCCCTTCTTGCCGATCGCCAGCGAAAGCTGCCGATCCTCGACGACCACCTCGACAATCGACTCCTCGCTGTCGACGACGGTCACGCGCTGCACCCTGGCCGGGCTGATGGCGTTGGTCACGAAGGCCACCGGGTCTTCCGACCACTCGACGATGTCGATCTTCTCGCCGCGCAGCTCGCGGATGATCGCCTGCACCCGCGTGCCCTTCATGCCGACGCAGGCGCCGACCGGATCGACGTCGCGCTCGCGCGAGTGGACCGCCACCTTGGCCCGGTCGCCGGCTTCGCGAACCGCACCGCGAATGGTGACCGTCCCGTCGTAGATCTCGGGCACCTCCTGCTCGAACATCTTGACCAGGAGCGTCGGGTCGGTGCGCGAGAGGATGATCTGGGGCCCCTTCGTGTTCTTGTTGACCTCGCGGATGACCGCGCGGATCCGGTCACCGGTGGTGTAGTTCTCCGCGCGCGATTGTTCGCGCCGCGGGAGCAGCGCCTCCACGCGATCGGCGTCGACGATGATGTCGCCGTTCTCGAAGCGCTTGACGGTGCCGTTGATCACCTCGTTCACCCGGTCGCTGTAGAGGGCGTAGACGTTGTCGCGCTCCGCCTCGCGGACCTTCTGGAAGATGACCTGTTTCGCGGTCTGGGCCGCGATGCGGCCGAGTACGTCGGTCGGCTTGGGGAACTCGATCTCCATGTCGACTTCCGCCTCGTCGCCGTACAGCTCCTGCGCTTCGGCGAGCGAAATCTCCGTCAGCGGGTCGGCCACCTCCTCGACGATCTGCCGCACCGAGAACAGCTCGACCTGACCCGTCTCGTGATTGAATTTGGTTCGCAGGTTCTCGGTCGACTTGTAGTACTTGCGCGAGGCGGTCAGCACCGCGTCCTCGATGGCCGTGACGATGACGTCGGGCTCGATGCCCTTCTCCTTGGCCAGCGCTTCGATTGTCTGTTGCAGCGGATTGCTCATCACCTGCTCTCGCGCACGGGGACTCGCCCCGCGCAACGACTTCACATCTCCACTTCGAGTCGCGCCCGCGTCACCAGCGCCCAGGGGATGCGGTGGACGCGTCGTCCGGCGTTCACCACGACGCGTCCCCGGCTCTCCGGCCTCCCGTCCCCGATCTGCTCCACGCCGGCGATGCGGCCGCAGATGAACTGCAGTCCGTCGACCGCCTCCGCGGTCACGAACCGGGCGAGCCGCCCCCGAAAACGCCGACAGTCGCCGAGGTGTCGCAGCGGACGGTCGAGACCCGGTGACGACACCTCCAACGTGTACGAATGCTCGAAATCGAACTCGGCGTCGAGCACGACGCTCACGTCCGTGCTCACGCGTTGACAATCGTCAACGGTAATCACCTCACTCGCAGCGCCGCAGTCCTCGCCGGTCGCGCTCGGCGGCCGGTCGATGACGATTCGCAACAGCCACCCGACGGACTCGCGCCGGAGCTGAACGTCGAAGACATCGAGCCCGAAATCGCGGGCGACCCGTTCTGCGATGGACCAGACCTGCGCAACCCGGCCTGCACCGGGTTTCACCCGCCTTACCCCGCTCTCTCCGCGGTTACTGCGCCCTGAAACACAAAGAAGTGGGCGAAACGGCCCACTTCATACAGGACTTCGCCTCCCGGAACCGAGAGAGTATATCACGGAACGTCGGCGCACGGCGCCAGCGCCCCGAAACGCCTCGCCGGCTCGGCGCTTCGGCCCATCCCCCCCCGCTCCAATGACCCTGCGCCGCAGAACTCCGCTTCGCTGCGTTCTGCGGCGCAAGCTCCTAGGGTGTCAGGCGATACAGCATCCGGGGGTACGGGATGGTCTCGCGAATGTGCTCGAGCCCGCAGATCCAGGCGACGACCCGCTCGATGCCCATGCCGAAGCCGGCATGCGGGACGCTCCCGTACCGCCGCAGATCCAGGTACCACTCGAAGGCTTCCTGCGGCAGTTCGTGCGCGCGTATCCGGTCCAGCAGGAGCGCATGGTCGTCCAGGCGCTCGCCGCCGCCGATGATCTCCCCGTACCCCTCGGGGGCGAGCACGTCGACCGACAACGACAGCTCCGGCCGCTCGGCGTCCGGCTTCATGTAGAAGGCCTTGATCGCCGCGGGGAAGCGCTGCACGGCGACCGGACGGTCGAAGTGCTCGGCCAGCGCCGTCTCGTCCGGGCCGCCGAAGTCGCCGCCCCACTCGAACGGGAGGCCGCGGGCCTTCAGGATCTCGACCGCTTCGTCGTACCGGATGCGGGGGAACGGCGAACGGACCCGTTCGAGCCCCGCCTTGTCCCGTTCGAGCACCTCCAGTTCGCGGCCGCGCCGGTCGAGCACGCGCTCGACGATCGAGACGACGAGCGCTTCCGCCAGATCCGTCGCGTCGTCGAGCGTGGCGAAGGCCATCTCCGGCTCGACCATCCAGAACTCGGTCAGATGGCGTCGCGTCTTGGACTTCTCGGCTCGAAAGGTCGGCCCGAAGCAGTACACGCGCCCGAGCGCCATCGCGTTGGCTTCGTTGTACAGTTGGCCGCTCTGCGTGAGGTACGCCGTTGCGTGGTCGAAGTACGGCACCGCGAAGAGGGTGGTGGTGCCCTCGCAGGCCGCCGGCGTGAAGATGGGCGTGTCCGCCAGGATGAATCCGCGGCGGTTGAGAAAGTCCCGAATGCCGTCGACGACCTCGTGCCGAACCCGCAGTATCGCCGCCTGCCGCTGGCTCCGGATCCAGAGGTGGCGCCGGTCGAGGAGGTAGTCGACGCCGTGCTCCTTGGGCGTGATGGGGTACTCGCGGGACTCGCCGACGACGGTGAGCGTCGAAACGTCGACTTCGTAACCGCCCGGGGCGCGCGCATCCTCGCGGACGACGCCCTCCACGATCAGCGAGGTCTCCTGGCCGAGATGGTCGGCGCGAACGAAGGTCTCGTCGCCGACGGCGGCCTTGGAGACAACGGCCTGGATGAGCCCGGTGCCGTCACGCAGGGTGAGAAAGTGGATCTTCCCGCTCGATCGCCGCCGCTGCAGCCACCCGCGAATCGCGACCTCCCGGCCGACGTACGCGGCAATGGCGTCGATGGTCGTGGTGGTCGCTGCCATGGGTCGCCTGCCTGTAGCGTACTACGAGGCCGACTCTTCCAGCACGGGCCCGAGCAGCTCGCCGAGCCGACGTCGGCCCCGGTCCTGACCGATGGCGGCCCGGGCGTAGGAGAGCGTGCGGGGAAGCGCGTCCCTGTAGCGCGAATTGCCGCGCACGGCGATCTGGAACCCGAAGGTGCCCAGGGCCTTGAGGGCGCGCTGCACGGTGGTGCGGACGAAGCGCCGTCGCAGCGCCTCGCCGTCTCGCAGGCCCGCCACCGTCCGATAGTGGGTGAGCAACCCGTTCACCTCCGCTGCGTCCAGCTCCACGTAGGCGTCGCGCAGCAGCGACGCCAGGTCGTAGGTGTCCGGGCCCATGCGCGCATCCTGGAAGTCGATCACGTGCAGGCGGTTCCGGTGCAGCATGAGGTTCCGGCTGTGGAAATCCCGATGGCAGAGCACGCGCGGTTCCGCCGCCATGTCGGAGGCGAGCGAGCGGAACTCGTCGTCGAGAGCGCGTCGCGCCGGCGCCGGAAGCGCATGCCGCCGGAAGCCCAGTACGAAGTGTTCGACGAAGAAGTCGAGCTCCTGGGTCAGCTTCGCGACGTCGAAACGCAGGCCGAAAGGTCCGGCGCCGGAGTCGGCGAGGCGGCGTCCCCCGCGCTGAATCGCCGCGACGATATCCACCGCTTCGCGGTAGCGTGCAGTCCGCTCGGCGGCTGGCAGGGTGGCGGCTGCCTCCTCGAGCATCGTGTCGCCGAGGTCTTCGAGGACGACGATTCCCAATTCCGCATCCGCGCCGTGAACCGCCGGCACCGGCACCGGAAGGCGGCGAAACAGCTCGGCGACCCGGATCAGCGGCAGGGTGTCGGGGTCGATGGGGCCCTCGTGGACGACGAGGACGCGCGACGGTGCTCCGGGCGGGACGATCCGCACGAACCGGCGGTCGGAGGCGTCTCCCGCGAGTCGTACGAGCGATGTCGACGAGGGCATGCCCGCTCGGCGCAGCCAGCTCCGGGCCCTCGATTCCGGCGTGTCGGGATGCTGCGCGCGCTCCGTCATCGTTCCGGCGCCGGCGAGCCGTCGAGAGGGTAGACCGCCGCGTTGCCGACGGCAGGGCGGCGGTCCCCCGCGTCGGCGCAGGCCGCCGGCACGCAGATTCTGCGGCGAAGCGTCGTGCCGGCGGGAAGGCTGACGCCGTCCGCGACGATGCACTCGTCGAGCCGGCAGCCGGCTCCCACGGTGGCGTCGTCCCAGATCGCCGTGCGCGTGAGCGATGCCGTCGCGGCAATCGTCGAACGCGCGCCGACGGGCAGGGTCGCTCGCCCCTCCCGCTGCGCAACGACGAGGGAGGCCGCGAGATAGTCCGACGGCGTGCCGACGTCCAGGAACTCCTCCGCGACGGGGTGCGCGCGGATCGACCCGCGGCTGCCGATTTCCGGATCCGGAAGAAGTCGGTCGTAGAGACCGCCGATCGTGGCCGCCGGCCGGCCCGCCGGCAGGTCGCTGAAGGCCGCCGCTTCGACGACCTGCAGACCGACGAAGTGGCGGGCCGGTCCTCCGCCGGTCGGCGCGAAGCCGCGCACGACGCCGTCGTCCGCCACGAGCACGCCCCCGTAGCGTTCCGGATCCGGATGCCGCGCGACCGCGAGAGTGACCTTGGCGCCGCTGCGTTCGTGGGCCGCGGCGAGCGCGCGCAGCGACGGGGTGGTGAGCGTGTCGCCGTTGACGATGAAGAATCGCGGTCCCAGCAGCGGCAGCGCCTGCCGCGGTCCGCCGGCCGAGCCGAGGATGTCCGGCTCCCAGGAGTACCGCACGCGTACGCCGACCGCGCTCCCGTGTCCTACCACGCGGGTGACGGTGTCCGGCCGGTGGTGCAGGTTCAACACGACGTCCGCGACCCCCTGGTTGGCCAGCCACTCGAGGATCCGGACCACCAACGGCCGTCCGGCGACCGGCACGGCCGGTTTCGCGCGAACGCGGGTCAGCGGCCGCAGGCGCGTGCCGAGTCCGGCCGCGAGCACGAGGGCGGGAGGAAGCGGGCCGGACACCTAGTCCACCTGGTCGAACACCATGTCGCCGGCGGGACGCCCGCGCGCCGCACAGTCCGATTCCCATACACGGCGATAGGATGCCGTGATGTAGTCGCCGGGAGTGCGGCCGAGGGCCTCGGCGAGTTGCGTCACACCCGCCTCGGTTCCCTCCAGTTCGACGAAGACGCCGCACGGCGTCTCGTCGAGGGCGACGATCGTGCCGTCGCACTCGAATTCCTCGCGGTACTTCTGGTACCGGAACCAGACGTCGAACCCGGCTCTCTCGAAGACCTCGAGCAGCACGTTGCCGTCGACCACGCCGGTCTCCAGCTCTTCGCGCACCTTCATGACGTCGGGTCGCGGCGGTCCCTTGAAGGTGACGGTGGCGACGCCTTCGCGCCCGGCCGCGGGCGCCTCGATGCGCACCCGCAACGTGCACCAGTCGGCCCGCAGTCGGCCGGCGCGCGTGTCGAGCAGACGATCGTCCTGCAGGCGCCGCGCGCGCAACGGGACGGCGCCGAGCGCGGCGACTGCCTCGCGGGCGGCATCTGCCGAGTCGAACGACAGCTTGATCTCGCGCTCTACCCGCTGGCTCATCCGGGTCGATTCTAGCGTGTCCGGGCCGGCGGGCCGGGAGTCTGCGCCGCAGAACGGAGCGCAGCGAAGTGCTGCGGCGCAGGGTCATGGAGCGGGGGGATGGGCCGAAACGCCGAGTCAGCGAGGCGTTTCGGGGCGCCAGGCGCCGGCGGCCGGCCGCCAACGGGGCGCCGGCCGGTGCAGCGGCTCCCAGCCGTCCCCGGCCAGCGACTCCTGCAACGCCGCGGTTCCCGCGACGAGGGCCGCATGGTCACGGAACGTGTGCAGGCGCCGCAGGCCGTTCGGGTACGTCACCACCAGGCGGTATCCGTTGCGGGAGCGGGCCAGGCGTATGGTGAGGCGCCCGCGCTCGCGCGTTCGGCGATTGACGAAGCGCACCATCCCACGTCGTATCGGCGGCTGGGCGCCGGGCGATGAGCGGCGGCATAGAATGAGCGGCCATGCCGGCCAGCGAATCGGTCATCCGGCGCATGACGCGGCTCGCCCGCCGGCACGGGGCCATCAACCTGGCGCAGGGGTTCACCGACGAGCCGCCCCCGTTTGCGCTCGTATGGGGCGCGATCACCGCGGTGCTGGGCGGCAGCGACGCGGGAATTCGGCGACTGGAGCAGGTGGCCGGCTGGCCCGGCGCCGGGGGAGACGCCGCGCCGGCCACGTTGCGGGACGCGCTCGAGTCCCTGCAGGAGCCGCGCGACGAGCTGAACCAGTACTCCTTCCCGTTCGGCCTGCCGGAGCTGCGCCAGGCGATCGCCGCCTACACGGCGCGCTGGAGCGGGTTCGAGCCCGACCCGGAAACCGAGACGACGGTCGTGCTCGGCTCCACCGAGGGGCTCGCCGCGGTGCTGGCCGCGGTCGGCCGCCGCGGCGACGGCGTCGTCGTCCTCGAGCCGTTCCACGAGATGTACCCGGCGCAGGCGGAGGTCTTCGGGCTCACGCCCCGCTTCGTCACCCTCCGCGAGGACGAGCACGATGCCGCGTGGCGGCTCGATCCGGACGAGCTCCGGCGCGCCGCGTCCGGGGCCGGCATGCTCGTCCTCAACACGCCGCACAACCCGACGGGGAAGGTCTTCGCCGGCGACGATCTGGACGTGATCGCCGAGGTGGCGCACTCGGAGGACCTCGTCGTCGTCGCGGACGAGATCTACGAGCACATCGTCTTCGATGGCGCGCGCCATCGGTCCCCGGCCGTCCGCCCCGGGATGCGCGAGCGGACCATCGTCGTCAACTCGATCTCGAAGACGGCCAACGCCACGGGCTGGCGCATCGGCTGGGTGCTCTCGCCGCCGCACCTGACGCCGGCGATTCGGGCCGTGCACGACACGCTCGTGGTGCAGGCTCCCACGCCGTTGCAGAAGGCCGCGGTTGCCCTGCTCGGCATGCCCCCGGCGTTCTTCCGTGATCTGGCGCGGGGCTACGCCGACAAGCGCGCGATTCTCGGCGGCGCGTTGCGGGCCGCCGGCTTTCGGATGACCGAGCCGCGGGGCGCCTACTACTTCCTCGCGGACTACCGGGGCGTCCGCGAGCTGTCGCCTCTCGATCCGCTGGCCGCGGCGATGCATCTGATCGAGCGGGTCGGAGTCGCGGCGGTGCCGGGCGACAACTTCTACGGGCGGAGCGCCGCCGGCGCGCGGTACCTGCGGTTCGCGTTCTGCCGCGGCCGCGAGACCCTCGAGGACGCCGCCCGCAGGCTCCGCCGGCTGGCGTGAGGCGCGGGTCCTAGCGGCCGCGGGTCAGGTACGGCCGGAGATGCCAGTCGAAGAAGGTCCAGATCCGGTTCCACGAGTCGCGCTGCTCGGGGCTGTCTACGCGGCGGTAGCCGCGGTCCCGGTCGACGCGCCGGTTGAACCGGTGACCGCCGCCGAACCGATCGATCGGCGGGTCGCGGTAGATGCGCGTTTCCGCCAGGTCCGGCTTCAGGTACTCGAGCGCGTGAACGAGCTGTTGCGCCTCCTCGAAGTTCACGTCCCGGTCGTTGTCCGCGACGTGGACGAGCAGGGGCGTCTGCAGCTTGTCGACATGATAGAGAGGCGACCGGTCGACGTATATGTCGCGCCGCTCGTGGACGGGACCGCCGATGCGCTCCTGCGTCACGAAATGGCGGGCGTAGCGCGGGCCCTTGTACGAGAGCCGGAACACCAGGTTCGTCACCGGCACCATCGCCGCCGCGGCCTTGAACGAGGTCTGGTCCCGGAACACCGAGTGCAGCGCGATGAACCCGCCGTGGCTCCAGCCGATGATCCCGAGCCGCGCCGGGTCGACGTGCGGCATGCGGCGGCGCATGTAGTCGACCGCGGTCAGGCAGTCGTCCACCTCGTACCCGCCGTAGTCGATCGCCTGGTAGTGCGCGCGGCCGTAGCCGGTGCTGCCCCGGTACTCGGGCGCGAGGATGACGTAGCCGCGCGCCACCGCTTCCCGGATGAACGGAAAGTAGGTCGGATCGAGATCGCCGTGCACGCCGCCGTGGATCCAGATCAGCGCGGCGTGCGCCCGCGGTCCGCGCGCCTCCAGCGGCTCGAAGAGGTAGAACGGAATGTCGAGGCCGTCGGCCCGGCTCTCGTAGGAGAGCTTGCTCATGCGCAGCACGCCTTCGCTGAGCCGGCGGAACGTCCGGTCGCGCTCCCGCTTGCGGTTCCGGTCGAGCTCGTGGCGGTCCACCGTGGACTGCGCCGCGGCGGGGGCGGCCGCGCCGGCCGCGAGCAGGAGGCACGCCGCCAGTGCGACGCAGCGCGCCAGCTTGGACGCACGGAAGGACGGGCCGTTCACGGGATGATGATCTCGGTAGTTGGCTGTCATGGGTGCGTGCCGTGCCTTCAGTCCAGGAGTTCCGCGAGGGCGGACATCAACCTCGTCGTCTGCGCCTCGGTCCCGACGGTGATCCGCAGCTTGTCCGCCAGGCCCGGTTCGGCGAAGTATCGCACGAGGACGCCGCGTTCCCGCAACCCCTCGTAGAGGCGGCGGGCATCGCCGGTCGCGGGGCGCGCCAGCACGAAGTTCGCCTGGCTCGGCCAGACCCGGAACCCGCGGGCGGCGAGCGCCGCCCCGAGCCGGGTGCGGGTCGCGCGAATCCGTTCCACCGTCCCGCGCGTATAGGTGGTGTCGCCGATGGCGGCCGCTCCCACCGCGGCCGCGACGGCGTCGACGTTGTAGCTGTCCTTGACCTTGGCCAGGCCGGCGAGCAGGTCCGGATGGGCGATGCCGAAGCCCAGCCGCAGCCCGGCGAGGCCGTGGCTCTTGGACAGGGTCCGCAGGACGATGACCCGGTCGGAGCGCCGCACCAGGTCGAGGGCCGACGCCTCGGCGAACGCGACGTACGCCTCGTCGACGGCAAGCACGCCGGCCGTCCGATCGAGCAGCTCCGCAAGCTGCGCGACCGTGGCCGCCGTGCCCGACGGGCTGTTGGGGTTGGCGACCACGGTGAGCGCCGCGCCGGCGTCCGCCAGACCCTGTAGCGGCAGCGTGTAGTCCTCGTCGAACGGGACTTCCCGCACCGGCGCGCCCTGGATGGCGGCCAGGGTGCGATAGAGGACGTACGTCGGCGCCGGATAGGCGACCGCCCTGCGGGTGTCGGTGACCGCCCGGAACAGCATGGTCAACAGGTCGTCGCTGCCGTTGCCCGCCAGAATCCACTCCGGATCGACGCCCAGCACCTCGGCGGCGCTCCGCCGGAACGCATCGGCGAACGGATGCGGATAGCGGCGCAGGGCCTCGGCGTCGAGGGCGCCGAGGGCGGCGAGCGCGCGCGGGCTCGGCGGGTACGGATTCTCGTTCGTGTTCAGCTTGACGACCGCGGCCCCGGCGGACGGCTGCTCGCCCGGCACGTAGGCGTCGAGGGCGTCGAGGGCCGGGCGGAAGCGCGACATGACTCGTGTCAAGACGATACCAGCCGCGGGTGCCGGACGGCGGCCGCGCGGTATACTGCCGGTCATGGCGCCCGCGACGCCGGCGCCGACATCCGTCGGAGACGGGAGGTCCCCCATGATTCGTTTCGCCGCCGTCGTCGCCGTGTCGACTCTGCTGGGTCTGCCATCTCTCTCCGGCGCGCAGGGGCTGGGGCAGCTCTTCATCGAGGTGACGGACGGCGCCGGGCAGTTCGTCCCCGGCATGACGTCGTCGGATTTCGTGATACGGGAGGATGGCAGGGATGCCGGGATCGTGTCGGTCGAGCCGATGGCGCCGATGAAGATTGCCTTCATGATCGACAACGGCGACCGGATGGTGGAGATGAACGCGCTGAATGCCCTGCGGGACGGTATGCAGGGGTTCCTCGACGCGGTGCCGCCGCCGCACGAGATCTCGCTGTTCACGATTGGCAGGAACATCCAGCGCCGGGTCGACTTCACTACCGACCGCGCGGAGCTCAAGCGGTCGGCCGGGGAGATCTTCCTGGACCGGGGCGCAGGCGCCGTCGTGCTGGACGGCATTCGCGAGACGTGGGAGCGCCGCTTCGAGGACGACGAGCCCTTCCCCGTGTTCGTGATGGTGTTGACCGACGGCACCGAGTCGAGCGGCAACTACAACGAGAACGAGTACGTCGCCCTCATCAACGAGCTGATCACGAACTCGATTACCGTCCACGCCGTGCTGCTTTCCTCGCGCGGCGGCAGCGTGATCAACCAGTTCGCTCTCAACCTGACCGAGAACACCGGCGGCATCTACGAGAACATCGCCGCGGCGACCGGCATCGAGCAGATGCTGGTGAGCATCGCCGAGCGCATGAACGCCCACTACGAGAACGTATCGAAGCGCTATCGGGTGGTCTACGAGCGCCCGAACCCGCCCGGCGCGCAGATCTCGGCCTCGGTCACACGCCCCGGCGCCTTCCTGACCGGACTGTACGCCGGGCTTCGGATGCAGTAGGTGCCGATCATGCGCGGTCTCGTGGTCATGGCGGCGCTGGCCGCCGGCGTCCTGCCGTCTTCGGCGGCGGCGCAGTTGCTCGGGCAGGTGTTCGTCGAGGTGACCCGCCAGTCGACCGGCGAGCCGGTGCTGAACCTCTCGCCCGACGACTTCGAGGTCTCCGAGAACGGACGCCCCGGGGGAATCGTCTCGGCGGACCTCGATACGGCGCCGATGAAGATCGCCGTGCTGATCGACAACGGCGACCGCCTCCTGGAGACCGGCGCGCTCAACCCGCTCCGGGCGGGGCTCGACGGGTTCCTCGACACCTTGGCGCCGCAGCACGAGGCGGCGCTGATCACCATCGCGCGCAGCGTCCAGCAGCGCGTGGGCTTCACCACCGATCGCGGCACTCTGCAGGAGGGCGTCGGACTGCTCTTTCCCGATCGGGGTGCGGGCGCGCGCCTGCTCGACGGCGTCCGGGAGACCTGGAACCGCCGTTTCGAGGAGGACGATGCGTTTCCGGTCATCGTGCTGGTGCTGACCGACGGTACGGAAGCCAGCGGCACCTACAACGACAACCAGTATGCCGATCTCCTCAATCCGCTGATCGCCAACGGCGTCACCGTGCACGCGGTGATGCTGTCGTCACGCGGGAGCGTGCGGGCGCAGCAGCGGTTGCCGCAGTATGCCCTCAGCCTCGTGGAGAACACCGGCGGCATCGCCGAGACCTTCGTGGCGCCGACCGGGTACGAGAGCGTGCTGCCACGGCTCGCGGCGCGGATGAACGACCACTACGACAGGGTGTCGAAGCGGTACCGGTTGATCTTCGAGCGCCCGAACCCGCCAGGGATGCAGGTCTCGGTCAGCGTGACGGGCAACGACCTCGCGTTCAGCCTGTTCATCGATCGCCGAATGCCGCGCTAGCTAGTGGTACGTCACGCCCTAATCTTCGGACACCGACATGGGTCTGCAGCGCGCAATCGTTGGCGAGCACAGCACCGCGCATCCGAGAATTCAGTCGTGGCGCAGCACTAGTCTGCGCCGTAGAACGGCGTAGGCCTCCAGCCAGGCCGATTGGGCGGCAACCGGAGCCGCAGGCGACGATGGTCGGGCCGGGCCCGCGCGCCTCAGCGTCTGCGGGAGGTGTCCCTCGCGTTGCGTCAGGGCGCCGCCCCGTGCTCTGCGAGAAACGCGACCACGTCCTCGAACCCGTCGACACGGGCGGCGCTGACGGCCGTTCGCCCCCGCGCGGTCGCCGCGTTGACGTCGACGCCCAGCTCGACCGCCGCCCGGACGGCTTCGAGCGTCGCCGCCTCGGCCGCCGCGCGGTCGGGTCCCTGTCCGAGCTCGGTCGCTTCCGCGACCCGCGCGCGGTGATCCACCGCCCAGAGCGGCTCGCGGCCTCCCAGTCCGACCGCCGCCATCAGGGCGGTGGTCTCGCCTTCCTCGACCCACATCCGGCTCGCGGCCGTCCCCCGGTCGCGGGTCCAGTACGCCGGGCTGTGCGTGGCCAGCGGATCGGCGCCGTGGCGGGCCAGCAGGCGCATGATGCCGGCTTCCCGGTGGCGCGCCGCCAGCCAGAAGGCCGGCGCCCCGACGAACCAGGGCGGGAAGAAGAAGTCCGCGCTGTCGCGGGTATAGCGCGTCGAGGCCGACACGCGGGCGTTCGGATCCGCCCCGGCCGCCAGGAGCGCCGCGACCAGCGTCTGGTCGCGGTGCAGAATCGCCGCGTGCAGCGGCGCATAGCCGCCGTCGGCCGCGTTCGGATCCGCGCCGTGATCCAGCAGGACCGCGCTGACGGCGCCGTGCCCGCTGAGCGCCGCCACCGCCAGCACGCTGGCCCCGTCCGGGGTGGTCTCGTTCACGTCGGCGCCCGCCGCGACGAGCAGCCGCGCCGAGGCGGCGTCGCCCATCCGGGCGGCGAACAGCAGCGGCGTGAACCCCCCGCTCCGCACCTCGGTGATGTAGCACTCGTCGCGGGGCACGCACTGGAGACCGTAGTTCGCATACGTCGAGATGGTCTTGACGGTCTCGGTGAACGTGGTCGAGCGCGCGTGCACGTCCGCGCCGTGCGCCAGGAGCACCTCCACCACCGCGGGATGCTTCTGCGCCACCGCCCACATGAGGGCCGTCTGCGCGCCGTAGGCCCCCGCCGCGGTGGTGGCGTCGACGTCGGCGCCGGCGGCCAGCAACCGGCCGACCACGTCCGCGTTGCCCGCACGGGCCGCCGTCATCAGCGGCGTCTCCCCGAATGGCAACGCCCTGTTCGGGTCGGCCCCGGCCTCGATCAGCGTCTTCACCATGGCCGAGCTGCCGTTCTCGCAGGCGGCCCAGAGCGGCGTGACCCCGAGGTCGTTCGCGGCGTCGACCTCTGCCCCCGCACGAATCAGCCGCGCCGCGATGTCGCGATTGTCCCGGTAGCTGGCCCAATGCAGGGCGGTGGAGCCGTCCCCCTGCGGGGCGTCGACGTCGGCGCCCTGTTGGAGCAGGGTCTCGACCGTGGCCCAGTCGGCGCGCTTCGCGGCGTCGGCGAGCGGCGCCTCGGGCGGCGCCGCCGCCGCGATGCGGACTCCCGCCAGGACCAGCAGCAACGCGGAGCGGCAGACGCGCGCCACCCGCATCCTTGCGTTACGTCTCTTCCCGCCCGGCATTCTCGGCATCCTCCTGACGCAACGTCCTGCGTCGTCTGCGCCGGGCCCGGCAGCCCAGGTCCCAGTCGGTCCGCGGCGGCGCCATTCGCTGCCGCGGCAGACTCCCGGCCCCGTGCCGCACGAGCGTCTACACTTCCGACAGCGTGTCGATCTCGTCGATCGGCAGGGCCCCGGTGCTGCCGCCGACGCGATCGAGGCGGATATCGAACTTGTCCAGCAGGCTGAGCAGGAGATTGGCGTGCGTGGTCCCCGCACCGTACCGCAGATGCCGCCCGCCCTTCAGCCGCCCCGCGCCGCCGCCGAGCACCAGGATCGGGACGTTGTTGCCCGCATGACGCGTGCTGTTGGACATGCACGTGCCGTACATGATCGTCATGTTGTCGAGCAGCGAGCCGTCCTGGTCCGGCGTCGCCCGCAGCCGCTCCAGGTACCGCGACGTCAGCGCCGCGTGATACGTGTTGACCTTGGACATCTTGGCGATCTGCGCCGGATCGTTGCCGTGGTGCGACAGCGGATGGTGGGGTTCGTCGACGCCCACCTCGGGGTAGGTCCTGGTGCTCTGCTCCCGGCCGAGCATGAACGTGGCCACGCGCGTGGTGTCGCTCCGCAGTGCCAGGTACTGGAGGTCGAACATCAGCTCGACGTGCTCCTCGAAGGTGGAGGGCACGCCCCGCGGCTCCTCCGCGAAGACGGGCTGCACGTCGCTCCTCGATTCCGCCACCTCGATGCGCCGCTCGACGTCGCGGATGGCCGCGGCGTACTCGTCGACCTTGCGCCGGTCGAGGGTTCCGACGCGGCGCTCGACGTCCGCCAGCTTGTCCATCACCGAGTCCAGGATGCTCCGCTTCTCGTGCATGCGCGCGCGTCGCACGGCCGGGTCCGTCGAGCCGCTGTCGCCGAACAGGCGCTCGAACACCGCCCGCGGGTTGTTCTCCATCGGCAGCGGCATGGTGGGCGTGCGCCAGGAGATCGTCTGCGTGTACGCGCAACTCAGACCCGACGTGCACTGTCCCGCGTTGGCCTCCTTGTCGATCGACAGCTCGAGCGAGGCGAGCGGCGTCGAGGCGCCGAGCTCGCGCGCGAGCATCTGGTCGATCGAGGTGTCGGCCACCACGTCCGATTCCGACGTGCCGCCGCGGCTCGTGCCGGTCAGGAACGAGCCGGAGGCGCCCGCGTGGACGTAGGTCCACGATGCGTTCAGCCCCGAGAAGACCAGCATCCGATCCCGGAACGGCGCCAGGGGCTGCAGAATCGGCGTGAGCTCGAAGCCGCGTCCCGCCGTCGCCGGCGACCAGTACTCCATCGCCATCCCGTTCGGCACGAAGATCGCCTGAAAGCGATGAATCGGCCCGGCCGCGGTCCGCGCCAACGCCGACACGCCGGGCGCCATCGCGTCCAGGAACGGCAGCGCCACGGTCGCGCCCACGCCTCGCAGGACCGTCCGGCGGGGCAGGGGCTTCGCGGTGAGGATGTTGGTGCCTCTCATGTCAGTCCTCTCGTCGGCTCGTGTTCGGCTGTTCGTTCTTCCCGTCACTCGGCCGCCTGCCGCATCAGGAACGCCGGACTCTCGACGATCCCGAGAATGACCGAGGACCAGCGATACCGGTCCGCGGCCGCGTTGCGGACGATGCCGCGCACCGTCGGCTGGTCGTAGTGCCGCGGCTCGCGCCCGAGGGCGTAGGCCAGGAGCCGCTCGGTGAGCGTGCTCACGAACTGCTCGGGCTCGTCGAGCAGGAGGCCCCGCAGTCCGGCCAGGCCCACCGCCGTCACCCCGTCCGGCATCGTGCCGGCGGCGTCGACCGGCAGCCCCGCCTCGGTGACCGACCGCCACCGTCCGATGGCGTCGTAGTGCTCCAGCATGAAGCCCGGCGGATCGATCGTGCTGTGGCAGCTCGCGCACGCGGGATTGCGCCGGTGCAGCTCCAGGCGCTCGCGCATCGACGCCGGCGCGTCGCGCTCGCCGCGCTCCGGCAGCGGCGGCACGTCGGGCGGAGGACCCGGCGGCGGCGCCCCGAAGATCGCTTCCAGCAGCCACCGCCCGCGCAGGACGGGCGAGGTGCGGTGGGGGTAGGAGGTCAGCGACAGCAGCGATCCATGGCCCAGCAACCCGCCGCGCTGCTCCAGGTCCGGCAGCGTCACGCGCCGGAACCGGCTCCCGTAGACCCCGGGGATGCCGTAGTGGCGCGCCAGCCGCTCGTTCAGGTACGTGTAGTCGGCGGCGAGCAGGTCCAGGACGCTGCGGTCCTCGTCGAGCGTGCTGCCGATGAACGCCGCCGTCTCCTGCCGGAAGGCCTCCACCAGGTCCTGGTCGAACTCGGGATATACGGCCGGCTCGGCCTTCACCTCGTCGAGGTTCCGCAGGTGCAGCCACTGCGCGGCGAAGTTGCTCACCAGCGCCTCGCTGCGCGGATCGGCCAGCATCCGCCGCACCTGGCGGCGCAGGACAACCGGATCCGTCAGCTCTCCGCGCTCGGCGACGGCGAGCAGCTCCTCGTCGGGGATGCTGCTCCACAGAAAGAACGACAGGCGCGAGGCGAGCTCCGGGTCGCCGAGCGCGTACACCTGTCCGGGCGCCGCGCCGGGCGGGTCCTCGTGCACGCGCAGGAGGAAGTCGGGATCGACGAGCAGCCGTTCGAGGGCGAGCTGGATGCCGGTGTCGAAGCTGCCGCCCTCCTTCGCCCGCCCGTCCCGGTAGAACGCGAGCAGCGTCTCGACGTCGCGATCCGTCGGCGGCCTGCGATAGGCGCGGCGAGCCAGCCTGGACAGGATCCGCTCGGCGCACGCCGCTTCCTCCGGCACGGTGGCGGGACGGCACACGAAGACCCGCCGCCGGCTCGGGGTGTCCTCGGCGACCGCGCCCTCGTAGGGGCCTTCGATCGTCAGCGCCTGGACCTCCGCGTTCCCGTGATACTTCTCGTCGTTCGACAGGACCGCGCCCTTCATCACCGGCTGCAGCGGCCCCTCGGGCTCCCACCGGTTGCGGACGAAGGAGACCCCGACGACGTGCGGTCCCGCTTCGACCGGCACGCGCACTTCGAGGTGCGCGGCCGACTCGCGGACGTACCGCTCCCACTCGGGGTCGCCCGCCTCCGCCGGCGACCAGGTCGTGGGAGCCGGTGTGCCCGGGGCCTCGCCTCCGACCGTGAAGCGCCGGACGAGCCTGCCGTCGATGCGCAGATCCAGGACGTTCCGCCTGCCCATGCCGCGCACGTAGTCCTGCCAGTTGGTCGTCAGCCCGACGCGGAAGATGTAGTTGCCGTCGGCGGGGAAGTGGTGCGTGGCGGAGAGTCCGCCGCGGGAGCCGAGCGGCAGGTCCTCGTTGCGCCGGTCGGCCTGCGTCAGCAGGACGGAGTTCTCGAAGCGCGCGAAGTCGGGCGCCGTCGCGACCCCGGTGGCCAGCCGCGAGATCTTCCGCGCGGCCGACAGGTAACGCTCGAGCTGGGCGGTCGAGATCGAGAGCACTTCCGCGTTGTTGTCGAACCCGGTGTCCGACGTCTCGTCCCCGGGCAGCAGCGCCGCGACGTCGATCTCGAGCGCGAGGAGATCGCGAATCGCATTGCCGTACTCGGTGCGGTTCAGGCGATGCATCGAACCGGTTCTGCCCGGACTCGGTCGCCTGGCGGCCGCCCGGTCGATGCGCGTCTCCAGCCAGTTCGTGACCGCGCGCGTCTCCTCCGTACCGGGCCGCGGGCGCCCCGCCGGCGGCATCGAGCCCGCCTTGAGCCTCCTGATCACCCGCTCCCACAGCTCCGCGTCGGCGCTCGGCCGCCCGGCGTCCACCACGTCCAGCGCGAGCCCCGTTTCCCGGAGTTGGGAATCGAGCACGGACGGGGCCCCGCCGGCCGCGGTGACCCGGCGCTCGCTGTGGCAGCCCACGCAGTATCGATTCAGCAGGGTACGCACCGATTCGGCAGAAACCGGCGGCGGAACCGATGGCGGAGAGGCCTGCGCGGTCGGACCGGAGGCGGCCAGGAGGTGATGAGGAGAATGGCCGGGGCCCCAAGTCCCCGCCATTCCCACGACCATTGCCACGGCGGCAACGACGGTCGGCACGGATCGGGCCGGCGGTATCCTCATTCGTCGCCCTCGGAAGCCTGCACTCTATTCGGACGTCCGGCCGCGGTCGGCGCGATCGGCCAGCAGTATGTTGTCGATGCGCGTGTTCACGGCCGCGATCTGGGCCGTCACGTCCCGCCGGACGCCGTCAACGTCCCGCCGGACGCCGTCAACGTCCCGCCGGACGCTCTCGACCATCCGCCACACGCCGACCAGGACACCGACGCCCGTGAGCACCGTGGCGATCACGTCCGGGCTCATGCTCCCCATCCTACTAGAAACTACATCCGGATCCCGCCGTGATGACGCGGCCGTCCAGCGGCGCCCAGGCGTCGACGGTCCAGCGTCCGTCCGGAGCGCGGTCGGGGCGCAGAACCGGGTCCCGCCGGTGCTGCCGCACGTCGGTGAGGTTCTCGAGATTGACGAACAGTCGGAGCGGGCCGACCCGCCGCCGCGTGTCTCTCGTGCCTGACGGCGGTTCTGTCGTCGCCGGCGCCGTCGACCGACGCGGCGCGACGGTGCACGGCGTGAAGCGGCGCCGATGGCGGCTATATCCCGTCCGAGGCCGAGCGGCGCTGGAGTACCCCCTCTCGGACCAGCCGCGCCACGAGGGTCAGCTTTCCCTCGGCGTCCAGGCAGTCGGGCAGGTCCCGGACGGCGAACTCGTCAGCCGTCGTGACGAACTGCAGCGCCGGCCACACGCCGGCCGGCAGCCTGAGCTCCCGGCCGCAGAACCGCAGCAGGCAGGACTCGCCCTCCGTCACGGCTTCGGTGAGCAGCCCGCCGCGGCGTCTTACGCGGGAGCCGGGCGTCAGCGGGTCTCCGCGGAGCCGCTGGCTCAACAGGTCGGTGAACAGCGGCACGTCGCTGGCCAGCACCTCGTCCGTGAAGCGGCGCCAGACGCCCGCCGGGTCGAACCGCGACTGCAGCAACGCCAGCTTCTCGCCGAACAGACGCTTGCGCTCGGCGGCGGGGAATCCCTCGCGGGCGAACTCGATGGGGAGATTTCGCCGCAGCGATTCTTCCTCGAGCGCAGCCGCGGTGACGCTCTCGACGAGGAACTCGGCCCACGTGAACGCCGTGAGCCCGAGCGTGACGTGCAACGACGGCTGGTCCGTCGAACGGGCCGCGTGCATCAGACCCCGCGGAAGGTAGACGGCGCTGCCCGGTCCGAGCTCGAACTCGTCGCTGACGTCGCCGGGGGGCGTGCCGCGCTCGAAGCGCTGGCCGCGGAGGGGCAGCTTCACCCTGGTGTCGTAGATCGACCAGCGCTTCGCGCCGCTGATCTGCAACACGAACACGTCGTGGGTGTCCCAGTGCGGGGCGAATCCCTGCGCGTCGGGCGGCGTCAGATAGACGTTGGTCTGGACCCGCGACGAGAAGCGCCGCCCGAGCGCGACGCACAGCCGCG
>WTFV01000166.1 GCA_011523845.1 Acidobacteriota bacterium | reverse complement strand
GGCGCACATGGGCCTTGAGACCCAGCGCCTTCGCCGCGTCCCCGTACCAAAAACTCGCCTGGCGGTGCTCGGGATCGTTCTTCGCGTAGTAGCCGTCGCGCTCGTAGTAGGTCACCGCCATGGCGGACGAGCGCAACTCCACGACCGTGGCTACCATCGGCTCAGGCCTCGCCCAGGGCCGCGCCGGTGCGCGGCAGGGGCAGAGAGGCGGAGCGGTGCCGGCTCGACCTCACCATAGCCATCGATAGATAATGAGCGCGCGGCTTTCGAGCAGCATGCCCAGGACGAAGACGATCAAGCCCGCAAGAATCATTCCCAAGCCGAACCTCGGCCCGGTCACGCGTGTCTCGATGTCGTAGAGAGTTCCGCGGACCAGACGGGACTGATCGTTGACCCGCTCGCGCGTCGTCGCGAGCCCCTTTTCCATCCTGGTGACGGCCTCCCCGACTTCCGTCGCAACCCGGTCCGCAGTGCTGTCCAGCTCCCCGTCGATACGCCCCGCCGCCGCGGCCACCTTCGCCGCCGCTTCCTCGATCCTTCCGATCTGGACTGCCGCCGCGTCGTCCTTTGGCGCGACCGGCGGCTTAGCCGCTGTCCGCGCGGCCTCGGCGACACGGGGCACGAGGTCGTCGCCCAAAGCATCCAGAAGCTCCCGCGTCAGTGTCTCAGACACCGGCGCAGTCCGCTCAGCGGAAACCGCTTCCCGCAGTCCGGCAAGTTGCTCCCGCAGGTCCCGCACCCCGGCCAGGAGCTCCTCGAGCATGGCAGGATCGATACCCGGCTCAGGCCGTGAAGAGGGCGGATGTTCCGCCGGCAGGCTCGCCAGCAGGTCCGGCTGGCCGCCCCGTCTACCCTTGACGTCGCTCTCCGCAGTCACGCTTTATCTCCCCTCGTGCGGTCGGCTTCATGCCCCTCAATGGAGCCGGCGGCAGACATGAATATTGCCTCACAAGAGCCGATCCTGGCGGGGGTCCGTCTTCCCTTCATTGGCCTGAGTCTCCACCTGCTTCGCGGACGACGCGTCGGTCAAGACCGGGGTCGAGGCCGCGGTAGAGACCGGCGTCGAGACCCCGGCCGGGGCCGCAACAGAGGCCGCAACAGAGGCCGCGACCGAGGCCGCGACCGAGGTCGCCGCAATGCGCGCCCGCTCCTCGCCAAGCACCCGCGTGAGCGCCGCCTGCAACTCTTCCGTGCGCCCCGATGCGGCCATCGCAGACGCCCACGCGGCGAACATCACCGCAATCCGCTCCTGCATGTCGCGCACAAGAGGCCCCGCTTCCTCGCTCTGAAGCATCAGTGCGCGAATCTCCCGAATGGCCTCCAGCTGCTCCCGCTGCTCTTCCGCAGAGAGCGCCACGGCGGGACCGGAGCCCTCCTCCTCACCGTCCCGCTCGACCAGCTCCACAAGGTAGCGCGCGATCGACAAGCCGCGCCGGTTTGCGTGGCTGCGAACGACCTCCCAATCCGCATCCGTAACCGAGAGCGAGATGTGCTTGCTTACCGGCTTCCGCCGCCGCCGCGTCCGTCTCACGGCCCCCGCTCCCCTGCAAGCACCGAGATCGCGCTCAACAGGCTCAGCCCGCTGCCACCCGGAAGCTCGCGACGGAGAGCCCGCACGAATGCCTGAATCTCCCGTACCCCGTCCTGCAACTCAACCTGCTCCTCTTCCGTCAGCACCAGGGGATGGCGGTCCGGATCGTCGGCAAGCGCGAGCTCGATCACATAGCGCGACACGGTCTTGTCCGCCGCCGCCGCGCGCTCCCGGATCATCGCCTGCTCCGCAGGCTTGCAGCTCAGGCTGCGCTGCCGCCTGCCGGGGCGCACCGCCTCGTCCGTCACGGCGACTCCTCCCCGGCCGGCCCCATTGCCTTCCAACGGTTCGCAGCACCCGGATCGGTGAGCCGGTCCAGCATGCCCTCCCGCTCGATCCATTCGTCAACCGCGTCGCAGGCGTCCTCCCAGATCTTTCCGGCGCCGGCCTCGCGCAGCCGCCTCTCCTCCAGCCTGGACAGCACCAGCATCTCGCGCACCGCCCGGCGCAAGACCTCCGGCGGCAGCGGGGCCAGGTCCAGTGCGCGATGGATCACGTAGCGCGACAGGTCCATGTTGCTCTCCGCAGCCGCCCGGCCGATCCGTTCCCACTCCGCATCGGTCGCCATCACGGCCCGCTGGCGCCGCCCGCTGGCATCTTCCCTCATGGCCGCCATCCGTCTGAAAATGCCCGAATCAGCCGCGACACAGCAGATCTACATACGGGGAACAGTGTTACACATAATTCTACGTAATTCCTCATCGTCACGCGACCCGTATCATTCATAGGTGACGTACAGAGACCTTCAATCGGCCGATCAGGATTGTACGGATGTTCCTTACTAGCTTCTAGCCCTGATCCCTGAATGCAACTCCTCAATGACACACGAACGATGGCTATGTCGTTCGAGCCAGCCTCAATCGTCCTTAACATTGACCCTAAGCCACTGTAGTATAACCCTGATAAAGGAGGAACCTGCAGCCCTACGTCAGCCTCAGTGCACTGAGAATCAGATTTATAAGGCGCACACCTCGTCGAGCAGACGGCGCATGAACGCCTCGCAGGCGCGTACTTGGCTCACCTCGATGTACTCGTTGGGCTGATGCGCCTGTCGGATGCTGCCGGGCCCGCAGATCACTGTCGGGATCCCGGCTTCCTGGAACTGCCCGGCTTCGGTGCCGTAGGCCACCACTTCGGTGTGATTGGTGCGTGCCAGTGCCATCACGATCGCCTCGGCCGGCGAGCCGTCCTCTGGCACCAGGCCCGGCACGACGGCGCGGGGCTCCGTGGTGATCCCGGTGCCGGGATCGACCGCGCACATTCGCGGAAGCACGCGATCCTCGGCAAACTGCTCGAAGCGGTTGCGAATCTCGTCGGGGTCGGCTCCTGGCAACAGCCGGTATTCCCACGTAAATTTGCAATCGAGCGGCACGATGTTCTGGGCCGTTCCACCCCGCATCGTGCCCACATGCACCGTCGTATACGGCGGGTCGAAGCCGCTATCCAGCTCGGCACGGCCCGCCATTTCGTCGGCCATTTCGGTCAGGAAATGGACCAGGGTCGCAGCGTACTGCACCGCGTTCACCCCGCGATGGGTGGCGCTGGAGTGAACCTCCAGCCCGCGCACGCGAGTCTCGAAGCTGTAGACGCCCTTATGGGCGTTCACGACCGCCATGTCCGTGGGG
>WTFV01000218.1 GCA_011523845.1 Acidobacteriota bacterium | reverse complement strand
CCGCGATACCACGACGATTCACCGCGTCATCTCTAGCGTGGGATGGCCCTGGAGCTTGACAGCAACCCGTGTCCGTGCTACGCTTAGGTTGATTTGGTGCGGGCTGCGGCCCGTGAAGTAGGCTTCCAGCCGGAGGAGTTCATGCAAGAGGAGGATCTGATGCAACATCTCGCCGTCCCACCCAGTCGCCACCTGGCACCACTCGCCGCTACCAGCACGGTCCCTGCCCACCCGTTGCGTTCGAACCAGACGTCGGGCAGCACCAGCACTCCCACACGCGATTCACTATTGCGCATCGCCAACACGTTGATGGAAGCCGCGGGCATGGCTTTTCGTTGCGGCGATGTACCGGATGTCATCCACGGCTGCGCAGTTGAACTGCGGAACCTCGCGACGGCGGAGCTTGGCGACTGCCGGGCGGCGTCCTTGCCGTCGTGTCGACGCTCTCGGCGGATGCCGCTTGGCTGGATCCGGGCGGTAGGCCGCCTCGGGCCGTGCAACTCGCGTCCCAACGGTGCCCCATCGAGCCTGGGTTTCGGCCCGGCCGCAGCGTCTGCAGATCCGCTGGCTGCGGAGGCGGAACTCACGAGCACTGGTGCCGCAATCGTCGCTCCTGCGACCGCCTTGGTGAGCGGGTGACTCCCTGGCACGCCGACTCGAAACATCAAGCCGCTGCTCCAGACACGACTGCTGTTGTCCCGTGGATTCCCGTCGGCAATGAGGGGTACAACGAGGGAAGCGCGGCAGGGAGTCTGACGATAAGTCTTGTGTTATGAATACGTTGCGGGCGCAACGCAGTTAACCTTGCCCGAAGAGGAATGAGCGGCGTCACGGGCGGGGGCCGGACGCCGAGCGCCCGCCCGCGCAGGGCGCGACAACCGACCGTGGTGAGACCCCGCGTTGTACCGAGAGCGGCGCGGCGCCCGCGTGGCAAGGCGCGACGAGGGAGCATATCGGGCATATTCGACCGAGGAGCACCGCCGTCCACGGGGGATGCATCGCCGCTCGAATGCAGCGGAGCCTTTTGCCCCGGGCTCCTGGGGCCGGACGACACGCTCGGAGGATGGTTGCGGCCCGGCCGCAGGCGGGGCCCTATGCCGTGGAGGTCAGCCGTGAGAAAGCACACCGTTCGCCGGTTCGCTCTCGTACTCCCAGTGGTCCTGTGCGCGGCGGTGGCGGCCGTCCCGGCTTGGCAGTCGGCCGCGACCTACACCGAGGTCTCCGTGTGGCCGCAGCCGGCCACGACCGCGGCCGGCACCCCCTCGGCCTGGAACCTCGGCCAGGTGGTCGCCGTGGCCACCGGCGCCGGCGGCAACATCCTGGTGCTGCACCGCGGGGCGCAGCCGATCCTGGTGTTCGAGCCGGACGGCACCTTCGTGCGCGGTTGGGGCGAGGGGCTGTTCAGCAACGGCAAGGTCATGGGGGTCGCGCCGGAAGACCGGGCGCCCGGCGCGTCCGGGTACACCGCCGTCTACGGGGCGGCGGGCTGCCACGCGTGCGGCGCGCACGCCATCCGGGTCGATCCGGACGGCCACGTCTGGGTGGTCGACGCGCCCGGCCACGCGGTCTACAAGCTGCGCGAGACCGGCGAGCTGCTGATGCACCTCGGCACGCCCGGCGTTTCCGGTGACAGCCACGACACGTTCAACCTGCCGACGGACATCGCCTTCGCCCCCGGCGGCGACATCTACGTCAGCGACGGCTACGGCAACGCCCGCATCGTGCGGTTCTCCAAGGAGGGCCGGTACCTCGGCGAGTGGGGCTCGCGGGGCACCGGGCCGGGCGAGTTCGGCCTGCCGCACGGCATCGCCGTGGCCGGCGACGGTCGCGTCTACGCGGTCGACCGGGACAACCGTCGCGTGCAGGTGTTCGACGCCGACGGGACGTTCCTCGACCAGTGGACCGAGCTCACCGGCGTGCAGGCGCTCTTCGTGACGAAGGAGCAGCGGATCTGGGCCGGCGGCGCGTTGCGCTCGCTCGACGGCGAGATCCTGGCCGAGCTGACGGGCGGCGGAGGCGGCCACGGGATGACCGTCTCGCACGCCGGCGAGGTGTTTGCCGCGCAACTCAGCGGGCGCGTGCAGAAGTTCGCGACGGGCTCCTCCGACTGACGATCAACGGCGGGGAACGCCGTGCTCGTGTGCAAGAGATCGACCTGTCCGGCGACTATCTCGTCTTGAGTGAGCAAGACGAGCCGGGAGGACAGGCTGGCGCCGCGCTCGTCAGCGAACGGAGGGATGACATGGCGGGAGGGTGTCGGGAGAACATCCGGCTGCGTGTGGCCGCAGCAGGGATTACGGCTGCCCTGACCGCGTGTTCCGGCACGGCCGACGTGACCGGGGGTGAGGTGGAGGAAGACTCCCCGTCGCGTCTCGAGGCCCGCGTGACGCGGTTGCAGGGCGAGACCGGGTTGACCGGGGTGGCCGTTGCCGTCATGACCGACGGACAGCTCGTCGGCGCCACCGCCGCCGGCGAGCGCCGGCGCGGTTCCGGCATCCAGGTGACGGTCGACGACCGCTGGCACATCGGATCGATCACCAAGTCGATGACGGCCACCCTGCTGGCCGTGCTGGAAGACGACGGGTTGCTCTCGGCCGACGATACGGTGGCGGCGTTGCTGCCGGAGGTCGAAGCGGCCGATGCTTGGGGCCGCTGTACGGTGCACCACCTGCTGACCCACACCGCGGGCGCCCCGGCGAACTTTCCGAACGCGGCGCAGAGCGTCTGGCCCGATACCGCCGAGGAACTGGTGGGGGCGCGGGGCCGCTTCATCGCCGATGTCCTCGCCCAGGAGCCCGAGTCGCCCTGCGGCGAGCGCTTCGCCTATTCCAACGTTGGCTATACGATCGCCGGCCATATCGCCGAGACGGTTGCGGGCAAGCCCTACGAAGCGCTGCTGCAGGACCGCGTCCTCGCTCCGCTGATGCTCGCGAGCGCCGGTTTCGGTCCGCCGCGAGGCGCGGCCCCGAACCAGGAGCCGATCGGGCATCGTGTCCTGCTGCGCTGGTTTCGATTGCGCATGGACCCGTTCGAGACGCGCGCCGACAACTCGCCGGTGATGGCCCCCGCGGGCACGGCGCACATGACGATCGGCGACCTGGCGCGTTACGGTGCAGCCCACTTGGCGGGGGAATCCGCGACGTCGCCACCCCTGCTGCCGCGGGCGGCCTGGGAGCGGTTGCACACTCCCTTTCTCGACGACTACGCCCGCGGGTGGGTCCGCGTCGAACGCGACTGGGCGGGCGGCCCCGTGCTCTGGCACAACGGCAGCAACACGCTGTGGTACGCCCTGCTCATGGTCCTGCCCGCCAGGAACACAGTGTTGGCGTTCGCGACCAACGACGGTGCGATACGCACGGCCGAGACCGCGTTCGTCGAGCTGGCGCGGGAGCTGGGCGGGCCGGCGCCGGCATCCTGATCGGGAGATTGCACGGGGTCACATTCCGCCGCGGATACCCTCGAACGCCAGATTAACTTCCAGATAAAGATATAAAAGGATTATTAACTACGATATATTAGTACTTATGGTGCAGCGAGTCTACCCTCCGTCCGCCCAGCGCGCCCTGCGGGCGCTGGGGCGCGACATCGGCATCGCGCGCCGAAAGCGCCGCCTCCCGCTAGCTGACTTCGCGGTGCGCATGGGCGTGTCGCAGGGCACGCTGATACGGCTGGAAAAAGGCGAGGCCGGGGTTTCGATCGGAGCCCTCGCGATGGCGTTTCTGGTGCTGGGTGAGCTGCACCGCATCGAGGAGATTCTGGATATCTCGCGAGACGATGCGGGCCTGATGCTCGACATCGACAACCTGCCGCGGCGCATCCGCCGGTCGAAGCCCCGTTCGCTCGGGTAGCGTTGCCCGCCATGGCCAAGACGACGCAGCGCGTGCGGGTGGCGCTCGGTGAAGCGCTCCACCCGGTCGGCGAGCTCGTGTTCGAGTTCGCCGGCCGGCGCGAGGCGTGCATGTTTCGCTACGCCGCCGAATGGCTCGACTACCCCCGGCGATTCGCCCTCGCCCCGACGATGCCGCTGGCCGCAACCCCGTTCTACTCGGCCGCCTCGCGAGAGCGCCCCCGCTCCGCTCTGCCGGGACCGATTGCCGACGGTGCGCCGGATGCCTGGGGGCGCGGACTCATCCGCAAGGCCCTGTCCGGGACGCTCACGGAGCTGGACTACCTGCTCGCGGCGGACGATGTGACCCGCCAGGGCGCCCTTCGCTACCTCGATGAGGAGGGTCCGCTGGCGCGGACGTACCCGCCGACACCGCGTCTGGCCGAGCTGGACGAGCTGCGGCGCCTGACCGGCCTGGGCGTCGAGGAGCTGAACCGGGATCCGGCCGCGCGGGAACGGCTGTTGGGCAGCGCCGGCTCGCTCGGCGGCGCGAGGCCCAAGGCGAGCGTCCGCGACGAGCGCGGCAACCTGACGATCGCGAAGTTCACCTCCGACGACGACACGATGCCGATCGAGAAGGCCGAGGTGGCGGTGCTGAAGCTGGCGCGCGCTGCCGGCGTGAACGCCGCGTCGGCCCGCATCGAGCTCGGCGGCACGGACCGGCCGGTGGCTCTCGTCGACCGGTTCGACCGCGTCGCGGGCGACAGAGTCCACTATCTCTCCGCGCGGTCGTTCCTCGGCGCGGAGACCGCGGCAGGGGCGTACTACACGGACATCGCCGACGCGTTGCGGGCGCACGCGCTCGACCCGCGGGCGCAACTGACCGAGCTCTTTCGAAGGATGCTGTTCACGATTCTCGTGTCGAACAACGACGATCACCTGAAGAACCACGGCCTGTTGCACGCCGGCGAGGGGCTCTGGGTGCTGTCGCCCGCCTTCGACATCAACCCCCAGCCGCACCGCCGGCGTCAGTTGGAGACCGGCATCAGCGAGATCAGCGGCAACGCAGCTTCCATCGAGGCCGCGGTGGACGCCGCCCCCTTCTTCGACATCGAACGCGATGCCGCGGTGGCCATGCTGTCCGGCATGGTGTCCACCATCGACGAGCAGTGGCGGGCGTGCTGTCGGGCGGCGGGCATGACCCCTGTGGAGATCGAGACGTACGAGCCGGCTTTCGATCACGAGGAGACTCGCATCGCGCGAAGGATGACTCGGGCGCGGTACCCCGAGGTGGCACGCAAGGCGGCAGCCGATCCGGCAGCTCGCATCGCGCGAAGGACGACTCGGGCGCCGTAACCGGCGCGACGGCAGTTCGCGACCGGCATCGCAAGCACGCCGCTGTCGTCGACACCGAGCGCATCACAGCAGAGCTTGACGTCCGACTGCGGGAACGTCCGACTGCGGGGACGGACTGGACCCTCCATTGGACAACTCGCTCCCGCCTCTACACGGGACACCGCTGGTTTCTCCGCCGTCTATGCCTGGCACGTTCCTTGCTTGAAGAGCAGATAGCGTGTGCGGCGACTACGGCCGCAAGACAACGCGCAGGCTCAACGAAAGGAGACCTCATGCTGTACCACCTGTCACGTCCCCGCCGAATCCTTCTGTCGGTCATGGCGCTCGCTCTGACGGCGCTGTCGGCGGCGCCGGCGTTGGCCGCCGACCAGACGAAGTACGACCTGTTCCAGCGAATCCAGGAACAGGTGCTCCGCTACTCGTTCTTCACGGTGTTCGACAACATCAACGTCGAGATCGCCGACGAAGGTCACGTCGTGCTCACCGGCCACGTGACCGGGAGTCACAAGGCAGGCGACATCGAGAAGCGCGTCGTCGCGCTCGACGGCGTGACGGCGGTGACGAACGAGATCGCCGTCCTTCCGGCGTCGCGGTTCGACAACCGGCTGCGGTACGTCATCGCCCGCGCGATCTACGGGAATCCCCACTTCTGGCGCTACGCCGCCGGCGCGAACCCGCCGGTCCACATCGTGGTGGAGCGTGGACACGTGACGCTGACCGGTGTCGTCAACAACGAGACCGAGCGGCAACTGGCCCGGTCGATCGCGGGGCAGTTCAACGCGTTCTCGGTCACCAACGCGCTTCGGCTGCCGCACGAGGTGACGTCGGATCTCGAAGCCCTCAGATAGCGCCCCGAAACGCCTCGCAGGCTCGGCGTTTCGGCCCATCCCCCCCGCTCCATGACCTTGCGCCGCAGCACTTCGCTCCGCTGCGTTCTGCGGCGCAAGCTCATAGCCCCGCATGCTCGCTCGCTCATGTTGGCCGTGTCGCCGCCGGGATTCCGAGCCTCCGTGCTAGCGCCGCCAAACCCGTCGCAAGGCTCCGTGTTTGGCCCCATCCCCCACCGCCCCAGGAGCTTGCGCCGCAGAACCCACTCCGTTGCTTTCTGCGGCGCAAGCTCCTAGCCTAGAGTCGCGAAGGCGGCGGAATCCCCGGAGAACGGAGGCTGACATGCACTCGAGGTATCTCGTTGCGCGCGGTGTTCTGCTGACGGTCGCTGCATCGCTGGTGCTGGCGCCGGTGCCCGCCGGCGCACAGGACGAATCCTCCGCGTCGTTCGTCCCCGTCACCGACGCGATGCTCGAGGATCCGGCGCCGGGCGACTGGCTGACCTGGCGGCGCACGCCGGACGGCTGGGGCTACAGCCCGCTCGACCAGATCGACCGCGAGAATGTCGGCACGCTGCGGATGGTCTGGACCCGCGCGCTGTCCGCCGGCAGCCAGGAGGGGACGCCGCTGGCCTACGGCGGCGTCCTGTACATGCCGAACCCGAGCGACGTCATCCAGGCCATCGACGCGGTGACGGGCGACCTCCGGTGGGAGTACCGGCGCGACTTGCCGGAGGACATCGACGACTACGTCAACGGGTCGATGACCAACCGGAACATCGCGATCTACGGCAACCGCGTCCTCGACACCAGCGCCGACAACTACCTCTACGCGCTCGACGCCGAGACCGGGCGGCTGGCCTGGGAGACGCAGATCCTCGACTACCTGGTCAACCCCGCCCGGCACTCGTCGGGTCCGATCGTCGCCGGCGGCAAGGCGATCTCCGGCCGGAGCTGCCGTCCGCACGGCGGGCCGGAAGCCTGCGTCATCACCGCCCACGACGCGGAGACCGGCGAGGAGGTCTGGCGGCGGCGTCTGGTGCCGGCGCCGGGCGAGCCGGGCGACGAGACCTGGGGCGGCGTTCCCTACGAGGAGCGGGTGCACGTCGGATCCTGGATGGCGCCCAGCTACGACCCGGAGCTGAACCTGGTCTACGTCGGGACGTCGGTCACGTCCCCGGCGCCGAAGTTCCTTCTCGGCGGGATCGAGAACAACTACCTGTACCACAACTCGACGCTGGCGCTCGACGGCGACACCGGCGAGATCGTCTGGTACTACCAGCACCTGAACGACCACTGGGACCTCGATCACCCCTTCGAGCGGCTGCTGGTCGACACCGCGGTGGCCCCGGACCCGGCGGCGGTGAGCTGGATCAACCCGCGTCTGGAGCCCGGCGCCGTGCGCAGGGTGCTCACCGGCATCCCCGGCAAGACCGGCGTCGTCTACACGCTGGACCGCGAGACGGGTGAGTTCCTGTGGGCGCGGCCGACGGTGACGCAGAACGTCATCAGCGCCATCGACGGCGCGACCGGCGAGGTGACGGAGAACGCGGAGCTCATCTTCACCGCCGAAGGGCAGGAGGTGCTGACCTGCCCGACCTGGTTCGGCGGCAAGGACTGGGAGGCCGGCGCCTACAGCCCGCGGACCAACCGCATGTACATGCCGCTGCGCAACACCTGCGCCCGCATGATGGCCACCCGCGAGGCGCGCATCCACTACGCGCTCGCGCTGCGCCACCAGCTCGCGCCGGGGACCGACCAGCTCGGCACCATCCAGGCCATCTCGGCCGAGACCGGGACTACCGACTGGCTCTACGAGCAGCGGGCGGCGACGATGTCACTCGTTGCGACCGGCGGAGGACTGGTGTTCGGCGGCGACACCAACGGCCGCTTCCGGGCCTTCGACGACGAGACGGGTGAGGTGCTGTGGGAGATCAACCTCGGCTCGCCGGTCAGCGGCTTCCCGATCACCTACGCGGTGGACGGCCGGCAGTACGTGGCGGTGAGCACGGGTACTTCGGGCACTGCGTCCGGCTTCACGCGTCTGACGCCGGAGCTGCGCCCGAGCACAGGGAACAATCTGTTCGTGTTCGCGCTACAGAACTGATATTAGCGTAACCTATTGGTAAGAATAGGTTTTAGCGAAACTTACCACTTGGATTACCGCGATGTCAGGATCGCCAAGGCTGGGGTAACCGGATCGGGGTCGGCGTCGGCGGTCGGCGGGGTCGGCGGGTAAGCGTTCGGTCCTGCCGGTATCGGCGTTGCGGCAGTCGGGCAACGTCGAACAACGAGCCGATCCGGTCCGGGCACCCTCCGTGTGCAGGGACATCGACCGGACATCGACCGGTGCTGGCGTTGTCGAGGGTCAGTGAGGAGTCTGCGCCGCAGAAAAACAGATGCGACAATTGTAGGCGAGCCGTCGACGGAAGGACTCGATGTCGACCACATTCCGTCCCTACGCACCGGACCAGTCGCTGCTGTTGCCGCCCGACGTGCGGAAGTGGCTGCCCGAGGGCCACTGGCGCACCACGTCAGCGATCTGGTGGATGGTCTGGACCTGACGGCGTTCTACGAGCCGTACGAGGGAGACGGCCGCCGCAACGCACCGTATGAGCTCCGGATGATGGTGAAGGTTCTGGTCTACGCCCACGCGACGGGAGTGTTCTCGTCGCGCCGGATTGCGCGGAAGCTGGAAGAGAACGTGGCGTTCCGTGTGCTTGCGGCGGGCACCTTTCCGCAGCACCGGACGCTGTGCGAGTTTCGGCGTCGGCACCTGGAGGATTTCCAGGCGCTGTTCGTGGAGGTGGTGCGTCTGGCGCAGGAGTTGGGTCTGGCGCGCTTGGGGAAGCTGTCGATCGGCGGGACGAAGGGTACGTGCGAACGCGAGCAAGCACAAGGCGATGAGCTACGACCGGATGCAGAAAGAGGAAACAGCGCCTGGAAGGCGAGATCGAGGCGCTGTCGCGCCAAGCCGATGCGGTTGACGAGGCCGAGGACGCTCGACTTGCAGCGGCGGCCGCCAACAGGCCACAAGGGAAGCCTCGGCCGGCCACGTCTCGAGAGGTTCGAACGTGCGTCTTGAGGAACTTCAACCACGTTGGGCCGTACGAGGCGTACATCCTGATGGCGTGGTCACCGTCGTTAGCGTCCAATGGTTCGGCTCGGAGGCGCTAGAGCTGACGTACAAGACGTCGTCCGGCACGGTCGCCAACGAGCTGCTGTACCGCCAGGACGAGGCCCGCCTGGAGATCGTCGAGCAGGGGCGGCCGTGGAGCTTCGACGGCGACGGGGCGCTGTTCCGGCTGGTCTCCGAAGCGCAACGCATTCGCCTCGCCCATCTTTTTGACCCGGTGCTGGCGGTTCACACGTCGGTGGTGGAACCGCTGCCGCATCAGATCACCGCGGTGTACGAGTCGATGCTGCCCCGGCAGCCGTTGCGATTCCTCCTGGCCGATGACCCCGGCGCCGGCAAGACGATCATGGCCGGGCTGCTGATCAAGGAGCTGGTCGCCCGCGGCGACCTGGAGCGCTGCCTGATCGTTTGCCCGGGCAGCCTCGCCGAGCAGTGGCAGGACGAGCTGTACCGCCGGTTCCATCTTCCGTTCGAGATCCTGACCAACGATAGGCTCGAAGCCGCCCGCACCGGCAACTGGTTCCTGGAGACGAACCTCGTCATTGCCCGGCTGGACAAGCTGTCACGGAACGAGGACGTACAGCAGAAGCTGCAGGCGCCGGAGGCGGATTGGGATCTCGTGGTGTGCGACGAGGCGCACAAGCTGTCAGCGACGTTCTTCGGCGGCGAGATCAAGTACACGAAGCGATATCGCCTGGCGCAGCTCCTGTCGGGCCTGACGCGCCACCTGCTGCTGATGACGGCCACGCCGCACAACGGCAAGGAGGAGGACTTCCAGCTCTTTCTGGCCCTGCTCGACGGGGATCGTTTCGAGGGGCGCTTCCGTGACGGCGTGCACGCGGCCGACGTGTCGGACCTGATGCGGCGCATGGTGAAGGAGCGGCTGCTGAAGTTCGACGGCAAGCCGCTGTTTCCGGAGCGGATTGCCTACACCGTCCCCTACGAGCTGTCCGACGAAGAAGCACACCTCTATGCGGCCGTCACCGATTACGTGCGGGAGGAGTTCAATCGCGCCGACGCGCTGGCCAACGCCAAGCGGGCCGGCACGGTCGGCTTCGCGCTGACCATCCTCCAGCGCCGCCTCGCGTCCTCGCCGGAGGCGATCTATCAGTCGTTGCGCCGGCGGCGGGAGAGGTTGGAGAGCCGCCTGCGCGAGTTGGAGGTGCTCCAGCGCGGCGGCAAGTTGGCCGTCGGCGTTGGGTTCACGGTTCCGGAGCTCGACCCGGACGACGTCGAGGATCTCGACGACGCGCCGGAACAGGAGGTCGAAGACGCCGAGGCGCGTATTCTCGATCAGGCGACCGCCGCCCGCTCCATTGCGGAGTTGAAGGCGGAGATCGAGACCTTGAAGGGCCTCGGGAAACTGGCGCTCGGCGTACGCCGCGGGGGCCGGGACACCAAGTGGCGTGAGCTCGCGAGCTTGTTCGGCGACATCTTCACGACGGCTGGGCTCGGCCGTCGCCTCCGCGAGACCCCGCACGGCGCCGGCGCGATTCCGCCGCACCGGGCCTCCCCACGACAGAAGCTCGTGCTCTTCACCGAGCACCGGGACACGCTGCGCTATCTGCAGGAGCGCATCACGACGCTGCTCGGCCGCCAGGAGTCGGTCGTCGTCATCCACGGTAGCGTCGGCCGGGAGGAACGCCTGGCCGTGCAGGAGGCGTTCCGCCACGACCCGGACGTGCAGGTGCTGTTGGCGACAGACGCTGCAGGCGAGGGCATCAATCTGCAACGCGCCCACCTGATGGTGAACTACGACCTGCCCTGGAATCCGAACCGCCTGGAACAACGCTTTGGACGCATCCACCGGATCGGCCAGACCGAGGTCTGCCATCTGTGGAATCTGGTCGCGGACGACACGCGCGAGGGCGACGTCTACCGGCGACTCCTCGAGAAGTTGGAACAGGCCCGGGAGGCCCTCGGCGGCCAGGTCTTCGACGTGCTCGGAAAGCTGGAGTTCGAAGGACGGCCGTTGCGCGAGCTGCTGCTCAACGCCATCCGCTACGGCGAGCAGCCGGAGGTGCGGGCCCGGTTGGACACCGCCGTCGATCAGGCGCTGGACCGTGGAGCGTTGCAGGACCTGCTCGAAGAGCGGCAGCTCGTGCACGACGCGATGGACGCCACGCGGATCCAGCGCGTGCGCGAGGAGATGGAGCGGGCGGAAGCGCGGCGACTGCAGCCGCACTACATCGAGTCGTTCTTCTGCGAGGCGTTCCAGCGGTTGGGCGGGACGGCGAAGCAACGCGAGGCGCGCCGCTACCAGGTGACGCACGTGCCGGCGCTGATCCGCGGCCGTGATCGCGTGATCGGCGTCGGCGAGCCCGTGCTGCCACGTTACGAACGGATCGCGTTCGAGAAGCCGCTGGTGGCGCCGCGCGGTAAGCCGCTGGCGGCCTTCGTCTGCCCGGGCCATCCCTTGCTCGACGCCGTCATCGATATCACCCTGGAACGCCACCGCGACCTGTTGAAGCGTGGCGCCGTGCTCGTCGACGAGCGCGACGCCAGCACCGCGCCCCGCGTGCTCTTTTCCATCGAACACGCGATCCAGGACGGGAGCGTCACCCGCACGGGCGAGCGGCGCGTCATTTCGAAGCGGGTGCTCTACGTCGAGCTCGACGCGGACGGCGAACCGCGCCACCTGCACTATGCGCCCTACCTCGACTACCGCCCTCTGACGGAAGAGGAGCCCACGGTCGACGCCCTCCTCGAACGCCCGGAGTCCGCCTGGATCGACGGGGATCTGGAACAGAAGGCACAGGCGTACGCCGTCGCCCATGTCGTTCCGGAACACCTCCGGGAGGTCCGCGATGCCCGCCTGGCACTGATCGCGAAGACCGAGGCGGCCGTGAAGGACCGCCTCACCAAGGAGATCTCGTTCTGGGACAGCCGCGCCGAACAGCTCAAGCTCGACGAAGAGGCCGGCAAGACCGGCGCCCGGCTCAACTCGGGCGAAGCGCGTCGGCGGGCGGACACCTTGCAGATTCGGTTGCAGAAGCGGCTGGCGGAGCTCAAGCGCGACGCGCAGATCTCGCCCCGGCCGCCGGTGGTCCTCGGCGGTCTGCTGGTCGTTCCGCGGGGCTTGGTCGACGCGATGGCCGGGCGGCCTGCACCAAGCGCCACCGTGCAGCCAGACCATCAGTTGGTCGCCGCACGGGCGCGCGCCGTCGTGATGGAGACGGAGCGAGGTCTCGGCTTCGAGCCGACGGACCGCGAGCTCGACAAGCTCGGGTACGACATCGAGAGTCGGGTTCCAGTGACCGGGATGCTCCGATTCATCGAGGTCAAGGGGCGACGAAGCGATGCCGAGACCGTCACCGTCACGCGCAACGAGATCCTCTACTCGCTGAACAAGCCGGACGACTTCATCCTGGCGATCGTCGAGTTCCGCGACGACGACACCCACCGCGTCCACTACGTGCGGCGGCCGTTCCAGCGCGAACCCGATTTCGATGCCGCCAGCGTCAACTACACGCTGAAGGACCTGCTGGCGAAGGCGGAGGAGCCGCGGTAGGTGCGTGTCGGGCTACCGAGAGCCGACCACGTTCCCCCAGGTGCAGCGAGACGGCGAGTACACTCGGGAGCCGGAGCGAACTGATGCGGATTGAATCGATATTCCTGCGGAACTACCGCGTGTTCCGCGACGCCGAGTTGATGGACTTGCCGTCCATGACGACCGTTGTCGGCGCGAACGGTTCGGGCAAGTCGACGCTCTTCGACGCCATGAGCTTCCTCAAGGATGCACTGACCAAGAACGTGGCGTACGCGGTTGCACGACGTGGTGGGTTTCGAGAACTCGTCAGCCGTGGCGCACCCGGTCCGATCAGCATCATCCTTCACTTCTGCGGCAGCGGTTTTCCCGAAGCGTACCGTGTGGATATCGCCCACGAGAACGACCGGCCGGTAGTTCAGCGCGAGCTCCTCACGGTATTCGAAAGGAGCCGCGACGAGGGTCCTTCTTCACATTTCGTCGAGGTATCACGGGGCAAGGGCACGGCGATTGTCAGCGACGTGTGGGGTGGGGAAGAGCGAAAGGACAAGGTGATTGACCTTGAGGATCCGAGTGCACTTGCGATCAAGGGACTCGGGCAGTTCAAGGAGTACCGCGCCGCCGCGGGACTCAGCGAGCTCTTGGAGAGTTGGCACATATCCGACTTCCACATCCAGGACGCCCGGCCGAGCGCGGAGGCGGGTTACGCGGAACACCTGTCGGCTCGGGGCGACAACCTCGCCCGGGTGGCCCAGTTTCTGTACGAGCATCACCGCGACCGATTCGATCGCATCCTGGAAGTGATGCGCGCCCGAGTGCCCGGCGTCACTTCCGTCGAAGCGAAGCCTACCGTGGACGGCCGCCTCGTGCTGCGCTTCCAGGACGGTAGCTTCAAGGACCCGTTCATCGCCAGACACGTGTCCGACGGCACGATCAAGATGTTCGCGTACCTCATCCTCTTGCACGATCCGAAGCCTCATCCCGTGCTGGCCGTGGAGGAACCCGAGAACCAGCTCTACCCGGCTTTGCTCCGCGAACTTGCCGAGGAGTTCCGCGACTACGCACGGCGCGGCGGACAGGTGTTCGTGTCGACCCACTCGCCGGAGTTTCTCAACGGCGTAAACCTGGATGAGATCTACTGGCTCGTCAAGGAGGATGGATTCGCGACGGTCCGGCGCGCGTCGGACAGCGAACTGTTGCGCAACCTGTACGCCGAGGGTGATCTGTCCGGCGCCCTCTGGAAGCAGGGGCTTTTCGAAGGGTCGGACCCGGAGTGAGCCGACTCGTCCTGCTTCTCGAGGAGGAATCGATGCGGGTCCTCCTCGACGGCCTGCTGCCGCGCCTGTTTCCAGGTCTGCCGTTCAAGTGCGTGAAGCATGACGGGAAGACCGATCTCGAACGCAGCATCCCGCGCAAGCTCCGCGCGTGGCGGGAGCCCGGTGTGCGGTTCGCAGTGGTTCGGGACAACGACGGAGGGAACTGCCGTGCACGGAAAGAAGCCCTGCGCGGGCTCTGCGAAGCGGCTCGCCGGCCCGACACTCTGATCCGCTTGGCGTGCCAGGAGCTGGAAGCGTGGTATCTCGGTGAACCGGAGGCGCTCGCGGAGGCTTTCGGCCGCGAGGCGTTGCGTGACTTGGCACGACGAGCACGATTCCGCGACTCCGATGCAGTGGCGCGCCCGCACCAGGAGCTCGAGGACGTCGTACCCGAGTTCCAGAAGGTATCCGGCGCCCGGCGGATGGCACAGCATCTGACGCGCGAACGCAATCGGTCGACCAGTTTCCGGATCTTCCTGGCTGGTGTCGAAGCCGTCGCCGGCGAGTTTGCGACAGGACAGGACGAGGACGATACGTAACGACGACAACGGGTGGGAATCGGGGAAACAAAGAGCATGGCGACAACCAATCACGAACGGGTCGGAAGGGCGCTGGAGCTGCTGAAGGCGGGACTCGGCCCGTTCGTCGACCGCGAGATCCAGGGCGCCGTCAAGACGCAACGGGTGGGTGCGGATGCGCTACGGCCGTTCGTCGACGATCCGCAGATTGGCAACCGGCGCGTGCCCGAATGGGACGTTGCCGCGCTCCTCAAGCTGATGTGGGAGACGTGGAACGCCGTCTTCCGCACGATCCTCGGACCGGCCGAGCGCGGCTTCGTGGGCGAGCTGCGCGGCCACCGGAATCGCTGGGCGCACCAGGAACCGTTCTCCAGCGACGACGCCTACCGTGCGCTGGATACGGCCGGCCGCCTTTTGACGGCGGTGTCCGCTTCCCAGGCCGGCGAGGTCGAGAAGCTCAAGATGGAGCTGCTGCGCGTCCGCTTCGACGAGCAGGCGCGCGGGGAGCGCCGCAAGCAGGCCGGCCTCGCCATCGGCGGCGCCGCGGGGACCCTGAAGCCGTGGCGCGAGGTGGTCGTGCCGCACGCCGACGTGGCGAGCGGCCGGTACCAGCAGGCGGAGTTCGCCGCCGACCTGTGGCAGGCGTATCTCCACGATCATCTCGAGTTGCGATCGGCGGCGGAGCAGGCCGGCCGCGCCGCGCCCGTCGGCGAGGGCGACAGGGAGTACCTCGATCCGATCGAGTTCTTTCGGCGCACGTACCTGACCGAGAGCCTGAAGGGGCTGCTGGCCGGCGCGGCGCGGCGGGTTACCGGCGGAGGCGGCGACCCGGTGGTGCAGTTGCAGACCAACTTCGGCGGCGGCAAGACGCACTCGATGCTGGCCGTCTACCACCTCTGTTCGGGGGTTGCGCCGAGCGAGCTGGCCGGGGTGGATGCGCTGATGCGGGAAGCCGGCGCGCCGGCGCTGCCGGAGGTGCGGCGCGTGGTTCTGGTGGGCAACCGCATCTCGCCCGGCAATCCGGTCACCAAGCCGGACGGGACGGTGGTGCGCACGCTGTGGGGCGAGCTGGCGTGGCAGTTGGGCGGCGCGGCGGCACATGCGCGCCTCGCGCGCGACGACGAGCACGCGACGAGTCCCGGCGACACGCTGCGGCAGCTCCTGGTCGAATACGGGCCGTGCCTGATCCTGATCGACGAGTGGGTCGCCTACGCCCGCCAGCTTCACGATCAGAGCGACCTCCCCGCCGGCAGTTTCGAGACGCAGTTCACGTTCGCGCAGGCGCTCACCGAATCGGTCAAGCTGGCCGGCAACTGCCTGCTGGTGGTCAGCCTGCCCGCGTCGGACTCCACCGCGTCGCCGCACGCGCAGGCGGACGACGTCGAGGTGGGCGGCCAGCGGGGGCGCGAGGCGCTCGACCGGCTGCGGAACGTCATCGGGCGCATCGAATCGTCGTGGCGGCCGGCCAGCGCCGAGGAAGGCTTCGAGATCGTCCGGCGGCGGCTGTTCGAGCCGTCCGCCGATGCGGCGCAGTTCAAGGACCGCGACGTCGTCGCGCGCGCGTTCGCCGACCTGTACCGCGGCCAGCACCAGGAGTTTCCTGCCGAGTGCCGCGACACGGACTACGAGCCGCGGATCAAGGCCGCCTACCCGATACACCCCGAGGTCTTCGACCGCCTCTACGGCGACTGGTCGACGCTGGTGACGTTCCAGCGCACCCGCGGCGTGCTGCGGCTGATGGCGGCGGTCATCCACAGCCTCTGGGAGAAGGGCGATCGAAACCCGCTCATCCTGCCCGCCAACCTGTCGATCGACGACCCGCAGGTTCAGTTCGAGCTGACCCGCTACCTGCCCGACCACTGGGTGCCGGTGATCGAGAAGGATGTCGACGGCCCGAGCGCCCTGCCGCAACGGATCGACCGCGAGGTGGCCAACCTGGGCAAGTACTCGGCCTGCAGGCGGGTCGCGCGCGCCGTCTATCTCGGGTCGGCGCCGGCGGCGGGCGCGCCGCAGCGCGGACTCGAGGACCGGCGCATCAAGCTCGGTTGCGTGCTTCCCGGCGAATCGCCCGCCGTCTTCGGGGATGCCCTGCGGCGGCTGGCCGCGGCGGCGACCTACCTGTACCAGGACGGCCCCCGCTACTGGTACGACACGCGGCCGACCGTCACCAAGCTGGCCGAGGACCGCGCCGAGCAGTTGCGCCGCGACCAGGACAAGGTGGCGCAGGCCATCGGGGAGCGGCTGCGCGCCGCCCTGCGCGAGACCGGCGGCTTCAGCCGGATCCATGCGGCCCCGCGGTCCGGATCCGACGTGCCGGACGAACGCGAGACCCGTCTGGTGGTGCTCGACGTCGATCACCCGCATCATCGGGACGCCGGTTCCCCGGCGGAGAAGGCGGCCGCCGCCATCCTGGAGAACCGGGGGACCACGCCGCGGCTCTACCGCAACACGCTCGTCTTCCTGGCCCCGGACCAGTCGCGCCTCCAGGACCTGGACGAGGCGGTCCGGCGGCGCCTGGCCTGGAAATCGATTCTCGACGAGCGGGAGTTGCTCGACCTGTCGCCGCACCAGGTGAAGCAGGCGGAGACGCAGCACGATGCGGCCGGCGAGGCCGTTGCGGCGCGGTTGCCGGAGACCTATCAGTGGCTGCTGGCGCCGGTCCAGGCGAAGCCGGCCGATCCGGTGACCTGGGAGGCGGCCCGTCTGACCGGACAGGGCGGGCTGGCGGAGCGGGCCGCGCGCCGATTGAAGGGCGACGATCTGCTGGCGGCGAGCTTCGCCGGCACCCGCCTGCGGATGGAGCTCGACCGGGTGCCCCTGTGGCGCGGAGACCACGTGGCAGTTCGTCAGGTCGTCGAGGACTTCGCCAGCTACCTCTACCTGCCGCGTCTTCAGGATCCGGACGTGCTGCTGCAGGCCGTCGCCGGCGGCGTGGGCCTGCTGACCTGGGCCGACGACAGCTTCGGCCACGCCGACCGCTTCGACGAGCAGGCCGGCCGCTACGTCGGACTGCAGGGCGGGCAGGCGCTTCCGGTCACGGACGTGGATGCGGCGGGGGTGATCGTCAAGGCGGAGGTCGCGCGGCGGCAGCTAGACGCGGAACGCGCACCCGTCGTACCGCCGGGACCGGACGGTGGGGACGGACCGACCGTGACGCCCGTGACGCCGCCGGGACCCGAACCGGAACCGCCGCCGCCCGACCCGCGGCCGACGCGGTTCCACGGCAGCGTTTCGCTCGACGCCACCCGGACGGGGCGCGACGCAGGACGTATCGCCGACGAGGTGATCACGCACTTGGCGGGTCTTGTGGGGGCAAACGTGAAGGTGACGCTCGAGATCGAAGCGGACATTCCCGCGGGGGCGCCCGATCACGTGGTGCGGACGGTTACCGAGAACAGCCGCACGCTGAAGTTCGACAGTCACGGGTTCGAGCGCGAGTAACCTGACGCGACGATGCCGAGCGGGGTTTCGGGCATCACAACCGCCGCCAGCGCTCGATCAATGTCTTCAGCCCCTCCAGCAAGTCTGGAATCGCCTTCTTCTCCGCTTCCCGCTGTCCGACGATCCGGGCCACTTCGGGGACGGTGCGTTCGAGCCGGTCAGCCAGGGCGGTGATGGAGACCTTGGCGGCGTCCTGTTGCCGCACGCTCCCATCGACCAGTCGCTCCAGGTCGTTCATGGTCTTCTGCATGTCGGCCGCCGTCAGGCCGAGCCGGACCGCGTATTCCTTGGGCCGCTTGCGCACGCGCTCCCACAACCATTGTTCCGGCGGGCCGTCACCGGGCAGAAACAGCAGTTGCACGGCGTGTCCATGCCGCTCGGCGACTGCTTGCAGTCTCTCCTCCGGTGCCCGGGAATCACCGTCGAGAACCAGGATGAAGCCGGAGAGCTTGTCGAACTTCGCCAGCGTGCGGACGTGGCCCGAAAACTCGTCCCGTCCCGTGTTGCGCCCGATGACGACGTCTCCGTGGAGCAGACCCAATTCGACGTTGAGCACGTCGAAGACGCCGCGAATCACGCCCTCGGCGACGCGGTCTTCGCACAGTATGGAAAGCTGGTCCTGCGACGTGCCGTACAGCGCCTTCTGGAAGATGTCGCGATAGGCGGGCGCGCGGCGCACTTGGCCGGTCTCGTCGTCACGATCGAGGAATATACGGGCTTCCGGCGGCACGCTGTCCAGGACGACTGGGCTGTGCGACGCCACGACGATTTGCAATCCCTGCCGCAGGGCGCTCCGCTGCAGTTCGAGCATGGCCTGCTGCTGCGTGTAGGGATGAAGACCGGTGTCTATCTCATCGATGAGAACCAGCGCATTCTCGAGCGCCGAGATGTCCTTCGAGATGCGCAGGATCGAGCGTTCTCCGGACGACATGTGGAACTCGGAGTAGCGGGTCTCCCCGATGCCTTCGATCTCGGCGAACAGCAGGTCGCTCGTGCGGCCGCTGACGAGGGTCAGGTTGCGATACCGCCACGGCAGAATGCGGCCGGCGAAGATCAGGAGATCAGGGTCGAGTGTCCGGGTCTCGACGTGCTTGCGTCCAAGCTGCAAGACGCTGCGAACCTCGGAGGGATTGCTGAGATTGGCAAGCGTGCGCAGATAGACTTGGCGCTCCGGTTGCGTCCGTCGATTCTGGCTTGAGAAACGGCGCGTCCAGGACCTGCGTCGTCGCCAAGTCATGGAGAGATCATCGCCGTGGTGCAGGAATTGAAACTCGAGCTCGGTCTGTTGTGGCGCGTCCGATGACACCGCCTGCTGCCGGCTGGTGAAGTTGGGAAACAGATTGCCGGGAGTGAAATCCCATGGGCTTTCTCCCGGGACGCGGTAGGCGCAGGCGCACGCAAACAATACCGTGGACTTGCCACAGCCGTTGGGGCCGGCGAGGACGGACACCGGATATTCCAACGGAATTCGGATGTCCCAAATCCCACGCAACTTCCTGATCCGGACTGCCGTCAGCGCATCCTCGCGGTGTCCGTTACTCGCGCGCAGGGCGTCCCATACCTCGCGCAGCCTCCTGGTAATCAACGACATGTCCTGCTCCGGCTCCGGTCGCGCGCGCCATCGGTGGCCGCGCTCATGCGTCTTGCCCCGTAACGTCGCCGAACAGTGCGCCCTGGTCCGTGCTCTCCGTACCGGCGAGACGGCTGATCTCTGGCCAGCTCTGCACCAGCCCGTTGTAGGCCAGGGCCTCGGCGGCGCGCTTCCTGCGCTCGCACAGCGCATACAGCCGGTAACACAGCTCACGGGCCGCCTCGCCGCGGCCCGGCAGCTTGCGGGCCAGCGCCGCCGCCGCTACTTCGCCCCCCAGTTCCAGCACCCGAACCAAGTGGTGGACCATCTCCCAGGCAGTCAGGCGTGCGTCGTCCTCCGGGACCCAGTCCGACAGTAGCTCCCGCGGGCGGAGCAGCCGCACGTGTCCGGCCCGGGACTTCAGGATACCCGCATCCACCATCCCCGCCACGCTGGTGTTCTTGGCCTTGGAGAGCGTCTCGGCGTCGCCGTAGTCACCGTCGTCGAAACCGTGCTGATCGAACCACGCGAGCGCCCAGCGGCTGTCGGCGTCGAAGTCACCTTCCTGCTCGGCCAGCACCTCGTCGAGAATCTGGTTGATCAGCGCCAGCGCCTCCCGCACCGACATCGGGTTGCCGGCTGCGTCAAGCACCTGCGCGTAGCGGGTGTATACGGCCATGCCGGGACCGATCGCTGCCTGAGCGAGGTC
>WTFV01000222.1 GCA_011523845.1 Acidobacteriota bacterium | reverse complement strand
CCGACTGCAGCGAGTACGCATCGACGAAGCCGCCCAGGCTGTGGTCCTCCTCCCGCAGCTCGTAGTCCTGGGCCGCCGAGACCAGCTCCATCAGGTTGGACAGTCGATTCTCGGCCTCCTCGCTGCCGTCCTTGCGCAACGCCGCGACGTAGCCGCTCTCGGTGAGGACCGCCGAGAGCGTCTCCGAGACCGACCGCGTCGAGGCGGTCGCCTGCAGCGACTCCAGCAGCGTGCGATACGCCGACAGCGCGTTGAGGGCCCGGCGGGGGAGCAGGCTCTCGTCCGTCGCGCGCAGCAGCCGCTTCCAGAGCGACCACCCGGCCTCGGGCGCCCCCGGCCCGGGCGGCGCGTCGAAAAGCGGCGCGTCCCGGGCGGGCGGCGGCTCGATGCCTTCCAGCCCCGCCATCACCCCCTGACCGATCCCGCGCGGCGGGACGTTGACGACGCGGCGCAGGCTGACCTCGTCGTCCGGGTTCAGCAGCAGCTTCAGGTATGCGAGGGCGTCCTTGATCTCCCTGCGCTCGTAGAAACGGACGCCGCCGACCACGCGGTAGCGGATGCCCGCGCGCCCCAGCGCCTCCTCGATCACCCGCGACTGCGCGTTGGTGCGGAAGAGCACGGCGGCGCGCCCCGGCCCCCGCGCCGCCTCGCGCAACCGGCCGAGGATGAAGTCGGCCTCCTCGAGATCGTCGTTGGCGCGATGAAAGACGATCGGCTCCCCGCCGGCGCGCTCCGTGTAGAGGCGCTTCTCGCGGCGGCGCCGGTTGTGGGCGATGAGCCCGGACGCGGCGTCCAGGATGACCTGCGTCGACCGGTAGTTGCGCTCGAGCCGCACGACGGTCGTCTCGGGGAAGTCGTCCTCGAAGTCCAGGATGTTGCGCAGGTCGGCCCCGCGCCACTTGTAGATGGACTGGTCGGGATCGCCCACCACGCACAGGTTGCGGTGGCGCTCGGCGAGGTAGCGGACCAGCAGGTACTGCGGCCGGTTCGTGTCCTGGTACTCGTCGACCATGACGTAGCGGAAGCGCTCCGCGTAGCGGGTGCGCGCCTCTGTCGACTCCTCGAACAGCGTGACCGACTTCAGCAGCAGATCGTCGAAGTCGAGGGCTTGGCTGGCGGCCAACGCCCGCGCGTAGCGTTCGTAGACCGCCGCGAGCTGCTCGTCGGCGAAGCTCTCCACGACCTGGCGCACGTCCGCGGCGCTCTGGAGGCGGTTCTTGGCCTGGCTGATGCGCGACAGCAGCGCCCTGGGCGGCACCATCTTCGGGTCGACGTCCAGCTCCTTCATGGCCTGCCGCACCACGTTGAGCTGGTCGACGCCGTCGTAGATCACGAAGTCGCGGGAGAGGCCTATCCGCGGTCCCTCGCGTCGCAGCAGCCGCGCGCAGAAGGCGTGGAACGTCGAGACCCACAGGCGCGGCGCGGTCGTGCCGAGGAGGCGCTCGACGCGCCCGCGCATCTCCTCCGCCGCCTTGTTGGTGAAGGTGACGGCCAGGACCTGCTCGGGCTGCGCGTGTCCGCCGCCGATGAGCGCGGCGAGCCGGTGGCAGATGACGCGCGTCTTGCCCGACCCGGCGCCGGCCAGGATCAGCAGCGGCCCGTCGCGGTGCAGCACCGCCTCGCGCTGCTCGGGATTGAGCCCCGACAGCAACTCGTCGCCGGCGGCCTGCGCCCGCTGCGCTTCCTGACTACTCAACCGTCACGCTCTTGGCGAGGTTGCGCGGCTGGTCGACGTCGCAGCCCCGCAGCACGGCGATGTGGTAGGCCAGAAGCTGCAGCGGCACCACCATCGGAATCGGCATCAGCAGCGGATGGGTCGGCGGGACGGGAATGACGGAGTCGCGCCCCCGCTCGAGGACCACGTCGAACTCCTCGGGGGGCGCGTCGGTGACGACGATCACGGAGCCGCCGCGCGCCTTCACCTCCTGCAGGTTGCCCCGCATCTTGTCGAAGACCTTGTCCTGCGGCACGAGCGCCACCACCGGCATGTGTTCGTCGATCAGTGCGATGGGGCCGTGCTTCATCTCGCCGGCCGGATACCCCTCCGCGTGGATGTAGGAGACCTCCTTGAGCTTGAGGGCGCCCTCGAGCGCGATGGGATAGTTGACGCCGCGGCCCAGGTAGAGGAAGTTCGTGCTCCGGTAGAAGCGCTTCGCGATCGACTGGATGAGGGCATCCGATTTCAGGGCATGCTCGATGAGCACCGGCACGTGCGCGATGGCCTCGATGAGCGCCCTGGCCGCCGGCGCCTCCAGGGCCCCGCGGGCGTGCGCGAGGTGCAGCGCGAGCAGGTGCAGCGCGAGCAACTGCGACGTGAACGCCTTGGTCGACGCGACCCCGATCTCCGGCCCCGCGTGGGTATGGACCGTGCCGTCGGACTCGCGCGTGGCCATGCTCCCGACCACGTTGCAGATGGCGATGCTGCGGGCGCCCTTCCCGCGCGCCTCGCGCAGCGCGGCGAGCGTGTCGGCCGTCTCCCCCGACTGCGTGATGACCACCGCCAGCGTCCGCTCGCCGACGATCGGATCGCGGTAGCGGAACTCCGAGCCGTAGTCGACCTCGACGCGGACGCGCGCGAGCTGCTCGAGGAGGAACTTCCCGACCAGCGCCGCGTGCCACGACGTGCCGCAGGCGACCAGGACCACCTGCTCCACCTCGCGCAGCGCGGCCTCCGGGATCTCCAGCTCTCCCAGGAACACCCGCGCGTGCTCCTCGGAGACCCGGCCGAGCACCGTCTCCTGCAGGGCCCACGGCTGCTCGAAGATCTCCTTGAGCATGAAGTGCTTGTACCCGGCCTTCTCGGCCATGACCGGGTCCCACTGGATGCGCTGCGTCGCCTTCGACACGGCGCGCCCGGTGAAGTCCGTGAACTCGACGCCCCCATGCGTGATCACGGCCATCTCGCGGTCGCCGAGGAAGATGACGTCGCGCGTGTGATCCAGGATGGCGGGAATGTCCGAGGCGACGAGAAACTCGTCCTCGCCGATGCCGACGACGATCGGCGGGCCGTTGCGCACGGCGACGATCTTGTGCGGGTCCTCGGCGTGGACCAGCACCACCCCGAACAGCCCGCGCAGCTTCCGCAGCGCGCGCCGCACCGCGTTCTCGATGCCGTCGCCGGCCAGCTCGCCTTCCACCAGGTGGGCGATGACCTCCGTGTCGGTCTCGGTCTCGAAGCGGTGCCCGGCCTGCTGCAGCTCGCGTTTCAGCTCGAGGTAGTTCTCGACGATGCCGTTGTGCACCACGACGAGCGTGCCGCTGCAGTCGCGGTGCGGATGCGCGTTCTCCTCGGTCGGCCGCCCGTGCGTGGCCCAGCGCGTGTGCCCGACGCCGTAGTCGCCGTCGACCGGATCGGTCCGGATGGTCCGCTCCAGGCGCTCGAGCTTGCCGGCGCTGCGCCGGACCTCGATCCGGCCACCCGTCACCAGCGCGATGCCGGCCGAGTCGTAGCCGCGATACTCCAGTCTCCGCAGCGCGCCGATCAGCACCGGCACGACCGGCTTGGCCCCCACGTAACCGACGATGCCACACACAGGCGTCAACCCCTGGCCGAATCCGCGTCCTTCTTCCGCCGGGCGGCGGCGCGCCCTTCCTTGTTCACCTGGCGGCCGCGGGCGACCGCGAGCGCATCGGCCGGCACGTCCTCGGTGATGCAGGAGCCGGCCGCGACGTAGGCGCCCCGCTCGACCGTCACCGGCGCCACCAGTTGCGTGCCGCTGCCGATGAAGACGTCCTCCTCGATCGTCGTGCGGTGCTTGACCGATCCGTCGAAGTTGCAGGTAATCGTCCCCGCGCCGATGTTGGCGCCGGCGCCGACCGCCGCGTCGCCGACGTAGCTCAGGTGGCCCGCCTTCGATCCGGCCCCGAGCGTCGCCTTCTTGAGCTCGACGAAGTTGCCCACCCTGGCCTTTTCGCCCACGGTGGAGCCGGGGCGGATGTGCGCGAACGGGCCGATGCGGGCGGCCGCCGCGATCTCCGCATCGATGATAACGGAATGGTTGTTGACGGTGACGTCGTCGCCCACGACCGCGTTCACGATGCGGACGCCCGCGTGCAGCTCGCAGCGGGCGCCGATCGAAGTGCGCCCCTCGAGGATGACGCCCGGATGGATCACGGTGTCGGGCCCCACCTCGACGTCGACGTCGACGTAGGCGGTTGCCGGGTCGATGATGGTCACGCCCGCCGCCATCATCTCCTCGTTCTTTCGATGACGCATCAGGGAACCTGCTTCCGCCAGCTCGTGCCGGCTGTTGATGCCGCGGATCTCGTCGGCCGCCGCGACCACGGTCTCCACCGTGAGTCCCTCCTCGCGGTACCGCCGCAGGATCCCCGGCAGGTAGCGTTCGCGCTTCGGCCCGGCCTCCGGTACGGCCCGCAAGGCGGCGAAGAGCGGCGCGAGGTCGAAGGCATAGATGCCGCTGTTGACTTCCCGGAGGGTACGCTGCTCGGGTGTCGCATCCGCTTCCTCGACCACCTCGGCCAGTTGCCCGCCGCGGCGGACGATGCGGCCGTACCCGTAGGGACGCTCGATCGTCGCGGTGAGCACCGTCGCCGACGCGCCCGTCCGTTCGTGCGTCTCGGCCAGGGCCTGCGTCGTACGGGAGGATACGAGCGGGGCGTCCCCCATCAGGACGATCAGCGTGCCGCGCCGCCCGCTCAGCACCGCTTCGGCCTGCAGCACCGCATGCGCCGTCCCGAGCTGCGGTTCCTGGCGAACGAACGACAGGTCGCCACGGACGGCGCCGAGCTCACGCTCGACCGTCTCTCCCTGATGGCCCACGACGAGCGTCGTCGACCCGGCGCCGAGCGGGTCCGCCGCACGCAGGACGTGCTCGGCGAGCGGGCAGCCGGCCAGCCGGTGCAGGACCTTCGGCCGGCTCGACCGCATCCGGGTGCCCTTGCCCGCGGCCAGCACGAGAACGTGCCGTTCGATCAACTTCGCTCTCTCGCGCTTTCTATGGCCTGGTACACCCGGCGGCTCGGCACGTCGTACTTGGTGGCCAGCGAGCGAATCGACGCCCGCCGCGACAGCCCGCCTTCTGTCAACAGACCGAATTCGTGAAACAACTCCGCTTCAGCCGGCACCTCCGGCTGCGGCACGGGCGCCCGGCTGGGACTGACGACGACCGTGAACTCGCCGCGCGGACTCGCCAGAGCGGCAAGCACATCGGATACGGGTCCGACGACACAATTCTCATGAACCTTCGTCATCTCGCGACAGACCGCGACGATTCGATCGCCGATCACGCCTTCCAGATCCGCCAGCGAGCCGCGGATCCGGTGCGGCGCCTCGAAGAAGACGACCGGGTGCGGCTCGTGCGCCACCTCGGCGAACCACTGCTTTCTGTCTTTGGACCTATACGGCGGAAAGCCCGCGAACGAGAAGGCGTCCTCGGCCAGGCCGGACGCGACCAGCGCCGCCAGCACGGCGCTCGGCCCGGGGACAGCCTCCACCCGGAAGCCGGCGTCCAGCGCCATGCGCGCGAGCCTGCGACCGGGATCCGATATCAGGGGCGTGCCCGCGTCGCTCACCAGCGCGAGCGTCTGTCCCTCGGCCAGCCGCGCCAGCAGGCTCGCCGCCCGGCGGGATTCATTGTGCTCGTGCAGGCTGATGCGCCGCGTCCGGATGCCGTAGTGGTCGAGCAGCCGGGCGGCCCTGCGCGTGTCCTCGGCCGCGATCAGGTCGACGTCGCGCAGCACCCGGACGGCTCGGTAGGTCACATCCTCGAGATTGCCGATGGGGGTCGACACGATGTGAAGCGTGCCGGGCGTGAGCGCAGAGGGCACGAGATCTCAGCAGGCTGCCGCGGCCGACGCCGCGCGACACGATTCGAGCGGCGGCAGTATTGTACCATCAAGGACTCGGAGTACCCCTTCGCCGTTCGTGACACGTCCGATGCGCCAGTCGACCACAACACACGTATCCGAGCCGCTCTCGCACTTCGTCGAGGAGTACCTCGCCCATCTCTACGAGATGTACCCGACGGCCGCGGCCGCCGATGGCGTCCACACCCACGACGACCTGCTGGAAGACCTGAGTCGCTCGGCGATCGACGCCCGGATTCGGGACCTGGGCGGGTGGGCGCGGCGCCTCGACGGCATCAACCCGTCGGCGCTGACGCCCGTCGAGTCGCTGGAGAGGCGGATGCTCGGCGACCGCATCCGCGGCCACCTGTTCGCTCTCGAAGAGATCCGCGACTGGGAACGCAATCCGCTGCACTACGCCGACACCCTGGCCGCGAGCCTCGCCGGACAGACCCTGTTCGCCTACGCCGGCCTGCCGGAGCGGGCACGGCGCGTGGGCTCGAAGCTGCGGCAGGTGCGCCGGCTGCTCGAGGCGGCGCGCCGGAACGTCACCGAGGCGCCGGGCCTCTTCGTCAAGGTCGGGATCGAATCGCTCGAGGGCGTGCTTCGCTTCGTCGAGCGGGACCTGCCCCGCGCGTTTCGCGACCTGGAGGACATGCACCTGCTCGGCGTCCTCGCGGACACGTCCATGGAGGCCTCCGATGCCCTGCGAGAGCACATCGCCTACCTGCGGGACACCCTGGCCCCGAGGAGCCGCGCCTCGTTCCGGCTCGGCCGGGCGCGTTTCGAACAGCTCCTGCGGCTCGACGAGGGTCTCGATGTGCCGGCCGATCACCTGCTCGACATCGCCCGGCGCGAGCTGCATGCCACCCAGGACGAGTTCGCCCGGGTCGCGGCGGAAATGGATTCGGACCCCCGCGCGGCGTGGCGGCGCATCAAGGAGCGGCATCCGGCGCCGGACGCCCTTTTCCGCGAGGCGGACGAGCAGGTCGAGTCGCTGAGGACCTTCCTGACGAGAAAGCGCATGGTGACGATGCCGGAGCATACCGCCGTGCAGGTGCTCCCGACCCCCGACTTCCACCGCCGGACGGTCGCCAGCCTGTGGTCGCCGGGCCCCTTCGAGCCGGCGCGGATGCCGGCCTCCTACCACGTCACCAACGTCGACCCGTCCTGGCCCGCCGAGCGCCAGCAGGAGCATCTGCGCGACCTGAGCTACGCCACCCTCGCCTCGATTACCGCGCACGAGGTCTTTCCCGGCCATTTCCTGCATCACGAGCACCTGCGCGCGGTCTCTTCCTCGTGCCGCAAGTCGGGGTTCTTCGCGACGATGTCGTTCGTCGAAGGCTGGGCCCACTACGCCGAGCAGATGGTCCTCGACGAGGGCTTCGAGCGCGGAAACGCGGAGCTGCGGCTCGGACAATTGGCCGAAGCCCTGCTCCGGCTCGCCCGAACCATCGTCGGCATCCGGCTGCACACCGAGGACCTGTCGGTCGAGCAGGGGGTCCGATTCTTCTGCGACGAGGCGTACCTCGAGGAGTCGAGTGCGCGGCAGCAGGCCGAGCGCGCCACGTTCGACCCCGGCACCGTGCTGTACGCCCTCGGCAAGTTGATGCTGCTGAAGCTGCGCGCCGACGTGCGGGAAGCGGAGGGCGCGGATTTCTCGCTGCTGCGCTTCCACGACCGGCTGCTCGGCCAGGGTTGCCTGCCGTTCTGGATGCACCGCGCCCTGATGGCGGCCGAGGGTCCCGCCCTCGAGTGACAGAGGACCCGAGCGTGACGACCCCGCCATACGTGCGTCTCGCGGTCGCGCTGCCGGTCGTGCTCTTCGTCTGGTTCTGCACGCTGATTCCCTCCGTCTCCGGCGGGGAGATCCTCGTCTGGGAAACGGCGTGGCTGCCGCAGCAGGGCATCGACCTCGACTTTGCAATCGATGGCCTGAGCCTGCTGTTCGCCCTGCTGATTACGGGAATCGGCGCGTTCATCTTCCTTTTCGCCGGCGAGTACATGGAGGGCTATCCGCAGCGCGGCCGGTTCACTCTGTTTCTCGTCAGCTTCATGCTGGCGATGCTCGGCCTGGTGCTGTCCGACAACCTCGTCGCGCTGTTCGTTTTCTGGGAACTCACCACGATCACCTCGTTCCTGCTCATCGGCTATTCGCACGAGAACGCCGTCGCCAGGCGCTCCGCTCTCCAGGGGCTGCTCGTGACCGGCGCCGGCGCCCTGGCGATGCTGGCCGGCTTCGTCGTCCTGGGCCAGGCGGCCGGCACTTTCAGCCTGCGCGAGATGCTGGCCGACCAGCAGAGCTTCGAGGACCACCCGCACTACACGGCGGTCGTCGTTCTGGTCATGCTCGGCGCCTTCACCAAGTCGGCGCAGTTCCCGTTCCACTTCTGGCTGCCGAACGCGATGGCGGCTCCGACCCCGGTCTCGGCCTACCTGCACTCGGCGACGATGGTCAAGGCCGGCGTGTTCCTGCTGGCCCGCCTGACACCAATCCTGGGCGGGACCGCGCTCTGGATGGAGACGCTGACCGCCGTGGGAGCGGTGACCGCGGTGTACTCGGCGTTCGTGTCGCTGGGCAAGTCCGATCTGAAGCAGGTGCTGGCCTACACCACGGTCATGGCGCTCGGCGTGTGCGTCATGTTCCTCGGATCGCCGCCCGTCGCGGGGCAGGGCGAGCCGTCGCGGGGGGTCCTGGCCGCACTCGCCTTCCTGATCGCCCACGCCCTCTACAAGGCGGCCCTGTTCATGATTGCCGGAACGATCGAGAAGGCGACCGGCACCCGCGACCTGACAGAGCTCGGGGGTCTGCGCAGAGCCATGCCCGTCACGTTCGCCGCCGCGGTCGCCGCGTCGGTTTCGATGGCCGGCGTGCCGCCCTCGGTCGGGTTCATCGGCAAGGAGCTTCTGTACACCGTCGGCTTCGCCCCCGATGCCGCCGCCTGGCTGCCGTGGGCCGTGTTCCTCGCCGCCTCGCCGGTCGCGCTCGTTGCGATGGTTCTCGTGACCAAGCCCTTCTTCGGCCCGCGCCCCGACTACCGCAAGCCGGGGCGGGAAGGCCATTGGGCGCTCTGGTGCGGGCCGGCGGTGCTCGGTGCGGTCGGCATCTACTGGGGGCTGTCACCGGAGTTCCCGTTCATGAGCCTGCTCGTGCCCGCGGAAGCGGCGGTGAGCGGGCATTCCTTCCAGGTCGAGCAGCCTCCCTGGCAGAGCACGGGCGAGGCCCTTGTGCTGACCCTGGTGACACTGGCCGCGGCCGTTCTCGGATTCTGGCAGCGGGAGGCGGTAGCGCAGGCGCTCGCCGGTCTCCGGAGACTGGTTCCGTTCACCGGCGACCGTGCGTACGACGCAACCATGAACGGAATCGCCGCCGTTGCGGCCTGGCAGACCCGCCGGCTGCAGTCCGGCGTCCAGCGGCACTATCTGCTGATCGTGTTCGCCACGCTCGGGCTGAGCCTGGCCGTGACGCTCTGGATCAAGAACGTGGTCCCCTGGCCCGTGCGGTTGGCGGAAGCGACGTTTCTCGATTGGTCGCTCGCCGCCCTGGTCGCCGGCGCGTCGGTCGTGATCATCCGCTCCAGGTCCCGTCTGCTCGGGATTTGCGCGCTCGGCGTGGTCGGGGTCGCCACGGCGCTGATCTTCCTCACCTTCGGGGCGGAGGACGTCGCGATGACGCAGTTGATCGTGGAGACGCTCGTCACCGTGATCGTCGCCATCGTCCTGCTGAAGCTTCCGGACTTCAGGAACGAGGTCTGGCCTTCGGGGCCCGCGCGGTTGCGCAACGGCATCGTCGCCGTCACCGTCGGGGTCAGCGTCACCCTGGTCCTGCTCGCCGTTACCGGGTCCCCTCCCCAGCCGGATCTCAGGGAGTACTTCGAGCGCAACGCCGTGCCCGGCGGTCACGGACGGAACATCGTCAACGTGATCCTGGTCGATTTCCGTGCCCTCGACACCCTGGGAGAGATTTCGGTGCTGGCGATCGCCGGCGCGGCGGTCTTCGCCCTGCTGCTGCCGGGCCCCCGGCGGCGGGAGGGCGTTCCGACTCCGGGCACCGGGGGAGCGGCAGTGCGCGCCCAGGCGTGGCACGGCAGCATCATGAACACCATGATCCTGCGGGAAACCACTCGGCGGCTGGTCCCGTTGATTCTCGTGTTCTCCGTATTCCTGCTGCTGCGCGGCCACGACCAGCCCGGCGGCGGCTTCGTCGGTGGTCTGGTCGCCTCCATTGCGTTCAGCCTGTACGCATTCGTCTGCGGCCCGCAGGCGGCTCGCGGGATTCTGCGCGCGGACCCCCGCGCTGTCGGCGCCGTCGGTCTGGCCGTGGCAATCGCATCGGGCTTCGTCGGATCCATCCGGGCGGGCGTCCCGTTCCTGACCGGCCAATGGGGAACCGTCGGGGGGCTGTCGATCGGCACGCCGGTGCTGTTCGACGTCGGTGTCTACCTCGTCGTCATCGGGGTCGTGCTGACCTTCGTCCTCGGAATCAAGGAGCAGTAGCCGGGATGCGCAGGCTGTTCGTGGTGAAACCTTGCGTCGCACCGAGAGCGGCGAGGCGCCCCGACCCCCGGTACCCGGCGCGAGGAGCGAGCAACTACCGATGGAACCAATCGTCGCCGTGATGGTCGGCGTGCTGATGGCGGCAACCGTGTATCTGATGCTCAGCCGCAACTTCGTGCGTTTCATCTTCGGGCTGGCGCTGCTCTCCCATGCCGCCAACCTGGTGATCTTCGCCAGCGGAGGGATGACGCGCGCCCGGCCGCCGCTGATTGCTCCGGGAGCGTCCGCGCCTCTCCCGGGCATCTCGAACGCCGTGCCCCAGGCGTTGATTCTCACCGCGATCGTGATCTCCTTCAGCCTGCTCACGTTCGCGCTGGTGCTCGCGTTCCGGACCTATCAGGAACTGGAAACCGTGGACACCGACCGGATGCGAGCCGCAGAACCTTCGTCGGCGGGCGCAGCGGCGGATGCGGAGCAGAGGGCCGTCGATTGAACTGGCTGCTCGTCTGTCCGATCGTGATTCCGTTGGCCGCGGCCGTGATCGGCTTCGCGGGCCGCGGCAGCGACAGGACGCAGAGAGCCGTGAGCCTGACCGGGGCCATCGGCCTGTCGGCGGCGGCGGCGAGCCTGCTGTCGACCGTGTGGCGAGAGGGTATCGTGTCGGTCCAGATCGGCCAGTGGCCGGCGCCCTACGGAATCACGCTGGTCGCGGATCACCTGAGCGCGGCGATGGTCGCGGTCTCCGCCCTGATCGGACTGGCTACCGTGGTCTACGCGTTCGGAGACGTCCAGCCCGGCCGGCTCTCCCATGCTCTGCATCCGTTGTTGCATGCACTGCTTGCGGGCGTGTGCGGCGCGTTCCTGGCGGGAGACGTCTTCAATCTCTACGTCTGGTTCGAGATCATGCTCATCGCCTCGCTGGCCCTGCTGATACTGGGTGGAACGCCAGCGCAACTGGATGGGGCCGTGCGCTACGCGGCCCTGAGCCTGATCGCCACCACACTGCTGCTGAGCGGCATCGGACTGCTGTACGGACTGACGGGCACGCTCAACATGGCGGACCTGCACCTGCGGGTACAGGAAGTCGAAGACCAGGGGCTGCTGACCCTGGTCGCCATGGTGTTCATCATCGCGTTCGGCCTGAAGTCGGCGGTGTTCCCGCTCTTCTTCTGGCTTCCGGCCAGCTATCACACGCCGCAGACCGCGGTCTCGGCCGTCTTCTCCGGCCTGCTGACGAAGGTCGGCGTCTACGCGTTGATGCGTTTCTTCACGCTGATCTTCCGGCACGACGTCGGGTACACGCACGAACTGCTGCTGTGGGTGGCGGGCCTGACCATGGTCACCGGCGTGCTCGGCGCCGCGTCGCAGAACGAGTTGAGGCGCATTCTGTCGTTCCACATCGTCAGCCAGATCGGATACATGATCCTGGGCCTCGCGCTCTTCACGACCTTCGGGTTGCTGGGCGGGATCTTCTACGTAATCCACCACATCATCGTGAAGGCGAACCTCTTCTTCGTTTCGGGCGCCGTGAATCGCCTGGCCGGCTCGACCGAGCTGCAGACGCTCGGCGGGCTCTACCGCGACAAGCCCCTGCTCGCGGCGCTGTTCTTCGTGCCGGCGTTCTCGCTGGCGGGCTTCCCGCCGCTGTCCGGCTTCTGGGCGAAGCTGCTGCTCATCCAGGCCTCGATCGAGAGCGACGAATTCGTCCTGGCGGGCGTAGCGTTGGCGGTGGGTCTGCTGACGGTCTATTCGATGACCAAGATCTGGCTGAACGCCTTCTGGAAGGCTCGCCCGGACGAGGCCGGGCCGCCGCCCTCGTTCGCGCCGCGTCGCCGGTGGCTGCTGCTGGCTCCCATCGCGACGCTGGCGACCATCACGCTGGCAATCGGACTCTACGCCCGGCCTCTCTACTCGCTGTCGGAACGAGCCGCCGCCGAACTGATGGCCCCCTCGATCTACGTCGAAGCCGTGCTCGGGCGGGGCAGTCTCGCGGTCTCCGCGTCCGGCAACGGAGACAACGCGGAATGAAGCTCTTCCAGCTCAATCTGCTGCTGGCCGGCGGGTGGTGCGCACTGTTCGGGATCTTCGACCTGGGGCATTTCGTCTCGGGCTTCCTCCTGGCGTTCGCGGCCCTGAGCCTGTCGAGCCCCATGTACGGGCAGACCGCCTACTTCAAGAGGGTCCTGCTGGCGGCCCGCTTGGCAGCGTATTTCCTGTACGAGCTCACGGTCTCGAGCCTGCAAGTCGCCTGGGACGTGATCACGCCCACGCACAGATCGCGCCCGGCCATCGTGGCCGTGCCGCTGGACATCGAGGAGCCGATACAGATCACGGTGCTGGCGAATCTCATCTCGTTGACGCCCGGCTCGCTGAGCCTCGATGTCAGCCCCGACGGGAAGACACTGTACGTGCACGAGATGTTCGCCGAGGATCCGGACGAGACACGCAGGCGGATCAAGACGGGCTTCGAACGCCTGGTCTGGGAGGCCATGCAGTGACGGAAATCGCGGAGCACTCGCAGATCGTCACGTGGGCGGTCACCGTCACGACGGTCCTGACCGTGCTGGGGCTGGTCTTCTCGTTCGTACGCCTGATAAAGGGACCGAGCCTGCCGGATCGCGTCGTATCGGTCGACCTCATCACGGTGCTGGCAGTCGCCATCGCGGGCCTCCTGGCCATCACGCACAGCGAGCCCGATTTTCTCGACATCGCCGTCGCGCTGGCGCTGGTGGCATTCCTGGCGACAATCGCCTTCGCCTGGTACGCGGAGCGCTCCACCGAGCAACTCGTTCGCGACGGAAGAACCGGTGAAAGGGTGGAAGAACCCGATGGCAGGTGACATCCCGTGGTGGGATCTGATGGTTTCCGCGTGCCTTCTGGCGGGCGGCTTCTTCCTGTTCGTCGCCGGACTCGGCATCCTGCGCCTGCCGGACGTGCTCATTCGCATGCACGCCTCCACCAAGGCGGGCACGCTGGGCGTAGGCCTCGTGTTCGGCGGCGCAGCCCTGTACTTCAGAACCACGGCCGAAACCGCAATCGCCGGCCTGACGATCGTCTTCCTGCTGGTGACGGCTCCGGTTGCCGCCCACGCGATTGCGCGCGCGGCGTACCGGATGGGTGTCCCGCTCTCGGACAGGACCCATATCGACGAGTGGCAAGGGAAGTACGGCAAGAACGAACGACCGCCGACACCCGGCGCCGCACCGCCGTAACGGGCGCCCGGCTGGCAACGGGGGCTCGAGACGAATAGCCAGCCGGCTGCCCGCGGAGCACGGAAAGGACCCTGGACCGGCCCCGTCCGGGGCCGGTGAGGCGAGCGAGGCGGCCGGTACCTGATACAGCCCGGCCGTCCTCGGGTTGCGAATGCGACTACGGGCCCGGCGAAAAAACCGCCGCTCGCTTCAGGGGCAGCCTAGTCTGCGGCTTCGTGGCCCGCGCAGGGCGCGTTGCTGGTCTTGTCGATCTCCGTGATGATCCAGCGGCCCTCGACGACGCCCTCCACCATTTCGCCTTCTTCTTCTGCGCTCGGCAGCATGACACCGTGCAGATCGGCTCTCTCGATCGTGAAGCACATCGTCCGCTCTTCCTCGACCTCGTCCTTCGTCACGTTCGCGCTCACCGTGAACTGCTTCGTGATGAGCTCGCCGCCGTACTGGATGACCTCGATCGGCTCGGGCGAATCGCGGACGAAGTCGTACAGGCTGACGTCGACGATGCGCCGCTCGTCGTTCAGGGCGTTCTGCGCCTCGGAGACCCTGCGGGCCCAATCGCGCTCGTCGGCGACCTGCACGTTCCAGGAGTCGCGAATCCCCTCGAAGTGCTCCCGCCGCCCGGCGTTGTTGTTCCTCGCCACCCGCTCGCCCGTGCGGCCCGTCCAGGCCTGGACGGCCTGCCGGATGTCGGCGTTGCTCGGGTCCTCGCCCTCGCGACCGGACTCGATGGCCAGGGTGATCAACTCCTCGTTGTTGTCCTGGTACATCTTCTTGTCGGCGCGGAAGGTGGTCTCACCGTCCCGCGTCTCGGCGAGGGCCTCGTTCAGCTCGATCATCTCGAGCGGGCGGCGGTCCTCCTCGCCGACGAACTCGACGCCCGGGCTCGACGCGATGCCGTCGTCCTGCGGCGTGAAGGGAACCAGCGACATGTTGCCGAGGGAGGTACGGTCATCGAACCGCGCGGCCTGGAAGAAGGAGCGCGCAATCAGCAACTCGTCGCCTGCCCCTCCGCAAGCCGCGGCCAGCAATCCTCCGGACAGGATCACTGCGATCAGTACCAACGACCTCTTGACCATGGAACGAGACATCCCTGCCTCCTTGTTTCTACGACCGACGTCCGCCACGAACGCCGGTACCGGGCCTAGTCGTCGCCAGCGACCGATTCGTCAGTCGTTTCGCCGGCATCCTCTTCTGCGTCACCCTCTCTCTCGACGAGCCGTGCCACGGAAACGACACGGTCATCGTCACCGATGCCGATCAGCCGCACCCCCTGGGTTGCCCGACCGATCGGCCGTGCGTCCCGGGCGACCATGCGGAGAACCTTGCCCTGCTGCGTGATCAACAGGACCTCGTCATCGGCGTCGACACAGGCAACGCCCGCGACCGTCCCGTTTCTCTCGCTCGCCTGGATGCTTATGATACCGAGTCCCCCGCGCGATTGCACGCGGTATTCTCCGAGCTCGGTCCGCTTGCCGTAGCCGTTCTCCGTCACCGTCAGCAGCGTGGAGCCCGGCCGCACGACCGTCATGGCGACCACCTCGTCGCCCTCGCGAAGCGTGATGCCGCGGACGCCGCGAGCGGTTCGCCCCATCGCACGGACGTTGGACTGCGGGAAGCGGATCGCCATCCCGGCGCGCGTGCCGATGAAGATCTCCCCCTCGCCGTCGGTCAGCTCGACGCCGACCACCGCATCGTCCGGCTCGACCCCCATCGCGATGATGCCGCCCGCGCGCACATGCCGGAAGGCGCTCAGGTCCATCCGCTTGACGATGCCCCGGCGCGTGCCCATGGCGACGAAACACCGGCCGGGATCGGTCGGAAACTCCCGGAGGGTCTCCAGCGCCGCGATTCTCTCGTCCGGATCGAGCGCCACGAGATTCGCGATGGCCTTGCCACGGCCGGCCGGCCCGACGTCGGGGATGCGGTGGACCTTCAGCGGGTAGACGCGGCCCCGATCCGTGAAGATCAGGATGAAGGCATGCGTCGACGCGATGAACAGGTGGGTCAGAAAGTCCTCTTCGCGCGTCCGCATGCCGAGGCGGCCCTTGCCTCCCCGGCGCTGGTTCCTGTACTGCGTCACCGCGGTCCGCTTGATGTACCCGGTGTTGCTGGCCGTGATGACGACATCCTCGTCGACGATGAGGTCCTCGATGCTGAACTCGCCGTCCTCGCCTTCGATGATCTCGGTGCGCCGCTCGTCCCCGTACTTCTCCCGAACCTCCTTGAGCTCGTCGATCACGATGCCCAGCAGGAGAGACTCGCTCGCCAGGATGGCCCGCAGCTCGCGAATCTTCTCGGCCAGCCGGGCCAGCTCCTCGAGGATCTTCTCGCGCTCGAGCCCGGTCAGACGTTGAAGCTGCATGTCCAGGATGGCCTGGGCCTGGATCTCGGTGAGCGAGAAACGCTCGACGAGGCCTTCGCGCGCCTCCGGAGGGTTGCGCGCGGCCCGGATCAGGGCGATGACGGCGTCCAGGTGGTCGAGCGCGACCTTGAGCCCCTCCAGGATGTGGATGCGCGCCTCGGCCTTGGCCAGGTCGTGCTCGGTGCGGCGGCGGACCACTTCCCGCCGGAACTCGAGGAACTGCTCCACCAGGTCGAGCAGCGGCAGCACCTGCGGGCGGCCCTCCACGATCGCCAGGGAGATGATCCCGAACGAGGTCTGCAGCGGCGTGTGCTTGTAGAGGTTGTTCAGCACTACCTCCGGCACCTCGCCTCGGCGCAACTCGATCACGATGCGCATGCCGCGGCGGTCGGACTCGTCGCGCAGATCGGCGATTCCCTCGACCACCTTCTCGCGCACGAGGTCGGCAATCTTCTCGAGGAGCCGGGACTTGTTGACCTGGTACGGGATCTCGTTGACGATGATGGCGACCCGCTCGCCCTTCTTCCCGGAATCCTCGATCTCGGTGCGCGCCCGCATCGTGATCGAGCCCCGGCCGGTCAGGTAGGCCTGGACGATGCCGGCCCGGCCGACGATGAAGCCGCCGGTGGGGAAGTCCGGACCCGGTATCAGGTTGAGCAACTCCCGCCCCTTGTCCACCTTGGGCGCGTCGCGATGTTCGGCGACCCAGACGATACCGTCGATCACCTCGCGCAGGTTGTGCGGCGGGATGTTCGTCGCCATGCCGACGGCGATGCCGGCGGAGCCGTTCACGAGCAGGTTCGGGAACGGCGCGGGGAGGACCGACGGCTCCTCGGTCGTTTCGTCGTAGTTCGGCACGAAATCGACCGTCTCGCGATCGAGGTCGGCCATCAGGTCGTCCGACAGAGCCTGGAGCCTCGCTTCCGTGTAGCGCATGGCCGCGGGGGGATCCCCGTCGACCGATCCGAAGTTCCCCTGGCCGTCGACCAGCGGATAGCGCATGTTGAAGCCCTGTGCGAGCCGGACGAGCGTGTCGTAGATGGACGCGTCCCCGTGCGGGTGGAAGTTGCCCATCACCTCGCCGACGATCTTGGCGCACTTGCGGTAGGCGCGATTCGAGGCGAGCCCCATCGTGCGCATGCCGTAGATGACGCGCCGGTGCGCCGGCTTGAGGCCGTCGCGGACGTCGGGCAGTGCGCGCCCGATGATGACGCTCATCGCGTAGTCCATGTAGGACCGGCGCATCTCGTCTTCGATGGAGATGGGAACGTTGGGACGTTCGACGTCGGACATGGCGTTCCTTGCGGGGTAGCGGAAGCCGCGGACCGGCGGGCCCGCGGGTCTCGGCTAGATGCCGGCTAGATGTCCAGGTTCCTGACGTCCAGGGCGTTGTCCTGGATGAACTTGCGACGCGGCTCGACCTGGTCGCCCATGAGCGTCGTGAACATGTGGTCGGCCTCGGCGTCGTCTTCCGCGCGCACCTGCAGCAGCGTGCGGTTCTCCGGATTCATCGTGGTCGTCCAGAGCTGGTCGGGGTTCATTTCGCCCAGCCCCTTGTAGCGGTTGATGGCGAGGCCGCGTTTTCCGGCCGCGATGAAGTGATCGACCAGCTCCCCCGTGGATCCGAGCTCGGTAAACCGCTCTTCGCCGGCGGTTCCGGCCGGCGCGGAACCATCCTCGCCGGCCTCGGCAGCCTCTTCGGGGTCGCCGGCGCCGGCAGCGGGCGCGCCGGCCGCCGCGCGCTGCGTACCGACGAGCAACTGCCCGCGCAGGGAGGAGATCTCGTCGTAGTGCGCGAGCAGCGCGCGGTACTCCGCCCCCTCGACGAAATCGACCCCCACGCTATGGCGCCGCGGGAACCCGTTGCCTCCATCGTCAACGACCAGCACGCACGCGTCGTGCTCTTCGTCCTCGACAATCGTGACCGTCCGGCCCTCGGCAGCCAGCGTCTCCCGCACGGTGTCGACGCGGTCGCGATCCGCGAAGAACATCCGATCCCTGGCGCCGTTGTCGAGGACCGCCATGACGATATCGGGGCTCGGCCCCCTGCGCTCGACGACCTGCAGCAGCCGCTGGAAGGCCATCAGGCTGCGGAGCATTCCCTCGAGCTCCTCGCCGGAATACGTCCGGCCCGTTTCGGCCACCCTCACCATGCGGGACTCGCTGCTCCGCCGGATGAGATATGCCTCCAGCTCGTGATCGTCCTTGATGTAGTGTTCCGCCCGGCCGCGCTTGGCGCGGTAGAGCGGCGGCTGCGCGATGTAGACGTGTCCGTGCTCGATCAGCTCGCGCATCTGGCGGTAGAAGAAAGTCAACAGCAACGTGCGGATGTGCGAGCCGTCCACGTCCGCGTCGGTCATGATGACGATGCGGTGGTAGCGCAGCTTCGAGAGGTCGAAATCCTCCCTGCCGATGCCGCATCCGAGGGCCGCGATCATGGTCTTGATCTCGTCGCTGCCCAGCATCTTGTCGAACCGCGCCTTCTCGACGTTGAGGATCTTGCCCTTGATGGGCAGGATGGCCTGGAAGCGGCGATCCCGCCCCTGCTTGGCCGAGCCGCCCGCGGACTCCCCCTCCACGATGTAGATCTCGCTCCGGGCCGGGTCTCGTTCCTGGCAGTCGGCCAGCTTCCCCGGCAACGCACTGTTGTCGAGAGCTCCCTTGCGACGCACGAGGTCCCGCGCCTTGCGCGCCGCTTCCCGCGCCCGCGCCGCGTCGATCGCCTTGTTGACGATCCGTTTGGCGACGGCCGGATTCTCCTCGAGGTGTGCGCCCAGCCGGTCGTTGACGATCGCCTCGACGATTCCCTTGACTTCCGTGTTGCCGAGCTTCGTCTTCGTCTGGCCCTCGAATTGCGGCTGCGGGATCTTCACGCTGACGACCACGACCAGGCCTTCGCGGATGTCGTCGCCGCCGATGCTCTCCTTGAGGTCCCGCGCGAGGTTGTTCCGGTTCGCGTAGCTGTTGATGGTGCGGGTCAGGGCCGCCCGGAAGCCGGACAGGTGGGTTCCACCCTCCTGCGTGTTGATGTTGTTCGCAAAGGCGTGCACGGTGTCCGCGTAGCCGTCGTTCCACTGCAGCGCGATTTCCACATCCACGCCGTCGCGAGCGCCGTGCATGTAGATCGGGGCGCCGTTGACCACCGTCTTGTTCCTGTTGATGAACTCGACGAAGGAGCGGATGCCCCCCTCGTAGGTGAACTCGTGCTCCTTGCCGGTGCGCTCGTCGACGAGCGTGATCACCACGCCGGCGTTCAGGAAGGCCAGCTCGCGGAGGCGGTGTGCCAGCGTATCGAAGCTGTACTCGATGGTCTCGAAGACCTGATCATCCGCCCTGAACGTGACCTTGGTGCCGCGGCGCTTCGTGCGGCCCGTCACCTCGAGCCCGGATCGCGGGCGGCCGCGGTCGTACTGCTGCCGGTAGACGTGTCCGTCCCGCCAGATCTCCAGGTCGAGCGACTCCGACAGGGCATTCACGACCGAGATCCCGACACCATGCAGGCCGCCCGACACCTTGTAGCTCTCGTTGTCGAACTTGCCGCCCGCATGGAGCACGGTGAGCACGACCTCCGCCGCGGACCTGCCGCTCGCGTGCCGATCGACGGGAATGCCCCGGCCGTTGTCGGTGATCGTCACACTGTTGTCGATGTGCAAGGTGACGGCGATGGTGTCGCAGTAGCCGGCCAGCGCCTCGTCGATGGAGTTGTCGACGACCTCGTACACCAGGTGATGGAGGCCCTGCACACCGGTCGAGCCGATGTACATCGCCGGACGCTTCCGAACCGCATCCAGCCCTTCGAGGACCTTTATCTGCTCGGCGCCGTAGCCGTCCGGTTCGTCCGGCGTCGGAGTCGAGCCGGCGCCTGCGGCAGGTGCCGGCCTCGTCTCCGGAGGCGGTGCACTCCCCGCCGCATCATGATCGAGTTGTGTCATTCAGTTTCCGGTGCTTGGGCTCGCGGCGCCACCGTGATTTCGGCCGCGGCCGGGAACGCGCTACACGCGCATCGGCATGATCACGTACGTATAGGCTGCCTTCTCGCCGGACGGATACATGACAGCCTGGCTCTTGTCGTCCTTGAGCTCCAACGTCACACTGTCCGTATCGGCCACCGCGAGGAAATCGAGCACGTACTGCGCGTTGAAACAGATCTGCAGCTCGGCGCCGCCGTAGTCGACGGGCAGCACCTCCTTGGCTTCTCCCAGCTCCGGACTGCTCGAGGTGACCTCGGCCGCCGACTCGGCGATCTGGAACTTGACCGCGTGCGATCGTTCGCTGGACAACAGCGCGACGCGCCGTATCGCGCTCGCGAGGCGATCCCGCTCGAAGTCGACC
>WTFV01000139.1 GCA_011523845.1 Acidobacteriota bacterium | reverse complement strand
ATTTCCTGCTCGTTACAGTCCAGCCCCGGACATCCGGGGCACGGGCAGGGCTAGTCTGCTCGAATGCTCTCACTCCGCGGCGCAGTGTCCATGGCGGTCCTGCTCTCTCTTTCGCCGGCGCTCGCCGGCGTCGTTCTCGCCCAGTCGATCGGCAGCTTGACCGGGACGGTCGTCGACGAGACCGGGGGCGTGCTTCCCGGCGTCACCGTGACCGTGCAGTCGGATGCCGCCCAGCTCGTCGCCGTAACCGATGACACCGGCGTCTGGCGTGTCGAGAACGTGCCGGTGGGACCGGCGAGTCTGACGTTCCGGCTGGTGAACTTCTCCACGCTGCGCCGCGACCTCGACGTGTCGGCCGGCGAGAACCGCGCCGATGCGGTCCTGACCCTCGGTCTCACCGCCGACGTCGTGGTGACCGGCAGCCGGACGTTCCGCAACATCGCCGACCTGGAGAATCCGCGCGAGAACCTGGTGGGCGTCGCCACCTCCGCCAGCGTGGGCGCCATCACCGCCGAGCAGCTCGAGGCGCGGCCCATCATGCGCCCCGGCGAGGTGCTCGAAGCGGTGCCGGGGTTCATCACCAGCCAGCACAGCGGCGAGGGCAAGGCGAACCAGTACTACCTGCGCGGCTTCAATCTGGACCATGGCTCGGACTTCGCCACCACCCTGGCCGGAGTGCCGATGAACGAGTCGTCCGGCGCGCACGCCCACGGGTACAGCGACGTGAACCTGCTCATCCCGGAGCTGGTCAGCGGCGTGCAGTACACCAAGGGACCCTACTTCGCCGAGCACGGCGACTTCTCGGCGGCCGGATCGGCCAACATCAGCTACAAGAACGTGCTCGACCGACCGTTGCTGAGCTTCAGCGGCGGCGGCCAGGGGTGGGGGCGCGTGTTCGGCGCGGTCTCCCCGGCGGTGGGCGCCGGCCACGTGCTGATGGCCCTGGAGCTGAGCACCAACGACGGGCCGTGGGAGCTGCCCGACAACATGCGCAAGGTCAACAGCGTCGTGCGCTACAGCCAGGGCGACCTGCAGAACGGGTTCTCCATCACCGGCATGGGGTACTCGGCCGACTGGAGCGCGACCGACCAGATCCCGCTGCGCGCCGTCGAGGCGGGGAGCCTGTCGCGCTTCGGCAACATCGACCCCACCGACGCCGGCCGGACCTCCCGCTACAGCCTCGCGTTCGACGGGCTGCGGTCGAGCGGGGCGGAGTCGACCCGGGTGACCGCCTATGCCCTGCAGGGCGGACTGAACCTGTTCCAGAACTTCACCTACTTCCTGGAGGACCCCGTCGACGGCGACCAGGTCGAGCAGGAGGGCCGGCGGTGGGTATCCGGCGCCAGGGTGGTGCACCGCCGCCTGGGCGACGCGTTCGACCGGCCGACGGAGTACGCCGCCGGCGCGTCGATTCGCAACGACGCGGTCGGCACGGTCGGGCTGCACAGGACCGTGGGCCGCCGCCGCACCGCCGCCATTCGCAACGACGCCGTCAGGCAGAGCACCGTCGGCCTGTTCGGACAGAGCGAGATCGAATGGAGCCGGGTCTTCCGCACCACGCTGGGCGTCCGGGGCGACTTCTACCGCTACTCGGTCGACGCGCTGCGGGACCTGAACACCGGCTCGGGCACGTCGGGACTGATCAGCCCCAAGCTCACCGCGGTGCTGGGCCCGTGGCGGGCGACCGAGCTCTACCTGAACTACGGACACGGCTTCCACAGCAACGACCCGCGCGCGGCGACGACGGTGGTCGACCCGGTCACCGGCGAGCGGGTGGAGAGCGAGGACCCGCTCGTGCCGGCCCGCGGCGCCGAGATCGGTTTGCGGACGGTAGCCCTGTCGGGCCTGCAGTCGACGGTCGCCCTGTGGTACCTGACCTTCGATTCCGAGCTCATTTTCGTCGGCGACGCCGGCATCGCCGAGGCCAGCCGCCCCAGCCGGCGCCTCGGGGTGGAATGGACCAACTACCTGCGGCTGGCGAGCTGGCTGACCGGCGAGCTGGACCTGTCGCTGTCGCGGGCGCGCTTCTCCGACCTCGACCCGGCCGGCGACTTCATCCCCGGCGCGCTCGACCGGGTCATCGCCGGGGCGATCACGGTGACGCCCACGCGGCGCGTCTTCGGGAGCGTGCGGCTGCGGCACTTCGGCCCGCGGCCGCTCATCGAGGACAACAGCGTGCAGTCGAAGGCGACGACCATCTGGAACGGCGAGATCGGCGTGCGCATCAACGAGCGTTTCAACATCGTCCTCGAAGGCTTCAACCTGCTCGACAGCGACGTCTCGGACATCGACTATTTCTACACGTCGCGACTGCCGGGGGAGCCGCTGGACGGGGTGGACGACATCCACTTCCATCCGTCGATTCCCCGCACGGCGCGGGTCATGCTGAACGTCGATTTCTGACGCTGCATCCCTCGTCCGCCGTGACATGGCAGGAAGGGATGGACGACATCCGCATGCATGCGTTACCGCGGCCGGCCGTAGCGGTAGGGTCGCGCGTTCGGGTGGTCTGGCCGTCGACGCCGGACGGGCTGACCGGTACCGTAACGGCTGTCGATGGGACGAGCGGCCGGTTGGCCGTGCGTATCGATGGCGAGCGCTGGCGCAATCGTGCGCCGATCCCGGTTGCGCGAGGGGAAGTGGAGCCGCTGGACGCACCGCAACATCGGGCCCTGTCCGTGCCAGAATGACGGCGTGAACGTCTTCCTCGTCGACGGGACCTACGAGTTGTTCCGGCACTTCTACGCGGTGCCGCGCGTGACGGGCGCCGACGGGGTCGAGATCGGGGCGGTGCGGGGCGTGATCGGATCCCTTCTGGTGTTGCTCGAGGAAGACGTGACCCACATCGGGGTCGCCACCGATCACGTCGTGGAGTCGTTCCGCAACGAGCTCTGGCCGGGCTACAAGACCAGCGAAGGGCTCGACCCGGAGGTCCTGAGTCAGTTCGGGCCGCTGGAGGAGGCTCTCGAGGCGCTCGGCCTCGTCGTCTGGAAGACGGTCGAGTACGAGGCCGACGATGCGCTCGCCTCCGCGGCGGTCCGCGCCGCCGCGGACGAACGGGTCGAGCAGGTGTTCGTCTGCACGCCCGACAAGGACCTCGCGCAGGTGGTCGACGGCAGCCGGATCGTGCAGTTCGATCGGCGCAACGGCGCCGTGCGCGACGCCGACGGCGTGCGCGAGAAGTTCGGGATCGGTCCGGGCTCTATTCCGGACTACCTGGCGCTGATGGGCGATTCCGCCGACGGGTTCCCGGGCGTGCGGGGCTGGGGCGCGAAGTCGGCCTCGACGGTGCTGGCGTGCTATCCGCACCTGGAGGACATCCCGGACGACGCGGCGGCGTGGGAGGTGAAGGTACGCGGCGCCGCCCGGTTGGCCGGGGCGCTCGCCGCCGCCCGCGAGGAGGCGGCGCTCTTCCGCGATCTTGCGACGCTGCGCACGACGCTGCCGGTTTTCGGGGACGTGGACGAGCTCCGGTGGACCGGTCCGGATCCGCGGTTCTTCGACCTGTGCGCCCGGATCAACGCTCCCGGCTACTTCCGGCGCGCCCAGGCCGCGGTCCCGGCGCGGGCCTGACGCACGGGCTCGTCTCACGCGGCCGCGGGGACTCGACACGTGAGCACGCGTGTCTTGCCGGAGCCGGGCTGACGCACGGGCTCGTCTCACGCGGCCGCGGCGACCGCCAGCCGGCCGTCGAACAGGTGGATTTCCCGCTTGGCGTGCTCCGCGTAGCGCGGGTCGTGGGTCACCATGCAGATCGTCGAGCCCTCGTCGTGCAGCGCCTGCAGCAGTCCCATGACCGCCTCGCCGTTCTTCGAGTCGAGGTTGCCGGTGGGCTCGTCGGCCAGCAGGATGGACGGCTGCCCGGCGACCGCCCGCGCCACCGCCACGCGCTGCTGCTGGCCCCCGGAGAGCTGGCTCGGCAGGTGCTTCGCGCGGTGGGCCATCTCCACCTTCTCGAGCGCCTCGGTCACCCGCTCGCGGCGCTCCGACGGCTTCATGCCGCGGTAGGTGAGGGGCAGCTCGACGTTCTCGTAGACCGTCAGGTCGCCGATCAGGTTGAAGCTCTGGAAGATGAAGCCGATCTCGCGGTTGCGCGTGCGCGCCCGGTCGGCCTGGCTGAGCTGCGCCACGGGCCGCCCGTTCAGGGTGTAGTTGCCCGCCGTGGGCGAGTCGAGCAGTCCGAGAATCGACAGCAGGGTCGACTTCCCGCACCCGGACGGGCCGGAGATGGCGACGTACTCGCCCGGGTAGATGTCCAGCGTGACATCTTCGAGGGCATGCGTTTCGACCTCGTCCGTGTAGAAGATCTTCGAAACGTTCTCCAACTGAATCAAGGCCGGCGCTTCGCTCATCTCGACACGCTCCGTTCAGACGTGATGCTCTTGCCCCCGGGCCGGTCTGCCCCCGCGCGTGGCTCGGGAAGCGGCCCTATTCGATACGCACCCGATCGAACTGATCCCAGGTCGACATGTCGGACAGGACGACGCGGTCGCCCGTCTGCAACCCCTCCAGCACCTCGATGGTGTTGACCGAGGCGCGGCCGAGGCCCACGCGCGTGCGGGATGCGTGCGTCCCGTCCTGCTCCATCCTGAACAGGCTGACCACGCTCTCCTCCTGTCCGAACACCGGCCGGCCGACGAAGAGGATGTCGTCCATCCGCTCCAGCTCGATCGTCCCGTCGACCGTCAGGTCCGGGCGGGCGCCGCGCGGCAGCTCGCCGTCGAGCGCCACGTCGACCGTCACCGTCCCGTTCTCCACCGCCGGGTCGATGCGCGCGACATGTCCCGGGATGACGCCGTTGCGGGTGTCGACGGCCGCCGACTGGCCGATCTGGATGTCCTTGGCCTGCGTCTCCGCGATGCGCAGCTCCGCCTTCAGCACCGTCGGATCGCCGACCCGCGCCAGGTTGGTGCCGGTCGTTACCCGCTGCCCTTCTTCGAGCGGCACCTGCTGCAGCACGCCGGGCATCCCGGCGCGCACGTGCAGGTCGGCCACCTGCTGCTGGCGCAGCTCGTACAGGGTCCGGAGGCGGTCCACCTCGGCCTGCTCCACCGCAAGCTGCGCCTCGACCGTGTCGGTGGCCATCTGCAGCCGTTCCTGCTCGATCCGGAACCGCGTGTCGTACTCCTGCACGGCCGCCTGCGACTTCTGGAGCTCGAGCGACGAGACGAGGCCCTGGTCGAAGAGCTGCTCGTCGGCGTCCGCCTGCAGCCGCGCCGTCTTGAGCTGCGCCTCTATCGTGGCCAGCGTCGCGCGCTGGTTCAGCAGATCGCGCTCCACCTCGACCTGCCGGTTGCTGTAGCGCGCCTCGGCTGCGTCAAGGTTGAGGCGGGCTTCGAGCGTGGTCTGCTCCAGCTCGGGATTGCTCAGCTCGACGATGACGGAGTCGGGGGTGACCAGCGCCCCGGGCCGGATGACGATCCGCTCGACGGCGCCGTCGGTGACGGCCGGGATCCAGCGGATCTGCTCCGGGACCAGGGTGCCCGTGCCGCGCACCTGCCGGACCATCGGCCCGCGCTGCACCGTGTCCAGATAGATCGTGTCGCGGTCCACGCGCGGCGCCGCGGGCTCCAGACGCGAGACGCCCACCGTGATGAGGACGATCGCGATGATGGCGGTGACGCCGTAGAGGGTCTGCCTGAGCTTCTTCTTCCGCGCGAGATCGGGTCGAGCGATGTCCATTGGTCGTTACCGCCGCTGCCTGTCACTCTTGGACGCTCCAGGTGCCGATTCGGCTCCTTGTCCGGTCCATGCCCGTCCGCCGGCTCGCCCTCGCGGGCGCGCTACGTCGCCGCCAGCACCCGCGCGATGGCGGTCGACATGCGCGTCCAGTGCGCGGTCTCGGCATCGAGCTGACGCCGCCCCGCGTTCGTCAGGGCGTAGAACTTCGCCTGCCGGTTGTTGTCCGAGCTGCCCCAGCTCGCGGTGAGCAGTCCCTGCTGTTCCAGCCGGTGCAGCGCCGGGTACAGCGAGCCCTGGTTCACCTGGAGCACCTCGTCCGAGATCTGCTGGAGACGCTGTGCGATCCCCCATCCGTGGCGCGGGCCGAGGGCCAGCGTCTTCAGGATGAGCAGGTCCAGCGTCCCCTGCAGCAAGTCGGTCTTGGATCGCACGCCCTCTCCTGTCGTCAATCTACAAGACATTAGACTCGTCCCGGCCCGGGATGTCAAGTCCCCCGCCGAACGGGGTAGTGCGTCACTTTGACTGACGCACTACCGCCGAACGAGTGTCGAGGCGCGTCCGTCCAGGCGTGCTGGCAGTCGCGTGGGCGAGAGCTCTCCAGCGGCTCGAGCTCCTGGACCGACCCGGCGGCGGGTCGAACCGACTCGCCGGTGATTCCGGAGCCCTGTCCTGACTCAAGCAGCGCCAGGGCTGGAGCCGGCGGCGGGTCGAACCGGCTCGCCGGTGATTCCGGAGCTGCGAGCCCGCGCCGCCCGGCTCACTGGTCGGTGGTCTCGTGCCGCGCCTCGCCGGCCATCAGCGCCGCCTTGATGGTCGACGCCCAGATCCGCGTACCCTTCTCGTTCAGGTGCAGGCCGTCGGCGATGAAGATGTCGTCCATCACCTTGCCGTCCGCGCGGAGAAACGGGGTGGCGACGTCGATGTACGACACGAGGTCGTTCTCGGCGGCGAGACGCCGGTACAGGACGTTCGTCTCCTGCGCCTTGTCCCAGACCGCCACGCGCGCCAGGCTCGGCTTGACGGACATCACGTAGACCCGCGTCGCGGGGAGCCCCGCGTGAATACGGTCGACGATGGCTGCGAGGCGGCCCGCGATCTCCGCCGGGGGCACGCCGTAGCGGCCGGTGTCGTTGTCGCCCTCGTAGATGACGACGGCGCGCGGTTTGTACGGCAGTACGATTCGATCGAGGAAGTGCTCCACGTCCTGCATCGTGCTGCCGCCGAAGCCGCGCGGGACCACGGTGAGCGGCGCGAGGTCCTGCGGCAGGGTGGGATGCCAGCGGCGGATGCTCGAGCTGCCGGTCACGACGATGGCGCCCTCGGGCGGCATCATGGCGCGATCCTCCGCCTCGAAGGCCTGGATGGCCTGCTCGAACCGCGTCGGATCGATGGTCTCGGTCTGCGCGACGGCCAGCGTCGCGATGCCGAGGACGAGCAGCAGCGAGAACAGGACGCGCGCGTAACGGAGCTTCATGTCTACCTCCCGGGGCATGACGTCACGTAACGAGATGGATCCGGTGGATCACGTGGGCATCATAGTGGGTTGGCGCCGACGCGTGCGCCGTCCGGCCGCTGGTGCCTGCACGGCGCCCGGCAGCCCGTGGCGTCCGGGCCGCATGACCGTGGAACGTGGCCGCGGCCACTCGCGTGCCCGAGATGCGCCCGGCAGCCCGTGGCGTCCGGGCCGCATGACCGGGAGTCGCCGCCGCATGCCTCAGCGTGCCGGACCGGGACGCCACCCGTCGGCCAACCGGCGGCCCTCCCGCACGTCGTCGTCCGTCATCCTCTCGGCCAGCTCGTCGCGCCGGCCGGCGTAGAGCCGCCTGGTGAAGTCGCTGTCGGCGCCGCGCCGCGCCAGCTCCAGCCACATGTAGGCCAGCACGTGGTCTTCGTCCAGGCCGGCGCCATAGATGTACAGGTACCCGAGGCCGGCCTGGGCCGGCGCGTAGCCCTGCTCTGCCGCCGCCCGGTACCAGCGCGCCGCCTCCGCGTCGCTGCCCGCGACGCCGCGGTTCCGGAAGTGGAGCAGTCCCAGGTTGTACTGCGCGGGCGCGTAGTCCTGCGCCGCGGCGAGCCGGATCCAGCGTGCCGCCGCGGCGTCGTCGCGCTCCACGCCGCGGCCGGCGTAGTAACGACTGCCGAGCTCGTTCTGCGCCACCGGATCGCCCTGTTCGGCGCGTTCCTGCAGGCTAGTCGGCAGTTGTCCGGCGAGCACGGTCGCCCTGAGCATCGTCGCCAGGCAAACGACTAGAGCAAGTCGCCCGGGCATGGTCCGCAGCCAATCCCGAAACCCGGCGATGTCAGTCGTCTGGCAGCTCGTCGCCCTTGATCGCATCGATCACGAGAGATCGCAACTCGCGGATGTCGTTCTGCAAGTCGTCGATGCGTGTGTGCAGGTCGTCGATGCGCGTATTCACGTCGTCGATGCGGCTGTTGACGTTCGTGTTGACGTCGTCGATGCGGTTGTTGACGTCGTCGATGCGGTTGTTGATGCCGCCCGCGATGATGGCCACGAAGCTGACGATGATGGTGACCGTGGCGATTCCCGTACCGATAATCGAGAAGACGATGGTCCTGGTATCGTTCATTGCTTTTCCACCATAGCACGGATGGAACCGCGTCCTGCCCGCAGCCCGCGCACTTGCCCGGCTGCTCAAGCGGGGCTGGACAAGCGGCACCTGGGGCGTGTCGACGAACAACCGGCGGGCGAAGTTCTACGCCCTCACGGAGACAGGACGCCAGCAGCTCGACCGCGGTCGCCCAACCGCGGTTCTATGCCGCGTTCGTCGGGTTCTTCGCGGCGCTCGCGGTATTCCTGGCCGCGTTCGGTCTACGGTCTGCTCAGCTACACGGTCGCGTAGCGGCAGGGCGAGGTCGGTATCCGCATGGCATTGGGCGCGCAACGCGGCGACATTCTCGGTCAGCGCGCGGTCCGCGATTGCGCCTCGGAGGTGCCTATAATTCGTGTATGCACGAATTAGCATATGCACTCGGGCCGGGACGGCGCCCGCGTGCGCGGTTCTCGTCGCTGGCCGCCGCCGTGCTCGTCCTTGCCCTGGCCGTCCCGGCGACGCTCGCCGCCCAGTCGCTCGCGTCGGTGCAGGGTTTCGTGACCGACGACACCGGCGCGAGCCTCCCGGGAGTGACCATCGAGCTCGTGGACCTCGAGCGCGGCCAGCGCCGCGCCGCGGTCACGAACCAGGGAGGCTTCTTCGTCCTCCGCGCGGTCCCCGGCGGGGAGTACGACCTGGTGGCATCGCTGGCCGGTTTCCGCTCGATCCGGCGAGAGGGCGTTCGCCTGCTCGTCGGGCAGAGCCTCGAGGTGGATCTGCGGCTCGGCTTGGCCGCGGTCGAAGAGACCGTCGTCGTCACCGGGCAGGCGCCGCTGCTCGAAGTGGGGCGGACCGGGGTCGCCGGGTACGTGACCGGGGACGAGATCGCCAACCTGCCGATCTCGGGCCGCGACTTCGTGCGGTTCGCGCTCCTGAAGCCGACCGTGCAGGTGGACGCCGGCGGAAGGATCTCGCTGAGCGGACAGCGCGCCGTGAACTCGGGATTCACCATCGACGGCGCGGACGCGAAGAGCGCCTTCTTCGGCTTCGGGCGGGGCGGGCTGGCGCGGGAGGGCGGGGGCGCCCTGGTGGCCCAGGAATCCGTCCAGGAGTTCCAGGTGGTCACCAGCGGGTACTCGGCCGAGGCCGGGCGTTCCGGCGGCGGCGCCATGAACGTGATCACCAGGAGCGGCACCAACGACTTGTCCGGCTCCGGCGTCCTCTTCCTGCGCGACGACCAGTTGGCGGCCCGGCTGCCGCGGTCGCCGCTCGACGCCGCGCGCGGCGTGCCCGCCGCCGACGCGCGATACGAGGTGGACGAGTTCCGCCGCTACAACTGGGGCGCGTCGCTCGGCGGTCCGATCCGGCGCGACCGCACCCACTTCTTCGTCTCCTACGACCAGACCGCCCAGAACCAGCCCTTCCTTCAGGACATCCGCGGTCGCGGGCAGTACGATGCGGTCCTCGCCGCCTACCCCGAGCTGGTGGCCGGATATCTCCCCAACGACGATGGGATCGCCGCCGCCGATCCCGAGCGCGGCCGTACCGCGAGCGGGCGCTTCCTTCGGGAAACCGACAACCTGATCCTGTTCGGCAAGCTGAACCACCGGGCGACCGAGCGGCATTCGCTCGCGTTGCGCTACAACTACACGGACTACTCGCGGGTGTCGGATTTCGTCGGGGAGGAATCACGGCGGTTCGTCAAGAGCCACTCCACGGTGGGCTCGGTCGTCTCGGTCGTCGGCGAGAGCGGGGTCAACGAACTCCGCGTCCAGTACGCCTACGACGACTTCGACCGGCGCTCGCACCTTCCCGCGAGCGCACTGCAGGCGCATTTCCGGATCTACAACCCGTCGTTCGGTTCGTTCGGCAAGCCCTGGTGGCTGCCGGTCACCAACGACGAGCGGAAGCTCGAGATCCAGGAGCGGTTCTCCTTCGTCTCGGGAAACCACGAGCTGCGCGCGGGCTTCTCGCTGAGCCATGACGTCCTGAGCGAGTTTTTCGTGGGCAATGCCGACGGGAACTACGACTTCGACACGCTGCGGGACTTCGCCGCCGGCACGCCCGCGCGGGCCGTCATCTTCTTCGGGAGCATGCAGAACCCCAACTTCGTGGTCTCCCAGCAGATTCTCGGCGCCTACGTCCAGGACTCGTGGAGCCCGAACCGGCGCCTCACCCTGCAGGTCGGCGCGCGCTGGGACGGTACTCTCAACCCGGGCGAGATCGAGCACGTGCTTCCCGACGGGCGGCGCATCCCCGACGACCTCGACAACTTCTCGCCCCGCGCCGGGCTGGTCTGGTCGCCCGATCCGGGGAGCGTGGTCCGGGCCGCCGGCGGGGTCTTCCACGCTCGCACGCCGACGCTGTTGTTCTCGACCGCCCACAGCGACACCGGCATCTACCCGCGCTACGGGAACGCGATCGTGTCGCCGGGAGAGACGGGCTTCGTTCCGCTGGGCGCCCCGATCGACAACGACAGTCCGCCACGCGGCCTGATCCCGGCGCTCAGCCACTTCGATCCCGGCTTCGAGGATCCCCGGACCACCCGCTTCAACCTCGGGTACGAGCGGGAGATCGGAGGCGACCTCGCGGCCTCGCTCGACCTGCTGCATGCGCGGAGCGACTCGCTCGCGTCGAACTTCGACGCCAACGTCCCGGCACCCGTTCGCGATGCTTTCGGGCGCCCGGTGTACTCCGGCCGGCGGATCGATCCGGCCTACGGGCCCATCCTGGTGCGCGCGTCGCCGGCCCGGTCCGACTATCTGGCGCTCACCGCCGCGCTGCGCCGGCGCTTCCGCGACGGGGTGCAGTTCCAGGCCCACTACACCTGGTCGCGCGACCGCTCGAACGACGACAACGAGCGCTCGGGGAGCCTGACCCTGACCGACCCCGCGGACCCGGACTACGACTGGGGACTCTCCATCCGCGACGTTCCCCACCGCTTCGTGGCGAGCGGCGTCTTCTCCCTGCCCTTCGACATCACCGCCAGCGGCATCTTCACGGCGCAGTCGGGCTCGCCCTACACGGCACTCGATCCGGCGGTGGGCTTCCACAACCATCCCGGCTTCGCCGTGGGGCCGTACGGCGCCCAGACCCGGGCCGTGGTCGACGGGGCGCTGGTGCCGGTGAACGGCGAGCGGAACGCCCCCTGGACGAACCTCGATCTGCGACTGACCCGACGTTTCCGGCTCGGCGGGATGCGCCTCGAGGGGCTCTTCGAGGTCTTCAACCTTCTGAACACCGGCGCTTTCCGGGTCGGGCACGCCGACCAGCAGGAGGTCTTCGAGCACGACGGGATGACCCCGAACCCGGAGTTCGGCCTCGCCAGCGCCCTCGTCGGCGAGCCGCGGCAGGCGCAACTCGGGCTGCGTGTCGTGTTCTAGAAGGCTGCTCCCGCTACGCGGCGCAGGCACGATAGCTGGCGCCCGGTGTGGAGGCGCTCCCGCCACGCGACGCACGTTATATTTGACGTACGTCATAATCGACGTATAAATTGTCGGCGGGAGGTGTTTCCTGTGCAGATCAACCCCGGCGGACGTCTCGACACCAAGGACATCATCGGTCGAGACAACGAAATCGGCAGGTACTGGCGCGTTCTCCAGCGCCAAGGGCTTGTTCTGTCTGCGGAGCGCCGCATCGGCAAGACCCACATCCTGCTCAAGATGCGCGAGGAGTGCCAGAGTGGTTACTTGCCCTTCTACCAGGACCTGGAAGCCGTTCACTCGATACCGGAACTCATCCGCTCGATTTACGGGACCGTTCGACAGTCCTTGGGCGCGATGCCCAACGTCAAGGCCTACATCGCCAAGTGGTCCACCCTGCTCCCCACCAAGGTCGGCGGTATCGACCTGCCGACTGCCGACGCGAGCTGGCAGGTCCTTCTCTCTGAGGCGTTCGACGATCTAATCGACATTGGCGACGACAACACTCGCATCCTTATGCTGTGGGACGAGTTTCCGCTGATGCTCCACAACCTCCAACGAAGGGTGGGCGCGGATACGGCCATCCAACTCCTGGATCACCTGCGCGCCCTGCGGCTTGCCCGGGCTGACCGTCTGCGCTTTCTGTTCACCGGCTCGGTTGGTCTTCACCTTGTGCTTCGGTCCCTGCGCGAGGCCGGAAACGCCAACGACCCCGTAAACGACATGCTGTCCCTGGCCGTCCCGCCCATCGCCCACCCCGATACATGCGCACTCGCCGCAGCACTGCTTCACGAGACCCGGGCCGCCCCGGCGCACATCCCCGGTTTGGCCTCGCAGATCGCCAACGAGGTAGGCGGCTTCCCATTCTACGTCCACCATGTCGTCGACCGTTTGGACCAGCTCGGGCGGCAGCCGAACCTTGAGGACGTGTCGGCCGCCGCAGACCATCTCGTCTACGCCCCCAACGACCCCGCGAGCCTCAACTACTACGTGACCCGCCTGTCTTTGTACTATCCCGAAGACCAGCGAGCGCTTGCTCTGCTCGTCCTGGATGCCTTGGCCCCTCAACTGTCGCCCACATCCGTCCCGGAACTCCTCAATTTGTGCAGGCATCGAGATCCGTCGTTGGCGAACGAACAACTTCGAGAAACACTGACGCTCCTATCCGAGGACCACTACATCGAGCGTAGGAAGGGCGCGACCGGAGCGGTGTACGACTTCCGTTGGGCCCTTGTCAAGAAGTGGTGGAAGGAGACAAGGTCATGAAGCAAGGCATGTTGCGCAGTTCTCGCTATAGCCCGGGGAACATGAACCGCGAGTCCTTGGAAGCCGTTTTCGTGGGACGTGACGATGTGATGGAGGCCGTACTGACCCGCATTGCCAAATCGATTCGAGGTCCGCAGAAGCACTACATTCTCCTGGTCGGCCCAAGGGGTTCAGGCAAGACCCACCTTCTCGCGCTCGCCTACCACCGCCTGATGGCCTCTGTCCGCGCGGACGACGTCGGCGACCGCGTCGCCGTCGCTCTGCTCAACGAGGAAGAGTGGGGCGTGGCGTCGTACCTCGACCTGGTCGTCCGAATCCTGAGAGCCCTTGCCGAGGAGACGCCAGAACTGAATGCCGAGATCGCCGACATATACGACAGGTTCTCGAGAGACCCCGTGAATGCCGAGGGATTCGCTGTCAGACTGCTTCGGCGGCACGCCGAAGGCAAGACCATCCTCCTTCTTTGCGAGAACCTCATGGACTTGTTTCAGGGCCTGGGCGACGAAGGACAGAAGCGTTGGCGTGCCGCCATCCAGGAAGACGGCAACTGGGCCATCGTGGCGACAACCCCGCAACTGTTCGCCGCTCTGACCCTGCAGGACAACCCCTTCTACGGCTTCTTCACCGTACGTGCGCTGGAGAAGATCGACCTCGACACCGCAATCGACCTGCTCGCCAGGAAGGCGGTCCACGAAGGCAAGTCGGACCTGGCGGATTTCCTTCGCACGCCGCTCGGCCGGGCGCGCGCCCGAGCCGTCCACCACCTTGCCGCGGGAAACCATCGCGCGTACGTTGTGCTGTTCGACTTCCTCGACAAGGAATCGCTCGATGATCTGATCGACCCGTTCATGCATATGGTCGACGACCTCACCCCGTACTACCAGGACAGAATGCGCCAGCTTCCTCCGGCTCAGCGCAAGATCATCGAGTTCCTGTGCCTCGAGGGGACGCCCGCGACCGTCAAGGACATATCGACTCACTGCTTGATGTCCCCACAGACCGCCGCAAAACAGATCGGCGAACTGGGGACCGCAGGATTCGTCAGTCGCAACCGGTCAGGACGCAACACTTTCTGCGAGCTTTCGGAGCCGCTGATGCGCATCTGCATCGAAGTGAAGGACAACAAGACGCGGCACTTCCGCCTGTTCGTGGAGTTCCTTCGCCACTGGTTCACCTCCCGTGAACTCCAGGAGCGCCATGCGGCGTTCCGGCACGACGAGCCTGTTGCCGTTCTGGACCGCGTTCACGTTGAGGAAGCAGTCAGGTGTTCTCTCGCGGATCGGAAGGAGCCCTTCGTTGACGCACTTCATGTCGAAGCCCAACGCTGTCGGGATGCTGGCGACTACCGGGGCCTTGCCACGATTCAAGAGGCCTTGGTGCGAGATGGTGGCAGCGCGAGCGACTACAACACATGGGTATACGCTCTCGTACGGGCTGGCGACGGCGGCTCCGCGGTCGCGGCCGGACGGGAAGCGGCCGAAAATCATCCTGCCGACGGTCGACTGCTGCGCCAACTTGCACGCGGGTATTTCATTGAGGGACTGTTTGCCGACGCCCTTGCCACAATCGACGAGGCGATCGCTCTGGGTGATCAAAGCGCCAATCACTGCCTCCGCGCCGACGTCCTGTTGCGCCTTGAGCGCTTCGAGGAGGCGATCGCCGATGCCGAAGCAGTGCTCGAAGCGGAGCCAGACCACTGGCACAGTATCGAGCAAATCATCCAGGGCCTCGCCGGCCGGGGTCGCGTCGTAGAAGCAGAAGCTCGCGCACGGGACCTCGTTCAGCTTGCGCCAGCGGAACCGAGCGCGTTGGTCGCCGCGGCGAGGTTCTACGGCTCGCAACGCCGGCTAGATCGGGCCCTGGAACTCGTAGACAAGGCACTGAGCATCGACGCCGATCACCAGGAAGCCCGGCGGGTTCGGGGCTTTGTTCTGTTCGATATGGCGGACTACCGTGGCGCGGCGGTGGAGCTGCGCCAGTCTGCCTCCTGCCACCCGCGGTCCGTTCGCACGCATTGCCGACTGGCCGATTCTTTGCTCTTTTCCGAAGCGTTCGAGGAAGCAATCGAGGTCGCGGAACACCTCCTTGACATTGATCCGGAACACAGTCACTCATACTTGGTTCGCGGACGCGCGCTCATGAGACTCGGACGTTCGGAAGAGGCGATTGCCGCCTTTGACCAACTCCTACCGGAGAACCACTGCTCCTCGCTGCGAATCGCTGCAGGGTACGCACGCAACAGCGGTGACTACGAGGCCGCCGAAAGATACCTCAACCGGTTCGCGGAACGAGATCCGCGCAACCGGGAACTCTGGATCGAGCGCTGTCGTCTCTACATCGATCGGGGCGCATTCGATGCCGCGGCGGAAAGCGCCGCGCGAGTCGAGTCGCTGCCGGGCGGTTCTCTCCTGGGTCGGCTCCTTGCGGCACAGGCCGTTGCCGCAGCCAGGCCGCTGGGGGAGGCGTTGGAGACCGTCGGCGCCGGCGTCGAAGCGGAAGACTTCAAGAGCGACGAACAGATCCATCAAGGCGCTATCGTGGCGATCCTGACTACGTCCGTGCGTAAATCCGGTCCACGGTATCTTCCCGAGGGCTTGTTGCAGCTGCGAAGTTTGTTGGCAAGTCTGCTCCACGAAGGCGTCCTCGGCAGGATCCTGACGGGCCTACTAATGGAGAAGGCGTGGCGCTTCGCGGGTTCTCTGGACGAGTGGGAGACGGCCCTCGGGGAGCTGGCTTCTTCGCTGGCAGACCGGGCGGACTGCCAGATTCCCCTGGAGATGCTTCATGCGGCAGTCGCATACGCCAAGACGGATGACGAAAAGCACCTCTTGAGGCTACCGCTGGAACAACGCCAACTGTTGCAGGAGGTGCTTCCAGCATTCTGGCGGACCGACTGAGTGTCGCGCTGGACGGTGGCGGGGACGCTGGGGCCCCGACTACGCACGGTGAAGGCAGGGTACTACTATGGCAGAGTAACCATGCTCGGTCGCAGGGTCGGAGACTTCCGCCGACCACCGTACGCAGCGGTGCCGAGTCCGAGTTCGCGACGGCGTTCCCTTTCACTCCCCCGGCAGCGCAAAGACGAACAGCGTGTTGCTCCCGGTCGACGTCGTCAGCTCCGGCGTGATCCGCAGGAAGCTGGCTCCCTGGGTGATCCCCCCGGCCGGGATGGCGACGTACTGGCGGCCGTTCACGCTGTAGCTCATCGGGCGGCCGCTGACCGGGCCGTTCAGGATGGTCTGCCAGAGGATGTCGCCCGTTTCGGCGTGGAAGGCGCGGAAGCGGCGGATGGTGTCGCCGGAGAAGACCAGGTTGCCGCCGGTGGCGAGGACCGATCCGTAGATCGGCGCGCGCTGCTGGTAGCGCCAGAGCGTGCGGCCGGTCGAGGCCGAGATCGCCTCCAGCCGGCCGACCGGCGTCGTGCCGGCATCGACGGCCGGATGGTGGCGCACGACGGCGCGGACGTCGTAGCCGTCGCTCGGGCCCGCCACCTCCACCGACATCGACAGATCCATGCACGAGTTGTTCATCGGCATGTACATCGCGTCGGTGTCGGGGCTGTAGGCGCCCGACGGCTGGTTCTTGCCGCCGAGCAGGTGCGGGCAGGCGAGCACCGGGTCGGTGACCGACCAGGGGGTCGTGCTCTCGTCGATGATCGGGCGGCCGGTCCGCACGTCGAGGCCGGTCATGATGTTCTGGTAGACGGTCGGCCGCGCCCAGAGGAACTCGCCGGTCGCCGCGTCGAGCGTCCAGACCAGGCCGGTCTTGCCCGGAATGCCGGTGATCACCTTGCGCGTCTCGCCCGGCACCAGGTCCGGGTTGATCCACGGCACCGCGGCGGGATCCGGCGATACCTCGGTCTCGACGATCAGCCGCTCGAAGACGTGGTCGAGGTCCCAGTTGTCGCGCGGCAGGTGCTGGAAGTACCAGACCAGCTCGCCGGTTCGCGGATCGAGGGCGAGCGTCGAGTTCGTGTACAGCAGGTCGGCCTTGCCCGATCCGCGGAGCGGCTCCGGCAGCGGCGACGGCGGTCCGGTGCCCCAGAAAACGAGACCCAGCTCGGGGTCGTAGCTCCCCTGCATCCAGGCGGAGGTGTGGCGGCGGGCCGAGCGCGCGAGGCCGCCCCAGGTGTCGCCGCCCGCCTGATCGGGCGTCGCCGCCGTGTTCACCCGCCAGCGCTCCTCTCCGGTCTGCGGGTCGTGGCCGGTGATGAAGCAGCCGCCCGGCCGCGGACTCGACGGGTTGCAGCGCGAGCCGGTCACCACCATGCCGTCGACGATGATCGGGCCGGTCGTCTGCGCGACCTGCTCGCGCCAGTCCGCCCGTTGCGATTCCCAGACCAGCTCGCCGGTCCGCGCGTCGAGCGCCACGAGGAACGCGTCGTTGGTGGCGACGTAGATCTTGTCGTCGTAGATCGAGACGTTGCGGTAGCGCGCACGCGTGCCGGTGGTGTTCCACGGCTCGTCGGGCGTGAAGCGCCGGTATTCCCAGAGCAGATCGCCCGTCGTCGCGTCGACCGCCTCCACGCGGTCCTCCACGTGCGGGAAATACATCACGCCGTCGTAGACGATCGGCTCCACCTCCTGGTAGCCCTCGGTCATCGAGCGCGACCAGGCAAGCTGCAGGCCGCCGACCGTGTCCGCGTCGATCTGATCGAGCGGGCTGTAGCCCCAGAGGCGGTAGCCGCCGCGGAAGGTGAGCCAGTCCTCCGGACGCGGATCGCGAAGCATCTCGTCGGTCACCGGGACGTAGTCCTGCAGCAGCGCGGGGACGTCGTCCTGCTCCTGCGCCAGGGCGGGCGTCCAGCCACCGGGCGCGGCGACGCCGATCAGGAAGGCCGCCGAGAGAAACAGGGCCGGCAGGGATCGCGTGGTCATGATCGCACCTCGGCTCGGAGTGGTTGGTCGTGGGTCGGCATTATAGAGACAATCCGGCGGCCGGTCGATTCCATCTTCTACAATCGAGCCAAGTCTGCGCCGTAGAACGGCGCAGACTCCCGGACAGGCCTGGTTGGACGGGATGCGGAGCCGTCAGGCGAGGATTTCCGGGCTATGGAGCTTGCGCCGCAGAACGCGGCGAAGCGAAGTTCCGAGACGCAAGGTCATGGAGCGGAGGGATGGGCCGAAACTCCGAGCCTGCGAGGCGTTTTCGGGGCGCTATGGCGACGGAGGCCGGCATGAAGATGGCCAGGTTTCACGATTTCGACGCGCTGCGCGGCTTCGCGATGCTGCTGGGCATCCTGCTGCACGCCGGCGTCTTTCTCGTGCCGGTCGAGTACTGGCCGGTGCACGAGGCGTGGGCCTGGGAGACCCCGCCGGAAGCCAACGTCTATGCCTGGATCCTGTCCGTGATCCACGGCTTCCGGATGCCGCTGTTCTTCCTGCTCAGCGGTTTCTTCACCGCGATGCTCTGGCAGTCGCGCGGGTTGCACGCGCTGTGGCGGCACCGCCTCAAGCGCCTCGGCCTGCCGCTGCTGGCGGGCATGTTCACCGTGGTCCCCGCCATCCGGTGGCTCGAGGCCGGCGTCGACTTCACGCTGGCGCAGTGGTTGGTGGCGTGGATGGAGGGGCTGGACCATCTCTGGTTCCTGTGGTACTTGCTGCTGTTGGCGTCGGCGTTCATCGTTGCTGCCCGGCTGGGGCTGACGTTCCGCCATCCGGCCTGGTGGCTGCTGGTGCCGATGACCATCGCGCCGCAGTACGCGATGGAGGAGCTGGCGTTCGGCCCGGACACGGCGGACGGACTGATTCCCGCCGGGCGCGTGTTCGCCTACTACGCTGCGTTCTTCGCGTTCGGGGTGTACTTCCGCCAGCGGGACATCGCTGTACGGCGCTGGTGGGCGGTCGCCATCGTACCCTCGCTGTTGCTGCTGCTCCCCGCGGGTGTGGCGCTCCTGTACGACGAGGGGTTCGAGTACGCAGGCGCCGTCTGGGTCTGGGGTGTGGCAGCCGTGGTGCAGGTCGCCTTCGCGTGGCTGATGTGCTTCGGATCGATGGGGCTGTTCCGCTGGATCTTCGCGCGGGAACGCTTCTGGGTGCGCTACCTGTCGGATGCCTCCTACTGGCTCTACCTGACCCACCTGCCGCTCGTGATCGGGGCGCAGATGCTGCTCGTGCCCTGGCCGATCAGCATCCACCTGAAGTTCCTGCTGATCAGCGCCACGATCGTCGCCGGACTCCTGGTCGTCTACCAGGTGGGCGTGCGCTACACGATGGTCGGGACGGTGATGAACGGGCCGCGCACCCGGCGCCCGGCGCCGTCCGCCCGCCCCATGGTGCCCCGCCCGGAAGCCGGAGGGTGAGGGCAGAGGCTCAAGCCCCTGCCTCAAGGAGAGGGCGACGATGCAGGATTTCGACGAGATCCCATCGCGCCTGCAAGGCTGGCGGGCCTCTACGTCACGGATGCGATCCGGGCCATCGACCGCCTGGATCTCCGCGAGACCGACGCTGGCGCAAACGTCGTGCTTCTCGAACCACTAGACCCTGTCGTCTTCGACAGGACGGTCGAGCGCGATGGTCTTCGCTGCGTCGCTCCGACCCAGCTCGCCGTGGACCTGCTGACCGGACCGGGTCGGGAACCCTCGCAGGGTGAGCAGATGTTGAAGTGGATGGAGAGGAACGAGCATGTCTGGCGGAGTTGACCCGCTGTACGTTCGCGCCCGCAATGCGCTGCTCGACGCTGCGGATGCGCTCTCCGAACAGCTCGACGCCGTCGTACTCGTCGGTGCGCAGGCAATCTGTCTCCACACCGGCGATGCTGACTTCGCTACCGCGGAGTACACGACCGACGCCGATTTCTGCGTTGCACCGCCAGCAGAACTGGACGACACGCCGCTACCGACCGAAACTGCTGGCAGAGCGCGGGGCTCCAATCAAGGAGCATCGCGAGTGACCTCGGCTGTCACACACATCGGCGAAACTGAGTGTATGCATCGCCCGTTTCCAGGAGATCGGCTACGGCGCCAGAGACTGGCACCAGCGACTGAACCAGGTCCTGGGAGAAGTCCGCGGCATGGCAACGACGCGCTGCGGGAACGGCGGGGCGCTCGGCGGACCTCGGAACGGCGGATCATCTGCCAACACCAGTGCAGGTCGCTGTGGCCGGTACGGATCCACGATCAGGTGGGAATCGGGCGCGTCAGCGTGGCCGCCGCACGCGGCGCGCTGCAGAACGAAGCCGATGGCTGACGTGCGGGCTTCGGTCGCTGAATTCGGGGCTGATCCATCGGCATTTCGCTCGCTTGACGATGAGTGCCCGGAGCTTCTCCCTTAGGATCGGCGCAAAAATAACTTCCTAGAAGTGCCTGTAGTCTCGCTATAGA
>WTFV01000109.1 GCA_011523845.1 Acidobacteriota bacterium | reverse complement strand
CGCCTCCTTGGTGATGCGCCGGTCGGCGACGTGCGAGCCGTGGATCACCTTGTCGCGGACGACGATGGGCGGCGAGTGGATGCCGTAGAGCAGGGCGTTCAGGTAGTCGCGCTCGCCGCGGTTGGCCCGCGGGAGGCCGACCATCGCGTCGACCATGCCGCTGCCGTCGGGGCCGAAGTCGGCGCACGGCTGCCCGGTCTTTGCCTTCACGCAGACGACGTAGCCGTTGCCCGTGCCCCAGAAGATGCGCTCGTCGCCCGCGCCGTCGGTCCAGTAGGCGACGCCCCGTTGGCGCCACGTCCCGGTCATCGTCGTCGTGCCTTCTTCGTAGCTCTTGGGATTGAACACCCACAGGGTCTCGCCGGTCTTCGCGTCGACGGCGACGCCCTGCGACAGCGGCGTGTTGAAGTAGAGGACCCCGCCGACCATCAGCGGCGTGGCCTGGAACCCGGTCGGGCTCGGCAGGTGGCCGGTCCGGTAGAGGTTGGGCGTTTCCTCGACCAGCGCCTCGACGACGGCGTCGAGCGGCGCCCACCATTCGCCGCCGCCCGGGGTCGACTTGCTGACCCGGTTGTCGACGGATGTCCATTCCCAGGCCAGCTCCAGGTCGGCGAAGTTGCTCGCGTCGATCTGGTCGAGCGGCGAGTACTTCCTGCCGCCGATGTCGCCGGCGTAGCTGCGCCACTCGCCGTTGGAGGTGTCGTAGGTCTGCCACGGCCCGGCCGTGGTGTCCTGCTGCGCATGGGCGGGCAGCGCCGACCAGGCCAGCGTGGCGAGCAGGAGAATCGGAGCGAAACGCATCGACTGGCGCATGGTGAAACCTCTATGCGGGCCGCGGCGGTGGCGGCGTTACGGTGAACAGGAACGGTCTCGCAAGGTGCAGGGAATCGTACACCGGTTCGTCGACAGCGGTGGCCGGAGCTGGCCGGAGCACCGGTCGCGGCCGGCACGAGGTCGCGAGTGTCAGGAACGCGGGAGCACGTCGGCGCCGGTCAGCCCCAGACGGTGATCCGTCGCCCAGACCGTCCGGATTCCGTGGCGCGTCTTGGCGACGAGTCGTCGATTTGAATCATAATGAATCGACATGCGAGTCGTCCGGGGGAGCGAAAACGCCATGCGCCAATTGACGATCAGGGGGTTCGACGCCGAGTTGTCGCGCTGTATCCGGGGCCTGGCGGCTCGGGAAGGCATCTCGTTGAATCAGGCGGTACTGAGGCTGCTTCGTCGAGGCGCCGGTCTGGGGCGAGAGTCCGCTGGCGCGCACGTCGTGGGTGCGTCGCTCGATCACCTGATTGGGACCTGGACCGCGGAGGAAGCGGACGAGATGGAACGCGCCCTCGAGGAGTTCGCCCGAATCGACGAGGCCATGTGGCGGTGAAGATCCTGCTGCCGGTCGAGTAGAACTCACGGTACGCGGCCATCGACCAGCAGATGTCCGCTGGCGCGACGGTCGCCAAAAGGACACCTGCGCCGACTGCTGCCATTCCCGAATCGCGGCACGGGTCCGCCGGCCGAAGGGGCCGTCCGGCGTACACGCCTCGACAGCCGCCGGGTTCACTGCGCGGCCGTGGGTGGTCTTTGTTGCCTCGGATTCCGGGCCGCAGCCGCCAAGTTCCCTCCTTTTGGAGGGAGGACAGTACCGCTTGGATCGGCTAGCTACAACGAGGGGATGCGGCTCTCCGACACCCAGGACAGCCTCAACGTGCGTCTGAACGGGCCGGGTGAAACGCACGTCGGGTGGGTGCTCGCCGATCCCGTCGATGCGAGCGGCTGGCGGTCGGAGCGCACTCGGATGGTCGAGCGGCTTCTGCCGCACGTGCGCCAGTTCATGCACGTCCGGCATGCGCTGGTCGAGGCGGGGGCGCTCGGAAGGGTTCTCGCGGGGCTGCTCGACGCCACCGGGGCCGGCGTCATCCACCTCGACCGGAGGGGGCGGATCGCGGCCGCGAACGACCGCGCCGTCGAGCTTCTGCGGCAACGCGACGGGTTGATCGACGACGACGGGGTTCTGCGCGCCATCGAGCCGGCCGATGACGCCCATCTGCAACGGTTGCTGTCGTGCGCCCTGCCGCCCTTCGGCGGGCAGGGCGCCGGGGGCTCGATGACCGTCGGAAGGGTGTCCGTGCCGCCGCGTCTGGTGCTGCACGTCAGCCCCGTGGGCGGCCAGGACCACCGCACGCGCCGCCTCGCCGCGCTCGTGCTCCTGATCGACCCGGGGCGTCCGCCCCACATCGATCCGGTCCTCGTGGCCTCGGCGCTGGGTCTGACGCGCGCGGAGACCTCGGTGGCGGTGATGCTGGCCACCGGATGCAGCCTCCGCGAGATTGCGGCGGCGACGCGCCGGAAGGAGAGTACCGTCCGTTGGTACCTGAGGCAGATCTTCGCCAAGCAGGGCGTTTCCCGCCAGGCGGAGGTGGTGCGGCTGGTGCTGTCGGCGTCGGGCGTGCTGCCGCCGTAGCGCCGAGAGCCCCGCGTCATCGATGGGCCAACCGGCGGTACTCGCCGAACGAAATCAGCTTGCCGCGCCGTTCGTCCCAGAGCGCCAGCTTCAGACCCTTGAACGCGTCCCGCAACGTGATCCGGTGGGCGGACCACAGTTCGGGGTTCTCGTCGTGACAGCGCTGCAGGCGGTAGTTCGGAATGCGCGTGCTCAGATGGTGCACGTGATGCAGGCCGATGTTGGCGGTCAGCCACTGCAACGGCTTCGGGAGTGCGAGCCACGATGCGCCCCGCAACCCGGCTTCGAAGTAGTTCCACTCGCCGGACCGACGCCAGTATGCGTCCTCGAACTGATGTTGCGTGTGGGTGATCCAGCCGCCGAACGGGCCTGCGTACAGCAGGAGCATGCCCTGGATGATCAGTACCTGCTCGAGACGCTGGAGACCGAAGACGAGCCAGACGCCCGCCAGCACGACCGCGATGGCGGCGTTGGTCCGCCACACCGAGCGCCATTCCCGAGTTCCGGAACGCATGCCCCGGGGCAGACGGTGCAGGACCAGGAACTGCAGCGTGGTCAGGACACCGATCAGCAGGAAGGGGTTGCGCACCAGGCGGTACTGCAGCCGGCCGCGGCGCCCTCGCGCCCGGTACTCGGCCACCGTGAGCGTTTCGATGTCGGCGACCGTGGACCGGTCCAGGTTCCCGGAGTGGGCATGGTGCGCGGCGTGAACCGACCGCATGTACTCGTAGGGCGTGAGGACCAGCGCCGCCAGTACGCTGCCGACGGCGTTGGCCGCCCGTTGCGACGTGAAGTAGGAACCGTGGCTGCAGTCGTGCTGAATGATGAACAGCCGCATCATCACGCCCGCGGCAGGCAATGCGAGAATCGCAGTCAGCCAGTAGCCGACTTCCACGCTCCGGAGCAGTACGGCCCACGCGGCGCCGTAGAGCGACAGGGTGACCGCCAGTTGCAGCAGACTGCGGCGGTTGTCCGCCCCTTCGTACGGCGCCAGAATCGCCTTCCAGCGTTTCTGCGAGAGCGCATGGCCGAGGATCCGGTCGAGGGTGCCGAAGCGTACGGCGCCGGGTTCTGGAAGCATGGTTTCTCCTGGCGTATCCAGCTTCCCGGAGGAAGCTGGCTATGGAGTCTCGTTCGTACCCTGTCTTCGCAGTCTTCGATACGACGGGGTTCGGACCGTCGAGAAGATCGAGCAGCCCCCGACGTCGACGAGGCCGAGCCCGGCTCGCAGACCCATCCGCCGCGGCTCGACGGTGAACGACGTCGCCCGTTCGTGGTTGGTGGGGCGGCTTCCATCGTACAGGCATGGCATCAGAGCACCGGATCCGGCCGGCGGAACGGGAGCCGCAGCAGCCGTTCGACGTCTTCCAGGATCAGGTAGGCGGCCGGCACCAGCACCAGCGTCACGAGGGTGGCGAACAACACGCCGAAGGCCAGCGAGATGGCCATCGGCTTGAGGAAATCGGCCTGCGTGCCCTGTTCCAGCAGCAACGGCGCCAGCCCCGCGAACGTCGTGATCGAGGTGAGCAGAATGGGCCGGAAACGTGCGGCGCCCGCCTCCAGCACCGCCCCCGGCAGGCTGCCGCCCCGGCGGCGCTCGCGGTTGATGAAGTCGACCATCACCAGGCTGTCGTTGACGACCACGCCCGACAGCGCCACGACGCCCAGCATCGACACCATCGTCACGTTCTCGCCCATCACGATGTGCCCGCCGAAGGCGCCGAGGAATCCGAACGGGATGGCGCTCATGATGATCAGCGGTTGCACGTACGACTTGAGCGGAATCGCGAGCAACGCGAAGATCGCGAACAGCGCGAGCGGAAACCCCACCTGCAGGCTGCCGAGCACGGCATCCTGGTCCGCCTGCGACCCCTCGAACGAGGAGCGTACGCCGGGGTGGTTGCGCTCCACGGCGGGAATGACCTCGGACGCGAGCGCCGCGTTCACGTCGCCGACCGAGGTGACGGTTTCGTCGAGCGCCGCCGTCACGTGGACCGCACGGCTCTGGTTCACCCGCCTGATCGTCGAGACGCCGCGGCCGGTCTCGACGGACGCCACGTAGCCGAACGGCACCTCGCCGCCGTCCGGGGTCCGGATGCGCATGCTCTCCAGATCGCCGAGCGAGCGGCGCCGTTCGGCGGGATAACGGACCATGACCCGGATGTCGTCGCGGCCGCGCTGGATGCGTTGCGCTTCCTCGCCGTAGAATGCCTGCCGCACCTGCCGGCCCACGTCCTCCAGGGTGAGCCCGAGCGCCTCGGCGGCCGGCTTGATGCCGATCCGCATCTCCTCCGGGCCGCCCTCGAAAGAGTCGCTGACGTCGTGCACGCCATGGTAGGCGCGCAGGCCCGTCTTCACCCGCTCGACGGCGGCCCGCAACTGTGCCGGGTCTTCGCCGACCAATTGCACGTTGACGTCTTCGCCCGGCAGCAGGTCCGACGCCGAGAACGCAAGCTCCAGCGCCTCGGGAATCGATTTGGTCAACTCCCGCCAGCGCTGACCCAGTTGGTCCGCCCGCACGCCGCGCTCGGCAGGCGGCGCGAGCTCGAGCATGACCTGGCCGAGGTGTCCTGCCGCCTGGCTGGGTCCGCCCCACACCGGTCCCGGCGCCACGCCCAGCGGCTGGTTGCCGACGGCGGTCAGGACGTGCCGTACCGGGTCGGTCCCGGTCCGGTCGATTACTTCGCGTCGCAACCGTTCGGCGCTGTCCTCCAGGCGCTGCGTCGCGGCCGAGGTGACCGACGCGGGCGTGCCCGGGGGCATCGTCAGGGTGGCGTAGATGACATCCGCTTCGGGCGCGGGGAAGAAATGGAAAGCGACACGGCCGCCGAGCACCAGCCCCACCATCAGGACGAGCGCCGACACTCCCGAGGCGAGCGAGAGATAGCGCCAGCGCAGGCTCGCCGCCAGCGCGGGGCGGTACACGCGGTCGACGACGGTCTCGAGCCCGCCCGCCAGGGCTTGCTGGAACCGCGCCCATCGGCCGCGGCGGTCCGTCCGCCGGTGGGCCAGGTGGGCCGGCAGGATGTTGAGCGATTCGACCAGCGAGAACAGCAGGCAGGGGATGACGACGAGCGGCACGTAGCGCATCATCCTGCCGAGCAGACCGGGCACGAACAGCAACGGAGCGAAAGCCGCCACGGTGGTCAGGACGGCGAAGGAGACCGGCGTCGCGACTTCCCGCACGCCGTCGAGTGCGCCCTCCAGGGCGCTGCGGCCGCGACCCTGGTGGCGGTAGACGTTCTCGCCCACGATGATGGCGTCGTCCACGACGATGCCGAGCACCAGGATGAAGGCGAAGGTCGATACGATGTTCGCCGTGGCGCCGAGGCCCGGCATGAGCATGAACATGCCCAGGAACGAGATCGGGATGCCCAGACTGACCCAGAACGCGAGGCGCAGCTCGAGGAAGACGGCGAGCAGGACGAACACGAGCACGAGGCCTGCGATGCCGTTTTCCACCATGAGTCCCAGCCGATCGATCAACGCCTCGCCCTGGTTCATCCAGCTCGTCAGCCTGATTCCCTCGGGCATGGTGGGCGCCGTGCGTTCCAGGTAGTCGTTCACCGCGCGGGAGATCGACATGTCGCTCTGCCCGCCGGTGCGGAGAATCGAAAGGAGCACGGCCGGCTCTCCGTCGAGGCGCCCGAACTGATCGGTCTCGGCAAACCCGTCGACTACCGCGGCCACGTCGCCCACCCGCAACCGCGTGCCGTCGGAACGCGCCATGAGCACCAGGTCCTCGAACTCCGGCCCGCGGTACGCCTGCCCGACGGTCCGCAGCCGGATCTCGCCGCTCTCGCGGCGGATCGATCCACCCGGCAGGTCGATCGACGACCGGCGGACGGCGCGGGCGACGTCGTCGAAGGTCAGTGCGTGACGCCGCAACGCCGCCTCCGACACCTCGATGGAGATTTCGTAGGGACGAACGCTCGCGAACTCGACCTGGGTGATTTCCGGCAGGCTCACCAGATCGTTGCGCACCTGCTCGGCGACCGTCCTGAGGGTATGCTCGTCCGTTCGTCCGGAAACGGCGATGTCGACCACGCGAATCTGCGTCCGCGTCTCGCTGATGATCGGCTTCTCCGTTCTCCGAGGAAACGTCTCTATCGCGTCGACCCGGGTCTTGACGTCTTCGAGCACCCGGCGGCTGTCGGCGTGCAGGGCGATCTGAATCATCACGGTGCAGCCGCCCTCGTCTGCCGAAGAGAGGATCTCGTCGACGCCGTCGATGCCCTGGACGGCTTCTTCGACGCGGATGCAGACCGCCGTCTCGACCTCTTCCGGCGCGGCGCCCAGATACGGCACCTGGATGCTCACCCGCCCGCCCGCGACGTCGGGGAAGGTCTCGCCGCGGACGTTGGCCATGCCGATGAGGCCGCCGACGACGATGAACGCCATCAGCAGATTGGCGGCTACCGGGTTCCGGGCGAACCACTCGCTCACGTTCTGCATGGCGCAGCCGTCCTCGAAACCATCCGGGCCGCGTGCTACCGGAATCTCCCGAAGAGCATCCCGTCGACCCGGATCGCGTCGCCGCAGGCCTTGTCCCTCGGAAAGACCTGCATGTCGACCAACGCGACGCGCAGACGCGGGGAGGTGGCGAGCGCGCTGCAGGCGCAGACGCTGCCGGCCGGCCCCGAGCCGATGACGGCCACGTCCCAGGTCGTCATTCCCATGTCTCCACCGCCGGCGAGGCCGCTTCCCGCCCCACCGAGCGTCCGTGGAACGGGCCGGGTACGGTGCATGATGCCATGACGCCACGACGGCTCGGCGCGGTCGACCGCGCCGACACCGTGGGCGCCGTGTGTCGTGCGCCCTTTCTTCGTTGATGGAACGGCCCAATCAGTGTAGCATCGTGACTAAGCGATTCGAACGGTCCTTTGTGATTAACGGATTCGTGCGTGCGCTATGTCTCGACAGACAGGAGGTGGCAGAATGGCTCGCGAGTTCCAGACCTTCGAGGACTTCAACAACTACATGCGAAACAAGGCGGTGGAGGACGAGGAGTTCAGGGCCCGCCTGCTCGCGGATCCCAGGGCGGTGATCGAGGAAGAACTGGACCTGTCCATTCCGGACGGTCTCGACATCCAGGTGCACGAGGACACGGCCACGACGTCCCACTTCGTGATTCCGCCCTCGGCCAAGCTCGCCGAAGAGGACATGCGCGCCGTCGCCGGCGGCAACTGGTGCTCCCCGGTCTAGGAGCGTGCGCCGGAGTAGAGCAACGGAGTGGGGCTCTGCGGCGCAAGCGCCTGGGTCGGTTGGGGGCTGGGGCGGGACGAGGAGCCTTGCGGCGCGTTTGGCGGCGCTAGGAGGTCCAGGCGAGCGTCCGGCCGCGCTGCCGGCAGGTTCGGTGGCTGACGTCGGCGGGGCTCGGCAACTCGACACGCGTCCGGTCGACGGGTTTCGGGGTGGCTTGCGCGAGTGACAGCCTGTCCTTCGGAGGGCTTCTCGGGGGATTGAAGCGGCTGTTCCCACCGGCCCTGCTGAGCGGAGACGGGCTCGAGCGCCTTCTGGTGGTGGCGGAGCGATTGCCGCTCTGCGTGATCGATCGGCCATTCGGCTTCGAGTTCGCGCTCTGTACCGAAGCGGCCGACGCGGACTTTTGTGTGATTTCCGCGCCCGGCTCCTCCCTTGCCGCGCACTACATCCGTGCGGGCGCGGCGGCGCCGTCCGGTTCCGCTGCGGCAGCCCTGGGCGCCTGCCTTGCCCGGAATGCGCGCGGCCCCGCTTCGTTTCTGGCCGGCAGGGACGGCAGCATCATCCTCGAGTACGACGTTCCAGCGCATTCTCGGGAGGAACCGCCACCGCCCGGCATCTTCTTCGTGCCCGTCGGCGCTTCGGTCGACGCCGCGCGGAAGCTCCTCGACGATCCGGCCGACACCGTCGCCGCGCTCTGGGCCGCGGCCGGGCTGCGGGCAGACGCCGCGGAGTTGCGCCAGGTCGAGCGCGTGTACGAGGTTTTCTCCGACGCCGCGTTGGTCGTCCAGGCGGGCGTGTTGCCGGGGCGGCCGCGGCGCGCCGTGCGCCTCGTCGTGCATCGCATCGACACCGCCGAGCTTCCCGGCCTGCTCGATCGGCTCCGATGGCCGGGATGTGCCGATACGGCCCTGTCGGTGACAGCGGCGACGAACGACCTGACTTCGCCCGGCGCCGTGCTCAGCCTCGATGTCTCGGCGAGCGGCATCTCGCCGCGGCTGGGGCTGGAGTTGTTCCGTCCGGTGCAGCCGTTTCCCGTCGACCGCACGGGCTGGCGGCCGATGATCGAGCGGCTGACGGACAGACGGTGGTGCGCGCCCGCGAAGGCCGAGGGCCTGCGCGCGTGGCCGCGCGCCGAGCGGGTGCTCGGCCCCCACGGCGTCTACCGGGTCTACCAGTACATCAACCACATCAAGGCCGTCGTGGATCACGGCCGCATCGTCGCCAAGGCCTACGCGGCCATGGTCGCCCGTCGGTTCGACGGATGAGGCGGTCGAGCCGGCAAGCGGAGGGCGCGTCTTGCCTGCACTGGACGGGCTGAGGGTACTCGACCTGACGCAGTTCGAGGCCGGTCCTGCGTGCACGCAGGCCTTGGCCTGGCTGGGCGCCGACGTCGTGAAGGTCGAGAAGCCCGGGCGCGGCGACCGGGCCCGCGGTGCGGACAGCGCCCGCAACGAAGCGTACGCCCCCCTGTTCTGCGCCTGGAACGCCAACAAGCGGAGCCTGGCGATCGACATCGGCAGCGACCCGGGCCACGCACTGTTCCTGCGCCTCGTGTCGAGGTTCGACGTCCTCGTGGAGAACTTCGGGCCCGGCGTGATGGAGCGGCTCCACATCGACCCTGAAGCGCTGCGCCCCGTTGCTCCGGGGCTGATCTACGCACGCATCAAGGGCTTCGGAAACAGCGGCCCGTACGCCGGCTTCGCGGTCCAGCAGCCGATCGCGCAGGCGGCGGCCGGCGCGCTTTCGATCAACGGGGAACCGGACGGGCCCCCGACGATACCCGGATCGATGGGCGATGCAGGCGCCGGGATGTATGCGGCGGTGGCCGTGCTGGCCGCCTGGGCGCAGAAGTTGCGCACCGGTCGGGGTCAGCAGATCGACCTCTCGATGCAGGAGGCCATGACGTTCTTCGTGCGGGGGCGCGGCGCCATCGGCTCGCGTTGGGGCGCCCGGGCGGCGCCGCGCAGCGGCAACGCCGGCGACGTGCCGCCGGGCGATCTCTATCCCTGCAAGCCGTTCGGCCCCAACGACTACGTCTATCTCATGCCGATGACGGAGAGCCACTGGGCCTCCCTGTGCACGGCGATGGGCCGCCCCGAGCTGCGCGTCGACCCGCGCTTCTACAGCATGCCCTGGCGTATCCAGAACCATCGGGCGCTGCACGCGGAGATCGGCTCCTGGACGAGGGCACGGACCAAGTTCGAGGCGATGGAAGCCCTGGGAGCCGCGGGCATCCCCTGCAGCGCATGCCTGGATACGGCGGAGCTGCTCCGCGACAAGCACCTGGCCGAGCGCGGCTTCATCGAGGAGATGGACCTGCCGGTGCACGGCAAGGTGCGCGTTCCGGGCTTTGCGCCGCGCCTGTCCGGATCGCGGGTGCCGGTGAAGTCCCCGCCCCGCCTGGGGGAGCACACCGACGAGCTGCTCCGCGCCGAGCTCGCGCTGGACGATTCGCAACTCGATGCACTGCGAGACGCGGGGGTGATCGGCGGCCCGCCGCGATGCGACTGACGCGCTGGCTGGGCGCCCGGAGGTGCGAGATGCCGGCACTGGATGGAATGAGGGTCCTCGACATGACCCAGTACGAGGCGGGCCCCTCATGCACGCAGGTGCTGGCGTGGTTCGGCGCGGACGTGGTCAAGATCGAGTCGCCCGGACGAGGCGACGGCGCCCGCGTGTTCGGCCGCGACGGCCGGAGCGGCTACTCGGCGTTCTTCTGCGCCTGGAACGCGAACAAGCGCAGCCTGGCGGTGGACCTCGGCCGCCGCGAGGGTCGGGAGCTGTTGCTGCGCCTGGTACCGGCGTTCGACGTCTTCGTGGAGAACTACGGTCCCGGCGTGATCGAACGGTTCGACATCGGCTACGAGACGCTCGGCGCCATCAATCCCGGCCTCGTCTACGCGCGCATCAAGGGTTTCGGCGCCAGCGGTCCCCATGCGGGCTACGACAGCGTCGATCCGACGGCGCAGGCAGCCGCCGGGGCATTCTCCGTCAACGGCGAGGCGACCGGGCCGCCGCTGATGCCCGGCCCGACGATGGCCGATTCGGGTTCCGGCCTGCAGGCGGCGCTGGCGGTGCTGGCGGCGTGGCTGCAGAAGCAGCGGACCGGTGAAGGGCAGTTCATCGAGTTGTCGATGCAGGAGGCCGTGACCTACTACCTGCGCTCCCACTTCTTCGGACGCTCGATGCGCCGCGACCGGGCGGCCCCGCGCATCGGCAACACGCTGGGGTTGCCGCCGGCCGGCCTGTATCCGTGCAAGCCGTTCGGCGCCAACGACTACATTTACCTCCAACCTCTCACCGAGGGCCACTGGGACGCCCTGTGCCGGGCCGTGGACCGCCCCGACCTGCGCGCCGATCCGCGCTTCCGCAGCCCGCGCGGGCGCCTGCAGAACGCCGGCGCGCTACGCGAGGAGATCGGCGCCTGGATCCGCGAGCGAACCAAGTACGAGGCGATGGAGACGATCGCCGGGGCCGGCGTGCCCTGTTCGGCGTGTCTGGACACGGTCGACCTGCACCGGGACCGCCACCTGGCCGCGCGCGGCTTCATCCGCGAGCTGGATCTGCCGGTGCACGGCAGGGTGCGGATGCTGGGGTTCGCTCCGGGGCCTTCGGCATCGTGCGCCGCGATGAAGCGTCCGCCCCGGCTGGGCGAGCACACCGGCGAGGTGCTCGACGCGGAGCTGGACCTGAACGACGCGGAAATCGAGGCGCTGCACGACGCCGGCGTCGTTCGGGACGCCGCTCGCCAGTAGGATCCGAACGCCGTCGTCGCGAAGCGCCCCGGAAGGATGTCTGTTGCGCTTTCGGCAACCCATGACCTCGTCTCCTCGCGCGTCGCACGGCGGTTCTCCGGCCTCGCTCGCACGCGATTTCGGCGGTCTCGTCCACGGCGCGCCCGCCCGGGTCGCTCGTCCCTCGTCCGCCCGCGAGGTCTCGCTCGCGTTTCGTTCCGCCGGTTCCGACGGGCTCGCCGTCGCGGTGCGCGGCGCGGGGCACTCGCAGTCGGGCCACACCGTCGTTCGCGACGGGCTGGTCATCGACACGTCGCGTCTTTGCGGGGTGATGCTCCGGGAGGGGGACATCCTCGAAGTCGGCGGCGGCCAGCCGTGGGGCGGCGTCATCGACGCGCTGCACGGGACCGGGTTGACCGTGCCGGTACTCACCGACAGTGCCTTTCCGACCGTGGGCGGCACGTTGTCGGCGGGTGGTTTCGGCGCCGCTTCGGTGCGCTTCGGCGCGCAGGTCGGGCACGTCGAGCGTCTCGAAGTAGTCACTCCCGCGGGTGATCTCGCGACGTGTTCGCGCGACGTGGAGCCGGAACTCTTCGACGCGGTGCGCGCCGGACAGGGCCAGTTCGGGGTGATCACTCGGGCGTGGCTGCGGCTTCGCCGGTGCCCTTCGCGCATTCGCTACTATCACTTGCGCTACGTCGACATGGATCGTCTCGCCGACGACGTGGAGCGTCTGTATGCGGATCCCCGCTATGGTCACCTGCGCCTCGAGCTGCGGCCGCATGCGGGCGAAGCGCTGTTTCGCGTCGGCATCGAGTACGAGCCTCCCGGACCCTCGCCCCTCGAACTCCTTCTCGGTCTCGGTTGCGTCGAGGCGCAGTTCGCTGCCGACGCCGACGACATCGGCCGCGCCGGCCTCCTGCCGGACGATCAGTTTCCGAGGCAGCGTTTCTATCCCTGGCGCGACTGGTTTCTGCCGTGGCGTGCGCTCCGTCGACTCCTTGCGCGTCCGCCCGTGCCCCTCGACGTGCTTCCAGACGAGCTCGGCTGGGCCGGTTGCTTCTTCATCGGCAGCGCGCACATCGATGCGCCTGCGCTCGTGCGGCCCCCGGGCGACCGGTTCTTCTCGTACTCAGTCCTGCCCATGTTCGAGCGACGCGCGGAGGCGGTCGAGGCCCGCGCCCGTCTCGACGTTGCCGATCGCGCGATTCGCGATCTCGGCGGCTGCGCCTACGTGTCGGGCGCGACCGGCTACGATGCTTCCCGCTGGCGAGCGCATTTCGGGGAGGCGCGCCATGCCCGTCTCGTCCGGCTTCAGCGCGCTGTCGATCCTGCCGGTCTTCTTCGCCGACCGGGGCTTCCCTTCTGCGCCTGAGCGGGGCGCCCGCACGCCCTCCTCACGCCTTGTCAGGCAGGCGCCTCGCCGCTCCCGGTGCGACGCGGGGTTTTCACCACGGGCTGTCAGGTCATCTGGCGGGTCGCGAGGTCTCGAAAGATGCCCGGCGTCTCGATCAGTTGCGCAAAGGTTCCCTGCTGCGCCACCCGGCCCTCGTCGAGCACGTAGATGCGGTCCGCCTTGCGGATGGTGGAGAGCCGGTGGGCGATGACGATGCGGGTGACGGCGAGCTCCTCGATTCGCCCCATGACCGTTGCCTGCGTGTTGTTGTCGAGCCAACTGGTGGCCTCGTCGAGCAGGAGCACGCACGGGCTGCGCACCAGGGCTGCAGCCAGCAGGATGCGCTGGACCTGCCCGCCGGAGAACACGGCCGAGTTCTCGGTGACGACGGTGAACATGCCCATCGGCATCGCCCTGATGTCACGGTCGACCGCGGCAAGGCGGGCGGCGCGCCACGCGTCGTCCAGCGTCAGGTCCGTCGCTATGCCGATGATGTTGTCGCAAACCGTCCGGGGCCGCAACGAGCCGTCCTGCGCCACCACGCCGACCTGTCGACGCACGGCGCGTCGGTTGATGCGGTCGAGATCGTGACCGTCGTAGTAGACGACGCCGGACGACGGCTTCTCGAGGCCGAGGATGACGCGCAGCATGGTGCTCTTGCCGGCGCCGGAACCGCCGACCAGGGCAACGAACTCGCCGGGCTGCACGTCGATGGAAACGTCGCGCAGCACCGGAGGGCCACCCGCGGTATAGCGGAAACTCACCCTGTCCAGGCGTACGCCGCCGCGCAGCTTCGGCACGATGGCGTCCCCGGCGGTGCGCTTCGGCGCAGCTTCGAGGATCGGAGAAACCTGTTCGACGGCCGGCACGATGGCGGCCACCCCGGACATGGCGTGGCCGAGCGCGGTAATCGCCGACATGAAGACCATGTAGGCCGCGTAGACGGTCAGGAAGGCGCCCGCCGACAGTGTGGCGGGCCGCATTTCGACGGCCACGGCGAACAGCCCGGCGGTAGCCAGCAGGGGCGCCGTGGCCGTGAACGCGACCAGATGCTCGTTCAGGGCGCCGACGTGCATTGCGCTGCGCGTCTGTTCGCGGTAGTCCTGCGCCCACCTCGTGAAAGCCGTCCACTCCTTCCCGGTGGCGCGCAGTTTGTGCGCGGCGCCGATCAACTGCAGCAGGACGCCGGCCACCGAGCGCTGCGCGGCGACCAACCGCCGGTGATGCGGTACTTGCCGTGCGCCGAGCGTGACGGTCACCCCCAGCGCGACGAGGCCGCCCGCAAGACCCAGCCAACCCATCGCGACGTCGTAGACGAACAGCAGGACGAACGTCGGCAGCAGGAAAACGGTCGACAGCAGCGCCCCCATGACCACGCCCGACACCTGATCGCGCAGGCCCTGGAACGCCAGGGCGCGCATTCCCAGGTCGCCGGACGTGAAGTCGCGGAAGAAGGCTGCCGGCAGGTCCAGCAGGCGGTCCCACAGCGCCGCCGTGACGCGTGCGGCGACGCGACCTTCCAGACGCATCAAGGCCGTTCCTTCACGCACCTGGAGCAGGGCCGCCGTCAGTGCCAGCAACAGCATCCCCGCCGTCAGCCCGGCCAGCATGCCCACGCGCCCCGCCGGCGCCACCTCGTCGGCGAAGACGCCGAGCAGGACGGCGGGAACGAGCATGGCGAGGCCGGCCAGCAGTCCGGCCGTTGCGAACCTGAACACGTCGCCCTTCCACCGGCGGAACGCGACCCGGGCCAGGTCGCCGACGCCTGACCTCCTGCCGGGAGGCAGCGGCTGATAGAAGAAGATCGCATTCGAGTGCAGCGAGGCGGCCCGACCGGCATCGACAGGCCGTGTCCGGCCCGATGAAGGGTCCACCATGCGGTAGCGCCCGAAGCGGCCCGGAACCAGGGCGATCGGCGCGCCGTCCTCGCGCCTGAACGCCAGCATCGAGCCGCTGTCGCCGAGCCACCAGCGATCGCTTGCACGGAGTGCGACCTCGCGCCCGCGCACTCCCGATGCGCTCAGAATGCGGTCCAGAGACTGATCGGTCTCGGGGGAGCTCCGGCTGCCCTGCGGGGCCGGCGGCGTCCGGAACCGGATGCCCTCGTGGCCGCCGACCAGGGCCAGCGCCGCCTGCAGCGCGGCGCCGCTCGATTTCGGCCGGGAGCCGCGTGCATCGAGTACGTCGAAGAGTTTTCGGCGCGCTGCATCTTCGCTCTCCCGGCGATATCGCGTTTGCGCGGCGCGCAGGTTTGCGGCGTCGGCCAGCAACAGGCGGCGGTTGAGGTCGTCGGCGGCCAGCGCCAGGCGATGGAAATCGGCCAGCGCCGCCAACAGGCGCCCCCCGCGATGCAACTCCCGGGAGGAAGCGCCCTGCAGCCGGGTCGGGCCGGACACGCTGACCCAACTGCCGGGCGCGACGGGCACGAAGCCGGAACCGCCGGGTTCCTCGGTGCCCAGGAACGCGAGGCTGCCATCGCTGCTCGACGTCCAGACGACGCCGCGCTTGGCGGAAACGACCGCGCCAGGCTCCAGGTCCACCGCGGCGCCGTCGGAAAGAAAACACTCGGTGTGCGGCCGATGGGTCACGTCCAGGGCCACGGTGGCCGAGATTTCGGCGATCCAGAGATCCACCTGCTCGACGACGGCGCCGCCCTCGTCCGCCGCCAGGAGGTCGTCGCGCGACACGCGCCGCAGCTCGGAATCGGAGAGCCCCTTGGCGACAAGCGCGTTCGGCCCTTCTTCGGTCGGGAACAGCAGACGGCCGCGCCCCGCGCGAAGGAGGTGCTTGAACTCGACGAATTCGCCGTCCTGCGCGCGCGCCACGAACACGTTCACCGAACCGCGGGCGATGAACCACAAGGCATCGGGATCGTCCAGGCGAACGGGCCGGTTGCCGCCGCCGGCGAACGGCGTGCCGTGCGCCAGGGCGAAGTCGGCCAGCCATTCGGCGGCAGCGCCGGCGGCGGCGTCCGAGGGCCGCCCGCCGGTGGGAAGGGGCTTGCGTTCGGGGGCTTCGGCCATCACTGCTCGGCCTCCATGAGTCGACGGTACAGGCCGCCGGCATCTTCCATCAGTTCCTGATGGGTCCCGCGCTGCGCTTCCCGACCGCGGTCGAGCACGACGATCAGATCGCTGTCCCGGATGGTGCTCAGGCGATGGGCAACGATCAGGCAGGTGATGCCGCGGCTGCGCAAGGCGTCGTCGATACGCAGCTCGGCGACCGGATCGAGCGCGCAGGTCGCCTCGTCGAGAATCAGGACGGTCGGATTCGACACCAGCGCCCTGGCGATTTCGAGACGCTGCTGCTGGCCGCCGCTGAAGTTGCGCCCACCCTCCAGCACGGGAGCGTCGTAGCCCTGGGGCCGGGCGACGATCTCCGCGTGGATGCCGGCATCCCTGGCCGCGGCCACCAGGGCCTGATCCGGCGTTGCCCGATCCCACAGGGTCAGGTTGTCGCGCACCGAGCCGGCGAACAGGAAGATGTGCTGGTCGACCAGCGATACCGAGTCCGTCAGCAGATCGCGCGGCACCTCGGCGAGGGGCTTGCCGTCGAACAGGATCTCGCCGGACCAGGGCCGCTGGGTTCCCGTCACCAGAGACGCCAGCGTGGACTTCCCCGAACCGGTCGGCCCGACGATGGCTACGCGCTGGCCGGGTTCGACGACCAGGCTGAAGTCCTCGATCAGGGGTTCCTCGGTGCTCTTGTAGCCGAACGTCACGTTCCGCAGCTCCACCCGGCCCGTCAGCCGCAACCGCCGGGCGAACGCCGGCGGCCGTTCGGCCGGCTCTTCGTCGGACCTGGCCAGGACGGCGTCCTCGGGCGCGTCGAAGACATCGTCGAGGCGCTGCAGGTGGCCCTCGAGCACCTGGAACAGGTCCGCGAACTGCACGAACCGCCCGATCGGCAGCAGGAAGCTCGCCGCCAACACGTAGAAGGCCGTCATCGCACCCAGCGTCATGTCGCCCGCCATCACGCGCAGGCCGCCCAGGCCGATCACCGCGGCGTTGCCGGCGATCAGAAACAGAACCGGCAGCGCCGCAATCACGTGGCCAAGCTCCGTGAAGCGCTGTCGGGCCAGCAGTTCGCGGGCCTGATAGCCGGTGAAGTGGACGAAGAAATCGTTCTCGGCAGCCACCGTCTGCAGCATGTCGATGGAGCGCAATCCGTTCATCCCCGCTCCCTGCATGTTGCCTGCCTCGCGCTGCAACCGGCGGTTCTCTTCGATCCGCGAGCGGGTCACCGCGCGGGTCAGAAGCGCGCTCGCCGCGCCCAGCGCGACCACCACCCCGGCCAGCAGCGGGTCGTAGACGACCATCAGCACGACGAACAGGAGGCTGGTGGCGAGCTCGATGCCGACACCCGCGAACTGGCCCGTCACCACGGTGGCGACCTCGTTGATGGACTGCATCCTCGCGGTCAGATCGCCCGCGTAGCGGTGGGCGAAGAACTCCGTGCGCAGTCGGAAAAGGTGACTGATGAAGTGGTCGGCGCGACCGAGCGAAAGCCGCACCGAGAGCAGGCGCAGGCAGCGCTCCCGGAGCCACGTGAGCAGGTAGACGAGCCCGGCCGCAACCGTCGCGCCGATGACCAGCGCTCGCCCCCAGGAAGGCTCCCGGCCGCTCAGCACGTAGTCGACGAACAGGTTGAGCAGCAGCGGCAGGGCCAGCGCCGTCGACGACAGCAGCAGGCCGCAGGTGAACGCGAAGGCGAGGGGCGCCTTGCCGTCGCGCAGCCAGGGCCGGAGCCGGGGCAGGATGCCGGGGCGACGCCCGCCCGGCTCGAAGTGGGCGCCCGGCTCGAAACTCACGGCCACGCCGCTGAACCCCTTGTCGAACTCGTCCTCGTCGACCGTCCTGCGCCCGCTGTCGGGGTCGTTGACGTAGTAGCGGCCGCGCGCATGGCCCTCCAGCACCAGGAAATGGCTGAAATCCCAGAACAGGATGAGCGGCATGCGCATGGCATGGAGCTGATGGGGCTCCCTGCGCCAGCCCTGGGGTTCGAGGCCGAAGTGTCTGGCGGCTCGCAGGAGGTCGACGCCGTCGCAGCCGTCGCGAGTCACGTCGCAGGCGGCGCGCAGCTCTTCTATCGGCACCCAGCGGCCGAAGAAAGCGAGCACGATGCCGAGGCTGATCGCCCCGCACTCGGCGGGGTCGTTCTGCAGCAGCGTCGGCGTGCGCACCCGGCGCCGGCGTTTGGCGTCGACCGCGAGGCCCATCAGCCGCCGCCGTTCCCGAATAGCAGCGAGGCGAATGAACGATGGCCGAGGACGATCCGCAACGTGCCGGCGGCGCCATCGACGACCGGCGGTGGTTCCGGGTCCGTCAGTGTCGCGCGCAACAGATGGGCGCGTAGCGGCGGCTCGAGCCCGAACTCGATCATCCACGGCGCCGCGGGTACGACGCGGGGCGAGACGCGCTCGACGCGCGCCGGCAGGACTCGAGGTGCGCCCGCGCCGGGCACGACCAGACGCACCTGCGCCTGCATGCCGGGCGCAAGCTGCATGGCCTCCTCGCGCGTGACGAACCCGATCGCCTCCACCGGGCCGACGGACGCCGTGCGAATGCGGGCCGCGAGCTCGCCGGCCGCGACCCGCCGGCCCGCCGCCAGGGCAAGCGTCACGAGTTCGCCGTCATGCGGAGCCACGATATCCTGGGTCGTGAAGTTCCCGGGCCCGCGTTGCGCGGTCCCGGAGCGCGGGGCGACAAGGGCGCGGAGGCCTTCGGCCGCGGCCGGGCCCGGCGGGGCGCCCGTGTTCTCCAACGACTCGCGAAGGCGGTGCAGGATGGCGTCCCACCGCTCCGCTTCAGGCGTTTGCACGCGCGCGATGGACTGACCCTGCGCCACCGTGTCGCCGACCTCCGAGAGCACGTCGACAACCACGCCGGACGCGCCGGCCACCACGTCGACGCGCTCCCCGGGCTGGACCAGCACCGTCTCGACGGAGAGGCTGCGCTCCGCTCGCCCGATCAGGCCATAGGCCAGCAACGCGACCAGGGCCACGCCCAGTCCCGACACCAACAGCCATTCGTGGGGCGCCGTGACCTGCAGCCTGGCGTCGATGGCCTCCTGCCTTGCACGGCGGGCCAGCGCCTTTTCTCGGAATACGGTCGGGAAGAACACGGCACCCCTCTACGAGTCGATGGAGTGGGCCGATCCTCCACGCAGTGGCATCGCCACGGACAGCCTACCGATTGCGGTCGCCCTCCGGCAGCGCGAACGCGACGAGCCGCGGGCCGCCGCCGACCGTGAGCGCGATGAACTGCCGGCCGTCGAGCAGGTAGGTCATCGGCGTGCCGATGGCGCCGCTCGGCAGGTCGACCGACGCGAGTTCCGCGCCGTTCGCCTTGTCGTAGGCCACCAGCCGCGGGCCGCCGTCCGAGCCGCCCGCGGTGAGGCAGTAGATCAGCAGTGTCTTCGTCAACAGCGGGCCGTTGATGGCGTTGTCCCCGCCGAGCGGCGGCAGGTTCAGGTCGCGCAGCAGCGGGTGGTTGCGGTAGCGGTCGCCGTTGCCGGTCGGCACCCACCAGGCGTGCTCGCCGGTGTTCAGGTCGATGGCCGTCATCCGCGAGTAGGGCGGCTTGACCAGCGGCAGCCCCTGCGGCATCTGCGGCTCGCGGCGGATGTTGCCGCCCCGGGCGAGGCGCTCCGCCTCGGGCGCGCCGTGGGTGTAGGCGACGGTGGCGCCGAGCGCCGGGTCCGGCTGATACAGCGAGACCACCGCCGTCCGGTTGCGCGACGGTACGTAGAGCATCCCGGTCTCGGGATCGACCGCGCCCCCCGACCAGCCGGCTGTTCCTCCCGGCGGCGGACGCATGATGGTGCCGAACGTGACCCCTTCGATCGGCCGGTCGAGCGGCGTGAACAGCGGTCCGAGCCGGAAGCCCTCGACCGCCTCGATGGCCATCTGCCGGATCTCCGGCGTGAAGTCGACCAGGTCGTCGATGGTGACCCCCTGGTAGTCGAACGGGGCCGGCTTCGTCGGGAAGGGCTGCGTCGGCGACGGCACCTCGCCCGGCATGTTCGTCTCCTGCGGCACCGGGCGCTCCTCGATCGGCCAGATCGGATCGCCCGTGACGCGGTCGAACACGTAGACGAAGCCCTGCTTGCTGACCTGCGCGATCGCCTTGATCGGGCGGCCGTCGACCACCACGTCCACCAGGTTCGGGTGGGTCGCGAAATCGTAGTCCCACAGTCCGTGGTGGACCGCCTGGAAGTGCCATTCGCGCTGGCCGGTCTCGACGTCGACGGCGATCAGCGTCTCGGAGAACAGGTTGTCCCCGAGCCGGTCGACGCCGTAGTAGTCGTTGGTGGTCGTCCCGGTCGGCAGATAGACGTGCCCCAGCTCGTTGTCGCCGGCCAGCATCGACCAGACGTTGGCGTTGCCCGAGTAACGCCACGATTCGTTCAGCCAGGTGTCGACCCCGAACTCGTCGGCGCCGTTGGGCACGGTGTGGAAGTCCCAGGCGTGCTCGCCGGTGCGCACGTCCCACGCCCGCACCCAGCCTGGCACCGCCTCCTTGGTGATGCGCCGGTCGGCGACGTGCGAGCCGTG
>WTFV01000244.1 GCA_011523845.1 Acidobacteriota bacterium | reverse complement strand
CTTTTTCCCGCGACAGCGACCCCTTGCAGCCGGCGACGGAAAAGAGCCACACCCCCGGCCCTTGACCTCGATGGCGCTGCGGTCGCCGGTCGGGGCGACCGAGAGCAGGTCGAAGCCCGGCCAGTCCCCCGGCCCGGCGCGACGGGCGAGCTCGGGGCGCGAGACGTCGTGAACCGTGGCGCCGGATGCCTCCTCGTGTGCCCTTGGAGCGCGTCGCGGATGAACCCCGCAGACCCCTTGACGAGGTTGCCGGCCGCCTCGCGCAGTTGGCGGCTGCCGGCATCGTGATGGAGCGCCGGAATCGCGCCGTGCCCGTGGAACCGGCGCCCATGCGGTGGGTGATCGTCCGGCGGGCATTCTTCGGCGGGCCGGGGTCACCGAACATCGCGCCGTTCCTGAACCTCGTCGAGAACGAGGAAGAGGCGCTCCATACTTTGATTGGTGCCAGGGCTCGCGGCGCAGGTGACGGACAATCCCAAGCAGTCCTTCCGGACGATGCGCTGTGCGCCAGGGCAACGGCAGCGCACGGCGCCGCTCACGCTGCGGTGGATTCCACCACGAGCTCGCGGCCGAGCAGCCGCAGTGCCTTGTGGAGCCGGTTGGCCGCGGTGGCGTGGCGCGGATCCAGCATGCGGCGGACGACCTTGTCGTCGACACCGAGACGCCGGGCAAACGCAAGACGCGACAGGCCGCTGTCTCGGAAAGCCAGCACGAGCGCCGCCTTGGCGGCCATGGTGGGTGGCACGGCGACTCGATGCTCGCCGGTGCGCCGGGCGCTGGGTCGCGGGATCGGATCGCCGTCGATGATGCGGCCTGCGATCGTTTCCTCCAGCGCGTCGGCGGCTTCGGTCAGCGCCTCGGCATCGTTCCTGCCGGATGTCAGACACTCCGGCAAGTCGCGGAACGAAGCGACAACCTCGTCGGGACCGGTCCGGCGCAGGCGCGCGGGCTAGACGAAACGCATGGACGACCTCCGGAACACGGACGCTCACCGGACATCGCGTCCGATTTCGACCACGCGGTCGATGAACTGCCGACCCTTCACCGATCCTCGGCAAGATAGGACACAAGTGTCCGGGTGTCGAGAGACTGGCGGCGGCCTGCGTGTCGCCTGGTTTCGGACGAGAAAGTTGCCGGATCAGCCGCAAAGTGAAAACAATTTTTGCCAGTAAATGGCGGTATGAGCAACAATGAAGCCCAGAAAGCGCGATGCAAGACTCCCTGCGCGAGATCATCCTGGACTTCCGCGAGGCCGAGCTGCCGACCGGCATCCCGCGCCGGGTCGACGTGACGCCGGTGCCGGGCAAGGCCACCGTCTGCATCGGTCCGCGGCGTGCCGGCAAGTCGACGTTCCTGTTCCAGCAGGTGCAGAAGCTGCTCGACCGCGGCGTGTCGCGCGACAACGTCCTCTACCTGAACTTCTTCGACGACCGCCTCCGGCATCTGCGGCACGAGGGTCTCGGCGTCGTGGTGGACGCCTACTTCTCGCTCCACCCGGAGAAGAAGAACACCGAGACGGTCTACTGCTTCTTCGACGAGATCCAGGTCGTCCCCGGTTGGGAGCCGTTCGTCGACCGCCTGATGCGGACCGAGAAGTGCGAGGTGTACATCACCGGCTCGTCGGCGCGGATGCTGTCGCGGGAGATCGCGACCCAGATGCGCGGCCGGGCGCTGTCGTGGGAGATCTTCCCCTTCTCGTTCCGGGAGTTCCTCGACTTCAGGGGCATCGATGCCGACGGCCCCCTGTCGACCCGCCGGCGCCTGCTGGTACGCAAGGCGTTCGAGGACTACTGGGAACGCGGCGGGTTCCCGGAGGTGGCGGGACTGGATCGCGCGCTGCGCATCAGGATCCACCAGGAGTACTGGGGCGCCATGCTGTTTCGCGACCTGGTGGAGCGGCACGACGTCGCCCATCCCCGTGCGGTCTCGGACCTGGCTCACCGGCTGGTGAACAACATCGCGTCGCTCTATTCCGTCAACCGGCTCACCGCCTATCTGCAATCGCTCGGCCACCGGGCGCCGAAGTCGGCGGTCGCCGACTACGTGGAGTGGTTCGAGGATGCCTTCTTCCTGTTCACGGTGCCGGTCTTCGACGCGTCGCTGGCCCGCGCCAACGTGAATCCGAAGAAGATCTACTGCGTCGACCATGCGCTCGCACGGTCGGTCGGCTCGGGCATCCTGGTCAACGCCGGCCATCTGCTCGAGAACCTGGTGTTCACGGCGTTAAGACGGTCCACTTCGGACATCCGCTACTTCAAGGGTGCGAACGGCCGCGAGGTGGACTTCGTGGCGCGGGTACCCGACGGTTCGCGCATGCTGGTCCAGGTCTGCGAGTCGCTGGTCGAACCGCGGACACGCAAGCGGGAGGTGAGGGCGCTCGGTCGCACGATGGCGGAGTTGGGACTCCGTACGGCGATGATCGTGACCCGCGATGACGAGGAGACGATCCCGGTCGACGCCGGCGTCATCGACGTGGTGGCGGCGTGGCGGTTTCTTCTCGACGTCGAGTAGCGTGCACTACGCGAGGGGCCATTCTGTGAGTGCACGTATTCGTTCTTACCCGCGCACGCGCTCGAATTCCGCCATGAACGTAACGAGGGCCTCGACGCCCGCTTCCGGAAACGCGTTGTAGATGGACGCGCGGAGCCCGCCGACCGAGCGGTGTCCCTTGAGCCCGGCCAGACCCGCGGCCTCGGCCTCCTCGACGAACCGTTTCTCGAGCTCCGGCGTCGGGAGCCGGAACGTGACGTTCATCAGCGAACGGCTGCCCGGCTCGGCCACGCCGCGGTAGAAGTCGGTGCCGTCGATGGCCGCGTACAGCTTCGCCGCCTTGCGCTCGTTGCGCGCGGCCACCGCCTCCAGGCCGCCCTGGCCGCGCAGCCAGGCCGTGACCAGCGAGACCACGTAGATGGCGAAGACCGGCGGCGTGTTGGGGCGCGACCCGCCCTGGACGTAGGTGGCGTAGCGCATCAGCTTCGGGAGCGCCGGCGACCCCCGCTCCGCCAGGTCGGCGCGGACAATCACTACCGTCACGCCGGCCGGGCCCAGGTTCTTCTGCGCGCCGGCGTAGATGAGCCCGTGAGCGGCAACGTCGATGGGGCGGCTGAAGATGTCGGACGATGCATCGACCACCAGCGGCCGGTCGCCGACGTCCGGCATCGCGCCCCACTGCGTGCCCGCGATCGTGTTGTTCGTCGTCAGGTGGGCGTAGGCCGCGTCCGGCGAGACGCCGATCTCGCCGGGGGTCGGCAGGCGCCGGTAACCCTCCGGCTCAGTGGTGGCGGCCACGCGCACGGACCCGAACTTCTCCGCCTCGCGCGCCGCCTGCGCGGCCCACGATCCGGTCAGCAGGTAGTCGGCCTCGCCGTCCGCGGGGAGCAGGTTCATCGGTACCATCGAGAACTGCAGCGTGGCGCCCCCCTGGAGAAACAGGACGTGGTAGTCGTCCGGTACGCCGGCCAGGGCGCGGATACCGGTCTCCGCCGCCGCCAGTATCTCGTCGAACGCCGATGAGCGGTGGCTGATCTCCAGCACCGACATCCCCACGCCCGGCAGCGCCGGGAGATCCTGGCGAATCCGTTCGAGGACCGGTTCGGGAAGCACCGCCGGACCGGCGCCGAAGTTGAAGACCCGTTCCGCCACAAGCTCCTCGGATGGTGCGATCAGATGGGGTGAATCAGCAGGCCGTCGCGCAGCTTCGGCTCGAACCAGGTCGACTTGGGCGGCATGATGCCGCCCGCGTCGGAGACCGCCAGCAGCTCGTCGGGCGTGACCGCCGCCAGCGAGAACGCGACGGCCGCGGCGCCCGAGTCGACCGCCTGCTCCAGCGCCCCGACCCCTCGCGCTCCGCCGACGAACGTCATCCGCGGATCGGTACGAATGTCCGCCACGTCGAGCAGCGGGGCGAGAATGCGGTCCTGGAGAATCGCCACGTCCAGTTGCGCGGCCGGATCTCCCAGGGCGCCCGCCTTCGCCTGCTCCAGGTCGATGCCGAACCAGCCTCCCTCCAGGTACATCGCCAGCCGCCCCCTGGGCGGGACCCGCGGACCGTCGGCCATGACCGGAAAGCGTTCGCGCAACGCGGTCAGAAACTGCTCCGTCGTCCGACCCGCCAGGTTCGCCACCGTCCGGTTGTAAGGCAGGATGCGCGTCTGCCGGTCGGGGAACGCCACGCCGAGGAAGAACCGCGACGCGTGCGCCGGATCGTCGCCGGCCAGCTCGTCGCGCGCCCGGGCCGCGCTGGCGATCCGATGGTGCCCGTCGGCGATGTACACGGCGGGTACAGCGGCGAAAGCCGAGACCGCGGCGCTCGCCGCCTCGGGCGACAGCCGCCACACGCTGTGGCGCACGCCGTCCGTCGCCGCGACGTCGAGCAGCGGGGGATCGGCCGCGCCGCCGTCGACCACGCCGTCGAGCCTCGCGGTCGCGCGGTAGGTCAGGAACACGATGCCGGTCTGCGCCCGCAGCGCCACCATGTGCCGGGTCCGATCGTCCTCCTTGTCGCGCCGGGTCCGCTCGTGGCGCTTGATGACGTGCCGGTCGTACTCGGCGAGCGAGAAGCAGCCGGCCAGCCCGATCTGCTCGTGCGCGTCCGCCTGCATGCGGTAGAGGTAGAGGGCGGGCTCCGGATCGACGACCAGCGGCGCCCGCTCGGCGAGCACCTTCAGGTTGCGGGCCGCCCGCTCGTAGACCTGCGGGCCGTACGGGTCGGCGCCGTCCGGCAGGTCGATCTCGGCGCGCGACACGCGGAGAAAGCTCAGCGGATTGTCCGCCGCCAGATCCCGCGCTTCGCGGGTGGACACGACATCGTAGGGCACGGCGGCCACGGCGCCGGCCGCGGCCGGTGCCGGGCGGAGTGCGCGGAACGGGCGCAGGATGGCCAAGGCAGGCTGTCCCGCTACTGGGCGGCGTCGGAATCGACGGGACGGGGCCGGACCGGAGACCCGAGTCGCGCAAGCGCCTCGTTCCGGAGTGCGTGGAACGCGGCGAGATGCACCTCGGGTACCGGGTCGCCGGGCGGCAGATTGCGGTGCTCGATGAGCGGATTGACGAACGTGCCGTTCTTCCGCATCCGGTAGTCGAGGTGCGGGCCGGTCGACAGGCCGGTCGAGCCGACGTAGCCGATCTCCTGCCCCTGGAACACGCGCGCGCCGCGACGCAATCCCCGGGCGAAGCGGGACAGGTGCAGGTAGTAGGTCTCGTAGCCGTTGGTGTGGCGCAGCCGGACCATGTTGCCGGAGCCGCCGCTGCGGCCCGCCGAGACGACCGTGCCGGTGGCGACCGCGATGACCGGCGTGCCGGTCGGGGCGCCGTAGTCGACGCCGAGATGCGGCCGCACGCCGCCGAGGATCGGATGCACCCGCCGGTAGGAGAAACGCGAGGTGATGCGCGGCTCGAAGCGGAACGGGGAGCGCAGGAACAGCCGCTTCATCGAGCGGCCCTGCTCGTCGAAGTACTGCGCCTCGGGCTCCCCCGGGACGTGGAAGCGAAACGCCTGCAGGCGCCGTCCGTCGTTGGTGAACTCGGTCGCCAGCACGTCGCCGTAGCGGGAGAACGAGAGGTCCTCGCCGGCGCGCTCCTCGAACCGCTCCTCGCGATAGACCTCTTCGTAGAGCATGCTGAAGCTGTCGCCCCGGCGCAGGTCGTTGTTGAAGTCGATCTCGCCGCTCAGCACCTCGGCGAGCGCCACGGCGAGCATCACGCCCTTGTCCTGGGCGCCCAGAGCCGCGACGATGGAGTTGTTCTCGGCGTCGATATCGGCTTCAAGCACCCGTTCGGCGCGAGCCTGGCGGTAGGGCACGACCGCGGCTTCGAATCCGTCCTCGGCGGCGGCGACTCGGAGGTACCCCTCGTCGTCGATGTGATACTCGAACTGCCGCAACGGTCCCTCGTCGAGTCCGAATACGAGGTGATAGGGGTTTCCGACCTGCAGCCGGCGGGGATCGAAGACCTCCCGGATCGCCTCGATCAGCGGGTGCGCCACGTCGTCCAGGTCGTGGCGGTCGAACAGCGTCGCGAGCGTGGCGCCGCGCGGCACCTCCCCGGCCACGGTTCGCGTCAGCTTCGGCAGGAAGATGTCGTCGAGCCCGTCCGGCACGGAGGCTCGGACCCACGCGGTCGGTTCCGCGGCCGGCGCCGACTGCACGGCGCAACCCGCGGGCGCAAGAGCCCACAGTGCGAGGAGGGCGGGGTAGGTGGAGCGGCCGAACATGCAGGAAAATGCAGTTTACCAGACCTGTCAACAGCCGGCAGGCGCCGGAGGGCGCCGGCCGCGCCGGCGAAAGCGTCATCCCCGGAGCGCCGCGAGGCGCGCCGCCACGTGCTCGGCGTGCCCGGCCGCCTTCACCTTCTTCCAGTGGTGCGCGACGTTCCCGTCCGGGTCGATCAGCGTGGTCGAGCGGATGACGCCGACTGACCTGCGGCCGTAGAGCACCTTCTCGCCCCACGCGCCGTACGCCTCCATCGTGGCGTGCGTCGGGTCGGACAGGAGCTGCACCTTCAGGTCGTACTTCGCGATGAACTTCCGATGGGACGCCGCATCGTCCGGGCTGCAGCCCAGGATTGCCGCGTCCAGTTTCTCGAACCCCCCGATGCCGGCCGTGAACTCGCAGGCCTCCTTGGTGCATCCGGGCGTATCGTCCTTCGGGTAGAAGTAGACCACCACCCACCGCCCTTTGAGGCCGGCGAGGCTTACGGCGTCACCGTCCTGGTTCTGCAGGGTGAATGCAGGGGCCGGCTTTCCGACTTCGATCATCGTCCGAATCCTCCCGTGGTTCCGCGTTCCAGTAGCCGATCCGGCGGTTCCGCCGTCCCCCGGGGGCCGTGCCTGCGAGCGCAATGCGGCGCCGGAACGAGCGACCGGCTCAGTCGATCGTAATCGGCGGTGCGCGATCGTCCCGCTCGGCTACCGCGCCGATGACTGCCGCGTGAGTGTAGCCCAGGGCATGGAGTCGGCCGACGCACGCCTCGGCCTGCGCCTCGGGTACGCCCGCGAGCAACCCGCCGGCGGTCTGCGGGTCGAACAGCAGGGGATGGCGCGGGTCGGCCCCCGCTGTCTCCAGGTTGGCGACGGCCCGCCGGAGACGGACGTTCTGCGGCTGGAGGGAGCTCAGCAGTCCCCCGGCGGCGGTGTCTTCCGCCCCGTCGAGGATCGGCACCGCGTCGAGCTTCACCCGGGCGTCGACCCCGGACGCCTTCGTCATCTCGACGAGATGGCCGAGCAGCCCGAACCCGGTCACATCGGTGCACGAGCGTCCTCCGTGGGCGCGCACCGCACCGGCCGCGTCGCGGTTGGAGTGCAGCATCGCCCGGATCGCGCCGTCCACCCAGCGCGCCTTCGCCTTGCCCCGCATGTCGGCGGCGAGGAGCGTGCCGGTGCCGAGCGGCTTGGTCAGGACCAGCCGGTCGCCGGGGCGCAGACCGCCCTTGCGGAGAATCCGATCCGGGTCGATGGACCCGCTCACCGACAGGCCGAGCTGGACTTCCGCACCCTCGCTGGTGTGCCCGCCGACCAGGGCCGCGCCGCCTTCGTTCAGCACGGCGACGGCGCCGGACAGCAGGTCCTCCAGCAGGATCTCCATCTTCGATTCGAGTCCGTGGGGGATGGTGACGATGGCGAGCGCCGAGCACGGATCGGCACCCATCGCGTAGAGGTCGCTCAGGCAGTGGTTCGCGGTGATGCGCCCGAACAGCCAGGGATCGTCGATCATCGAACGGAACGCGTCCACCGACTGTACGAGCAGCTTGCCCGGCGGCAGCGAGGCCACCGCGGCGTCGTCCGGGGCGTCGAGGCCGACCACCACGTCGTCCCGGCGCACGGGCTCCAGCCGCGCGACGACCCGGTCCAGCAGCGTGGCCCCCACCTTCGATCCGCAGCCGCCGCAGCGCATGGCGACCACCGACAGCTCGCGCACGACGTCCGGCGAGGCCAGGCCCGGCGGTACGGCCGGCGCCCGCCGCGCTCCCGCCGCCTCCGTATCCATCTCCGGCAGATCCGCGAACCGCCGCATGAAGCGCCGGTCTATCCGGTCCTTCCAGCGCCAGACCCAGGCCCCTTCGGCCGACCAGCGGCCGCGCGAGGCGACGGCGTAGCGGTCGCCGGTGCTGATCAGGCTCAGGAACTGCCGCTGCGGGTGGAACGGCCGCAGCTTCCGGCCGAGAAGTGCTCTTCGCAGGTTCGCCGCCAGCGGCTTGCCCTGGCGCACGGCGAACACCCCCGCCTTCTCGCGCGGATGATCTACCACCGCGGCGACGTCTCCCGCCGCGAAGACGCCAGGATGCGAGGTCGACTGCAGCGTCGCGTCGACCGCGATGAACCCGGCGCCGTCCACCGCGAGTCCGGAGGCGGCGGGCCAGGGAGGCGGCGCGGCGGCGGTGGCCCAGACGACTTCGTCCACCTTGAACGACTCGCCGTCCGCGGTTTCCAGCCGGCCGGCGTCGACCCGCGTGACCCGCGTGCCGGGATGCACGTGCACGCCGCGTTCGGCGAGCACGCGGCGGAACCGTCTCTGCGCACCGCGGTTGTGCGTCGGCAGCACGGTGGGCGCGGCGCCGAACAGGTGGAACTCCGGCACGTGGAAGCCGCCCGCCTCGGCCCGCGCGCGCGTCGAGAGCGCGTGCTGCATCGACAGCGTCAGCTCCACGCCGGCCGCCCCCGCGCCGACGATCGCCACCCGCAGCCGCCGGGGACTCTCGCGCACGCGCCGTTCCAGCCGCTCCCAGCGCGCCACCAGACCGCCGATGGGTTTGACCGGAACGGCGTGTGCGCCCGCGCCGTCGACGTCGAGCCGCGGCGCGATGCCGGTGTCGATCGACAGTACGTCGTAGGGCACCGGCGGCCGCTTGCGGCACAGCACGGTGCGTTTGTCCAGATCGAGGCCCACCGCTTCGGCATGAAACAGCCGCGCCCCGGCGAAGCGCGCGAGCGGCCCCAGGTCGATGTGGACGTCGTCGAACGCATAGAGCCCGGCGATCAGGCCGGGCAGCATCCCCGAGTACGGCGCATGGAGATCGCGCGCGATGATCGTGATCCGCACGCCGGGGATCGGACGCATCCCGAGCCGGCGGAGCACGATGACGTGGCTGTGGCCGCCGCCGACGAGGACGAGATCCTTGAGAATGGGGGAGCCGGAGGTCATGGCGTCCGCTCCCGTCCGGCGGCGCGTTGGCGGTTCGATGCGTGCAGGGCTCCTGCGCCAGGTCGCCGGCACCGCGGGTGCGTGTTTCGGCAGTTCAGCAAGGCTCGGAGTCTTTGTCGGCCGCTCGGCAAAGTCAAGCCGGTGCCGCCGGTTTCGTCGGAGTGCGTGAGGACCTGCTCAAGAGCTCATCTCAACGAAAAAACGTTAGAATCGGGACATGATCCACAGATTCTCGGTGTCCAACTACCATTCCATCCGCGAGGAAGTGGCTCTCGATCTGCGGATTCCCGCCACGGCCCCTGATCTGCCGCGGTTTCAGCGCAGCGTGGCCAAGCCGGAGGTCCGCCTTCCGACCGTCGCCGTGCTGATGGGGCCCAACGGGTCGGGGAAGACGACCCTGCTGAGGGCTTTGACTGCCGTCGCCCGTGTCGTCTCCTTTCCTTTGCAATCCGAGGAAGTGAGCCTGACCAAGGCGGTCATGCCGTTCGTCTCGGGGCAGACACTTGACAAGCCATCGCGCTTTCGCCTGGAGGTTGAGGCAGATTGGCTGGCGCCAAACGAAGCTCCACAAGTGTTTCGCTACGATCTCGCCGTGGGAAGACAAACCTCCGACCTCAGGAATGCTCTGTTTCGCTACGAATCGTTGACTTATTTCCCACGGGGCCGAGCTCGCCGCATATTTGAACGCAGAGGTCCAGATGAACCGATACGGATATCCAAGGCGATTTCGAACGAGCTCGGGCTCGGCTCCAAGAATCTCAGGGCGATTCGGGGTGAATCGTCGGTCATCGCCTCGCTGGCGCTGCTCAACGTACCTGTGGCGACACGAGTCGCGGAGTGGCTGATGGAGGTGGCGGCAACCAGCAATGTGTTCTTTACGGAGACGTGGATTCCCCCGACTGGGCACGTGACCAATCTCCTCAGGAAGAACGCCGCGCTGATGGCTTGGGCCAGGAAGCAACTGCAGTCCAGCGATCTCGGAATTAGCGGAGTGGACGTCCGGGACCCAACAAGTGCAGACAAGGAGCACTGGCAGGCGGTCTGGTTCGAGCACCACGACCTCGGCACTGCTCTCCCTCTGCCTATGGAGTCCAGCGGCACGAAGCGTTTGTTCCATCTGCTGCCTCAACTCCACATCGCGCTCGAGAAGGGGGTTCCAGCTATCGTCGACGAGATCGACGGCGACCTGCACGTCGATATCGTCAGCGAGATCGTCGACTGGTTCCATTCAGACGAAGCGAATCCCAAGCGGGCCCAGCTCTTCGTTACGTCCCACAACGTCGGGCTGCTCGACGACTTGGAGAAGGAAGAGGTCTTCATCGTCGAGAAAACGCGTGACGGCGCGACCCGCGTGCACGGTGCCCAGGACGTCCGAGGTCTTCGGCGCGACGCCCGTCTCTACCCCAAGTACCGTGCCGGTGTGCTCGGCGGCATCCCCAAGGTCGGGTGAGAACTGATGCGCCGTCGCAGTCCCGTAGAGCCCCGACGAATAGTCTTCATCGGAGTCGAAGGCAAGAGTGAGCGAGCCTTCGCACAATTTGCCCAACGCTGTTGCGACGAGCATAGGTTGCACGTGCATCTGAACGTCAAGCTGACTCATGCCGGCGACTCTGCTGCGGTCGTTGAGGAAGCGGGTCGCCACCTGACGAGGCTCCCGGGGCGGCAGTACATCCGTAGCCGGCTGGTGCTGCTGGACTGGGATCGCGTGGAGAGAGACCTGAAGGCCGGCCGCGATGCGCGGGCCGTGGCGGCCAGACGGAATCTACAGCTCATCTTTCAGAAACCGAATTCGGAGGGGATGTTGTTTAGGCTGTATCCGGGAAATGAGCAGCGAAAAGTGCCAGCACGCCATGCGCTCGCGGAACTCCGAAAGAAGTGGCCGGAATACGACAAGCCACCGACAGCGACCCATTTGTGCCAGCGTTTCACACTGTCCGATATCCGGCGGGCGGCTCGGTACGACGAGGAGCTGCACCGGTTCCTCGCCGTTCTCGGCCTGTAGATTCCGCCGCCGGCCCGCTGGCGGAGTGACTACCGTCCCGTCGTGCGCGCCAACACCCGGGTGACCGCAGCTTCGAACCGGTCGGGCTCCGGGAGCAGGCTCGTCACGAGAAACGCCTCGCGCGGGAAGTCGAAGAAGTAGCCGGGATGCACGAGCACTCGATCCTGTTCCAGCAGTCGCAGCGCGAGCGTTTCTTCGGTCTCGGTCGCCGGCACCTGAATCACAGCGTACCACCCGCCTTCGGTGCGCAGCAGCCCTGCCGCCGGATGTTGGGCCACGACCCGCGCCAGTATGCGGTGGTTCGCCGTGATGCGCGCCCGGATCTGTTCCGTCAGCGACGTCCCTTCGGTCAGGAGCCGCTCGGCGGCGAGCTGTACCGGCGTGGAGACGGACAGGTAGGTGTCCAGGAGGAGATCGAGTGCGTCGAGGGTCGCATCGACTTCATCTTCGGGACCGTCGACGACGATCCAGCCGAGCTTGACCTGCGGCAGGCCGACGGCCTTGGACAAGCCGCCGAGCACGAACGTCAGCACGTCCGCGGATCGCTCCAGCACGCTCCGGCCGCTCCCGGGCAACGGGTCGATCGGGTAGGGGTTGAACACCTCGTCGACGATCAACCGCAGCTCTCGCTCGCGGCAGAACGTCGTCAGAGCACAGCGGTCGTCCGGCGCGAGGAACGACCCGGTCGGGTTGTTGGGATTCACGACGATGATGGCACGGGGGCGCGGATCAATCGCGTCGGTCAGGGCGGCGCCGTCGATTCGCCAAGCCCCGTGGTACTCAAGTGGGTACGGCACCGGTTCCAATCCCTCGAACCGCGCGAGGTGCTCCAGCAGCGGATAGCTGGGCTGCGGCACCAGCACGCGATCCCCCGGGTCGCACAGCAGCTTGAAGAGGCAGGCATAGGCCTCGCTGGTGCTGGCGGTGAGGGCGATGCGCTCGGGATCGACTGGGCTCGGTCCGGAGACCCGACCAGCTTCGGCGCCCTCACGGGATGCCGTAGCTACCGGTGAATCTCCAAAACAAGACGGCTGCGAGAGCCATGCAGCGACGGCCTGCCGCGCCTCCGGCGCCCCCCGGGGAGTAGGCTCGTAGCGCAAACCGCCGGGCGATGCGAGGGCATCGAGCAGACCTGGGGGATAGTGCAGTCCGACCCGGGTCGGATTGCTCTCCGTGAGGTCTGTCACTTCGATCCCTTGCGCCCGCAACCGGGCGTGCGCCTGCGACAGCCGGTTGACCCTCCGACCGGCTGGAACGCGCGAGGAGAACATGCGTCCGAGAGCTTAGCCCGTGATGGATAATGCAAAGGGATCGGAGGAACTGACCATGACACGCATCGCCACCATCGCGCTGTCGCTCATCCTGCTCGCCGGCGTCGCGCCGGCTGGGGCGCAGTCGGACGCCTCGAGCGGGACCGGCTACCTCACGCCGCCCGAGACCATCGTCGACATTCTCGACGCGCCGCCCACGCCGAACGTGATCGTCGGGCCGACCCGCGACGTGGCGGTGTTCGTCGAGCAGCGCAGCATGCCGCCGATCGGCTGGCTCGGCCGGCCGATGCACCGGTTGGCCGGCTACCGCATCGACCCGCGCAACAGCGGGCCGTGGCGGGCGCCCGAGATTGCCGCGCTGACGGTCGTCCGCCTCGACGTCGCGAGCGGCGCGCGGAAGGCCGGGACCGACGACGTGCGGGTGCTCGCGCCGCGCGGCACGACGCTCGGCTGGCCGAGCTTCTCGCCGGACGGCTCGCATCTTTCCTACGCCGTCCTGCGCGACACCGGGATCGAGCTGTGGGTCGTGGACCTCTCGACCGGTCAGCCGCGGCCGTTGACGAGCGCCTCGCTGAACGCCACCTGGGGCAACCCGTGCGAGTGGCTGGCGGATGACAGCGGGGTCCTGTGCCGCTTCCGGCGGTCGGCGCGCGGGTCGCCGCCGTCGCCGCCGCGGCAGCCGGCCGGCCCGAACGTGCAGGAGCACGACGGCGCACTGTCTCCGGTGCGCACCTACCAGGACCTGCTGGACAACGCGCACGACGAGGCGCTGTTCGAGTATCACTTCACCAGCCAGCTCGAGACAGTGGCCCTGGCCACCGGATCGCGGACCGCCATCGGCGAGCCGGGGCTCTACGCGCGCGTCTCCGGCGCGCCGGACAGCCGGCACGTGCTGGTCGAGCGCATCGAGCGGCCGTTCTCGTGGCTGCTCCCGGCGAACCGTTTCGCCCGTTCCGTGGAGGTCTGGACGCCCGACGGCGACGCGGTCGTCGTGGCGAAGCGCCCGTTGGCCGACAGCGTGCCCATCGGCGGCGTCGCCACCGGCCCGCGGGGCCACCGCTGGAACGCGTCCGCGCCCGCCACCCTGGTCTGGAGCGAGGCGCAGGACGAGGGCGACCCGCGGGTGGATGCGCCGTACCGCGATCATCTGTTCACGCTCGACGCCCCGTTCGCCGGCGCGCCGCGCGAGCTCGCCCGCACCGAGCACCGCTTCTCCACCATTGTCTGGACCGAGGACGGCACGGCGCTCATCACCGAGACGGATCGGCCGACCCGCTGGACCCGCACGTCGCTGCTCTATCCGGGTGGCGGCGACACGCGGCGGCTGTTCGACCGCAGCGCCGAGGACGTCTACAGCGATCCGGGCGTCCCGATGCGGCGTCCGGGCGGCGGCGTGGCGAGCGCGACCATTCTGCAGGACGGCGACGCCATCTACCTGGCGGGCGCCGGCGCCTCGCCCGACGGCGATCGGCCCTTCGTCGACCGGCTCGACCTGACGACCCTGGACACCGAGCGGCTGTTCCACACCGAGCCGGAGACCTACGAGACGGTGGTCGCGGTCCTCGGCACGGACGGCGGCACGCTGCTGACGCGCCGCGAGAGCCGCACCGATCCCCCCAACTACTTCCTGCGCGACCCCGACAGCGACACGCGGCATGCGCTGACCGACTACGAGGACCCGGCGCCGATCCTGCGCGGCATCGAGAGGCGGTTCATCACCTACACGCGCGACGACGGCGTCGCCCTCTCCGCCACGCTGTACCTGCCGCCCGGCCATCGCGACGGCGACCGCCCGCCGATGCTGGTCTGGGCCTACCCGCGCGAGTACACCAACGCGGCGGCGGCAGGTCAGGTCCGCGGATCGCCCTACCGCTTCACCACGCTGCGCGGGGCGTCGCACATGCTGCTGCTCACCCAGGGCTACGCGATCCTGGACGGGCCGACCATGCCGATCATCGGGGAGGGCCACTCCGCCAACGACACCTACCGGGAGCAGCTCGTGTCGAGCGCGGCGGCCGCCGTCGACACGGTCGTCGAGATGGGTGTCGCCGACCGCGACCGGATTGCCATCGGCGGGCACAGCTACGGCGCGTTCATGACCGCCAACCTGCTGGCGCACTCCGATCTCTTCCAGGCCGGCATCGCGCGCAGTGGCGCCTACAACCGGACGCTGACGCCGTTCGGCTTCCAGAACGAGCGGCGCACGTTCTGGGAGGCGCGCGACATCTATGCGGCGATGTCGCCGTTCTTCCACGCCGAGAAGGTGAACGAGCCGATCCTGCTGACGCACGGCGAGATCGACAACAACTCGGGCACCTTCCCCGTCCAGTCCGAGCGCTTCTACCACGCGCTGAAGGGTCACGGGGCGACGGTGCGCTACGTGACGCTGCCCCACGAATCGCATGGGTATGCCGCCCGCGAATCGGTGCTGCACGTCGTCGCGGAGATGCTGCGCTGGTGCGACGAGTACCTCGGAAAGGGGCCGACCGAGTAGAGGGTTTCCGGCACGGACCGCAAGCGGGACGGGCCGCGGAGACCCGTCCTTTCGATTCGACGCGAGCGGCGGGCGAGGCGCCCGGACACGCTACAATGGAAGGTCGGGTATCCGACGAGGACCATCACCAACAGGAAGACGCGATGTCAGAACATACGCACGAGGTCACGGACAGCAACTTCGAGGAGTCGGTGCTCAAGTCGACGCAGCCCGTTCTGGTTGATTTCTGGGCGGAGTGGTGCGCTCCGTGCCGCATGATCGCGCCGACCGTCGAGGCGCTCGCGGCGGACTACGACGGGCGGGTCACCGTCGGCAAGATGAACGTGGACGACAACCCGGCGACGCCGGGCCAGTACGGCGTCCGGTCGATCCCGACGCTGCTCCTCTTCAAGGACGGGCAGGTCGTCGAGTCCGTCGTGGGCGTGGCCGAGAAGGCAAAGCTGCAGTCCGTCATCGACCCGCACCTCGCCTGAGCACAGCGGCCGCCGACGTCGTTTCCCCGGCCGCCGAGTCGGTCCGAGCGCCAAGCCACGGCGGCATCAGCACCGCCGCGCAGGCGCTGCGCGCCGGCTGCCGGCAGTTGGTGATGCCGATGGCGTTCGACCAGCCGGACAACGCCGTGCGGCTGGCGGGGTTGGGAGTGGGGCGCTACCTGCGGCGGTCCAGGTTCACCGGGATGGCCGTTGCGCGAGATTTGGAACGCTGCTCGGTTCGGAGGATGTGGCGCGAGGGTGCCGCGCCGTCGCGAGTCGGTTCGTGGGCATCGATCCGGTGGCGCGGACCTGCGACCTGTTCGAGGCGGCCGCGTGAGCGAGACTTCCGGAGCGCTTCGATCCTGGCGACGCCAGCCCGTGCGGGTTGAACCGGTTTCTCGGGCGGCGGCGCCCTGCCGATGGCTCAGAATCCGAAGCCGGCGCTGACGTGGGCGCGCACGCCGCCGTCCGGATCGCCCGCCACGTCGATGGACATAGGGAAGCCGAACCTCGGCGGCAGGAAGAAGACGCCGACGCCGGCGCCCTCCCGAAACCGCGCCTTCCGGATCGGTCGGTCCGCGTCGTACACGGCGGCCGTGTCGTAGAACAAGCGCAGACCGATCCGGCCTTCCGACAGCACCGACGTAATCGGCAGCCGCAGCTCCACCGAGGCTGCGGCGATCCGGTCCCCGACGGCGACGCCGGCGCGCGAACCTCGAAGAGTGCCGCCCGCGGCCGGGCTGCCGCCGAGCAGCGCCCGTTCGTAGGGCGGCAGTGGAGCGGGCGCCCCGGCGAAGAAGAAGCGCGCCGCAAGGACGGCCTGGCCGCCGGCCGCGCGGTACGCTCTGGCGTCCAGGCGGGGGCGCATGATCGAGCCAGCGCCACCTTCGATCGCGAGTCGCTCGATGCCGGTGCGAACCACCACCGTGTTGCGACGGGCACCGGCAGGCGTCTCTCGATAATCGCCGTAGTCGAGGTAGGCGGCGGCCCGGACGAACCTGTCCGAGCGGCCCGCGAACCGCACCTCTTCCCACGCCGCCTCCCCGGTCATCCGGAACCCGCGTGGTAGCCTGCGTTGGGCCGCGACCGCGAAGCGGGCCCGGTCGACGTCCACATCGAAATACGGATGGCGCCGTCGGCCTCGGGATCCACCTGCCCACAGGCGGTCGATCACCGGTCCGCGGATCGGCGTCTCCATCTCCAGCGCGATGCGCTTGTGGCCGCCCCAGGTCGCCGGCACGGACAGTCGGCCGCCGGGTCCGAACGTATCGACGAAGCTGGTCAGCGCCCCGTACGCCACGCCGTAGCCTTCCCGGTGGTCGACGATGGGGGCGACCATGAGCCGCCGTCCGACATCCGCGAGCGCGCGCATCACCGGGTTCGAGAAGCGGGCGCCGGGGCGCTCGCGCACCACGATGACCAGCGCGATCTGGTCGGTGGCGCTGAGCGAGCGATAGCGCCGGCGCACGTCGACCGTCTCGAACCGGCCGCTCGCCTCGAGCCGCTGCCGTGCCGTTTCCTCCAGGTCCGGGCCGGCCGCATCGCCCACCGTGACGCCCGTGAGTGCGATGACCTCGGCGTCGGGCAGCGAGAGGTTGCCGTGAATCCGGATCTCCACGACCGTCTCGGCCGGTGGGACGGGCTCCCGGGTGGTGGACACCCCGGACGGCTCCCGTTCCTGCGCGAATGCCGCCGGGAACGGCATCGCCGCGAGCATGACGCCCACCACCGCGGTCGCGGCCGGCGGCCGCTTCCCGCGAAGGGCGCGCCGGAGGAGCGCCGGCAACCGGTGCGGCATGGTCACCGCTCGGCGGCGAGCGGGCGGAGGCGTCCTCCGGTCCGCGCCTCCCGGTAGTTGGAGAACGTCCGGGTGTAGGCCACGGTGGTCGATCCGCTCGCCATCGTCATCACGCCCCGGGCGTCGATCCGCTCCGGGAGCCAGACGTCGTCCAGCGGCCGGCCCATGGTCATCGACGCGGTCAGCTCGTCCAGGCGGATGAGCCAGCGCAGCGGCAGGAAGTCGAAGCCGACGTTGTCGAAGGTGAACCGCACGATCTGCTGCTCCGCTCGATCGATCCAGAGGGTGACCAGCGCGCCCTTGTTGAACTCGTCCTGCGCGCCCGGTACCACGAACGCCGGCCGGTCGCACTCCGCGGCGTCGGCGTCGCGTTGGTCGAACAGCCGCTCGGGCAGGTACTCGATGCGCAGCACCTCGCGCCCCGCAAGCTGCTCGGGACCCGCGAAGTAGTAGTTGCCCGCTTCGAACTCGAAGTCGAGCCAGTACGCTTCGGACAGGAAGCGCGGCCGGAGATCGGCCGCGGCGGCGAGGTCGGCTGTCTGTTCGTCCGCGGTCTCGGCAGCCGGGTCGGACCGCTCGGGATCCTCCTCCGTGCCGTCCGCTCGTGGTGGAGGCTCGGTCGCACCGCCCGGCGCGCACGCGTTCTCGGACGCGTCGCGGCGGTTCCGCGCCCGCTGCGCCTCGGCCTCCAGCCACTCCGCCTCGTACCGGCGCCAGTCCGCCTCGCTGGGGGTCACCCCGTCGATCCGCACCGGGCTGCGCACGAACACGCCGTCGCGCCGGTACCAGATGTACTCCCGCGTAAAGGTGTCATACACCTCGCCGTCGTACCCCGTCACCGTGAACCGTTCCGTCTCGTCGAACACGTACTGCCGCCGTGCGATCCGGTTCTCGTCACGCCGGGCGAGCACCTGTTCCATGAAGCGGTCCAACTCGTTGGCCTCGCCGCCGTCCTGCGCCATCGCGCCGCCGCCGAAACCGACCGCCAGCGTGCCGGCAAGGCGGACGATGACGACCGCGCGGCGCCAGAACCGGATCGGACGACGGACGAGCGGGCTACCGTGCAACTGCTGTCTCCCCTGGGTACCCCGAAACAGGCGGATCCGCGCCGGACACGAACCCGCGTGGGCGTTCCGGCCACTCAGACTACGCTTGCGATGCCGGGCCGATTACACTCGGTGCGATGGCCGAAGCCGTTCTCCTTCCATCGGCGCGTGCTTGTCGATCGCCAGCGGCCGACGGCTCCCGCGAGTTCCATACCCTGCTTGACAGAAGCCGTCTGGACGTCCACTTGGTCACTCTGGCCGAAGCCCGCGAGAAGGCTGTCGCGAACCGCAAGCTCGCCGGCGAGGGCGGCGACCCGCTCGCCGACAAGCGGCGCCTTCAAAGCATGCCCGCCTTCGCCGACGCCGCAACCGCGGTGATCGAGCAGAAGCGGCCCGGCTGGACAGCCCCGTGCAGGAGACGGACTGGCGGAACAGCCTCCGCCGCTACGCCTTCCCGCGCATTGGCAATCGGCCGGTCTCGGAGGTCACGAGCGCGGACGTGTTGGCGATCCTCGGTCCGATCTGGCGTGCGCAGCCGGCCCGCGCCAAGAGCGTCAAGCAACGCATCCACTCGGTGCTGGAGTGAGCCATCGCCATGAATCTGAGGACAACCCGCCGACCGGGTGCGGCCGGTGCTCGGCCCGCAGCGCAACATCGTGCAGCACCGGCAAGCGTTGCCGCACCGTGAGGTCGCCGCGGCGCTGGCGTCGCGCCAGAAGCCCGCCGTCAAGCTCGCGTTCGAGTTTCTGGTGCTCACGCCTGCGCGATCGGGAGAGGTCAGGCTGGCGACGTGGAACGAGATCGATACGACGGATCACGTGTGGGCGATCCCGGCCACACGAATGAAGATGAAGCGCGACCACCGAGTACCGCTGTGCGGCCGCGCGATGGAGGTCCTCGACGCGGCGTGCGTTGCACGGTGCAGGCGGCGTCGCGGTCCACGAAGCGGCACGGCGGCGTGGACGTGGCGAAGACCGTGGAGCAGGCGCGCGAGTGGGCCGAGTCGCTGGACCCGCTGCGGAGACGACCCCGGCGGCGTCCCGCCCAGCGCGGGCGGTCCGAGAAGGAGCGCCCGGCCCCGCCGTCGCCGCCGCGGCGGCTCCTGGAGCAGATCCGGGAGGACGGAGTAGGCCGCGACCTCCGCGTCGAAGTCATGGAGAAGTCCGGACTGCGCGGGAACGAGGTCCGGGACTTCAACCTGCTGATGGAGCCGGTCCGGCGCGCCGCCGCGCACATGAGCCGCGAGGGGCTGGAGGGGCGGCTGCGTTTGCGTACTCGGCATGGAGCACTTGAGGAGACCGACACCCATGCGGACGCCTGCACGGTGAGCGTGCTGCTGCTCATGAACGCGGCGCTGCTGCACGCGCGGCTGGAGAGCGCCAAGGGACGGGCTGCGGACTTGGCCCGTGTCGGGTTGCTGCACGATGCCGGCGACCGGCAGCGAGCCGGTCGCGGTGCTGGGCGAGGCGTGGACGGCCGTACTCCGACACGACTACGAGCCGGTGTTCCGGCCGGCGCTCAACGTGCTGGAGGCCCTGGCGGCGGCGGATGCGCTGGGCGGTGTCAATCAGGCCGTGTGGGCGGTCGCCGCATGGGCGAAGGAGAACGCCGAGATCTTACGTGTCGATGGGCATGGAGTACGCCGGCGAGCTGTTCAGCCGCGTGCTCGGGAACCAGGCGTCCGAGTTCGCGCTGCAAGGCCCTTGGAGCTCGGCGCGTTCTGTTGGTTCGTCATACCTCGCCTCGCGCAGCTTAAATTAAGTCTCACTTCCAGCGCGATCTCTGCCGGCCCGTTTCTGTCTCTTTCCCCGTTCTCCGAGCAGAGACCTAAGTCGCTCTACGGCTTCGTGATCGCCTTCCGTAGTTTCTTCCTCTTGACCTGTAGGCATATAGCTGGCCGCGCTATCGCCGATCGCGGTAGTCTCGATCATCTCGGCCGCCCAGGAGATAGATGCTGCCCCGGGCCTCGTCATTTGTCGCTCCTCAGGTAGGCGGCCAACGACTCAGATACGACGTACCTATCGACGCTGTTGTACGTGATGTCCGCGACGGCCCCTTCGTTTACCAGCACCCCGACCTTGTCGTCGAGGTCGGGGTGGTCTTCGTAGTGGTACACGAGAGGTTCCTTGCTCCCGGCGTTGTAGAGCGCCCCTTTTGGCATCAAGATGAACTCTCGCTTTAGTGGGTATTCCGCGAGGTCTGACCGCATCTCGGCGAACAGATCAGGCATGGCTGACTCCATTCGCCTGAAGGACGCGGTGTCCGTGCTCTTTCGGTCAGCGGGGATGGGAGGCCTCTGAGGGCTCTTAACGGCCTTTGCTACCTCGCTCAAGCCCTTCTTGAGGTTTTCCGCAAGTTCATTCTTCTTCCACTCCGGTACGAGTCCTTGGAACGCGCGGATGTCTACCGTACGCCGCTTGCACTCAGTCTTCCGACGTCGTGACCAGAACGGTTGCCATTCGTAGGTAACAGTTGCGGTGAAGGGCTTCAGCGCTGGTTTGCCGCCACCCACCAAGGACGGCCCCATACCGAACAGATTCGTGATGCGGCCACCGGGTTCAATGAGGGCGAACGGGGCCTCAGTGGAGCGCCAACCTTCCATCACTACGTGGTGTGCGGCAAAGTCGTCTTCGTCTACCTGCAGTTCCAGCTTGACGTTATACGCGCACCCCATGCCGTAGTTTGCAATCACCAGGTCGAACACTTGGCTGGATTCTCGTGGTCGCAAGTAGCACTCGATCTGTGGCGTGACAGTGCGGGTCAACGCGCGCCATGAGGTCACGAGTACCAGCCACGCTACTAGCACGGACAGTACGCCGAGAAGCGGTGTTACGTACTGCAGGATCTTGTCCATCATATTGGGCTCCATGTCAGGCGTGCGCTCACTGCGCACGGCCCACGGGTGCGGCTACGGGGTCAATCGACCAGCCTGCCGAAGTAGATCGAAGTACTCGTCGGCGGTCATGGTGCATGCGGCCAGCCTCTCAGCGTCTGCCTTCGACAGATGCAGTTGGCCGGGGACGAAGCTGTGAGCTGCGTGCGAGCCCCTACGGATGTTGTACTTGGCCACGATTCGGCCCTCAAAGCGCACTTTGACCTTGGTATGCTTGGCACCCTGCTCGCGATCGGCACGCAGCTTGGTCGTGATCTGCTCCACTTGCCGCTTCTTCATAGGCTCAGGCGGGCGCGCAGGATCCCGAGTTGTCTCCGGGGCTCTGGGCCGAGGTTGCCTTCCTCGGCGAGGAAGTCCTCCAGGGTCTCTCGGAGCACGATTATCAAGCTGTCCAGTGCGTCGTCTTCGTCGTCGCCGGAGATCGCAATACCCGCTTCGGGGAGGCTCGCGATCACCTCGCGATCGGTGATTTGCTCGAACTCTACAGGCATTGGGAACATGAAGAGTTCATGCTCGACGATTTTGCACCGCCGCCGGATGTCGCAGTCGATAGGGTTAGCTGGTACCACTCGCGGGAGTTGGGGCTCGTTGCATGGGCGGAACGTGAAGTGGGCGATCTCGTCGCGGCCGCAGAAGGCTCCTGCTGGCTGCGCCGCGTTATGGCTGCTCACATGGAGGCCAAGTTGAGCACGCGCGTTTGCTAGGTTCATGGCCGCACTTCAGACTGATTCTTCCGTTCGGAATCGGACGCCCAATCCCTCACGATGGTACACTGCTCGTTGCCTGCCGGGCAAAGCGAGCGCCGGCTGCGCTGTTCGCCGGTTGAGCGAGTCGGGCGCGACCCGTTGCTCATCGACGACGCGCTCGGTGATCGCGCACAGCGGACAGTCGGCGCGACCGCGGTCTCGATGCCGACGAGACAGGCGCGAGTCGCCACATTCCTGACATGGGAGGATCTTGACGTGCTGCACTCCAACACGTAGCAGTTCATGGAGGCATTGGACTTCACGGCCGGCCGGCGAGAACGGAGCTGTCTCGCGCGAGAATGCGCCGGGAGCCGCCGACATCGCCCCGCACTCGGTCCGTCATCGGGACGTTCTCAGGCCGCCCAGCCGGCCGACAGCGTCTCGGCCTGCTCAAGCACGGTCCGGGTCGCGGGCTCCTGCTTGTCCGGCGGGTAGCTGTGCTTTCCGCAGGACGCGCTTCACGAGGCGGCGGAGACTTCGCGCGGACACTCTCGCGCCGGGCCCAGCCGATGGTCAGGTTGGCCCGTACGGTCTCGACCAGCTCGCGGGCGATGTCCCGCAACGCCTCGTCGCCGAGCACCAGCACCGCGCTGTCGTTGACCCCTGGACTTCCGGTCTCCGACGCAAGCGGCGCCCAAGGACGCGCGCCCGCCGGATGGCGGGGTTCCGGCCGCCGTACGCTTGCAGGGCCGCCCAGTCGCTCGTCGTGATCGCCTGCTTGATCGCGGCCAGTCGGCCGCCGCCAGACGCACCGGGTCGCGCCCCACGACGACGTCGACCGCACGGCCGGCCGCGGCCAGCGCCGCCCAGAGCGCCGCGTGCTGACCGCCACGTGCGGACCGCACCATCGGCCTCGTCCTCGGCCCGCACGAACAGAAACGTCGCCCACCGTTTCTCGAGGGCCAGCGGCAGCTTGTGAAAGGGTAACGGTATTGTACCCCGACCGCTCCTGGTAGACCCTGGTAGAGCCGGCGCGGCAGAAACCCCTCAGCGATCCTCGCCCCCGTCAGCGCGTTCACCTTCTCGTCCTCGGTCGGGAGCCACACTGCGTGCGGGTCTTCGAGCACGTAGTCGAGCTGCTCGACGGCGTGCTTGCGGCACCGGCGGACGAAGCGGTTGGCCAGCGCCGGATTGGTCCGGCCGATGAAGGCGAGGTGCTGCGAGCGGAGGAACATGCCGCTGTGCAGGCAGACAAGCGCCAGCCACTCGGCCTCCCGGCGAGTCCGGCCGGACCGAACGAGTGCATCCGCCCACCCGCCCACTCCCGAAGATGGGCGATCATCGGCCGGCGCTCCGCGTATCGACGGCGACATAGGCGGACCAGTCGTCCATCAACTGCCGGCGGCGCTCAAACAGGTCCGACCGCGCGTAGGCCGCCTCGACCTTGTTCTGGACGACGTGGGCCAGCGTCGCCTCGACGACCTCCCGCGGGTGGTTCGTCTCGTCGGCGGCCCAGTCCCGGAAGGTGGAGCGGAAGCCGTGCGGAACGGCGGGAACCTCCAGCGTCCTGAGCAGTGCCGACAAGGCCATGTCGTTCATGCGCTTCCCGCGCGGGCGCTCGGGAACACAAGCGGCCCGCCATTGCCGGCCGCCCGCGCCCCGTCGAGGATCTCTTCGGCGCGGCGCGTCAGCGGGACCCGGTGCTCGCGCTCCGCCTTGGTCCGCGTGGCCGGGTCGGTCCACACCTGGTCCGTCGTGCCCATCTCGTCCCATCGTGCGCCGCGTACCTCGCCTGACCGCGTCCGCGGTGAGCACCAGAAACTCGAACGCCAGCTTGACGGTCGCCGTCACCTTCGATGCGCGCACCTTCGCCACGGCCGCCGCCGCGTCCCGGTGCGGCAGCGCCCGCATGTGCTGGACGAGGTCCTGCTGCGGGCCGAGCACTGGCCCGATCCGGCTGCACGGGTTGTCGTCGCGGTAGTTCCGCACGACGGCGTACTCCATGACCGTCCCGACCGCGTCCCCGTCAAGCGCGGTATTATGGTCTAAGCACTGCTGCGCCACGCCCCTGGTGGCACTACTGTTGCGAAACGCCAGGTCGCGAGTTGCGGCCTGCTTCCGAGGAGGCTTTGGTTAGGGTGATGGTCCCCGAGCACGCACAGGGTTTCGTCCAACGACTGCAGGCGCTTCCCGAGGGCGAACTTGAACAGTTGGTCGACGCGGAGCTCCTCGATGGTGTCCCGCACATCTTCGATGGTGACGTTGGGGAGCACCGCGCCTTCCGTGCGCACGTTGGAGGGGCACTCGCTGCCCCGGCCGACGACATCCACGTAATCGGCTCCGCGCGGCTTGGCTTTAGTCTGAATCCAGAGCACTACTTCCGTCCACTGCTGGCACACTCGGATGTGGACGTGGTTGTGGTTCACTCCGACCTGTTCGATTTCGCATGGCACACGTTGCTCAGGTGGCACTATCGCCTCTTGGGTACGAACATGGAGCATGGTGACACGACGTGGGCAAAGGACCGTCGGCGAGAGGTATGGAAGGGATGGTTCGAGCCGCACCGCTGGGATTTGAAGCCCCGAGGGGGGGTCGCGCTCTCTGTACCCGAAGCTCTGAAGCCGGCCCGGGAGTTTGCCACAACGTGGTTCACTACGTTCACCTCTCTCGGTCGATATCGCCATGCAGAAATTGCTGGGAGAAGGGTGTCTGCCCGTTTGTATCGAACCGTTGAGCACGTGAGGCTTTATCACGCCAATGGGCTCAGGGTCCTGCGCCAACACCTTTAGATAGGCAACGAAATGAAATTCACGTCGAGCACTCAGTCCATTAGCTGGTTTAGAGATCGGTTCCGAGAGGAAACACTGACTCTTCGTCCTCCGTATCAGCGTAAGCCGGTGTGGGCTGCTCGTCAGAAATGTTATCTGGTCGAATCGATTCTTCTCGGATTGCCCGTGCCTGAAATCTATATTCATCGAACTACCAACGCGGAAGGTGCTTCTTCACATGCAGTTGTGGACGGTCAGCAGCGCATCCGAACGGTACTCCAGTTTCTAGGGTCTGTCATGGAACCTGGCGAAGAGGAGTTTGCCGGATTCGCCTTGGACAAGCTTGAGCAGAAGTCACCCTACTTGGGGATAACGTTTACCGAACTCTCCGAGAAGGACAAGGTTAAGTTCTACGACTACGAGTTTCATGTCCGGTTTGTCATAACAGACGACGAAGGCGAGTTGCGCTCCATGTTTGCGCGACTGAATCGTTTCCTAACTGCTCTGAATGCGCAAGAGCTGAGGAACGCTATCTACATCGGTCCGTTTGCCAAGATGGCGGAGAGGCTTGCAGAAGATCCCTGGTGGCTCGGAAGCGGTTTGCTCAGCCGCGCGCTGATTCGGCGTCTGGGCGACATTGAATTCGTCAGCCAGCTAGTCATTGGCGTCATGCACGGTCCTCAAGGTGGGAGCCCGAAGGTCGTGGACTCGTTCTATCTCCAGTATGAAGACTACGATCTGGAAGAGGGATTTCCCGATCAGCGTAGGACGAAGAAGCTCTTTGAAATTACGTTCGATTCCGTAAAGCGGATCGTGAAGAGACTAGGCACTCGCGATACACGTTGGATGAACAAGGCCGACTTCTATTCTTTGTTTGTAGCCGTAGCAGCGTGCCATAGAGAGGTTTGGCAAAAAGGCATCCCTGCTAGGGGACTCGGTGACGTCGTCGATACGCTGAAGCACTTTGGTGCCGACGTCGACAGGCGCCTCGCGAATGAGCTGGTCGAGGTGGCCCCGGACGTATTGACCTATGTGCGAGCGATAGAAAAGGGAGTGAATGACAAGAAGAGGCGGGCTGACAGACACATGGTTCTGCTCCGCCTTCTTGAGGAAGCGGCGGGAAGGCGGCGGACATGACAGGCGCGCACACAAGTGTCGCAGCCTCCGCGCAGCGGCATGGAAGGTATCGGCTCATCAAGGGAGATTCATTTCGGTGGTTGGCACGGCGTGCCGACGGTTCAATTCATGCCGTAGTCACGGATCCGCCGTTTGGGGTCGTCGAGTATCACCCGGATCAGATCGAGAAGCGGAATAACGGCACCGGCGGAAGGTGGCGACTGCCGCAGACGTACGACGGATATACTCGTCGACCGATGCCCCGGTTTACAACCCTGACCGCAAAGCACCTACAGGAGATCTCCCGCTTTCAGGGACGGTTGGCTCCGGAGCTGTTTCGTGTTCTTGTGCCTGGCGGCCATGTGATGATTGCCACTCAGACACTGCTGTCTCACTTGGTAATCAACGCCTTCGTCTTGGTGGGGTTTCAATTGCGGGGACAGATCGCGCGCACCGTGAGCACGTTGCGAGGAGGTGATCGTCCAAAGTTCGCCCACGACGAGTATCCAAACCTGTCGGTCGTTCCGCGCTCTGCCTGGGAGCCCTGGCTGCTGTTCAGGAAGCCACTCGATGGACTGGTGCGGGAGAATCTTGAGAAGTGGAAGACCGGGGCGTTGAGGCGACCGTCAAGGGACGCACCGTTTCGCGATCTGATTGTATCCGCACCGGCAAGGGGCGAGGAAAGAAGGATCGCAGACCATCCCTCTCTGAAGCCGCAGGCATTCATGAGACAACTCGTTGCGGCTGCCTTGCCGTTGCAGCAAGGTGTGATTCTAGATCCGTTCGCGGGCTCGGGTTCAACGATAGCAGCTGCGTCGGCGATGGGTCTTGAGAGCATCGGGATTGAATTGCACCCGGACTACTACAGGATGGCAAGGCGGGCGATTCCGAAACTGGCAGCGCTACACGTCGACGCTGGCGCCCAAGATCGAGGGGCACGTGAGAATCGGACGGCAGGGCCGCGAGAGGTCGCCGACCGGTGAACAGGCTCATGCATTGACGATCTGCGCTGCGCAGTCAATCGCAGGTTTGCGGGTGGCGAAGCGGTACGCGCGGCGGGCAGCCAGCAACGCGATGTCGGTGCCGGAGCGGGCGGGCTGGCAGTACGCGGGGCGCGCGGCAACCAGCGCGCGATTGCCGAAGACGCTCAAGAGGTAGCATTGCCATCGGCGTTGGGCTGGAACGCCCGCGCGATCCGTGGGCGTACGACTGAGGGGATGACCGGCGCGGCCGGCTCAGAGGGGCTCGCGGACTGTGCTCGGTTACGCTGTGTGGCCAACGGTCGACCGACGAGCGGGGGCAGAGCGCGTCATGGTCCCGGGGATGGAATTCCGCGGTACGTCCTTGCTCGTTTCGACAGATTCTCAGCGATTCGATGAGGGGAGATGCTCCGTGTCGAGGGTGAGCAACCTGCTTCGGCAAGTAGAGTCGCAGGATCCGCAGCCTGGCCGCCGACCCCAGGTGTGAAGTGGACGCGCTCTCGCAGCGACGGGCATTCGGGGTCAACTTCGAGCGTCACATTCCCGAGACCGTGGAGCTGGCAGGCCGGCCGGCGCGCAGAGGAGGCAAGGTCAGATTCCTGTCGGAGCGCGGCGAGAAGCCGAACAGCGTCGGCGATGAGCTGTGCACTCCATCGGACGGCGTTGGCGTGCCGGCTCTGTCCTGGTGTCCACAATGCGGGATCCACCGTGTTGCGTCGTATGCCGCCCGCATCGCACGTGCAGTCATTCTCCCGCGCTCGCGCCTTCGATCAGCTTCGTCAGCGCCGGGGTCTTCCCGAGCAGCCGCACGTAGAGCGCGAGCTGGCCGCGGTGGTACTCCTCGTGGGCGATGCCGTGCTGCAGCCACGCGAGGCGGGTCCAGAGGGCGCCGTCGAAGCGGCGGATGGTCTGCAGCATGCCGACCTCGCCGGTGTCGCGAAGCTGGCGCATCCCCTGGGCGTGGGTGCTCCGGAGCAGGCGGACCAGGCCGGCCTTGTCGCCGGGGCGTTCCTTCTTCGGAGTGCCGTACTCGCGGATGAACGCCGGGAAGCTCTTGCGGGTGAAGTCGCCTGCCGGGTTGGAGAGCTCCCCGCACCACATGAGGGCGGTGTCGACGATGTGCTGCGCGATCTCGGCAACGGATTGGGCGCCCTCGGCGGGACGGAAGTCGATCTGACCGGCCGGCACGCAGCGGAGCTCGGCGATGACGCCGCGGCGGGCGTCGGCCCAGGCGTCGAGGGCTTCTTCGAGGAGTGATGTGGTCGGCATGTCTTGTTCCCGCGTCGGGTGATGTCACTTGAACAACGAGCGAAGCCACCGGGCGAACGTGGAACCGAGTGCACCGTCGACTCGCGGCTCGACAGGTCCCGCCACCGATCTGCAAGGCTGTCGTTCGCATCTACGAGAACGCCAAGCGCCTTGCGGCCGGACACCTTGAGCTCCGGGCCGATGGCATCGAGGACCTGACCGAGAGTGCCCTTGTCTTCGATCCGGAAGCTCGGCATCGGCTCGTCCTGCCGCCGACAGAGATGATGGACGACGTGTACGTCGCTCTCGCCTTCGACGAGCAGCACGCGTTCCGGCGGATCGATGCTCGGCATCCGGTCTATCGGACCTCGATCCCTTGCTCGGCGGCGGTCGCGAGGTCTTCGCAGGAGTACTCGACAGCCCGAATCTCCTCGCCGTTTCGATCCAGTCGAACGAGGACGCAGTCCGACTCCCTGCCGTCGGCGGCGGCCTGCGCGAACCCGCGCACGCAATCCCAGCTATGGGTTGTCGCCAGCACCTGCACGTCTTGCTCTCTGGCCGTGAGCAGGACCATCCGCCAGAAGTCGGAATGGACAGTGTAGTGAATGCCGTTTTCCGCCTCGTCGATGACCAGGAACCCGCCTCCGCTGCAGGCGAGGGCCATGGCGACGCCGAACAGGCGAACTGCGCCGTCACCGAGGCTCCGCAACGGAACGGGACGGGGATGGTGCCGCAGCTTGACGACGGGGCGACGCCCGGCGTGCCGCTTGGCGTGGGTCTCGGCGCCGATCATTGCGGCTCGTTCCACCGCGTCGCCGAAGACCAGCTTGAGCGACTGAACGGCCAGCTCCTCGTCACTCGTCAGGGCGACTCGATCCCAGGCCTGCGCGATCTCGCTGTTGGTCAACAGTCCCGGTCCCAGGGGTACGCACGCCACTTCGAGAAAGGGATCCTGAACATCGTCCCCAAGCAACGGCAGATCGGGAATAGCTCCCTGTGCCTGGAACCTGCTCCCACCGTATCGGTTCATCAGGGGAACGTGCCACGCACCTACGCTCTCTCTTCCCCGAAAGCTGATCCTGAACAACGGTCCCGGTCCGTGCGGCAGGAGGTCGGCATGGTCCTTCACCAGTTTCGCCGCCCGGGGATCACTGGAGTCCGTTTTTTCGATCTGGACGCTGTCGAGATCGCTCGATCCGATTGAGATGCGGGTGGTTCCCATGTCCCGTCCGTGGAAGAGTGCGGACACGTCAGGGATGAATGCTCCCTCTCTGTCTGCAACCGTGGAGACTTCCTCGCGACGCCGCAGGAGCTGATGGAGAGCCGGGAACGCAGCGCGTGCGGCGTACACGCGCACGGCGTCGAGCACGGTCGTCTTGCCGATGCCGTTCCGGCCGGCGAGAAGCGTGACCCGGCCAAGCCGGCGAATGCAGAGCTCCTTGATTCCGAGAAAGCCACGGATCGACAGGTTCCGCAGGTGCAGCCGGTCGCTCGTCATGCCGGCACGTCCGCCGTCTCCAGCAAGCGCGGCGCCAGCCGGTGGCGGGTCGCCTGCTCGAAGGCGTAGGCGATGCGGATCAGGGTCGGCTCGCTCCACGCGCGGCCGAAGAACGAGACGCCCACCGGCAGGCCGTGGACGAAGCCGGCCGGGACGCTGACGTTGGGGTAGCCGGCCGCGGCCGCGAACTGCGAGCTGCTGCCGCCGAAGTGGTCGCCGTTGACCAGGTCGGTCACCCACGCCGGGCCGCCGGTGGGGGCGAGAACGGCGTCGAGGTTGCTACCGTCCATGACGCGGTCTATCCCCGCCGAGCGCGAGAGGCGGCGCGACACCGCGTGCGCCTCGCGGTACTCCGTGGAGGACAGGGCGCCCCTGCTCTCCGCGACAATCAGCCGCTCCTGCCCGAAGTAGGCGAGCTCCTCGGCCGCATTCCGCTCGTTGAAGGCGATCAGCTCGGCCAGCGAGCGGATCGGCGGGTTCCGAAGGTTCGACAGGTAGGCGTTGAGCCCCGCCTTGAACTCGTAGAAGAGCACCTCGGTCTCGGCCCGCCGCAACGCCGCGCTCGCTCTCAGGTCGATCGGGTCGACGACGACCGCGCCGCGGTCGCGCAACACGGCGATGGCTTCCTCCATCAGCCGGTCGACCGCCTCGTGGAAGCCGAAGACGCTGCGCTGGATGCCGATGCGGGCGCCGCGGAGTCCGTCGGCGTCGAGGAACGGCGTGTAGTCGTCGAGGCCTCGGAGCTCGCTCGGCGCGCTGGCCGGATCGCGCGGGTCGGGCCCGGCGATCGCGCCGAGCAGCAGCGCCGCGTCGCGCACCGAGCGCGCCATGGGGCCGGCGGTGTCCTGGGTTTCGGAGATCGGCACGATGCCGGCGCGGCTGACCAGACCGACGGTCGGCTTGATGCCGACGATGCCGTTCGCCGTCGACGGACAGACGATGGATCCGTCGGTCTCGGTGCCGATGGCCGCGGCGGACAGGCTGGCGGAGACCGCGGCGCCGGAGCCGGAGCTGGAGCCGCACGGGTTCCGGTCGAGCGCATAGGGGTTGCGGCACTGCCCGCCGCGCGCGCTCCAGCCGCTCGACGAGCGGGTCGACCGGAAGTTGGCCCACTCGCTCAGGTTGGCCTTGCCCAGCAGCACCGCGCCGGCATCCCGCAGCCGCTGGGCGACGTGCGAGTCCTCGGCCGGAATGGATCCTTCGAGGGCCAGCGATCCCGCGGTCGTCGTCATCCGGTCGGCGGTGTCGACGTTGTCCTTGACCAGGATCGGCACGCCGTGCAGCGGCGACCGTACGCGGCCTTCGGCACGCTCGCGATCCAGTGAGTCGGCGATGTCCAGCGCGTCCGGATTGGTTTCGATGACGCTCCGCAGGGTCGGTCCCTGCCGGTCGATCTGCGCGATGCGCGCGAGGTACGCCTCGGTCACGGACCGTGCGGTACGCTCGCCGGACGCCATCGACGCCGCCAGGTCGGCAATCGAGACCTCGTCGAGTTCGAACGCGCCCGGGGGCGCCGCGGGTTGGGGGGCGCCCGGTGACGGCTGTGCCGTTCCCGCCCGTGTCCCCGCCTGCGCCGCCGCCCCGGGCTCGAGCGCCGACCCGCAGGCGGACGAACCCGTGGCCAGCGCCGCGCCGGCCAGCGCGCCGGAACGAAGGAACCGCCGCCGGTCGATTGCGCTCGGGCTGCCCATCGCTACGGCACCGTGATGTTGAAGGGGACGTAGGTCTCGCCCCAGTGCAGCCGCAACTCCGCGTCCTTCTGCTCGACGGCCGCGAAGTAGAAGGCCAGCGTCTCCATGTGCGCCCCGCGGCGCGGCGACGCCATGAACCGCAGCGCGTCGTCGTCCTCGCCGGGGTAGGGCGTGTGATAGACGTCGGCCTGGCGGTTGAAGATGATCGTCCAGCGGTTGGGATCCGGGATCGCCCAGAGGCTGTACCTGCCGGCCGGCAACGGGTTCCCGTTGATGCTGACGTCGCGGGTGAACCCGATGGCGGTGGCGTCGTTGGCGCCCGGGTTCCAGATCTCGCCGAACGGCACGATGCCCCCGAAAAGATCCCGGCCGCGGGCGACCGGCCGGTCGTAGGTGACCTCGATCTGCGTGTTCGCCACCTCCTGCCACACCAGTCCGCTCTGACTCGGCTTGACGTCTTCGAGCGCCATGATCGGCAAGGCGTCGGCGCCGGCCGCGGCATCGCCCTCCGCATCCGGCGCAGACTCGCCGCCGCCGCCGCAACCTGCCATCGCCAACGCGGCGATCAGCGCGAGCACCTGCACATGCCGTCTGTCCATCGATGCATCCTCCCCATCCGGAGCCGTTCGCGTGTGCAGTCTACCTTCTGCGCGGCAGCGGCTTGCGCGGCAGCCGCTCGTCCAGCATGGCGGTGCGGTAGGCGAAGGTCGCGGCGACCACCGCCATCTGCAGCAGGTCGTCGCGTTGCACGCGGTCGTAGAAGTCCATGTTGGAGTGGTGCGTGCGCGAGTTGTACTCCAGCCGGTCCTGGATGAACTGGAATCCCGGCAGGCCCACGTCGTCGAAGGGGAGGTGGTCGGTGCCGCGCGTCGAGCGACGGCCGACGGTGGTCACGCCGAGATCGTCGAGATCGCGCATCCAGTCCTGGAAGAGAGGCGCCGCCGCGGTGTTGCCCTGCAGCCAGATGCCCCGGATGCGGCCTGCCCCGTTGTCCAGGTTGTAGTAGGCCGACATCCTCGCGTGGTCCGGCAGGAGCCGCATCGTGCGCGGATCGGCATAGTGACGCCGGACGTAGGCGCGCGATCCCAGCAGCCCCTCCTCCTCGCCCCCCCACAGCGCGACCCGGATCGTGCGCCGCGGACGCGCGTCCACCGCCCGCAGGATGCGCGCCGCCTCCATCATCGCCGCGACCCCGGCCGCGTTGTCGGTGGCCCCGGTCGAGGCGTGCGTCGAGTCGAAGTGGGCGCCGAGGATGACCACCTCGTCGGCGAGGTCCGTCCCCGGCAACTCGCCGAGCAGGTTGAAGCCGTTGGGCCGGACTTCGTCGTGGAACCGGGTCCGGATATCGATCTCGACGGTGACGGGCAGACCCTTTTCGAGGACGCGGATCATCCGGTTGTAGTGCTCGACGGCGATCGTCGCGGCGGGCACGACCTCCCGCGCGCCCGTCGCCCGCGACCCGCCGGGTCCGACGAACAGCGTCCCGCCGTCCGTCCGTTGTGTCGGCCACACCAGGTCGCTCCCGAGCGGCGCGCCGCCGACCCGCGACAGATCGCTGCCCCGGTCGAGCACGGCCACGACCCCCTCCTCCAGGAAGAACGCCTGCGCGTAGTTCTGGAGCCGCGCCCCGCTGCCGCCGCTGCTCGCCTGCCGAGACCTCCCGTCAGGCGGTCGGGCAGCCTCCTCGAGAAGGCGCTCGTCCATCCGCAGCACCAGGTCGCCGTCGAGCATCCCGACGTCGCGCGCCGCCTGCGTCAGCGCGATCTTCCCGCGCAGTCTGCCGCGGTACCGCTCCAGGTCGGCGCGCGAGCCGATGTCCACGCGCACCACGTCGGCCGTCACCGTGCCGCCGGTGCCCGGCGTCCAGGCGCGCGGGTAGCCGATGATCGGCATCACCTGCGGCTCGAGCATGTGCGCGTGAAAGCGCTCGAGCGACCAGCCCCGCCCGTACGCGAACCGCTCCTCGGAGACCTGCAGTCCCCACGAGCGCATCCGGTCGGCCGCCCATTGCTTCGCCGCCTCGATCGCCGGCGTGCCGGTCACGCGCGGGCCGTAGACGTCGCTCAACCAGCTCACGATGTCCATCGCCTCGGACCGCTGAAAGCCCTCGGCGCGGATCGCCTGCAGCACGTCGGGGTCGGGCCGCTGGGCGTGCGAGACGGATGGGGCGGCCAGCAGCGCGGCGCTGAACGCCATGAACGCGACGAGGCGACGAGACGCATCATGCATGGATTCGCATTGTAGCCCCGAGCGGGCCGGGCGCGGACCGGCGTGGGCGGGTATGTGGGAGCCCACCCCGTGGAAGCGTGGTGCGGGCCAGGAGCTTGCGCCGCAGAACGCAGCAGGTGGACTTCCGAGTCGCAAGCTCCCGGGGCGGTGGGGGCTGGGGCCGAACACGGAGCCTTGCGACGGGTCTGGCGGCGCTATCCGCCGGCCGGCGACGTCACGACGCCATCCTCGTCGATGGAGAACTGCAGCGCGTTCGTCGCCGGGATGAAACGCTCGAGGGTCGTGCCGTTGACACTGACGCCGGTGACGACGCGACCGTCTCCGAGCGGCGCGCGCCGGCACTGGTTGCGGTCGTGCACCGTGATCGTGTGACGGATGCTCACGGGCACGTCGAAGAACTCGGCCGCGAAGACGTTCGGCGCGGTCTCGGTCAGCGTGGTCGACGCATAGTCGCGCCAGCTCGGCTTGACCTTGTTTTCCTGGTCCATCCGGACCAGGCAGAGCTCGAACGTAGTCTGCTGCTGGGCCGGGGGATCGGGGGCCGGCTCGCTCCGGAGCCGAATCTCGATCCTGGCCAGGGGAGACGGCACCAGACCGCGCGGCGACTGCTCGCACTCGGAGGCCATGGAGGCCGCCGCGGCGGCCGCCACCAGGATCAGCGAGGAACGCTTGCGGGGATCGATCATCGGAAGACGATGTGGCGGAACCCTGCATCAAGCATATCGGAAAGCCGCGCCCGGACGCGCGGCGCGACTCGACGGCGGCCGGCTCCCATCGGGCAGCGGCCTGCCGATTTAACGCACAGGCAACGGATACGTAGCGTCCCCGTGACGTGGGACGCGTACAGTGGAGCCGTCGACAGGTGGGCGCGTTGGCCGAATCCGCGTACGTATGGTCCGGGATGCGGCGCCTCCCGGCGCGCTTCGCCTGTTCGCTTCTCCGCCCCCGGGGGGCCGGCCCGGCGGCCGCCTGCCCGCGACGCGGCACTTGTTCCCGGCCGCGGCCACGGTATATTAGGAGGGCGACGGTTCACGCGGCTGCCTCTCGATTCCGAGGCCGCCGCCCGATTTCCGAGGAGGATTCACATGTCACGTGCAACCGGCATCGGCCTCGTTGGCGTCTTCGCGCTCGTCGTGCTCTTCGCCGGCGTCCAGAACGCCGCCGCGCAGGCGCACAATCACATCGGCCACGTCATGGACCGGTGGAACGACACTCCCGAGATGGCGGGTCTGCTGCCGGCGGCGATCGCCGAGGCGGAGATTGCGGTGCGGCACGCCTCGCTCGCGGCATCCGACCCGAGCAACCTCGACTCGATCAAGCGTCACACGGCGCACGTGCTGCACGCCGTCGATCCGACGCAGATCGAGAACGGGCCGGGCAACGGCTACGGCGTGAAGCAGGCGGCCGAAGGCGCGGCCAGGCACATCATGGCGGCGGCCAACTCGGAAGACGCGTCGGGGGCCGTCAAGACGCACGCCAATCACGTCGCCACCTCGGCGCAGAACACGGTGACGCGGGCCGACGAAATCGTCATGCTGGCCCAGAAGATCGAGATGGCGACGTCGGCCGACGACGCCGCGAGCCTCGTGGCCGAGCTCAGCGATCTGGCCCAGGCGCTTCTGTCCGGCGTGGACGCGAACGGCGACGGCCGCACCGGGTGGCAGGAAGGCGAGGGCGGGCTCGAGGTTGCCCAGACCCACGGCAACCTGATGAAGCAGGCCGAGGGACTGTAGGAACTTGCGTCGCAGAACGCAACGCAGTGAGTTCCGAGGCGCAAGGTCCTGGGCGGTGGGGCTGGGGCCGGACACGGAACCCTGCAACGGGTTTGGCGGCGCTGGCTGGCCATTGCCGGCGGGCGCCGGGGCCGTCCGGTCCCCGGCGCCCGCCCTTCGTCTTTCCCCTCGGATCCCACCACCCCCCGGGAGCCCGTGGCGAAAGCCCGTTGCCTTCGAAAGGCGAATGCATCCCGCCTGGACAGTCGGGCACGTAGTTGCAGGATCGTAGCTCCATGGACGAGCGGCCGGCTGCGTCGGCCGACGGCGAGGCCGCGCGGACCCGCGTCCTGCTGATCGCGGTCTTCACCATCGCCACCTGCGGACTCGTCTACGAGCTGCTCTCCGGCACTATCGCCAGCTACCTGCTGGGCGACAGCGTCACGCAGTTCTCCACGGTCATCGGCGTCTACCTCTTCTCGATGGGGGTGGGGTCGTACCTGTCGCGCTACTTCCAGAGAGAACTGATCGTCCGCTTCATCGAGATCGAGATTCTCGTCGGCCTGGTCGGCGGCCTCTCCTCGCCGGCGCTCTTCTTCGCGTTCAGCGAGCTCGGTGCGTTCCGGGTCGTGCTCTACGGGTGGGTGACGGCCACCGGCGTGCTGGTCGGCCTGGAGATCCCGTTCCTCATCCGCATCCTCAAGGACCAGTTCCCGCTGCACGACCTGGTCTCGAAGGTGCTGTCGCTCGACTACCTGGGGGCGCTGGCCGCCTCGCTGCTGTTTCCGCTCTGGCTCGTGCCCCAGGTGGGACTGATGCGCTCGTCCTTCGTGTTCGGCGGGCTCAACGTGCTGGTCGCGGTCTGGACCTGCCACGTCTTCCGGGATCAGCACCGGCGGCCGCGACTCACGGCGCAGGCCTACGCGGCGCTCGGCGTGCTGGTGCTGGGAGCCGTGTACTCCGACGACCTGGTGGACTGGTCGGAGCGCCGGCTCTACGACGACCCGGTCGTCCTCTCGCGGTCCTCGCCCTACCAACGCATCGTGCTGACGCGCGGGGAGGGCGGCGTGCGGCTGTTCCTGGACGGCAACCTGCAGTTTTCCTCGCTGGACGAGTACCGCTACCACGAAGCGCTCGTCCATCCCGGACTGGCCTCGGTCGCGGCGCCGCGCCGGGCCCTGGTGCTCGGCGGCGGCGACGGGATGGCGGTGCGCGAGATCCTGAAGGACGAGCGCGTCCGGGAGATCACCCTGGTGGACCTCGATCCGTCGATGACGGAGATCTTCCGCGACCACGAGGCGTTCGCCGCCCTCAACGACTACGCGCTGCGCTCCCCCCGCGTCGACGCGATCAACGCCGACGCGTTCGTCTGGGTCGAGTCGGACACGACCCGCTACGACTTCATCGTCGTCGACTTTCCCGACCCGCGCACCTACTCGCTCGGGAAGCTCTACACCACCACCTTCTACCGGCGCCTCCGCGAGCGGTTGAATCCGGGCGGCGTGGCGGCGCTCCAGAGCACCTCGCCGCTGGTCTCCCGGCAGGCGTTCTGGAGCATCGTGGAGACGATCCGCGCCGCCGGGCTGCACGCCGTGCCATACCACGCGCCGGTCCCGAGCTTCGGCGAATGGGGCTACGTGCTGGCGTCGGAGGCCCCGCCGTCCGTGCCCCACGCGTTCCCCTCCGGGCTGCGATTCCTAACGCCGGCGATCGCGGCGACGCTGTTCGAGTTTCCCGCCGACATGGCCGCGGTGCCGGTGGAGGTGAACCACCTGAACAACCAGATCCTGGTGCAGTACCACGCGGCCGGGTGGGAGCGGTACGTCCGTGGTCGCCGGTAGATCGCCGATGACGTCGCAGGCGATGGACTCGACGCAACGGGCGCTGCAGGACAACGCGCCGCGTCGCGGACTGACGCGGCGGGACCTTCTGCGGATGGGACCCGGTGCCGCGGCCGCGCTGGCGTTCGGTTGCGGACCGCAGTCGCCCTCCTCCGCGGACAGCGCACTCGACGCCGGCCGTATCACCGGGGCCATCGTGGGCGCCTCGCACCGGATCGGCCATCGGCTGCGGGGCAGCGCCTTCCCCGAGCCGCAACAGACTCGCGACGCCGGCGTGGTTATCGTGGGCGCCGGCATCGCGGGACTGTCCGCTGCCTGGAAGCTGGCCCGTAGCGGTTTTCGCGACTTCACGGTGCTCGAGCTCGAGCCGGAGTCGGGCGGCAACGCGCGGTGGGGCGAGAACGCCGTCTCCGCCTATCCCTGGGGCGCCCACTACCTGCCGACACCGACGGCGGAATCGACCGCGGTTCGTGAGCTGGTCGAGGAGATGGGACTGGTCGAGGGCTACGGCCCGAACGGCGAGCCGATCTACGACCCGCGGCATCTGTGTCACGCACCGCAGGAGCGCGTGTTCATCGACGGCCGGTGGATCGAGGGACTGTCGGCGCGGGACGTCGCCGGTTCGGACGGCCCGGCTCCCGGCGGTGAAGGAGAGGTGCTCGCGGCGTTCGAGGCGCAGGTGCGGCGGTACCGCGACTATCGGGACGCGGGAGGCCGCCGGGCGTTTGCCCTGCCCCTCGCCGCCGGCACGACCGACCCGGAGATCCTGGCGCTGGACCGCATCTCGATGCGCGAGTACCTCGACCGCGCCGGCTGGGCCTCGCCGCGGCTCCGCTGGTACGTCGACTACTGCTGCCGCGACGACTACGGATGCACGCTCGATACGACCTCGGCCTGGGCCGCCTGGCACTACTTCTGCTCGCGCCCCGCCGACGTCGAGTACCTGACCTGGCCCGAGGGCAACGGCCGCATCGTCCGGCATTTCCTGGAGCGCATGGACGGGCAGGTCCGCACCGGCATGCTGGTCTACCGCGTGCGTTCGGCCGGGGACCCCTCGTCCGGCGCCGCGGAAGCCCGCGTCTCGGAAACCGGTTCGGAAGCCGGCGCGGCGGCGGGAGGCGTCGATGTCGACGTGCTGGACACGCGCGACGAGACGGCGATCCGCTATCGGGCGCGGCGGTGCATCTACGCCCTCCCGCGCTTCACCGCGCCCCGCGTCATCGACGGCTACCTGCCGGCCGGCATCGAGGCGTTCACCTACAGCCCGTGGCTGGTGGCGAATCTCACGGTCGAGCGCCTGCCGGCCGGCGCCGCCTGGGACAACGTGCTCTACGACAGCCCGTCACTCGGCTACGTGGTGGCGACCCACCAGGACCTGCGGATGACGACGGGACGCAGTGTCCTGACCTGGTACCTGCCGCTCGCGGCGCCCAGCCCGGAGACGGCCCGGGCCTGGATGCTGCAGCAGGACTGGCGTGACCTGGCGTCGCTGATCCTCGCCGACCTCGGGCAGGCGCATCCCGGCATCGAGTCGACGGTGACGCACGTCGACGTGATGCTCTGGGGGCACGCGATGATCCGTCCGGTCCCCGGCTTCGTGTGGGGTGAGGCGCGCCGCCGGGCTGCGGCGCCGTACGGCCCCGTCCGCTTCGCCCACTCCGACATGAGCGGAATCTCGCTGTTCGAGGAAGCGCAGTACCACGGCGTCCGCGCCGCCGAAGAGGTCATGCGCGAGCTCGGCCACCCGTTCTCGAGCTCGCTCTGACGTTTCTCGGACTGTCGCCGGCGCTGCCTGGCCGGATCTTCCATTCGCCGTGCGTGGGACCTGACACCAGTAAAATACTGGTTTAGAGTTAGGAAATGACTGGTGTGCGTCGCAACCTCGTTGACCGAATCGACCGCTTGCTCGGGATGTTCCCGGTGGTCATGCTGGTCGGGGCGAGACAGGCGGGAAAGACGACGCTCAGCCGCATGGTCCGTCCGGGGTGGCGGTACTTCGACCTGGAGAACGCGGCCGACCACGACCTGATCACCCGGGACTACGACTTCTTCTTCCGCGAGTACCCCCGGGGCGTCGTCATCGACGAGGCGCAGGAGGACCCGCGGCTGTTCCGGCAACTGCGGGGCGTCGTGGACGCCGCCCGGCACGAATCCGGTCGCTTCATCCTGACCGGGTCCAGCTCGCCCGACCTGCTCCGAGAAGCCGGCGATTCTCTGGCCGGGCGCATCGCCATCGTGGAGGTGGGGACCCTCAAGGTCAACGAGATCGCGCAACTGCCGCTGCCGCCCTTCTATCGGTTGCTCGAGCGGGAGTTGAGCCGCGAGACCCTGCGGGAGATCCGTGCGCTGGAATGTCCTGTACCGGACGTGATTCCCTACTTTCTGCGCGGCGGCTACCCGGAGCCGACGCTGTCCGATGACGATTTCGCGTACGGGGCCTGGATGGAGAACTACTTCCGCACCTACGTCGAACGCGACATTCGGAAGCTGTTTCCCAGGCTGGACGCCATCCGGTACCGGCGGTTCGTGCGCATGCTCTCCTCGCTGTCCGGGACGGTGATCAACAAGGCGCAACTGGGACGCTCCGTGGACGTATCCGAGGTGACCATTCGCGACTACCTGGAGATTGCGGACAAGACGTTCTTCTGGCGATTGATCCCCTCGTACCTGGACGCGCGGGCCGGGTCGGTGCTCAAGTCGCCCAAGGGACTCGTGCGGGACAGCGGCATCAACCACTACCTCGCCGGCGTCGACTCGCGGGACAAGCTGCTGCGCGCGCCCCACGCCGGCCAGAACTTCGAGTCCTTCATCATCGAGGAGATCGTCAAGGGCGTCCAGGCCACCGGCGTCACCCGCTGGGACTACTACCATTTCCGTACCCGGAACGGCGCCGAGGTGGACCTGGTCCTCGAGGGCAGCTTCGGGTTGCTGCCGATCGAGATCAAGTTCGGCCGCCGGACCGGGCTGAAGCAGTTGGAAGGGCTGCGTCGGTTCATCGCGCGGCACGAGCTGCCGTTCGGCATCGTGGTCAACAACGGCGACCACGTGGAGATGCTCGGCGACACCATCGTGCAGGTTCCCGCAGGTTGCCTGTAGCCGAGCCGCCCCGCGCCGCCGCGGCGAGCCCGACAGTCGCCGCCCTGCTGCCTCCGGTCGCCGCCCAACCGGGTCTGGCCTACCTGGCCATGGCTCGCTGGTAGGTCGCCGTCTGCTGCTCCGATTGCCGCCCAACCGGGCCTGGCCTACCTGGCCATGGCTCGCTGGGGGTCTTCACCGCTTCCACGGCGCGGACCTCCTACGCGGTCGCCATGCCCATCTTCTTCTTCAGCTCCGCCAGCGCATCGGCGCCGGCGCTGGGGGAGGGTCCCTCCAGGGCCTTGTCGATGTCCTCGTCGATCGTGCCGCCGACGTCGGCGAGCTGGTCGTAGGCCTCGGCCAGCGATTCCTCCTCCTGGACCCGGGCCTTCATCTTCTCCAGCATCGCCACGGTGCCGCTGGCGTCGGCTCCGGCGAGCTGCTGGTTGATCTTGCGCATCGACGACGCGGTGCGGGCGCGGGCGCGCAGCGTGATCAGCTCGTTCTGGTACTTGTTGATCTGCCGCTTGAGGTCCTCCACCTTGGCCTGGAGCTGGTCGGCCATGCGTTGCTGCGTCTGATGGTCGCCGCCCACCCGGGCCGCCTGCTGCAACGCATCGTCCTTCTTTTCCAGGGCCGCGGTCGCCAGGTGCTCGGCCTCGCCCGCGTCCATCTCGCCCGCCTGGGCGCGCTTGAGCAGGAGCATCGCCTTGCGCTCGTACTCCGCCCCGCGCTTCTTGTGGTCGCCGGCCTCCTTCTGCAGGCGGATGGCCAGCCCCTTGACCTGGGCCAGGCTCACCATCGCCGCCTGCAGGTTCTTCTTGAGGTCCCGGATGCCCTGCTCGGTCATCTTGATCGGGTCCTCCAGGTGGTCGATCGCCGCATGGGCGTTCGACTCGGCAACCTTGAACATTCTGCGGAAGATACCGGGCATCGTCGTTCTCCTTCGGTCGTTGTCGCTCCAGGTGGCCGAGCAGCTCGGCCCGCGTTATCGCTTCAGGTAGCCGAGCAGCTCGGCCCCGTGCTCCGCCATCGCCAGCGAGAGGGCGTCGATCGAGCCTTCCAGCTCGTTCGCGTCCAGGTTGGCGATCTGCAGGGTGTCGCGGTAGAAGATGCGCGACGCATGCTCGTCGATGACGAAGGCGCCGTGCACCAGCGTGTTGTTCATCTGCAGCAGCCGGGCGAAGAGGTCCCCCGGGTCCTTCGGCACGTGGCCGATCAACTGCTCGATAATGACGATGGGCGGCTCGCAGTCGATGAACAGCTTCTTGATGCCGTTCTCCTCGTCGTCGACCACCACCAGCTCCTCCGCCTCGTTCTCGGCCGTGACCGTCAACCCGAGGTCGAGCAGGTAGCCCTTGACCTTGTCGAAATGCTCAGCCATCGAATGTCACGCCTCCTCGCGTGTCCCGTTCCGCGCGTTGCAGCCGAATCGCAACCGGAAGCCGTCGGGCTGTCCGACGCCCGGTCCAATCATGGGGATCTACGATCCCGCGCCCCGGACGGTTCGAGGGATCGCCCGTTTCCGGTGCAACGCGGTTCTCACGATGGGCTCCCGGAGCCGTCGGCATGCTACGCCCCCGCCCGTGCGCGGTCCGAGATGACCACCAGACGGTCGTCCGCCGCGACACGGTCCTCCGCGTCCGGGTTCGTCACGATGTCCTCCGTTGCGTGGCGCTGTATCGCCAGTGCGATCATGCCCCTCTTGCGCTTCAGGTCGGAGAACACGTCGAAGAACGACCGCCCGCCGTGCCCCTCCGGCACCGGAACCGTGATCAGATCCTGCCCCACCTGCGCGCTCAGCAACTCGCGCAGCACGGTCGAGATGCCATGGTCCAGCGTAGCGGTCGAGATGACGCGGCTGCACAGATCCGCGCCCACGATGATCTCGTCGGCCCCGGCCTGCTGGCAGTGGCGCACGTTCTCCTCGCCGGCCAGCTCGACGATGGCGTAGACGTCCCGGTTGAGGCTCTTGACCGTCAGCACCGCCAGCACCGCCTTGGCGTCGCGCGCCCCGTAGTCCAGCGACCGGTCGCCCACCAGAACGACCGTCTCCGCCCTGTCGATGCCCGCCCGCTTCAGGTCGTCCTCCGTCTCCGCGCCGCGCACGAAGTGGAGTCGATCGTCGTTCTCCACCGGCTTGGTCTCCACGTCGGCCACCAGCACGATGGGTTTGCCGGCCGAGCGCGTATCGGCGCGCAGGTCCTTCAGGATCTCCTTCGTCCGGTCGTTCCATCCGCACAGGATGATGTGACCCTCCAGGTCGTACTCGCCCATGCCGCGGTCCTTTCTGAGTCGCTGCTCGACGAACGCCCCGGCGATGGTGGCCGTGAACGTCCCGAGCACGCCGATGCCGAAGAACATCAGCACGACGCCGATCAGCCGGCCGCCGAACGTCTCCGGGGAAATGTCCCCGAAGCCGACCGTCGTCAGGGTGACGATTGCCCACCAGAGCGCGTCGTGGAAAGGCCGGTCCTCCTCGAAGTACGTCAGGCCGGCGGCCCCGACCAGGACCAGCACGACGATCAGGCCCATCAGCCGGAAGAGGTTCTCGCGCCGCAGGAACGCGAGCAGCGCGGCCGCCGGCTGTCGCACGCGCGATCGCGATCTGAGGTTCCTCATTCGTCCGCCGGCAGGCTGGGATCCGCGGGCTTGTCGCTCTGCGGTGCGAAGGGCGTCTCGCCGCCGAGTCCTACAGCGTCAACCCGATCAGCATCGACGCGCCCAGGTACGTCGCCCCGGCGATGACGCCGGCGCCCAGGTTCGGCTCTTCCCGGACCAGCTCGTCGCCCAGCCGGGCGCCGGGCAGCAGGACCTTGTCGGCGAACAGCCGCACCAGCGGCAGCAGCACGAGACCGGCCACGGTGTAGTAGGCGAATCCGGTGAGGCTCTCGTTCCACGAGACGAAGTCGCCCTCGCCGGCCAGCCGGATGACGTTGCCGAAGCCGGCGAGCACCCCCGCGAACGCCGCCGCGACCGCGGTGTTGCCCTTCTCGATCTCGTCGTGCAGGTCGTAGGGCGTGATCCGGTCGTACAGCAGCCCGGCGACGATCAGCGCGACGAGCCCCGCGATCCAGAACGCCAGCCCGGACGCCAGGCTGCCCTCTCCGGACATCGCGCCGGCGGTGATCAGGCCGACCGCGACGTAGTTGGCCCCTTCCAGGATGCCGACGCCGAGGTTGCGATCCTCGACGATCTCGTGCTCGATGGCGAACTGCGAGAACACCGCCTTGTCGTTGACGAGGGCCGAGAGGTTCAGCAGCACGATGCCGAGCAGGCCGAAGATGGCGAGGCCGATGACGTCGTCCAGAAGGCTGAACGAGGCGGGGCCTGAGACGACCCCGCCCAGCACGATGGCCAGCCCAAGGTAGTAGCCGGCGACGGCCACCGCCGCCGCCAGGTTGCGCTTCTCGATCAGCTCGGTCCGCAGGGCGAAGCCGCGGTGCAATCCGTCGTAGACGAACTTGCCGGCGACCAGCAGCACGAGAACGACCGCGAGATGGATGAAGCCGGGCAGGATCTGATCGACCGACATGACGTGTTCTCCCCTAGTCGCCCGTGGCAAGAGCCCCGCTGCATTCGAGCGGCGATGCATCCCGCGTGGACTTCGTTGCTCCTCGGTCGAATATGCCCGATATGCTCCCTCGTCGCGCCTCGCCACGCGGGCGCCTCGCCGCTCTCGGTGCGACGCGGGGTTTCACCACGGGCTCCTGGTTACTTGCCGAAGCTGCGCATGCCGCCCGCCATGCGGCTGCTGACCCGTTGACCGAACGACCGGCTCTGCGCCGCCTGCCGCGCCTGCTGCCGGCGGAAGAAGTCGGGGTTGCTCTGGCGGGTGGTGGCGCCGCTCGTGCCGTACGTCCGGCCGCCGCCGGCGGTGCTCGGGCCGTAGTAGGTCTGGCCGCGTTGGCGCGATTGCTGGTAGCCGTTCCAGTCGTCGCGGTAGATCGGACGCCCGAAGCCGCCGATGATGTGGCTCAGCAGCGCGTACTGGCCGTAGAACTCCCAGAACGAGCGCCCGCTGCTGTCCTGGCGCCACTGCCCGTAACGCTCGTCGCCCACCTGCTGGTACCCGGGCGGGTGCGCGTCCTGATCGACGTTGCCGCCGGGGCTCTTCGAGAGAACGACCATGCCGAGAAACGGCCGGTAGCGCTCGTAGGTTCCCGAATCGACCTGCTGCCAGTCGAGAAGCGCTTCGCGGTAGACGAGCTCGTCCGATCCGGCCTGCGGCGCGCCGACGACGACCTGGTACTGGTGCGAGTACCCGAAGAGGTCCTCGTCCATGTCCTGGAGGACGACCGAGTATTCCGGATACGACTCGAGCTGCGCCTGCAACCGCTCGAGCGGGGTCTGCGTGTCGCACGCGGCGCCTGCGAACAGGGCGACGGCCAGGGCGACCGCCGCGGGACCGTTGCCTCCAAGCGCGCGGTTGGTCCGTGGATGCCCGCTGTCCGCCGCCGGCGCGAGACCGCCGCGTGCGCGGGAAATCGCCGCGACGATCCGGGCGAGTCGGCGGCGTGGGCACGATACGGATCGGTGACGACTCATGTGGGACTCCCCGGCAGGATATGCGTGAATTGGTAATCCTCCACCACCGAGCCGGCCGCCGCGGTGAACTCGGTCTCGCCCCACTGCTCGATGCCGACGAAGCCGGTCTCGGCCTCGTCGACGAACTCCCAGCGGATCACCGGCTCGGGGGCGCCGCTGCCGTCCGGCAGCAGGTGCCCGGCGTAGGAGGCGTCGAGGCGATACATGGCGCCCCGGAAGATGATCGTCCCGGGCGGATCCTCGTGATCGAGGATGTGCCGCCGGACGTCGCCGGCGATGTCGCCTATGGCGATCTTGTACGAGAGCGACCACGCGTCGCCCGCCCGCTCGAGGTAGCGCTGCTCGCCGGCGGCGGTCAACTCCCACTCCTCGATGTCGTCCATGCCGGAAAAGCGGTAGCGCGAGTACCCGGTCACCCGCCAGGTCTGGAGGTCGTAGTCGACGAGGTAGCCGACCTTGAGCTTCGCGAGGACGAGATCGGCGAGCGGATCCGGCCCGTCGTCCTCACTCTTCTTCCGGCCGAACAGTCGCTCCCGCAACCCCATGACGAACTTCGACTCCCTCTCCAAGAGTCTACGCCGTTCTACGGCGCAAACTCCTGGCAGAAACGAACAACACCCGCAATGGACGCTAATCGTCCCCGTACGGTTCCGCCAACCGGTGCTCGGGGCGCGATTCCAGGTAGGACGCCACCCGCTCGCCGCGGGTGACCGCCTCGCCGATGAACGCCACCGCCTCCGACAAGCGCTCGTCCGGCTCGGCGCAGCTCAGGCGGAGGAACCCGCCGCCCGCTTCGCCGAAGCACTCCCCGCCGAGGCAGGCGACGCCGCGCGCGTCGTCCGCCGCCTCGAGCAGGAACAGGGCCAGCCCGTGCGACGTGATGCCGTAGCGGTTGCAGAGGCGCTTGACCGACGGGAAGACGTAGAAGGTCCCGCCCGGCATCAGGCAGGAGATGTCGTCGATGGTGTTCAAGCCCTCGACCAGCCGCTCCACCTTGCGCCGGAAGTCGGCCATCCGCTCGTCGCGGACCGGCCCGTCTTCGGCCATCGCCGCCATGCCGGCGATCTGCGTGAACGGCGGCACGCACGAGAGCGCGGTGTTGGTCAACGTCCCGATCACTTCTATCGTGGCGGGGCTGCTGACCGCGAAGCCGAGCCGCCAGCCACTCATGCTGAACGACTTGCTGAAGGTGTAGGCGGCCACGCAGTGGTCGAACATGTCCGGCTGGCTCAGCAGCGTGTGGTGCCGGCCGCGCCAGACCATCGCGTCGTAGGGCTCGTCGCTGAATACGGCGACGTCGCGGCCGCGAATCAGGTCGGCGAGTCCCGCGAGATCCTCGAGCGTCGCGACCCCGCCGGTCGGGTTGTGGGGACTGTTGATGAAGATCGCTTTCGGGCTCGGGTCCTCGGCCAGGAAGCGCTCGACGTCCTCGAGGCTGGGGCGGAAGTCGTGGGACGCGCGCAGCCGCGACACCACCAGCCGCCCGCCGCGCCGCTGGATGTTCGCCGGGTAGGTGGGAAAGTGCGGACTGAAGACGAGCACGCCGTCGCCGGGATTGACGAACGCCTCGCAGAAGAACTGCTCGTAGATCTTGGCTCCCGGTCCGACGACGACGTGCGCGGCGGTCACCGGGAGGCCGTACTGCTGCTCCAGGTACGACGCCGCAGCGGCGCGGAAGTCGGGCATGCCGAGCGATGGCCCGTAGTGCGTGTGTCCTTCGCGGACCGCGCGGATGCCTGCGTCGAGCGCGGCCGGCGTGGTCGGGAACGGGCTGTCGCCGATCTCCAGCTCGATGACGTCCTTGCCGGCCGCCAGCAGGCGCTTGGCCACGGCGAGGACGGTGAACGCGGTCTCTCCCTGGACGGTGGAGGCGAATGTCGAGTACGTCGCTGACATCAGGGGCTTGTCCTTGCCGGGTTGCACGTGGGACGCCGGCCGCGGCGGGTCACCCGTAGACCCTTTGCGGATCCTCGAGGAGCGCCTTGAGGGCGCGCAGCAACTCGGCCCCGGTGGCGCCGTCGATGGCGCGGTGATCGGCCGAGAGCGTCACCGTCATCATCGAACCGATGGTGACCGCACCGTCGCGGACGACGGGACGCTCGGCGATGGCGCCGACCCCGAGAATACAACTCTGCGGCGGGTTCAGGATGGCGTACAGGCTCGATACGCCGTACATGCCGAGGTTGGAGACGGTGCAGGTGCCGCCCTGGTAGTCGGCCGGCTGCAGGCGCCCGGCGCGGGCGTCCGTCGCGAGTCTGCGCAACTCCGCGGCGATCTCGGCCAGCGGCTTCGTGTCCGCCGCGCGGACCACCGGGGTTACCAGCCCCGTCGGTGTCGCCACCGCCACGGCCAGGTCGATCCGGTCGTAGACGCGCACGGCCTCCCCCGTCCAGGCGGAGTTGGCGAGCGGCACCTCGCGCAGGGCGAGCGCCGCGGCGCGGACGACCACGTCGTTCACCGTCGGCGCGCCGGCATCGCCGGCCGCACTCGCAGCGTCGCCCGCGGCAGCCGCTTCGCCGCGCAGGGCCAGCAGGCGATCGACGGCGCACTCGATTTCCAGATAGAAGTGCGGGGCCGACCGCTTCGACTCGGCCATGCGCTGCGCCGTGACCCGGCGCATTGTGGTCAGCGGCCGATCCATATGGGGACGATCGGATTGCGGCGCCGGGGAGGATGCGGGCGCGGCCGGTTCGGTGGCCGCCGCGACGGCCGGGTCCGGCGCCGCGGCGTCCCTTCGAGCGGACCGGAGCAGGCGCTCCACGTCGGCCTTCATCACGCGGCCGCCGTCGCCGGAGCCGGTCACGCCGGAGAGATCGAGCCGACCGAGCTCGGCCATCCGCCGCGCCAGCGGCGTAGCGGGCACTTCCGCGAAAGCAGGTCCGGCATCATCCGGGGGCGTTGCGGCCCCCACCGGCGCATCGACTCCGACGCCCCCGGCGGGAGGCTTCCGGGTCCGGGCGTCTGCTCCGGCCGAAGGGGGCGCGATTGCATCGGCCGCACCGCCGGCGGTTGCCGTGGCGGGCAGACCTTCCGTTGTATCGACGGCTCCGGATGGCGGCGTCGGAACGGGAGCACCGGTTTCAGGAGGACCCGCGTTGTCAGCCGGTCCACCTTGCGTTGCGGCCTCGCCCGGCGCCCCCTTGCGGACCAAGGCCAGCACTGTGCCCACCGCTACCGCCTCGGCGCCTGCCGCGACGCGGATATCGGCGAGCACGCCGTCGGCCGGGGTCTCGATCTCTACCGTGGTCTTGTCGGTCTCGACCTCGGCAATCGGTTCACCCGCGGCCACCGGGTCGCCGGGCTTCTTGAGCCACGCGGAGAGCGTCGCCGCAGCCATTCCTTCGGCCAGCTCCGGCAGCCGTATTTCGACCAGCGGCAGCGCGGATGCCCCGGTCGGTTCCGATTCGCCGGCCTGTGCTTCCTCTCGAACGACGGCGAGCAGGGCGCCGACAGCTATATCCCTGGTGCCTGCCGCGACGCGGATGTCGGCGAGCACGCCGTCGGCGGGTGCTTCGATCTCGACGGTGGTCTTGTCGGTCTCGACCTCGGCGATCGGCTCGCCGGCCGTCACCCGGTCACCCGGGTGCTTCAGCCACGCGGTCAAGGTAGCCGACGTCATCGAGTCGGCCAGCTCCGACATCCGGACTTCGATCTGGTCCGCCATCCTGCGTGCGTATCTTACGTTTTCGCCGACCGGTCGCGCGGACAGGGATTCCGGATCGGCGTCGGTCGTCCCGTCGGTCGCCGGCCGTGGCTGGGGAACGAACTGCCGGCATCTTTACTATCCGCCGAACAACTATAAAAACGGAGTATTGAAATTCAGAACCCAGTCGACATACACTACACCATTCCCATGACCGAAAAGAAAGCACCGCTGGAAGAGTCGAGCGACGTCAGGTATTCCCGTCCACGTTCCGGCACCCGGACGGGACGGGTCTGGGAGATCGCCGACGAGCGGACCCGCGAAATCGGGTACCGGGCGAAGCGCTCGGACGTCATTCGATGCTGCGTGGCCGAGGGCATCAACCGGAATACGGCCAGCACGCAGTACCAGCACTGGCGGGCGGATTTCGAGGCCTCGGACGCGCGTTCCACCGACGCCGGCGCGGGCGGCGCGCTTCCGCGGGTCGGTCCCCGGCAACTTGGCGTCACCGCGGACGGGCGCATCCTGCTTCCGCATGACGTGCGCCGGGCGATGCTCCTGGACGGTGCGGGCACGGTGATTGCCCGCGTCGAGGCGGGCGAGCTTCGCCTGCTGTCCCCGGCCGTGGCGCTCGGGCGGATACAGGGCCGTTTCCGGAAATACGCGAAGCCGGGCGAAAGCGTCGTCGACCGTTTTCTTGCGGACCGAGCGGCCATGTGGGGCGACGGGCCCGCGGCGGAGATCGAAGATCGCAGCGGCAGTCAGAGAGAGCGACCGGGCCGCGGGCTCCCGCCGAATCCGGTGAGGGAGGAAGAGCCTCGCGGTGGAGACGATGCATGAGCGGCGCGAAGGTCGTCTTCGACAGCTCGGCCGTTCTCGCGCTCGTGTTCGGCGAAACCGGCTCCGACGTCGCGGCTCGAGCGCTGCCGGGCGCAGTCGTCTCCGCCGTCAACGTCGCCGAAGTCGTGACGCGGTTGATCGACCTTGGATCGAGCGAAGCGGAAGCGCTCGAGGCGCTGGCCACCCTCGGTCTGTCCGTTCGCGTGTTCGACGAGGCCCTCGCGGTCTCGGCCGCCCGGCTGCGGACGGCGACCCGCGGGAAGGGCCTGTCGCTGGGCGACCGCGCCTGCATCGCACAGGGCCTCCGCGAGGGCCGGAGCGTCCTGACCGCCGACCGGGCCTGGGCCGGTCTGAACCTCGGCACCGAAGTGACCCTGATCCGCTGACCGTCCGGCGGCCCGTGGTGGAGATCGCCCGGAGCCGGCGCCGGAGCTTCTGCGCAGGCCAGCGATCCGCTGACCGTCCGGCGGCCCGTGGTGGAGACCCGCGTCGCACCGGGAGCGGCACCACGAGCCGCTAGGCGGGCGAACCGCATCGAGCAGAGCCGGCGCAAACGCCTCGGGTCCCCATCGCGCCGTTGATCACGTGCGTGCGAAGAGCGGCACCACGAGCCGCCAAGCGGGCGAACCGCGTCAAGCAGAGCCGGCGCAAACGCCTCGGGCGTCCCATCCCGCCGTTGATCGCGTGCGTGCGAGTCGCGTCAGACGGTGGCCGCCAGCGCGACGCGCGCCGCCGCGTCGACGATGGCGTCCACGTCCAGGCGATACTCGCGGTACAGGTCCGGCAGATCGCCGGACTGGCCGAACCGATCCACGCCGAGCGGGACCACTCGCTGGCGCCGGACCGAAGCCAGCCACGACAAGGTGGCCGGATGGGCATCGAGCACCGTGATCAGCCCGGCGCCGGCCGGCAACGGCTCCAGCAGGCGCTCGACGTGCGAGACCGGGCGGGATGCGCCGATGCCGCCGCGGTGACTCGCCATCCAACCGCGGTACAGCCGGTCGACCGAGGTGACCACCAGCAGCCCGGCGTCGGGGACGTCCTCCAGGATCTGCCGGTGTGCTTCGATCGCCTCCGGCAGCACCGCGCCGCTGGCCACCAGGGCGATCTCCGCGCGCGGTCCCGGTCGGGCCAGCCAGTAGCCGCCGGTGGTTATCTGCTGCGCCAGTTCGGGGGTGAGCTTCCGCGCAGGCTGATCCACCGGCCGGGTCGACAGCCGCAGGTAGACCGCTCCGCCGTCGTCGGCCTGCAGATGCTCGAAGCTCCAGCGCAGGATCTCGCAGAGCTCGTCGGCGTAGGTCGGCTCGAACGACGTCAGGCCCGGCTGGGCCATGCCGAGCAGCGGCTCGTAGATCGACTGGTGCGCTCCGCCCTCGGCCGCCAGCGACACGCCGGACGGCGTCCCGACCACGATGAAGCGCGCGTCCTGGTAGCAGGCGTAGTTCAGGGCGTCGAGTCCGCGGCTGATGAACGGGTCGTAGACCGTGCCGATGGGCAGCAGCCGCTCGCCGAAGAGCTGCGCGCTCAGCCCGAGGGCGGCCAGCAGGATGAACAGGTTGTTCTCGGCGATTCCCAGCTCGATGTGCTGGCCCTTGGCGGAGACCTCCCAGTTCAGGGCCGAGAGAATCCGCGCGTCCTTGAAGAGGTCGCCGCGGGCGCGCCGCCCGAAGATGTGCCGGCGGTTCAGCCACGAGCCGAGGCTGGTCGAGACGGTGACGTCCGGCGACGACGTCACCACACGGTCGGCCAGATCCGGATGCCGCCGCGCGAGGTCGGACAGGAAGCGGCCGAACGCGTCCTGGGTCGACAGGCGGTCGCCGGGCGGCGGCTCGAACCGCGCCGGCACGGCGATACGCGCCGTCGCGTGCCGCCGGGCGGTCGCGCGTCCGAAGGGCACCGCATCGAGAAACGCCTGCAGCTCGTCGGCCTCGACGTCGAGGCCGGCGAAACGGTCCCATTCTTCGCCGTCGGCGACCCCCATCCGCTGCTTGAAGGCGGTCATCTGGTCCGGTGTCACGAGTCCGGCGTGGTTGTCCTTGTGGCCCGCGAACGGCAGCCCGTAGCCCTTGATGGTGTACGCGATGAAGGCGGTCGGCCGGTCGTCCTGCACGGCCCGGAAGGCGTCGCGCATGGTCGCCAGGTCGTGGCCGCCGAGGTTCGTCATCAACCGCCCGAGCGCGTCGTCGTCGTGCTCGTCCAGCAGAGCGCGTATGCCGTGGGTGTCGCCGAGGTCGCGCAGCAGCTCCTCGCGCCACGCCGCGCCGCCCTTGTAGGCCAGGGCCGAGTAGCGCGAGTTCTCCGCCGAGTCGATCCACTGCCGCAGCGCGTCGCCGCCCGGCCGCTCGAAGACGGCGGTCAGCAGGCGGCCGTACTTGAGGACCTCCACCCGCCAGTCGAGGTTGCGGAAGACGGTCTCGAGCCGATCCGAGAAGCGCTCGACCATCACCGCGTCGAGGCTCTGGCGGTTGTAGTCGACGATCCACCAGACGTTGCGGACGTCGTGCTTCCACGACTCGACGAGCGCCTCGAAGATGTTGCCCTCGTCGAACTCGGCGTCGCCCGCGATGGCGATCATGCGCCCCGGGGGCCGGTCGGGTCCGAAGCGCTTCAGCCGCACGTAGTCCTGGACGAGCGCCGCGAAGCTGGTCATGGCCACGCCGAGGCCGACCGATCCGGTCGAGAAGTCGACGTCGTCGGCGTCCTTCGTGCGCGACGGGTACGACTGCGCGCCGCCGAACCCGCGGAAGCGGGCGAGCTGGTCCTGCGTCTGGTTGCCGAGAAGGTACTGGATCGCGTGGAACACCGGGCTCGCGTGCGGCTTCACCGCCACCCGGTCCTCCGGCCGCAGGGCGTCGAAATAGAGCGCGGTCATCAGCGTCGCCACCGACGCGCACGACGCCTGGTGGCCGCCGACCTTCAGCCCGTCGCGCGCGGGCCGGACGTGGTTCGCGTGGTGGATCATCCAGACCGCCAGCCACAGAACCTTGCGTTCGAGCGCGCGCAGGCAGCGGAGGTCGGACGCGGAGCCCTCGGTCGGGAAGGTGTCCGGAGGTGTAGCCGGGATCGCCATCAGGGCTAGGATGCCTCACGCCCGACCGTGCGGACAAGTGCCTTCGTCGCTCGTCAGGCCGGACGCAACTCGATATCGCGGATCTGCGTCAGCGGCAGGGCGGTGATGTTGTCGGTGAGGGAGTACTCGCGGTCGCCGGGGTAGACCACCCACAGGTGCTCGAGTCCGAGATCGTCCATGACGATGTGCATCGACCGGGTCGTACGCGGCGCGTCGGCGCACTTGAACTCGAACCCCCAGCGGCGGCCTCGCCGCAGCAGGAGCAGATCCAGCTCGGCGCCGCGCTGCGTGCCGTAGAAGTACGCCTCGCGCTCGCCGTGGGCGAGCAGCGTCTGCTCCAGCGCGAAGCCTTCCCAGCTTGCGCCGTAGCGCGGATGCAGCGGCAGATCGCGCCGGTCTTCCAGACCGAGCAGGAAGTGCAGGATCCCGCTGTCGCGCAGGTAGATCTTGGGCGACCGGACGAGGCGCTTGCCCAGGTTCTCGAACCAGGGCGGCAGGATCCGAATCATGAAGGCGCCGGCGAGCAGGTCCCGGTAGTGGTTCACCGCCGTCGCGCTCACTCCCATCGAGCGGCCCAGCTCGGCCGCGTTCCAGGTGTGTCCGTGCACGTGGGCCAGCATGCGCCAGAAGCGGCCCAGCGGCTCGGGCGCGACCGTCGACCCCAGCCCGCGGATGTCCCGTTCCAGGAACGTCCGCGTGAAGGACTGCATCCAACGCGTCCAGGCCGCGTCCGACGGCGCCAGCCAGGCGCGCGGGAATCCGCCGCGCATCCAGAGGCGGTCCTGATGCTCGACTCCGACCTCGGCCAGCGAGAAGCCGCCCACGTCGACGAAGAGCATGCGGCCGGCAAGGGTTTCGGATACGCCCTGGACGAGGTCCAGGGATGCGCTGCCGAGCAGCAGGAAGACGGCGCGCCGGTCGGGGTCGTCGCAGATCGGCCGCAGCACCTCGAACAGCTCCGGCTTGCGCTGCACCTCGTCGATGACGACCAGGCCGTCGCTGTCCCGGAGCACTCTCTCGGGGGTGGCGGACAGCGCTTCGCGGGTGGCGGCCACCTCCAGATCGAAGACGATGGTCGATCCGGGCCAGGAGGCCGCTACCTGCCGGGCCAGCGTCGTCTTGCCGACCTGTCGCGCCCCCAGGAGGGTCACCACCGGCGCCTCGGACAGCCCCGAGGTGGAAGCGGCGCGGAGTCCGGGTCGCGCAATTGATTGTTGCAAATCACATTTCCTTGACGTGATATTCAACAATTATAAGCGCTGCGAGAGGGGCATGGAGTACGATGCTCCACGCGTCCCGTACCGGGCGCCACACGCTGGGAGCCAGGGGAGACAGACGATGACCGATCCGACTATGAGGTGCCGCGGGTACTCGCGTCGCGAAGCCCTGGGTATGCTCGGCACGGTCGCCGCCACCGGCGCCGGAGCCGCGGCTTTCGGTGCGGCCCTGCCGCCGCTGCGCGCGCAGCAGACGTTCATGAGCGCCGAGCCGCCCGACTTTCCCGCGGGCGCGGTCATTCGCACCCTGCAGGGCGACGTCGACCCGGTGGAACTCGCCGAGGGGGCGACGCTCTTCCACGAGCACGTCGGCCGCGCCGACGTCGACCTGGCTGTCGAAGAGCTGGCCGCCTGCGCCTTCGACGGGCTGGGCTGCATCGTCGACGCGGCGACGGGCCGCCGGACCCCGGAGCAGGTGGAGCACCTGAACGCCATCGCCGCCCGCAGCGAGGTGCGCATCGTGATGGCCGGCGGCTACTTCGAGGACATCGGCTTCGCCATCTACCCGGTGCGGGTGGCCGAGATGTCCGAGGACGAGCTGGTCGAAGAGCTGGTGGCCGACGCGGCCGCGCAGCGCTGGGGCGCGTTCGGCGAGATCGCCTCGTCGCTCGAGATGCGCCCGGACGAGCGCAAGGTGCACCGGGCCGTGGCCCGCGCCCACCTGCGGACCGGGCTGCCGATCTTCACGCACACGCCGCACGAGAGTTGCCCGAGCTGCGCGATGGAGCAGATGGACGTCATCGAAGGGGTGGGCGTCGACCTCTCGCGCGTCGTGATCGGCCACATGGCGACCATCAGGCCCGAGCACGATCCGCTGGCCACCCACACCGCGGTGGCGCGCCGGGGCGCCTTCGTCGGCCTCGACACGCTGGGGCACGAGATGAGCCGCTCCGACATTCCCGCCGCCGACAAGGTGCGCATGGTGCAGGATCTGCTCGACGCCGGCCTGGAGGATCACATCCTGCTCTCGTCCGACCAGGGCAACGTCCGGCAGTTCAAGCGCTACTACGGCCACGGCTGGGCGTCGGTGCTGATGCAGTTCGTGCCGAAGCTGCGTTACGCCGGCGTGCCGGAGGAGACGATCCGCAAGATCCTGGTCGACAACCCGCGGCGTTTCCTCGCCTTCGTGCCGCCGGCGTAGTGCGAGCGGGGAGGATTGCCCGGCGGAAGCGATGCTGTTTCATACCCTGAGACTCTCCGGGTTGTTGTCCTTCGGCCCGGACGGGATCGATCTGCCGATGAAGCCCCTGAACGTGCTGATCGGCCCCAACGGTTCAGGAAAGTCGAACCTTCTGGAGGCGATTTCGCTGTTCCAGGCGGCGCCGCGAAGTATCTCGGAGCGCATATCGCGCACGGGCGGCATTCGGGAGTGGACGTGGAAGGGGGTGGAGGCGTCGGATTCGATCACCATGGAGGTCATCGTCAGCTTCTTGCCGGGACCGTCAAGCCGCGCACCGAGCGCGATCTTCGTCAATCCCGATATGCCGTCGACTGACCTTCCGCTACGTGGAATGCTCCGGCATCACTTGACTCTGGTCGGTCGGGACGGACGGACGATCATGGCTGACGAGCAAGTGGAACCCTTGGAAACTAGTCCCGAAACGCATGATGAGGTGGCCTACTACCGTCCTCCCAGGGACAAGCAAGCCGCGGCGGCGCTGGATGCTGCCGCTCAGAGAATCTCGAAGTCCGGGAGTGCGCATGGCGACGCTTGGCCGGCGTTCGTGCAGGGTCGTCAAGGCGCTCTGGAATTCGCCGGCGAATACAGGGCTGACGAGTCGCTGCTCTCTTTCTTCGCCAGTCCGAATTTTCCCGCGCTGTGGCATCTCAAGGAGCAGTACCGACGCATTCGCCTCTACAGGAACTGGTCGTTTGGGCCAGACGCAGCCTCGCGTGAACCTTGCAGCGCCCACGCGCGTAGCGACTTTCTGGATGAGGGCGCCGGGAATCTGCCGCTTGTACTCTCACAACTGCATGGAACGCAACGGAAGACCTTCCTGACTGCGCTGGACAAGCTGTTCGATGGCATCGTCGACGTGCAATGCCCGGTAACCGGTGGCACGGTCTCTTTGTTCCTGGACGAAGCCGGTGGTCGTTCGATCCCGGCGTCCCGTCTCTCGGACGGAACGCTACGCTATCTGAGCCTGCTGGCGGTCCTCCTTCATCCGGAGCCGCCCCCTCTGATTTGCATCGAGGAACCGGAGCTGGGCCTGCATCCGGACCTGTTGCCGACGCTGGCCGACTTGATGATCGAAGCGTCCGAACGCAGTCAACTGATCGTGACGACGCACTCCGACGTGCTTGTCGATGCGCTGACGGACCGGCCGGAGAGCGTCGTAGTGTGCGAGAAGCACGACGGACGGACCGCGATGCGGCGGCTCGACAAGGCGGATCTCGCCAAGTGGCTGAAGGACTACCGCCTCGGCGATCTCTGGACTTCCGGCGAGCTCGGTGGGAATCGCTGGTGAGGGTCACGCTGTACGTCGAGGGCGGCGGTGACGGTCGATCTCTTCGTGCACGGTTCCGGGAGGGCTGGAGCGGTTTTCTCCAGTCGGCGGGCCTGGGCGGCAGGGTGAAGATCGTCCGGGGCGGCGGGCGCGAACAGACGTTCAGCCGTTTCGCTGCCGGTCTGGCGTGCGGCCGTCCCGGCGCAACTGTGCTGCTGCTGGTCGACAGCGAGGGTCCGGTTGCGCCGGGAGCCACGGCCTGGGAGCACCTGCATGCACGCGACGGCTGGACGCGGCCCGACGGGGCGGTTGACGATCAGGCGTTTCTGATGGTCCAGGTCATGGAGACGTGGTTTCTCGCCGATCATGATGCCCTGCGACGGTACTTCGGTGCGGCGTTCAGGGACAACGCGATCAGAGAATGGCCGGAGTTGGAGGCCGTTTCCAAGACGACGGTCCTCGAAGCGCTCGATCAGGCAACCGCCGCCTGCCGGAAGCGCTACGCCAAGGGCAAGGTCTCGTTCGAACTGCTGGCGGCGATCGATCCCGCTCGCGTCGAAGCGGCATGCCCGCATGCCCGCGCGCTCCTGGATCGATTGAGGGCACAATGAAAGAGGACCGAACCCGGATGGAGGGGACGATGGTTGCGACACACGAGCGGCGTTTCGAGCTCGGGAGGGGCGGTTCCCTGGTGGCCGGCTTCGTGATCTCGTGCCTGATCACCCCGTCGGTTGGGTCCAAGTGCCGGAGCGCCTCTGCCGCGCGTGGAGGAACGAGGGCCGTATCCGCCGTCGCGACATTCGGGCGCACTGGGACTGAGCGAGCACACCGATGAGCACCCGATGGGAGCGACTTGCCGGGGACACCGGCGAATTCGCGCTGAAGTTGGCGTTCGCCCGCGACCCCGATGACGGTCGCGCGGCAGACCCGGATGTCAGCCTTTCCTGGGGCAGCTTTCAGCTCTGGGTAGAGGGCCGCAACCTGTGTGCTCACAACGAGGGTGGCGAACGGTCCGAGTCGGTCCATTGGTACCTTCTTCCGCTGATGGAGTGGTTCGCAATTCACTGGAATCCCCTCCTCCACGAGGAACGCCTTCCGGCGAGCAATGAAGGCGATACGGCCTGGGAGTCCCTGCGGGCCACCCGGTTCCCGCCGCATGCGATAGAAGAAGATGATCAGGCCGCGTCCTCGTGGGAGAGTGCATGGCAGACGTGGTGGGAACGACATGCGATTCGGTCCGCGAGTGATGGCGGGTTGTTCCCGGATGTCTTGTTGAGGCGGATCCGTGACCGTGTCGAGGTTTCCTGGGGCCAAACGCGTACGGCGGGAATGCCGGAGCACTTCGATTTCGCGGAGTCCGACAGCGGCTTCGGCAGACTGCCTCCCGAAGCAGTCGCCGTTCCGCTGCACAACGTGCTCGCGGGCGCAAGCGAATACCTTCTGTCCCTCGCGCCCGGATCGGATCGGCTGAAGGCGCTGGGAGTGCGTGTCGCGCGGTTGCGGGGCCTTGAGAGGCATCGTGACCGGCGTCTGATGTGGCTCGCAGGCCTGGGAACGGATGAACACACCATCCATAACGGGTGGCGGCGGGTGAAGCGCTATCTCTCGGGGTGTGCCGAGGGCCCTCGTCGCGCCATGCTGGAGACCTCGGAGTCGTCACTTGTCGTAACAGGATCCTGCCAGGCTTCCTTGATGTTCGGTTCGCTTTCGCCGAATGTCCGAAAGCGGGACGTCCTGGAGCTGGCGCGAGCAATAGTCGAACTATACGTTCCCGGGGGCGATCAGCAGCCGATCGACGATGTGTGCGATGCTGTTCCGCTCAGGAAATCGGGAGATCCTCCATGGTACGAGGGATACGAGCTTGCCGAGAGTGTTCACGAGCGCATCGGGACCGTGCTTCCGGATGGCGGATATGTGGACATCGAGGACGTTCTCCGGCGACTGGGCGTCAATGTGGTTGATCGGGATCTTTCTGATGAGACCATCCGCGGTGTCGCGCTGCACGGAGCGCACCACCGACCCGGAATACTCGTCAACCCCCGCCACAGCGCCAACGCCCAACCAGTCGGTCGCCGGTTCACCCTGGCTCATGAGCTTTGCCACCTGTTGGTCGACCGGGATGTTGGTGCGGAGCTGGCGATCGCCAGCGGACCCTGGGCGCCATGTGACATCGAGCGGAGGGCGAACGCGTTCGCTGCGATGTTCCTGATGCCCAGCCGGCTCGTGCGTCGGGCTGTCTCTGTGCTGACCGGCTCGCTGGAAACAAGGGATGCAGTGCTGAGCGTGGCGAACCGGCTGCAAGCCAGCTTCGAATCCACGCTGTGGCATCTGAAGAACCTGGGATACATCGATGACGTCACTCGGCAACGAATCCGGAATGAATCGCTGCAGCAACAGCCAGAAGAAACTCGTGAGACGGCCGGGTCTCGGGCGGAGCATATGTCTGCTGCTACTGTTGTGCGTCCTGGTCGCCGGGTGCGAACGAACCGGTGACGAAGGCAGGCCGGACGACTACCTGACGCCGGAGCTGCGGGCCGCCGTCGAGCAGCTCAAGGCCGACGTGGCGATGAGTCCTACCGGCGAGTCGACCATCGCTGAGCGGGCGCGGATCCTCGCCGATTGGGTCGACGCCTACGCCCTGGGCGGCGGCGAAGTGGGCCTCGAAGGGCCTCGCGTGCGACTGCAGTCGACGCTGCCGCCGACCGGGCAGGCGGCGCTGCGGCAGGGGGCGATCGTCGATCGGCTGGTGCGCCAGTTCACGCTGCACGACGAGCCCGGCGCGCTCGGCGAGCTGGCCGCCGAGTCGCTCGGCCCGTTCGAGGCGCGCTCGCACCAGACCATTCGCCAGACCTGGACCGCCGGCACGCGCCCGGTGGCGACCGGCGGGGGCTTCTGGGTGGCGCGGCACTTCAACGTCAACTACGGCCCGTTCCAGACCGACGACCCCGCGGGCGATGGCTACGTGACTATCGCGACGTCGGACGCCGACGCGGCATTCGAGGCCGACGTTTACATGGCGAGCGGCCCGCACGGCGGGTTCCGGGCTCCCGAACCGGCGCTGGTGTTCCGCGTCGCTTCCGGGCAGGTCGACCCGGGTGAGACGGTGACCATCACCTACGGCGACACGAGCGGCGGCGGGCAGGGCCTGCTGATGACCGGCACGTCGAGCGCGCGGATGCCGCTGCCGCTGTACGTCGATCTGGACGCCTCCGGCGAGTGGCGGCCGCTGCCGATTCTGCCGTTCGTGATCAGCGGGACGCGCGTGGCCGGGGTGCACGGCTTCGCGCCCAGCGTCGTGGCGCCGGGCGAGCCGTTCGAGTTGTCGGTGCGCGCACAGGATGCGTTCTTCAACCGCGCGACCGGCGCCATCCCGGCGTTCGAGGTGCGGGTGGACGGCGACGTCCACGCGACCACGCCGGCCGGGACCGAGGCGATCACGGTCGTGGAGCTGACGCTCGACGAGCCGGGGCCACACTGGATCGAGATCCGCTCGGCGGACGGCGCCATCCGCGGCGGCGCGAACCCGATCCTCGTCGAGGAGAACCCGGCCCGCCGCATCTACTGGGGCGACACGCACGGCCACTCCGGCTACGCCGAGGGCATCGGCACCATCGACTTCTTCATGACCTTCGCCCGCGACGACGCCCGGCTCGACTTCGTCACCCATTCCGAGCACGACGTCTGGCTGGACGACGCCGAGTGGGAGCTGTCCCGGAGCGCGGTGCAGGCCTTCGACGAACCGGGCCGGTTCATCCCCTATCTCGGCTGGGAGTGGACCCGGCACGCGCGCTTCGGCGGCCACCACAACGTGCTGTACCGCGACGCGGAAGGCAGGGACCGCGTGTCGGCGCTGGAGTACCCCACGCTGTCCGAGTTGTACCAGGGCCTGCACGCGCGCTACGACCCGGCCGACGTGCTGGTCATCCCGCACGCCCACAACCCGGGCGACTACCGGCAGTCGGACCCGCAGCTCGAGCCGCTCATCGAGATGATGTCGATGCACGGCACCTTCGAGTGGTTCGTCCGGCAGTACCTGTCCCACGGCCACCAGGTCGGGCTGGTGGCGGCGTCCGACGACCACCTGTCGCACCCCGGCTACTCGGCCCCGAACCGGAACTCGCTGGCGCAGCGCGGCGGTCTCGGCGCGGTGATGGCGCCCGAGAAGTCCCGCGACGCGATCTTCGACGCGATGAAGGAGCGGCGGACGTACGCGACGACCGGCGACCGCATCATCCTCGACGTGACCGTCAACGGCACCGAGATGGGGCAGCGCGCCGACTACGCGGACGAGCGGACCGTCGAGGGCCGCGTCATCGGCACCGCGCCGATCGAGTCGGTCACGCTGCTCAGGAACGACGAGCCGATCTGGAGCGAGACCTACGGCACGGGCCGCGGCCGGCCCGCCGACCGCGAGGAGTGGCTGCTCTCGTTCTTCTCCGACGCCACGCCGCTGCATCCCGGCGATGCGCCGCGCGGCTGGCGCCACTGGCGCGGGCAGCTCCGCGTGAACGGGGCGGTCCTGGAGGGCATCGCCGGGACGGACTTCGTCAACCCGACCACCCAGGACCTGCAGTACCAGCCGGGGCGCAACGGCGCCCGTTTCGCCACGAATACGCGCGGCGACACCAGCTCGCTGCGGATGACGCTGTCCGGCATCCGGCCGAGCGCGTCGATCACGCTCGATCTGGAGGAAGCGCGCGAGACCGGATCGGCGCCGCCCTTCTTCCGGCCGCCGGCGGACATTGCCGAGCGCCGCGTGCGGCTCACGCTCAGCGCGGGGGGCGTCGACAGGGGGATGGCCATCGACGGCTACCCCGACGACCGCATCTCGCTGCGCCGCCTGATCCGCAACGGCCCGCGCGACGTCAGCTTCAGCTACACCGACGAGGACAACCCGCGGACCGACGAGGACGATCCCCGGCAGGGCGACTACTACTACGTCCGCGTCCGGCAGGTGAACGACGCGATGGCGTGGTCGAGCCCGGTGTGGATCGGCGGCTACCCGTCGCGGTAGACAGGGGCCGCGGTGGCTGCGGCGTATCGTCCATAACGGGCGTTGCGCGGCACCGAGCGCCTGGAGCACGCCGAGGGGGAGAATGCGAGCATGGCTTGAGGCAAGCTGCACCGGCAGAAAAAAGTCGTGTCCGCGTCGTGTCCCCCGGGCGCGCCGCGAAATCAGTCAAGGCCCGGAAGCTGCGCGGCCCACCGGTTCGAAGGGTCGCTTCACCTCACTCCGGCACTCGGAACACGATCAGCCCCGGCACCTCCCCCCCGACGGTCAGCGCGATGTGCTGGATGCCATCCAGCAGGTAGGTCATCGGCGCCCCGAGCGCCCCGCCGGGCAGATCGAGCGACGCGATCTCGGCCCCGCTCGCCTTGTCGTAGGCCACCAGCCGCGGCCCGCCGTCGCTGCCGCCCGCCGTCAGCGCGTGGATCAGCAGCGTCTTCGTCAGCAGCGGGCCGCTGCGGCCGGCGTCGCCGCCGAGGGGCGGCAGGTCGAGGTCGCGCAGCATCGGGTGGTTGCGGATCCGGTCGCCGTTTCCGGTGGGGATCATCCAGGCGTGCTCGCCCGTGTTCATGTCGATGGCGGTCATGCGCGTGTAGGGCGGCTTCCATAGCGGCAGCCCGCGCGGCATGACGGGGCCGGCCGCGATCGAGCGGCGGATGTAGCGCAGCGTCGACGGCTCGTGCGGCTCCGGCTCGGTGAGCTGGATCGTCGAGTGCCCGTTGAACGACGGCACGTAGAGGTAGCCGGTCTCGGGATCGACGGCCGCGCCGGACCAGCTCGCGCCGCCGCCGACGGGCGGCCGCATGATGGTGCCGCGCAGGGTCTGCGGCGTGTAGAGCGGTCCCAGCCGGAAGCCCTGGACCGCGTCGACGGCCATCTGGCGGATCTCGGGGGTGAAGTCGACGAGGTCGTCGATGGAGGTGCCCTGGTACTCGAAGGCTGCCGGCCTGGTCGGGAAGGGCTGGGTCGGCGAGAGGATCTCGCCCTCCAGGTCGGTGTCGGTCGGCACCGGCAGCTCCTCGATGGGCCAGACCGGCTCGCCGGTCACCCGGTCGAAGACGTAGACGAAGCCCTGCTTGCTGACCTGCGCCACCGCCTTGATCCGGCGCCCGTCGACGGTGATGTCCAGCAGGTTCGGGGCCGCCGGCAGGTCGTAGTCCCAGAGGCCGTGGTGGATCGTCTGGAAGTGCCACTGCCGCTGGCCGGTCTCGACGTCGACCGCCACGATGCTCTCCGCGAAGAGGTTGTCCCCCAGGCGGTGCCCGCCGTAGTAGTCGTTCGTCGGCGTCCCGATCGGCAGGTAGACCCAGCCGAGCTCCTCGTCGCCGCTCATCATCGACCAGATGTTCGTGTTGCCGCTGTAGCGCCACGACTCGTTCAGCCAGGTGTCCGACCCGAACTCGTCGGCGCTCTGCGGCACGGTGTGGAAGTCCCACCGGTGTTGCCCGGTGCGCACGTCGTAGGCGCGGGCGAACCCGGGAGTCGCCTCGCGGGTGATGGTCCGGTCGTTGATGGTCGAGCCGACGATGATGGTGTCGCGGATGACGAGCGGCGGCGACTGCGACGACAGCGGCAGCAGGTTCAGGACGTCGCGCTCTCCGCGGGTGGCGCGCGGCACGCCGTCCATCAGATCGACCCGGCCGTTGTCGCCGAAGTCCGGAGCGGGGATCCCGGTCTTCGCGTCCACCGCGATGAGGAAGCCGTCGCCGGTGGCCCACACGATGCGGGCGTCACCGTCGTTCTCCCAGTAGGCCACGCCGCGGTGGCGCCACTGCGCGATGGCCGGATTCCCCGACTCGTATGCGCGCGGATCGTGCACCCACAGCGTCTCGCCGGTCCGGGCGTCGATGGCCGCGGCCCGGTAGAGCGGCGTGCTCAGGTAGAGGACGCCGTCCACCATTAGCGGCGTCGCCACCAGCGAGCGGATCGACGGCCGCGTGCGCGTCCGGCTCACGCCGTCGAACGCGGTCCACAGGTCCGCTCCGCCGCCTGCAGGATGTCGAACAGAGTGTCGGCGGCCACGAGCGAGTCGCCGGCGGGGGCGGAGTGGACCAGGTGCGAGTCGACCGACCTCCAGTGCCACAGCACCTCGAGGTCGCCGAAGTTGTCGGCCGTGATCTGGTCCAGCGGCGAGTACTTCGTGCTCCCGCTGTCGCCTGCGTAGCTGCGCCACTCGCCGCCGGCCGGCGCGCCGTACTGCGCCTCGGCCGGGCCCGCGGCCAGGCACGCCGCCGCCATCACCACCGCCGTCAGTGCGTGGATCCATCGCATGGTCAAGCCCTCGAGGGTTTCAGTCCATCGACTTGTACCATATTCTGTACCGATTGGCGGCCGCGGCCCTGACCGTCATCTCAGGCGTTGCGCCTCTCTCGCCGCCCAGACTGGTGCAGGAGATGCAGGAGAGGCCGATCCTGCGTGGAAGCACGACAGCCGCCGCGCACCAGGAGTTCCGGGACCACGGCCATCGTCAGCCGGTAGCTCGCGCCGCAGAACTCACTCCGTTGCGTTCTACGGCGCGAGCTTCTAAAGTGCTTCGAGGAGGCGTCCGTGCCGTTCCAACGAAGCATGGAGGGCTAGTGCAATGCAGGTCGACACCCGGATCCTGGCGCTTGCCGGCCTACTGGGGTTCCTCGTCGTCGTCGCGACGGGCCGCGTGCACGGCACAGGCGCGCACGGCACGCAGGAGGAGGCCGGGCCCGCCCGGGAGACGATCGTCTACAGCAGCATCCAGCCGTCCAACTGGGATCTGTACCTCTTCGACCGCCCCGGCGCGGAACCCCGGCGGCTGACGACGGATCCGGGGCTCGACTACAACGGCGTGATCTCCCCGGACGGTCGTTGGGTGGTGTTCACCTCCGAGCGGCGCGGCAATCCGGATCTGTACGTGCTCGACATGGAGAGTGACGCGGGGCCGCGGCCGCTGGTCGAGAGTCCCGCGCTGGAAGACGCGGCGGCCATCTCGCCGGACGGCCGGTGGTTGCTCTTCGTCAGTACGCGCGACGGCAACGCGGACATATTCGCGACGCCGTTTCGACCCCGGAACCCGTCCGCGGCCGGCGAGCCGAGGAACCTGACGCGCCACGCCGCGGGAGACTACAACCCGGCCTTCTCCCCCGACGGCACGCGGATTCTCTTCTCCAGCAGCCGCGACACGGCGGTGGCGACGAGCACCACGCCCAGCCTCCCGCCGAACTACCAGGCCAGCGAGCTGTACGTGATGGAGGCCGACGGGACCGGCGTGCGGCGACTCACCCACCACGAGAGCTGGGACGGCGCGCCGGCGTGGACGCCGGACGGGCGGGAGGTCCTCTTCTATTCGCAGCGCGACGGCGAGCCGCGGATCTACCGCACCGGCATCGAGGGCGGCGGCGGCATCGAAGACGGAGACGGTATCGACGGAGTCCTGCCCGAGCCGATCTCCGCGTCTGGAGAAGCCGCACTCTCGCCGGTTCCCGCGCCCGGCGGCCGGCTCGCCTTCACGGTGCGCCGGGACGACCGCTGGACCATCGTTTCCACCCTGCCCGACGGATCCGACCCGCGCGTCGAGAGCGATACCTCCCGCGACTACTGGGCGCCGGCCTACGATCCGGAATCGGGTCATCTGCTGGCGCACGGGCCGGGACCGACCGAACCGGCGTCCCGGTTCGAAAGCGACGCGCCGGGAGCGTTCCGGATCCACCGGCCGCTCCGCGTCGCCATGCCGCCGGGCCGCCGCGTGTCGCTGATCGGCATCCGCGGCTATCTGCCGGCCGTCGATCCCACCACCGGAGAGGTCGCCACCAGCGAGGCGTTCGCGCGCCTCGTGGCGTCCAGGCCCGACGGTTCCCGCAAGCGCGTGGTCTTCGACCTGGCAGGGGCGGATCGGTACCGGGGTCCCGACTCCACCTGGGGGCCCACCTGGTCGAAGGACGGCCGCTGGCTGGCGTTCGCGGTCGGACCGCCGTTCGCGCGCGGCAACGTGGACGTCGACATCTGGAAGATCGACGCCGGCGGGGGTGAGGCGGTGGACCTGACCGCGGACTCGGAGGCCAACGACGCGTTCCCCGACTTCTCTCCCGACGGCCGGCGCATCGTCTTCCGCAGCATGCGCGACGGCAACGCCGAGATCTACGTGATGAACGCGGACGGTACCAACGTGCAGCGCCTGACGCACCACGAGGCCACCGACACGATGCCCGCGTTCTCCTCTGCCGGCGACCGCGTCGCGTTCACGTCGTTCCGGGACGGGAACTTCGAGCTCTACACCGTCACGCTCGACGAGGACGGCCGGCCCGGTCCGCCGGAGCGTCTCACACGGCACCCCGGCCTCGACATGCATCCGCGCTTCTCGCCGGACGACGAGTGGGTGCTGTTCACGTCCCAGCGCGGGGAGTTCAGCGACGAGCTGCCGCTGTTGCGGGTGATCTTTCAGCCGCAGCCCTATGGCGAGCTGCACGCCATCCGCCTGTCGGACCGGACGATGGTCCGACTGACCCACAACAAGTGGGAGGACGGCCCGACGGCCTGGGTCAGGGGCGTGCCCGGCCTCGACTGAGGCTTCTCCGGCCGATCTCGTGCGCCCGCGCGTGATTTCGAGGACGTGATCGGGCGTCAGTTCAAGCAGCCGAAGGAGGGGCTCGGGTACGACGGCAGCCCCGCAGCCCATATGGCGTGAACGCGCTCTATCGTTCCCCCGCATGGACCCGGTAACCGTCGGCCTCCTTTGCGGCGTGGCGTTCGCGTCGGCCGCGCTGTCGGCGGTCGTCGGTCTGGCCGGCGGGACCGTCCTGCTGGCGGTGATGCTGTTGTTCTTCGAGCCGGCCGCCGCCGTTCCGCTGCACGGCGTGATCCAACTGCTCTCCAACGGCGGGCGCACCGTCGTGCAGCGGCGCCACGTCGCGTGGAGTGTCGTCGGCTGGTACTCGCTGTTCCTGCTGCCGCTGGCGCTGGCCGGAGCGCGCGTGGCGGTCGCCATGCCGGCGGCGCTCGGCACGACGCTGATCGGCGCCTTCGTGCTGGTCGCCACGTTGCAACCCGGATGGCTGCGAATGCGTCCCACCGGTGCGGGCGGCGAGGCGCGTCGCTTCGCGCTGATCGGCGCGGTCGCCGGTTTCCTGGGCAGCCTGGTCGGGGCAGTCGGGCCGCTCGTAGCGCCGTTCGTTCTGCACCTCGGCCTGTCACGCCGGGGCATCGTGGGAACCGCGGCCGCCTGTCAGGGGGCGGGACATCTGGCGAAGGTCGCGGCGTTCGGTTGGGTTGGCTTCTCGTACGGCGAGCACCTCGGACTATTGATGGCGATGTCCATTCTGGTAGTCGCCGGCACGGCGGCCGGCAGCCGACTGCTCGATCGACTCGACGAGGTCTTCTTCACGCGCCTCTACCGCACCGTCCTCGTGCTCGTCGCGCTGCGCCTGGTGTCGAGTGCGTTGTGGATGCACGACGTCACCGCTAGCCGATGATCTCGACCAGCCCATCGACGACCGCCGCCAGCTCCTCCTCGGAAGCCCGTGCGAGCTTTCGGCCGATGCGCTCGACCGACAGGGTCCGCACCTGGCTGATCTTGACCCACGAGCGTTTGGGCAACCTGGGCGCACCGAGCTCCAGCGTGAGCGGAAAGCCGGCGCGGGGCTCCTGACTCGTGAGGGCCGCCGCTATCACCGTGCCGGATCGTTCGTTGAAGATGTCGTGGCTCAGCACGACGACAGGGCGCTTGCCGGCTTGTTCGTGGCCGCGAGCGGGGTTCAGGTTTGCCCAGCGGATGTCGCCCCTCAGTATTCGGGCCACGACTCACCCTCGAGGCCTTCATCCGCCAGGCGTTGTTCCAGGGCCGGGTCCAGCTTGGCACACTCGGTCGCCAGCCGCGTGCGGGCGAGCCGGTCGAGAGTCTCCGCCAGGGCCGATTCGACGGCCTGGCTGCGGTTGCGGAAGTGCCGTTCCGACACCAGGGTGTCCACCTGGGCCAGCAATTCGGCGTCGAGCGTCAGGGCGACCTTGGCTTTCGGCATCGTTGCGAGAGTATGACATTTCATCATACCATTCGGAAGTCCTGCGACCCCCATTCCGCCCAACGACGCCTGAATCGCCGCCCTCGCGCGTCAGCACGGATTACCGGTGTTGAGCAACGATGCACACTTCGATCGAGTCGACGGTGTCCAGCGCATCGCGTTCTGAACGCATGACGGAGAGGCGACCGATGCGAATCACGCGGCGCCGGCCAGCTTCCCGTCCCACAGCCGGTCCAGGAACTCCTCCCACGGCAGCAGCATGATGCCGTCCACCACGCGCGGATACGGATCCATCGACACCAGGATGTGCCTCGACAGCAGCTTCTCTTCCGCCAGGGCGCGCAGTCCCTTCAGGTGGCGGCCACCGGCGGCCCGCGCCGCCTTCACCTCCACCGCAACGTGCGCGAACACGAAGTCCACCTCCAGCTTCGAGCGCGACCGCCAGTACCGCGGCGTTTCCAGCCGGTGATAGTCGCAGAAAGCCCTGATTTCCTGGAACAGGTAGCTCTCGAACGCGTCGCCGTACTCGGACGTCCCCGGCGCCAACCCGCGCCGTCCCTGCAGATGGCGGGCGACGCCGGTGTCGAACAGGTAGAACTTCGACGTCGAGACCGCCTTGCGCCGTCGCGTGTCGGTGAACGCGGGGACCTCGTGCGCCAACAGGGTGTCCTGCAGAATCCGGTAGTAGTCCCGCGCGGTCGACGGCGAGACCTGGGCGTCGTTCCCCAGGCTGGCGAAGTTGATCTGCGTCCCGTGGGCCAGCGCCGCCACGTCCAGAAACCGGCTGAACGCCGGCAGGTTGCGCACTATCGCCTCGTTGGAGATCTCTTCGCGCAGGTAGTCGCCGGTGTAGTCGCGCAGTCCCTCGGCGGGCTCGTCGGAGAACCAGACCGACGGCAGCAGGCCGAACTCCAGCGCCCGGTCCAGGTGGAACCGCTTCCCCAGCTCCGCCCGCACCAGTGGGTGCAGCGACCGCCGCCCGGCCCGGCCCCCCAGCAGATTGACCCCCTTGCGCCGCAGCGCGCGGGCGCTCGATCCGGTCAGCAGGAAGCGGGCGCCGTGCTCCTCGATCATCAGATGCACTTCGTTCAGCAACTCCGGCATCCGCTGTATCTCGTCGATCACGACGATGTCCGAACCGCTCCCTGCCGCCAGCGATTCGCGGATCAGCCCCGGATTGCGCGCCAGCCGCCGGAACAGCTCCTGATCGAGCAGGTTCCAGGTCCGGCAGTCGGCGAACTGTTGTCCGATCAGCGTGGATTTCCCGGTCTGTCGAGGCCCGAACAGGAAGCAGGACTTCCGTTCCACCAGGGCCCGGACGTCGAGGAATCGAGGGATTGTCGGCATCGCGGCCATTCGGCGAACCCGCCACTGATTTTATTGAAAAATCGGTATTGGATCCGCGGATTCTGTAGCAGCGATGTCCGCGGTTCGAGCGCCACGTCCCACCGTCGCATCCGCGCAAGACCGGTCAGCAAGCGAGCCACCAAGAACATGCAGCAGATTTCCAACATGCCGACTCGACCCCGTCCGGATCTCGATGGATGCAGAGCTCCTGCGCCGCATCGACGCGGACCCCGAGGTTCGCCAACGGGGCCGGTCGGCGTTCATCCGTTCAGCGATTGAGATGACCTGCGCGCCCGATAGCGACGGCAGATCGATGAGCAGCCCAGTGCGGTCGCGCACGTCAACCGTGAGCGAGGGAGCTTGATCGACTGGTACGGCGTGGACCGGCTGTGGTGACGCAGAGTGACACAGGAACGGGAAAGGCTACAATGCCTTACTGCTGACCTCGCTTTCCGACGGAGACCGGCAATGCCCATCACGTTGACGGTGACGGCCAAGGGCCAGATCACCCTGCGCAAGGAAGTGCTCGAACATCTCGGCGTGCGCCCCGGCGACAGGGTCGATGTCGATCTGCTGAAGCAGGGGTGGATGCGGGTCAGGGCGAAACCCGGCAAGCCGGTGGCGACCATCTTCGGCATGCTTGCGAGGCCTGGAACACGCCGGCGCTCCATCGAAGAACTGAAGGAGGCCGCGGCCGCGGGATGGGCGGGAGACGTGTGAAGATCACTGCCGACACGAACGTGCTCCTGCGCACGGTGGTGCAGGACGACCTGGTGCAGGCCGCCTCGGCCGCCGCGCTGCTGCAGCGGGCGACGGTCATTGCCGTACCGGTCCCGGTGCTCTGCGAGTTGGCCTGGGTGTTGAAGCGTACTTACGCTCGCGGCGCCGAAGAGGTTGCGGCGGCTATCGAGGCGATCACCGAGATCGATGCGGTCGCCACCGACCTGCCGGCGGTCGAGGTCGGACTGGCCGCCCTGCGGGCTGGCGGAGACTTCGCCGACGGCGTCATCGCCCACCAGGGCGAAAATCTGGGTGGATCCGTATTCGCGAGTTTCGATCGCCGGGCGGTCGCGCAGTTGCGGAGCACCGGCATCGCGGCCGCCGACCCGTCGGATCTGATCGAGGGTGGCCAACAATGCCAACAATAGAGCCATCAAGAACATGTAGTAGGATGCCAATATGCCGGCTCGACCCGTCCAGATCTCGATGGATGCGGAGTTCCTGCGCCGCATCGACGCGGACCCCGAGGTTCGCCAACGGGGCCGGTCGGCGTTCATCCGCTCGGCGATCGAGATGTACCTGCGCGTCCGGCAGCGACGGGAGATCGATGAGCAGCTCAGGAACGCCTACGGCGGACACGCCGACGAGTTGCTGGAGGAAGTCAGCGACCTGATGGACGCTCAGGAATGGCCGCCCGAGTGAATCGCGGCGAGATCTATAGCGAACCAGGTCTTCGGGCCGGACGACGATGACATCCAGCGGCCACCTTCTCCAAGGTGCTGCGTCGAGAATCTTCGTGGTCGTTCCTAGTGGTCGGCACCTGTCCTTCACGACCAGGAGGTCCAGCTCGCTCTCGCCATTCATCGTACCCCGCGCGGCCGACCCGCGCGCTGGGGCAAGGACCTGACCAGGCCGAACTGGACGCGATAGTCGCCAGCACAGCGAAAGCAGTGGACCCGGAACGGATCATCCTCTCCGCGGTGGCTCCCGGTGGGCTTCCATGGCTTCGGGCGCCAAGTATAGGCGACCTCTTGATCGTTCCAGAACGTTCGCGCCAGCGCTCGGCGCGCGCTTCCTCCTTGTGGTTTGTCAACGACGACAAGACTCTCGTGACGACAGAATCCAAGGCGCAGGCGCACGGCCCGCCCGGTGCCCGGCTGCCGTGCGGTGAATCGACCATCGATGTGTGAAAATCAGCCAGATGCAAGCGACGCTGACGTGGCTCGACCTGACGGCGAGCGACCGCGACAGGATGCGGCGCGTCCTGGATCTGTTCAAGGAGCAGGGCACGCTCGACGAGATGGGGCTGGGGAGCCTGCGAGACGTGCTGTCGGACGCGTTGTTCCCCGGCACCTCCTACATCCAGACCCGGCTGCGATACGTCCTCTTCATTCCCTGGATCTACCAGCGGCTGGAGGCCCGGCGGGTCCGGAGCGGCGATGTGGAGCGAGCCGCACGCGCCGCGGAAGTGGACCTGATCGGGCGACTCGAGCAGAACGAGGACGCCAAGGGCATCATCGGCGTGGTCGCTCGCGGGGCGCTCGTACGGTTGCCGAGCTCCCTCTACTGGAGCGCGCTCACGCGGTGGGGCATCTTTCGGCCCCAGCAGAGCCTGTGGTGGTACCACTCGCACTTCGACGCGCTCGTCGATGGCCGCGGTGTCGTGGGCCGGGCGGACGATCCGGGTGTGATCTGGAGCCAGGACGCGCACTGGCATCCGCGGATGCCGGAGCCGCCGAAGGGATTCCCCTGGGAGGCGTCTTTCGCGTTCACCCATGAAGAGGCCGACTTCCTGCGCGGCCGCGTCGAGGAGAGCTGCGCCGGCACGTTGCTCGCATGGCTGGTCTGCAACAGCTCCGATTCGCCGGCCAAGGACGTCTGGGACGATCCGGACGCCCTGCGCGCGCCGGGCAGCATTGGCGACACCCTGGAGCTGGCGCGGCGGTTTTCGCTCCATGTCGCGGGCATTCCGCTGCTCTACAACCTGCTCGTGGCGGAACGCCGGCGCGAGGTCCTGGGCAAGGACGACGGCCAGTCTATCGATGCATTCCGCCGGGCACTCGCCGAGTGGGCGGTGGCGGAGGCCGACGACAGCCCGTACGAGCCTGACGTGCTCTGGGATCTGGTCGTGCGCCGCGGCGGGCGCCTTCCGCGCCACCAGCGCGTCTTCATCGAGAGCTGGTCGCGGCGGATCGCCGAGCTGGATCCCGACAGCGTGGCCGACGACCTTCGGTTGCGGACGTTGGTCGCCGAACGCGAGCTGCATCTCAAGGGCGGCCGGGCGCGATTGGCCAACCGGAATCGCCTGGTCGACTGGAGCCCGTGGAGCAACATCCGTCCGATGGACTTCCGCATGGACTTCCGCTGGGTTCGGGTCCGGCAATTCCTGATCGACCTGCATGGAGGATTCGCGACCTGATGCTCCTGCCGGACTCGCGCACCACCGCCTTCGAGTTGATCCGGCCGCCCGGCGGGTACCGGCTCGACTTCGCCGTGCTGACCACCTACACCCTCGATCTGGAAGCGCTGCTCGTGCTGCCGCTGTCGGTGCTGGCGCATCCCGACGGCGGCCTGGACGAGTTGCTGGCCGATCCGCTGCGGCTGCACCAGGCGATCCGGGACGCCGGCGACCGCGTGCATGCCTTCGTCGATGAAAGCGGCATCGGGATTCCACGGAGCGCGCGACCGCTGTACTCCATGCTCGAGTCGAGCGTGCATGCCGTGCGCGCGCCGGGCCGCGGTGCCTTCCACCCCAAGGTGTGGGTGGCCCGGTTTGCGGCGAAGGACGAAACTGCGGAGGGCCTGCTGCGGGTGGCGATTCTGTCGCGGAACCTGACCTTCGACCGCTCCTGGGACGTCGCGCTGGCGAGCGCGGCCCCGCCGGGTAGCGGGCGCCGCGTGTCCGCGAGCCGCCCGCTGGGTGACTTCCTCCGGGAGCTGCCGCAACTGGCCACGAGCTCGAACCGCGTTCCGCAAGACGTCGCGGACCGCGTCGACGCACTTGCCGATCAGGTTGCACGCACCGCGTTCCCCGCCCCCGACGGCTTCGACTCGCCGATCGAGTTCCATGCACTCGGACTCTCGAGGCGCCGTCGAGCCTGGACCCCGCCGTCGAGCGGCTATCGCACGCTCGCCCTGGCGCCGTTCGTCAACCAGACGGGGCTCGCCGCGGTCGGAAGGCTGAGCGGAAACGACCGGATACTGGTGAGCCGGCAGGAGGAGCTCGACAAGCTGTCCGAGAACGCGCTCGCCGCATGGAAGGAGATATTCGTTCTGTCGGATACGGCCCAGGGAGAAGCCGAGGACGTTCCGGCCGACGCGGACGAGGATAGTGAGGCCGACCAGGCCGGCGCGAACGGGGGCGACCCTGGAACCGGCGTGAATGCTCGCCAGGACGGCGACACGTCAGCGGCCGGCGCAGATGCTCGCCGGGACGGCGACACCTCCGCCGCCGGCACGGATGCTCGCCCCTCGGGGCTGCACGCCAAGATGATCGCGGTGGAGCACGGTTGGCGCGTGACGTGGTCCGTCGGCTCGGCGAACCTGACCGCGGCGGCGTTCACCGGCAGCAACGTCGAGATGATGGCGTCCGTTACGGGCAAGAAGGGGGGCGCCATCGGCCGCGGCATCGATCATTTCCTCCACGGCGGGTTCCTGAAGTTGTGCGTGCCGTATCAGAGGGTGGAGCCGGAGACGGAGGACCAGCGCGTGACCGACGCGCGGGAACGTCTCGAAGCGGCGCGCGACGCCCTCGTGGACGCCGATCTTCGCGCAGTCTGCGTGCCCGGGGACGATCTCTGGACGTTGACGATCGACGGTGGCGTGGCTCCGCCCGCCGACGATGTCGAGGTCGCGGCCTGGCCTGTCTCCGTTGCCGAGGCTCAGGCCCTGCGGCTGGACGAGCTGTTGCGCTGGAGGCTGCCGGTCGTACGCCTGACGGCGTTCATCGCCTTTCGATTGCGCGTTCCGGTGCCGGGCGTGGACGACATCCGCATGACCCTGCGACTTCCCGCGGAGGGAATGCCCGCCGACCGCATGCACTACGTGCTCAGGGGCCTGCTGGACAGCGAGGAGAAGTTCCTCCGCTTCCTGCGGGCGTTGCTGGGCGGGCTCGACGCGGTGCTTGCGTGGACAAAGGACGAAGGACAAGGAGACGGTGCCGCCCCCTGGGGAGTCGGCCTCGGCGGCGAGACGCTGCTCGACGACCTGGTCCGCACCGCGTCCAGAGACCCTGATCGCCTGAAGCCGGTCCGCCGCCTGATCGACGACCTGCGGAAGACGGAGGAAGGGCGCCGCATCGTGCCGGACGAGCTGTTCGCCGTCTGGATGGCCGTCGAGGAGGCGCTCGCGCGGGAGCCGCGGCCATGAAGCGACCATCCGTCGAGGCGAGCCTGAAGCCCCTCAAGCCGTTTCAGCACCGCACGGTGGAGCACGCGTTCCACCGTTTGTTCCGGGCGGAGGATGGGACCGGGCGCTTCCTGGTGGCCGACGAGGTGGGCCTCGGCAAGACGCTGGTCGCCCGCGGCATCATCGCCCGCGCAATCGATCACGTTTGGAACGACGTCGACCGGATCGACATCGTCTACATCTGCAGCAACGGCAGCATCGCGCGCGCCAATCTCCCCAAGCTGCAGGTGGGCGGCGCGGAGGAACGGTCGTTCGCGCTGGCGACGCGGCTCACGATGCTGGCCACGGAGCTGGCGCGCCGGGAAGGCGAATCCGGGCTCGCCGACAGCAAGCTGAACTTCGTCAGCTTCACCCCTGGCACGTCGTTCAACCTGGGGAGTTCGACCGGCCGGGGCCGGGAACGGGAGGTGCTGTTTCAACTTCTCGTTCCGCTGTTGGGACCGCGGACGGCGCTAATGAACCTCCTGCAGGGAGGCATCACGAAGCGGGATGACTGGCGTTGGCGATTGGAGAACAGTCCTCGGCCTATCGACGACACGATACGACACAGCTTCGAGACGGCGTTCGACAAGCTGCCGGACCTGCAGAACAAGCTGCGCAGCCTTCTCGACACGACATTCCGCCGCTATCACGCCTGGCCAGCGGAAGCCCGATACCAGCGAGACCAGGTCATCTCCGAGTTGCGCCGGGTGCTGGCCGGCGCGTGCGTCGAGGCTCTCGAGCCCGATCTGGTGATCCTGGACGAGTTCCAGCGCTTCAAGAACCTGCTCGGTACGCAGGGGCCCGAGCGCGATGCCGCGGCGGATCTGGCGCAGGAGCTGTTCCAGGCCGAAGCGCACGACGGCAGGCGGGTCCGCACGCTGCTGCTCTCTGCGACGCCGTACAAGCTCTACACCGCCGACGCGGAGATCGAGCACGAGGAGCACTACCAGGATTTCCTGGCCACCACGCGGTTCCTGCTCGGCGACGACGACGCCCGCGTCGAGGAGCTCAAGCAGCAGTTGTCGCGCTTCGGGGCGGCGCTGCGGCGCGCGGCGGCCGGCGAGCCGGAGCAGGTCGAGCGCGTCGAGCGGGCGAAGCGCGCGGTCGAAGACTCGCTGCGGGATGTGATGGCCCGCACCGAGCGCGTCGCCGCCAGTGAAGACCGCGATGCGATGGTGTGCGAGGACCGGCGCACCACGCCCGTCGCCGCGAGCGACGTACGGCAGTACCTCGCCGCCGATGCGCTGTCTCGCGCCGTCCGCGGCCCGGATCCGATGCCATTCTGGAGGTCGGCGCCGTATCTCGCGCACTTCATGCACGGCTACAAGTTCCACGAGCTCCTCGTCGAGGCGCTCGGCACGGCCGGCCCGCCGGACAAGATCGTCGATGCGCTCCAGCGACACGATGCGGCGTTTCTGAAGGCGGCGACGCTGCGGTCGTGGGGCAGCATCGACCCCGGCAACGCCAAGCTGCGGGTGCTGGTCGGGGAGCTGATCGACGAGGGACTGTGGCGCCTGCTGTGGATGCCGCCCACGCTGCCGTACTGGCCGCTGGAAGGACCGTTCGCGGGCAAGGAACGCGCGACGAAACGGCTGCTGTTCTCGGCCTGGAACCTGGTGCCGGACGTCGTCAGCGCCGTCCTCAGCTACGAAGCCGAACGGCTGATGATGGGAGGCCGACTCGACTCCTACGACAACCCCGACGCGCAGCAGCGACCGCTGCTGAGGCTGACGCAGTCGGCGGCCGGCGTCCGATCCCGCCATCGACTCCTCCTATTGTTGCTGCCGTGCCTGCCGCTGGCGGACCGGGCGCATCCGCTCGCCGCGCCGCCCGGGCAGGACCGCCGCGCGTGGGTGCGCACCCAGGTCGACGAGCTGCTTGCGGACCCGAGGCTGCCGAACCCGCAGGAAGGGAGCATCGACGATCAATGGGAATGGGCCGCGCCGCTCTTGCTGGATCCTGAACTGCCGGCCTTCTTGCGGGTGTGGCGTGACGGCGAGCTTGCCGGGGCGTCGGACAACGAGCCGCTCCCGCAGCCGAATCCGGATGTCTTCGGCGCGTACGTCGACGATCTGCTCGCGGTCGACCTGCAATCGCTCGGCCCGCGCCCCCCGGATCTCGCCGAGCTGCTCACGGACCTTGCCCTCGGCTCGCCAGCGATTCTCGCGGCCCGCAGTCTGAGGGGCGGGAGCGAGGTCGGTGCCGACACGCGCCGCCGGCTCGCGGCGCTGATCGCGGATGCGTTCTGGCGCCTCTTCAACCGGCCGGCCGTCATCTCCCTGCTCCGCCAGCTCGCCGCCGGGACTGCGGCCGTCGGCGACGAGTCGGCCTACTGGCGGCTGGTGCTGCACTACTGCCGGCAGGGCAATCTGCAAGCGGTGCTCGACGAGCAGTGGCACATGCTCTGGGATCAAGAGTCGTGGTCCGAGGACGCCAGCGCGGACGAGACCGCCGCCAAGTGCGCCCGGAAGCTCGTCCAGGTGGTGCACCCGGCGCGCGCCCGTGTCCACGCCGAGTTCTTCCGGGCCGAGCCGGGAGAGTCCGGCGCCACAGTCGAACGCGACGCGATCCGCGTCCGCACCGTGTTCGCGCTACGCTTCGGCCACGGCCGCGCGGACGACGGCGAGCAAATCAGCCAGGACGCCGTCCGGGCCGCGTTCAACAGCCCGTTCCGGCCCTTCGTGCTCACCAGCACGTCGATAGGGCAGGAGGGGCTCGATTTCCATCCCTGGTGCCACCGCCTGGTCCACTGGAACCTACCGGGCAATCCGGTGGATCTGGAGCAGCGCGAAGGCCGGATTCACCGCTACAAGGGGCATGCCGTCCGGCGCAACGTCGCGGCCTCGCACGCTGACGACGCCTTCGCGACGTGGCGGGAGGGTAAGGGTAGAGACGTCTGGAAATTGATCTTCGACTTGGCCGACCAGGCCGCGAGGACGGCCGAGGAGAGCGACTTGGTTCCGCACTGGCTCGCCCCCGGCGAACACCGGGTGGAGCGCCATGTGCCGCAACTGCCGTACACGGCGGAGGTCGAGGCGTTCGACCGGCTGAAGCGGCAGCTTGCGGCCTATCGGGTCGTCTTCGGGCAGCCGCGGCAGGAGGAGCTTGTCACGCTTCTGGATCGCGCTGGCGTCGATGTCGCGAGGCTCAGAGACTGGGCGGTGGATCTGTCGCCGCCGGCGACCCCGGGCTCGTAGGCGTGACCCAGGGCCGGAGCAACCGCCCATCGGCCTTCCAGTGCAGATGCTGTCCCGTTGGCGGAGTATGATTGGGTTGATGACACCAGAGTTCTGGGCGATTGTCGGCGTCGGCGTCGGCATCGCTGGCCTCTTCCTCCGGATGGACTTTCGGATCGGGCGACTCGACGATCACGTGCGAGACCTTGGGGAGCGGATGGCCGCACTCGGGGAACGGATGGCGAAGCTCGAAGGCGCGATGGACGGGTTCACGAGGGGCTTCTCGGAGGGAAACCGCCGTCGAGTAGACTGAGGCACGGGCGTGGGGCAATTCCCGCCGGAACCGCGCCGCTATAAAGGAGGGCGTTCGAAGATCACTACGTAGTCCCGTCTCTGCGTGCCGGCTGTCGGGCCCCCGTGCCGAGCTGCTGGCTGTGGCCCCACGCTGCGGCCAGAACGTCGCCTCCCCGTATGCCGAGCCTCTCCGTTCCTCGTACCGGTGTCCCCTTGGTGTCGAGAATGCGTTCCTTCGCTTCGTTCTCGAGGCGCACGTTCTGCACTCCCCACAGCGTGCGTATGCCCGTCACCTCGCGTTCGGTCAGCGGCCTGACCGCTGCCTCCAGGCTTCGCGGATCTCGTTCGGCTGCCGTGATGAAGTCGTGGACGTCGCGCGCCGGGCTTTCCTGGGCCCGGTTCAGCTTGCCGTGCAGTATCTGTACGGTGGTCAGCACCGTCTCCGTGCGTCCGTCCAGCTCAACATTCTGCTGCTGGCCGTCGAGGAAGGGCCTCGTCACGGTGATGTCGACGCGCTGTCCCTCGCCCATCACGATGGTCACGTGGCGCGGGTTGGACCTCGGTGTCAACTCCCCGCAGAGGGAGCCGGCCAGGCCCTGTTGCGTCCGCACCGTCTCTTGCAGGATGCCCTTCGGGTCGGTCGTCGTCAGGTCGATGTCGAAACTGGCCCGGTGTCCCCACCTGGCCGCGAGTATCGATCCGCCTCCCAACTCGTAACACCTGTCGTTGGTCCGCGGGTCCGTCAGTGCCGTTCTGATGGTGTCGCGTACCTTCCGCCACAGCGTCCGTGCCGGCTCGGTGAGCGTCAGCCTTGCCACAGGGGCTCGGCCGTCGCCCTGTCTACTGCCGTGAACAGGTTCAGCTTGACTACCGTGTGCGCGGTCCACGGTCCGGTTCTCTGTACCGCCCGTCTCATCTGGCGCCATGTGAACACCCCTTCGTGATACATCATGCCCCAGTCCAGAGCGGTTCCCTCTCCCACCACCGTTGCCAGGATGGCGGTCTCTCGTGTCGTGGGCTCGTCCGCACGGAACGCCGCGTACGTCTCTGCTGCGGTGGGGCGCTCGCGCCACCCGCAGCACTTGGTGTCGAGCAAGCCTTGCGCCCACCGGCTGTGTGGTCCGCGTTCGTGCGCGGGTACGTCTCCGCCCGCGGCGTACTCGTCGTTGAACGCCTCTTCCGTTGCGGTCTCCGCATCGAGGCGCCATGGGTCGTCGAGGGCTTCCTCGCGCCGGCGTCGCGCTTCTGCCGCGAGCGCTGTCTGCATGTCTTCGTCTTGTCGGGCTGTCGACTCAGGCATTCTACCGTGTGGCGTAGGAGCTCGAGCACCACCGCCTTCGAGTTGATCCGGGAGAGTTGCTTCCCGACAGCCGGAGCGCTTCTCGCTTTGCTGTAAGCTATTGCATAATCGAAGTTTAGTGGAGTTCGTGGGCATACTGTTGCCAGAATCTCAGTCCCAGTTTCGTGGCGTGCCCATCGGGCGGTGCGCGCCCGATGGGACCAGGACGCTCGAGCCGGGTCGGGGCGAGTCGCGTCCACATCCGTTGACGCGGGGTCCGGTTTTCCACAGAATTCAGCATGCGTTGGGCGGAAGTTCAGCAGACTTTCGCTGAGCGCTGGGTTTGAGCGTACGGGACACGCCCGAGAGCAGGGCAGGGAGGGAGAGTCCCCGATGAAGAAGCTGATTCAGGCAGCACGCTCGGCGTTCGGCGTCCGAACCCGTCCTGCGCCGCCAGCTTCCGACGAGTCCAAGCGACGTGAGACGGACAGACGGATCGTGTCCAACCTGAGCAGCGGAAACGTTCGACTGCAGCAGGGGCAATTCACAACTCGCGAAGACATCGATCGCGAGCGTGAGCGAGTGCTGGCGCGCAAGCTCTGACCGATGCCGCCCGAGTTCCCGTCTATCTCGGAACTCACCGAGAGCTACGAGACCGCCGATCGATTCACGCGCGAAGTCGCACAGTTTCGGTCCGCGGTCGCCGTTCCTGCCAACAACGAACTCAGATACGCTGGCCACCACCTGCTCCAAGCGCTCGACGGCCAGGAGCAGATCTCCAAGCCTGACGAAGTCAGAAAGGCCAAGAACCACTGCGAGCGCGCGATGTACGACGCCGCCGAGGCGGGGATCCGTACGCGATCGACGAGATTGGGCGCTTTCAGGATGACTACAAGGATCGCGAGCGCACGGATGTTGGGGTAGTCCCTGACGACGCGGCTGACAACGACGTCCTGCTTTGCGCCAGTCCGCAGCGCGTTTCGTACGCCGGGTTCGTCTGGCTGGCCTCCTGCGCTGTCGCGAGTCTCTCAACGGCCTGTTGCAGCCACCCGTGAGCGTCCTCGATGTCCTGGGCTTCCGTCTGTCGCCTTGACATATAGTGTCCTACCGTCCCGCAAGACCCGCGGAATCACGTGCCAGGGACTCGACCTGTAGCGAATCAGATCTTCAGGCCAGACGACGATGACGTGCAGCGGCCACCTTCCCCAAGGTGCTGCGTCGAGGATCTTCGTGGTTGTTCCTCGCGGTTGGCACCTGTCCTTCACGACCAGAATGTCCAGGTCGCTCTCGTCGTTCATCGTGCCCCGTGCGCCTGATCCGAACAGGATGATCCGCTCCGGATCCACTGCTTGCACTATGCTGGCGACTATCGCGTCCAGGTCGCCCTGTTCGGGGGCGTGCCCCAGCGCGCGGCTCCGTGTCGGTTCCCGGTTCTCTTCCATCGCTTGCCCTGGGCGCCAGTATAGGCGACCTCCTGATCGCTGCTGGGCGTCGGGACTTCACTGACGCCTCGGGTCGGGCGAGCGTCATGGCGTTCACGCCTCGTGGCACTTGACGAAGGGGGAGCATGACCGCCAACGGCTGTACGGCTATAGCCGGATGCAAGCGACGCTGACGTGGCTCGACCCCGGCGTCATCTGGAGCTAGGACGCGCACTGGCACCCGTGGATGCCGGAGCCGCCGAAGGGATGCGCGGAACAGCGCCTCGGCAGCCAGGTACTGCCGTACGAGCGGTTCACAAGCCGCATTCTGCCTCCGTATATGCGGTGGTCCCCGCAGGTTGCCGAGGTGATGCCGCTGCTGTATGTGCGGGGCCTGTCGACGGGCGACTTCCGGGAGGCGCTGCTGGGGAGGACGCGGCGGGCCGGAGTCCGACGACGATCTCGCGACTGACGGCGACGTGGGACGAGGAGTACCGGGGGTTCCGGCACCGCGAGCTATCGGGATGCGACTACGTGTATGTGTGGGTGGACGGGATTCACTTCAACATCCGGCTGGAGGAGGACCGTCTGTGCACGCTGGTGGTGATCGGGGTGAAGGCGGACGGGACGAAGGAGTTGGTGGTGCTGGAGGACGGCTACCGGGGAGAGCCAGGAGAGCTGGGCGAGCGTGCTGCGGGACCTGCGGGAGGCGCAGTCTGCGGGCGTCGGCGGTGGCGATTGGGGACGGGGCCGGCGTGGTCTTCGTCGATGGCGTTATCCAGACGGGCTGGCAGACGGAGACGGATCGGAAGGAGGCCGCCTGATCACGTCAAGGGCCGATCCACAACATTTGACAATTCCTCCGACCGAATCGGCTTGTCCCTCAGATGGCTCGGTGTTTCCGGTGCTTCTGGACTCCGGATGGGGATCGCAGATCACCGTCGAGCGGCGTAGAGTGTGACAGGCCTGGTCTCGGCAGGTATCCGGGTTGTGACCTACCTCACCGGCAACAACCCCTCCCGCTCAACCCACGCCCCACCCTTCATCACCCGGCCAATCGCAAGCGTATTCCGAATATCCTCCAGCGGATCCGCATCCAGCACCACCAGATCCGCAATCTTCCCCGCCTCCAGCGTCCCGAACTCGGCCTCCCCGACCGGCGGCGTCACGCTGGCGCTGGTAGCGGTCGCGGCGACGATGGCGTCCATCGGGGTCAGCCCGGCCTCCACGTAGAGCTCCAGCTCGTGGTGGGTGCCCCAGCCCATCGGGACGTTGGCGGTGCCGCTGTCGGTGCCGAGGGCCACGCGGACGCCGGCGTCGTGCATGGTCTTGACGAAGTCCTGCAGTTGGCGGAACGCCGCCTTGCGGGTCTCGAAATCGTCGGCGTCGACCACCTCCGCCCGTGCCTCGGGGTCGCTCCACCGCGCCAGCGCCTGCGGGTTCATGGCCGCGCGCAGGTCGGAATCGTCCAGCAGCTCGGGGTGCTCGGCGAAGTGCCAGTTGTTCTGGACGATCGACAGCGTGGGCGTGAACGAGACGTTGTTGTCCAGGCACATCCGGATGAACTCGGCCGAGGGCGCGGGGTCGTCCATCGGCGTGCCGCCGCCGGGGCCGAAGGTCCGCACGGTGGTGTGCAGGAAGTCGCTGAGGCCGGCCTCGACCAACTGGCGGCCGTCGGCCTCCTCGTCGATGTGGGCGACGGGGACGAGGCCGTTGGTGATGGCCTCCTCGACGATGGCGGTGCGCATCTCGGGCGTGATCTTCAGGCCGGGCTCCGCCATCTCGTTGACCCACATCTTGACGAAGTGGACCCCCTGGCCGGCCAGGGCGCGGACCATCTCGCGCGCCTCGTCCGTCGAGGTGGGCTGCCGGGCGCCGGCGTTGAAGCCGCCCGGGTGCGAGAAGCCGCGGCCGGCGGTGAACATGCGCGGCGTGTCGGGGCGGCCGGCGTGGGCCTCGAGCATCAGCGCCGTCTGCTCGGGGTTGTCGGTGCCGATGCTGCGCGCGGTGGTGACGCCGAAGTAGAGCTGCGTCCGCAGCATCTGCAGGGCCGCGTCCGCGTCGCCCCCGTAGTGGTTGTGCATGTCCACCAGCCCGGGGATGACGGTCTGGCCGGCGGCGTCGACGATCTCCGCGCCCGCGGGAATCCCGGTCGTCTCGCGCGGCCCGGCGGCGACGATGCGGTCGTCGCGGATCACGATGACCGAATCCGGGATCGGATCTCCGCCCGTGCCGTCGATGAGCTGGGCGCCGACGATGGCCAGGCCGCCCGGCTCGGCGGGCGGCGCCGGGCTGCCCGCGCAGGCGGCCAGGGCGGCGACGGCGACGAAAACGGCGAGACGCACAAGGAATGCAGCCATGCTGCCGGGCATCGTAGCACCAAGGCTTGGTGTCGCACACCCCGCAGGTCGGCGAGCCGATGCGCGCCGGATTTCGGATACAGCCGAACAAAGGAGCGACGTGGCAGAAATTTCGACCATAGACGAAATCCGGCGGCTGCCCGGATCGCGGAATTACACAACTATTACACGGCGCCTGGCCGCGGCTTGGTAGGCTAATCGCCCGTTGCCCGGGCGCCGGGGCCCGGTCCGGCTTTCAAGGAGTTGCCATGCCCGCAAGGGAGATCGATTTCGCCAGCGCGGACGGGATCAGTTGGAGCACCGCCATCGCGTTCACCATATTCCACGTGCTGGCGGTCGTCGCCCTGTTCTTCGCCACCTGGGACGCGGTGCTCGTCGCCCTCGCGCTGCACTGGATCTGCGTCGGGTGGGGCATCGGCCTCGGCTATCACCGGCTGCACACGCACCGCTCGTACAGGACGCCGAAGATCGTCGAGTACTTCTTCGCCATCTGCGCGACGATGACGCTGCAGGGCGGGCCCATCTTCTGGACGGCGCTGCACCGCATCCACCACCAGAAGTCCGACCGCGAAGGCGATCCGCACACGCCGCGCGACGGCAAGTGGTGGTCGCACATGCTGTGGACCATCTTCGGCGAGGCGCTGCACGGCGACACCGAGAACCTGGGGAAGTACTCGCCCGACCTGATGAAGGACCCCTTCTACCGGGTGCTGACCCGGTGGCACTGGGTGCCGCTGGTGGTCCTGGGTCTGTCGCTGCTGGCCATCGGGGGCCTGCCGTGGCTACTGTGGGGCGTCTTCCTGCGCGTCGTCGTCGGCCTGCACTGCACCTGGATGATCAACTCGGTGACGCATATCTGGGGCAAGCGCCGCTTCCACACCCGCGACGACTCGAAGAACTCGTTCTGGGTGGCGCTGGTCACCTTCGGCGAGGGCTGGCACAACAACCACCACGCGTATCCGACCTCCGCCCGGCACGGGATGACCTGGCGCGAGGTGGACCTGAGCTGGATGCAGATCAAGCTGATGTCGTGGGTGGGGCTCGCCTGGGACATCAAGGTGCCGACGCCGGTCCAGATCGCCAACAAGGAGATCACCGCCGAGCAGGACATCGTCGGGGCGGTGATCGATCCGGACGGTCCCGTGTTGCGAGCCCCCGCGCAGTGAGCGCGGCCGGCTGTTCGCGTCCCGGGCTGCTCTGGACGCGCCGCGTGAGCGTGCCAGCCGTTGGCGTCGCGGGCTGTTTCGCGGCGGGCCGCTCCACGCACGCCCAGTTCAGCCGCAACCAGTTCAGCCGCCAAGAGGAGCCTTTCCAACCTCCTGTCGCGGGCCGCTCCACGCGCGCCCGGTTCAGCCCGAGGCTGCAGCCCGCGCCCAGGCCGCGTCACTGGCCAGCGCGTGCAACCGATACGGGCCGGCGTTATCCTTAGTCCCGCATGCAACGCTTCGGCGGCGGCAACCGCAGGCGGTCCATCGTCCTGGCGGCGCTGTTCGGCAGCGGCCTGATCGCCGTCGCCGTCTTCCTCAACGTCAGCTTCATCGTCGTCAACTGGCGCGCCGGGCTGCTGGTCCTGCTCGGCGTGGTCAGCTTCGTCGTCCTGGTGGGCGGGCTGGTGCTGAACACGCTGTTCCTCATCCGCGAGATCCGCCGCGGCGAGCAACACGACGCCTTCATCCACGCGGTGACCCACGAGCTGAAGACGCCCCTGGCGAGCATCAAGCTGTACCTGCAGACGCTGCGCCAGCGCGAGCTGCCGGCGGGCACGCAGCGCGAGGTCATCGACACGATGCTCGACGACTCCGACCGGCTGCAGCGCACCATCGACCAGATCCTGCTGGCCGGCAAGACCGGCGACGCCCGGCGCGTCGACCACCCGGCCGACGTCGACGTGTCGGAAGTGGTCGGCGAGTGCGTGACGCTGGCCGGGAAGCGGCACCACCTGGTGAACGGCGAGGTGGCCTACGTGCACCGGCCCCCCGACGGCGCCCTCGTGGTGCAGGGCGACCGCGACGAGCTGCTGGCCGCGGTCACCAACCTGGTCGACAACGCCATCAAGTACTCCGGCTCGCAGGTGCGGGTGGCGGTGGAGGTGGCCCGGGTCGGCGCCCGGCGGGTGGCGATCAGCGTCCGCGACCAGGGCATGGGCATCACCGGCGACGAGCTGAAGCGGGTGTTCCGCCGCTTCTACCGGCTGCCCGCCGCCCTGCGGGCGCGGGTGCGGGGGACCGGGCTGGGGCTGTCGATCGTGCGCGCGGTGGCGCGGCGTCACGGCGGGCGCGCGTTCGCCGAGAGCCGGGGGGCCGGCCGCGGGAGCACCTTCACCCTCGAGCTGCCGCTGAAGGCGTCATGAGCCGCGTCCTCATCGTCGAAGACGAGGAGCACCTGGCCCGCGGCCTGAAGCTGAACCTGGAGGCGGAGGGCTTCACCGCCGAGGTGGAGGAGAACGGCGCGGCCGCCCTGCAGCGGCTGGTCGGCGTCGGGGCGGGCGCCGGCGCGGACGGTTTCGACGTCGTCCTGCTCGACGTCATGCTGCCCGGCCTGGACGGTTTCGAGGTGGTGCGGCGGCTGCGCGCGGCGCGCCAGTTCGTGCCGGTCATGCTGCTGACCGCCCGCTCGGACACCGACGACGTGCTGCGCGGGTTCGAGGCGGGCGCCGACGACTACCTGCCCAAGCCCTTCGACCTGTCCATCCTGCTGGCGCGCATCGCCGGCCTGCTCCGCCGGCGCACGTGGCTGCGCGGCGACGACGCGGCGGGGCAGGAGCGGGAGCTGGAGGAATACCGCTTCGGCAACACCTCCATCGACTTCCGCAACCAGGTGCTGCGCCGCGGCAAGGTCGAGCAGCCGCTGACCGTGATGGAGGCGACGCTGCTGCGCTACCTGGTGCGGCACGCCGGGGAGACCGTCTCCCGCAAGGCGCTGCTGGAGGAGGTCTGGGGCGTGCGGCACGACACCGACACCCGCACCGTCGACAACTTCATGGCCCGCCTGCGGCGCTACATCGAGGACAGGCCGGCCCGCCCGCGGTACCTGCTGACGGTGCGCGGCGTCGGCTACCGCTTCGTCGACAAGCCGGACGGGGACGGATAGCGCCCCGAAACGCCTCGCCGGGCTCGGCGTTTCGGCCCCCGCCTCCATGACCTTGCGCCGCGGACCTTCGCTTCGTTGCGTTCTGCGGCGCAAGCTCCCAGCCGGTCGGCGCGCCGGCCCCGCGACCGGCCCCACCCTGCCAATAGCCAATAGTCGGCCGGCGGAGACCCGCAACCTGACCGCGTTCGAGGTCGAGCGCGCCTGACGATAGAATGAACTCCAGGATGCTCGACACGCTCACCCTGGCCCGCGAACTGAAGGACGCCGGCATCGCACCGGAACACGCCGACGCCATCACGCACGTCGTTCAGCAGGCGACCGAGCAGGCCGACCCCGCCACGCGCGCCGACCTCGACACCCACCGGGCGGAAGTGCGGGCGGACCTCGCCGCTCTCGAAGCCCGCCTGATCAAGTGGATGATCGGGATCGCGCTCACGGCCACCGGCATCGTCGTCGCAGCCGGCACGGCGTTCGTCGTGGCTGTTCTCCGGACCCTCGGGTAGCGCCCCGAAACGCCTCGCTCGCTCGGCGTCTCGGCCCATCCCCCCGCTCCATGACCTTGCGCCGCAGCACTTCGCTCCGCTGCGTTCTGCGGCGCAGGCTCCTGGCCATCGCAGTCCCTCGCCCGTCCGGCAGCCCCGTAGACGGAGCTGTCCCGAAGGGCGGTCGGTCCACGTCCGGTGCTCCCTGTCATGGGGCATGAGGGCAGCTACGGCAGCGGCATCTCCGGGCTGTCCTCGCTGCGCGCCCGCTCGAACGCCGGGCGCGGCGTGTCCGAGCGCACCTGCTCCAGCCAGAACACCCCGTCGTAGGGCGCGCTGTTGCCCCGCGTGCCCAGGAAGTCGACGTCCCCGTCGCCGTCGACGTCGCGGGCGATGAACTTGTCGTACATGCCCCGCTTGCGGCGGGAGACGTCGTGCCGCACCCACTTCCCGGTGGCGTCGCCGGGATGCTCGAACCAGCCGATCCGCCCGAGGGCGTCGTCCTTGTCGACGTCGCCGTCGCCTTCCCGCGGACCGCGGCTGTAGCTGCCCGCCATTACGTCCAGGCGGCCGTCGCCGTTGATGTCCGCCATTTCGAGGCCGGTCATGCTGTCGGGGGCGAAGGTGCCGATGCGGTGCGCGTTCCACGCGTCGTCGATCCGCTCGGGCTGCTCCAGCCAGGCGAGGCCCCCGCCGGCCGCGCCGATGATGTCGAGGCGGCCGTCCCCGTTCAGGTCCGCGTACTCCAGGTTGAAGCCGGCCGCCCGCGCGCCGTAGATGCCGATGGCGTGCTCGCGGAAGTCGAGGCTGCCGTCGCCGGGATTCTCGAAGAACAGGATCCGGTTCTCCCCCCGCGTCCCCACCACGATGTCGAGGTCGCCGTCGCCGTCCAGGTCCACCGGCTCGGCGTTCTGCGGCACGCTGTAGCGTCCGAGCACTTTCTCCGTCCAGTTGTCGCCCTTGAGCGGATCCCCCTGCACCGAGAAGATCGAGACCGGGGTGGAGCGCGCGAAGTCCTCCGGCGCGGGCCGCTGCGCCCCCTTGTTCGGGGCGGTCATCTCGGGGACGCCGTCGCCGTCGAGGTCGGCCAGGAAGACGCGGATGTACGACCCGCGGCCCCTGGTCATCGGCAGAATCAGCCGCGGCCACCTGGCGCGGCGCACGTCGGCGCCCGGGTTCTGCAGGTAGATGAGATGCGAGAGCTCCGCCGCCACCACCACGTCGAGGTGTCCGTCGCCGTTGACGTCGGCGATGTCGGCGTCCTCCGGCGCGGGCGCGTCCGCGCCCTCCGCGATGGTGACGTTCGTCCATACGTCCGGGTCGGCCGAGCCGAACGCCACGCGCACGTGGCCCTCGGCGTCCGGCACGTAGTCGGGGTCCGGCACGGTCGAGTCGTACTCGCTGTCCGACTCGTGCACCGACACGATGTCCTCGTGGCCGTCCTTGTCGAGATCGGCCATCACCAGGCCGTCGCTGCCGCTCAGGCCGAACCCGGCGGTGGCGGGCTCGTCGATGATGTGCTCGCGCCAGCTTATGTAGCTGCCGTCCGCCGCCCGCGCCGCCGTGGGCGTGTCGCCTACGGTGACCTGCGCGTCGGCTGCCTGCGGCCAGAGCCACACGAGGCACGCGAGGAGAAGTGCGGCGGCATATTCGACCGAGAAGGAACGCCGTCCGCGTGGGCTGCATTGCCGCCCGAATGCAGCGGAGCTCTTGCCACCGGCTCCCAAGTGGGCTTGATCGAGAGTCATCGTGCTCCTCCTCCTCGTTGTCTGTCGCTCGCCGTCAGCCGGTCGTGGTCTGCCCGTCGCGGTCTGCCTCTCGCCGTCCATTTCGCGCGGTCCCACCGGTCGCAATCCTACACGCATCGTTCCCGCTGACGAGACAACGATCCGACCGCCGGTGATGCGCCGGGATAGACGCGGGCGGCCTTCCGGCGTGGCCGGCCTTGACGCCGGTCCTCCGTGCCTGCATTGTTTGCCGTGGCGCCGTCGTGGCGGTTTTCATGTCGCTTGCCGGCCTTGACGCCGGTCCTCCGTGCCTGCATTGTTTGGGGCGACACCCAATTCGATCATGGGGATGCACGCGATCATAGGGATGCACGCGATGAGGAAGACACTTCTCTCCATGGGCCTCGTCCTGACCTGCCTCGCCGCGTTGCTCGTGGCCCTGGCGCCGCTGCGCGCCGAGGATCGGCCGAACTTTATCCTGCTGATGGGCGACGACCACGGCTGGGAGGAGACCGGCTACAACGGGCACGCCTACCTGCAGACGCCGGTCCTGGACAGGATGGCCGCCTCCGGCCTGCGCATGGACCGCTTCTACGCGGCGCACCCGTCCTGCTCGCCCACCCGCGGGAGCGTGCTGACGGGACGGCATCCGGTGCGCTACGGCACGTTCGCGCCGAACTGGTCGATGCGCCCGGAGGAGATCACCATCGCCCACGTGCTGCGCGACGGCGGCTACGCCACCGGCCACTTCGGCAAGTGGCACGTCGGCACCGTGAAGGCCGGCTCGCCGCTCAACCCCGGCGCGATGGGCTTCGACGAGTGGCTGTCGCACGACAACTTCTTCGAGCTGCACCCGACCCTGTCGCGCAACGGCGGCCCGCCCGAGCGGTTCGAGGGCGAAAGCTCGGCGATCGTCGTCGACGAGGCGATCCGCTTCATCGAGAAGTCGACCGAGGCCGGCAAGCCGTTCCTGGCCGTCGTCTGGTTCGGCTCGCCGCACGAGCCCTACAGCGGGCTCCCGGAGGACCTCGCCCTCTACGACGAGCTGCCGGCGCAGTACGCGGACCGCATGGTGCCGCTGACCTCGAACGAGACCGGCCTGCAGATCGAGCGGCGGCTGGGCGACGTCCTGCGCGAGCGCTACGCCGAGATCACCGCCATGGACCGCGCCATCGGCACGCTGCGCGACTACCTGGACGCGGCGGGGCTGCGGGAGAACACCCTGCTCTGGTACAACGGCGACAACGGAACGCCCCGCAGCGGGCTGGCCGAGACGCCCCTGCGCGGCCTGAAGGGCACCATGTACGAGGGCGGGATCCGCGTGCCCGGCCTCATCGAGTGGCCGGCGCGCATTCCCGAGCCGCGGACGACCGACGTGGCCGCGGTGACCAGCGACATCCTGCCCACCCTGGCCGCCCTCGCGGGGCAGCCGGCGCCGGAGCGGCCCCTGGACGGCATCGATCTGAAGTCGCTCATCGACGGGCGGATGACCGCGCGGCCGGTCCCCATCTTCTTCTGGAGCTTCGACACCGGCGTCCTGGCGGGACGCGACCACGACCCCTGGCTCGATCCCGCGCTGCAGGTCGGCACCACGCCGCTGGTCAAGCTGATGAACGGCATCGCCACCCGCAACTTCGAGAACTTCCGCTACCCGGCCGTCGACCCGCACGACTTCGGCGGCGCGCGCGTCATGCTGGCCGACCACCGCAAGCTGGTCGTCGACGGCTCTCGCGGGTCGGGAGCCGAGCTGTTCGACCTGCGTCACGACCGGGCCGAGAGCCGCAATCTGGCCGGGGAAGAGACGGGGATCCTGGAAGAGCTGCAGGCCGGCCTGCGCGCGTGGCAGGAGTCGGTGTTGAACAGCCTTACCGGCGCGGACTACCGGTAGCGGTGGGGCGGCGAGTTCTTCGCGTCGCCGGCTACGGCGGCTGCGTGCGGGTGCGGCGCCGGCGGCGCACAGGAAACACGGCGAGCGCCGGCGCCGCCGGGAGCGCAATCGTCAAGTGCAGTCCACGCCAACTCATGTCGAATCTCCTCGCTTCGAGCGCACGCGAATCCGGCGCGCCTCGAAGGCGGCACTGAAGGATTCCCGCTGTCGCGCCGAAGATACGCTACGTAACCTTCACTCGCCCTCGAGCCGCCCGGAGGAAGCCGTGCCGAGAGCCGTTGCCCTGTCGCTGCTGCTGGCCGTCGGCGCCCTGTCCCTCGTCATCGCGGCTCAGCCTGCAGGCCTGCCGCCGGGGCCCCCGCTCCGGCTCGAGCAGCTCGACGACCAGCTCTACGTCCTGCACGGCGGGTGCATGTGCGGCAACACGCTCTTCTACGTCGCCGAGGGCGGGGTGGTCCTGGTCGACACCAAGGTCGCCGGCCAGGGCCTGGCGATTCTCGATCAGCTCCGTACCGTCACCGACGAGCCGGTGGCGATGATCATCAACACGCATACGCACTTCGACCATACCGGGAGCAACGCCGAGCTGGGTTACGTCGAGCGCATCGTGGCGCACGAGAACGCCCGGGCCAGTCTGATGAAGACCACGTGCGCGCCGGTCACCAACTGCGGCGCGTTCAAGGGGGAGAACGAGCGGTTTCTTCCCAACGTCACCTTCCGCGACAGCCAGTCGCTACGGGTGGGCGCGGACCGCATCGACGTCCACTACTTCGGCCCCGGTCATACCGATGGCGATACGTGGATAGTCTTCCCCGACATCCGGATCGCGATGGGCGGCGACCTGTTCGGGGCCAAGGGCGTGCCGTACGTCGACACGGAGAACGGCGGCACCGCCCTCGGCTACGACGAGACCATCGCCCGCGCCGTGGCGGGGCTGGAAGGCCGGGTCGACACCGTGATCTCCGGGCACGTCGAGGCGTATCCGTGGGACGACCTGGTCCGCTACGCCGAGTTCCACCGGCACCTGGAGGACGCCGTGCTCGCCGGCATGGAGGCGGGCCGCACGCCGGCCGACGTCGCGGCCGAGTACGCGCCGCCGGACGAGCTCGCGGACTTCTCGTTCATCGAGCCCTTCGCGAGCAACTTCGTGCAGTTGATGTTCGACGAGGCGCAGGCGGCCCGGTAACCGGACCGCGGACGCGTTCCGCCCGCTCGACCACGAGCTGTCCGATCACCGGACCCTGGAACGGCAGCACCGTCGGCGGCGGCTCGGGCGTTGGCCGCTCCGGCACCATCCCGCCGAGCTTGAACACCCGGATCAGGCGGCCCATCGTCAGCGCCGCGAGCGCCGTCAGTCGGCCGGCGGATTGTCCTTGAGCATCTCGAAGAGCAGTGTGCGGATCTCGCGTATGTCGGTCTGCAGGTCGTCGATCCGGCGGTGGATGTTGGCGAAGCCCTCGTTCATCTGGCGGTTGGTGTCGTCGATCCGGCGGTTGGTGTCGTCGATCCGGCGGTGAGTGTCGTCGATCCGGTTGTTCGTCGCGCACGTGCCGATGCCCAGCGTCACAACGATTGCACCCACACCGAGCGCCATGCGAACATCGTCCCGGTTCAGCATCTCTCCCGATCCTAACAAGGATGCCGGGTCGGAGCATCCGCCTGCCGGGCGCGAATCGGCTCCGGGGGCACGGGAAGCGAGAGTCACGACTCATCGACGAATCGGACGTCGCTTTTCTCCTCTCGGCTTCCTGCTCACGTGGCTGTCTCCCGACTGAAGTAGGCGACGGACGATACGTCGCGCGAAGCGCGAAGCCTGGGTTGACAGGAACCAGCTATTGCTCGCCGGCCCGGTACCAGATCGGCGAGGTCCACGCCCGCTCCTGGATCCTCCACGGCAGGTCGGGCGCCATGCACGCCGCCGGGCGCTCCTCCTCGGGCAGCGCCGCGCACTGCAGCGCGTTCCAGCGGCAGCTCGGGTTCTCCACGACGCGCGCGTAGTAGACGGCGGAACGGGACGGGTCGAAGTCCGGATCGGTCCAGACGGCGCACAGAGAGGCCGCGCCGTCGCCGCTGCGCTCGCAGGTTGCCCGCGACACGTCGGCGCCGCTGTCGGCATCGCCCGCCACGTCGTGGATCGCCTCGTGGAACAGGCCGTCGTCGCCCACCCAGCCCTTGATGATCTGGATGCGCTGCAGCGGGGTTCCCGGATACGCGTCCGTGCCGGGATCGGCCAGCGCCGTCACGAAGAAGCTGGGCGCCTCCGACCCGCCGGCGGCGGGCAGCACGCTGCCCATCGGCACGCCCGCCTCGTACGCCTCGGCGATCATGTCGTTGCTCGCGCACAGATCGGGCAGATCCCAGCCGCCGAAGAGCCGCGCCTGGATCCGCACGCCGCTGGTGCCGAAGGTCTCCTTCCGCTGCATGGCGTCGAACAGCGCGTCGCGCGAGTTCTCCTCGGCCCAGACGCCGACCAGCCCGCCCGGATTCCGTAGCGGATGCGGGGCATAGGCATCGGTCGTCAGGCGCTTCTCGATGTCGGAGTCGACGTTCGAGTTGTGGCCCTGGTAGTCGTACTCGTCGGTGTCGCCCGGCAGGCCGTTGTGCCCGTCCGTGCTGGCGATCAGGCCGAGCTGGATGGGGTTGATCCCCAGGCGCTCCTCCTGGGCGATGCCTTCGATGAGCGCATAGCGCACGAAGTCGAGGCGCGACTGGCAGCCCTCGCCGCGCAGCCCGCCCTCCCCGGTGCCGTCCTCGCAGTCGGGGGGGCGCTGGCCGTCGATGTAGCGCACCTTCTCGAAGTCGCACAGCTCGTCCTCGCCGCCGATGACGTTCCACATGCCGCGGCGGCACTCGGACTCGCCCTTGGCCTGCATCATCTCCACCAGCGGCTCCATCTCGCTGCGCAGCGCGGCCCGCGCCCGCTGCTCGTCGATGGGCAGCCCGCCCCAGTCGAGGGTGAACATCTGGCCGTTGGAGATGTTGGGGTTGTGGGGGATGGTGAGCGCCTCGCAGCCGGTGCCGGTGTCGTTGCAGCGCGCTTTCAGGCGGGTCCACAGGTCGCGCGGCTGGTCGGCATCGATCCAGGAGATCGGCAGCTCCGGCCCGATCTCGTTGCGCAGGATGACGTTGCGGTGCACCTTGGAGCGGCCCGGCGCCCGCGTGTACTCCCACGCGTGGAACGCCGTGAAGGAGCAGTCGCTCGAGCGGTCGTAGTGTCGCTCGGCCGCCTCGCGCGTCGCTTCCCAGGCGGTGAGCAGGCCGTCGCGGCACTGCCGGCCGTCCTCGCCGCACACCAGCGGGCCCCGGCCGGCGGTCCGGTCCGCCTGCCAGGCGGCGCGCTCCTCGGCGGTGCCGCCCGGCCGCAGGCCGCGGCACACGGCCGTGTCGTAGACGGGGGAGGACGGATCGGTGCACACCGCCACCTCGCCCAGCCACTCGGAGTGGTCCGTGACCGCCGCGAAATCGAGCGGGCGGTCCAACCGCGCCGTGCGCATCGGCCGCCCCTCGGCGTCGACCGGGCTCAGACCGATCGCCTCGCCGCGCGCGAAGCGGTAGGCGTCGTCGGGCGTCTGGAAGCCGCCGCGCCCCAGGGCGTCGAGCGAGAAGGCGGTGTGGGTGTGGAGGTCGCCGAAGAAGACCTGTCGCAGCGGGTCGTTGTGCGCGCACGGCTCCCGCGGGACCAGGTCCGCCGCCTGGGCGGGTGCGCTCGGTGGGCTCCACTCCACGACGGGGCGGTCCGCCCCCATCGCCGGAGTCTGTATGTCGCCGGACGGGGAGTCGGGTTGGCCGCAGGCGAGGGCGACCGGGGTCAACAGGCAGGCCGCGAGTCGTAATGCCGTCATGCGAGACTCTCCCACGCGTCGGGGGGATGTGATCGACACGCATGCCATCGCCCGCCGACTGGCCGGCACCGGCCTCTCGACCGAGCAGGCCGACGCGATCACGGATGCCGTCCGGAGGCCGCCGAGCACGGTGATCACGTGACACCGGAGGCGTTGCGCGCCGAGCTCGCCAACCTCGAGGCTCGGCTGACGTGGCGCTTCGCCGGTGCGATGCTTGCGCAAACGCTTGCGATCCTCGGCGGCGTGCTCGCGATGCCGCGCCTGTTGGAGTGAAGCGGGAGCACGGCCCGGGAACCTTTTGAACGGCGTCCTACCACCAGGGAGTCTCCTGGGCGACGCGGAGCCATCAGGACGGACAGCCTCTTGAACGGCGTCCCACCACCAGGGAGTCTCCTGGGACGCGGAGCCATCAGGGCGGAAGCCTCTTGAACGGCGTCCCACCACCAGGGAGTCTCCTGGGCGACGCGGAGCCATCAGGACGGACAGCCTCGGGAGCCGCTGCATCTATTCCCGCGTGGATTCGGTGTCGCTTGCCGTCGCCGGAAGCCGCACTTCATAGGCAGCGCGCAGTTCCTGGTACGCGGCCACGCTGCGGTCGCGGCGGCGGTCTTCGCGCAGGTCCGCGAGGACGCGATCCCGAACCTCGGCGAGCGCCGGCGCGCGGGATGGCGTCCGGCCCTTCACCCGCACCAGGTGCACGCCGTACGTCGATTCCACAGGCCCGTGCCAGCCGCCTGCCGGAAGCTCGGCCACCGCGTCCGCGAAGACGCTCCCGAAGAGGCCCGCGATCTCCCGGTCGCTTCTGTCCGCGTAGGTGCGGGCGAGCATGAAGGGATCGCCAAGCCGCTGCAAGTCGCTGCCCGCGCCGGCGCGCACCTCGTCGAGCAGGGCCGCTGCGTCGCCCACCGGGTCGGTCCTGCTGTCCCTCGACAGGAACACGTGATCGAACGTCGTGCGGCCCGGTCTTCGATAGCGCTCGGCGTGCTGCGCGTAGTACTCCTCGACCTCCGCCTGTGACGGCGGCCCGGCGGCGCCGGCATCCTCCAGGATGAACGTCAGCTTCTGGGCGAGCCGCCGCCGGACGATGGCGTCGTCGCGGTCGAGCCCCAGGCGCTGCGCCTCGCGGTACAGGATCTCCTCGTCGACGGCTTCGTCGACCAGCGTCTGCAGCTCCGAATCCGCCGGCTCCTCGCCCCACTGCGCGATCCAGCGGGCGCGGAGCCGTTCGACCTCGCCGGGCGCAATCTCGATCACGGGGCGTGCCGTCTCGCCGCCGGCCAGCCAGCCGTCGAGCGCGAACACACCGATGCCCAGGAGCACGAAGACGACGAGGGGGTCGCGCAGCCACCGAGGTATCCGGTCCGGCGGAGTGCCGCGCGAATCCGTTTCGGATGGGAGACCGTCGGGAGAGGTGTCTGTACGCATCGATCGGGTACCCGCGGGTCGACCGCATTCCAGCGCCGCCAACCCGCCGCAAGGCTCCGTGTTCGGCCCCGGCCCCCACCGCTCCAGGATCTTGCGCTTCAGAGAACTCACTTCGTTGCGTTCGGCGGCGCAAGCTCCTAGAAGTCGACGGCGAGGCCGATCTGGACGCCGAACATCGTGGCCGGCGACCGCGTCGGTTCGAACGTTACCCCGGACTCGTCGCGCTGGAGCTCTCCCGGGGCCAGGTAGTCGACCTCGCTGCTGGTGAGATACCTGAGCCCGATGTCGAGAGCGAAGCGAGCGCCCGGCACCGACACGAGTCCAATCGTCACGCCGCCGCCCGCGCCCAGGCTCGGCGCGAAGTCGTCGAGATGCGTGGTTCCCGCCTGGGCGCCTTCGTCGCCGAGGTCGACCGACGTGCGCGTGTATACGTAGCTGAACCCGAGGAGCCCCTCGGCATACGGCCGCAGTCGCCCGGTGACGGGCTGAAGACGCAGGAGGGCATGCGTCCGAAAGAGCCGGTTGGTGGTGTCGACGTTGCTGAACACCTCGGGGATGGCCGGAAACGGCGCGATGCGGCGAGTCTCCCTTCCATAGTGCAGTATGTCCAACGCCGCCCCGACGAAGACCGGCGTCCGGCCGACGCGGGCCGTGAAGTCGACGGCGCTTCCCGGGCTCGTCCCTATCTTGTTGCCGAACCTCCCGGTCGGGACGCCGGTGAGGAACTTCGGGGTGAACTGGAAACGCAGCAGCCCGGGCACATCGGCCACGGATGATCCCGGCCCGGGAAGTTGCTCGGGCGGAGACACCTGCGGGCCGGCGGATGCAGTCTCCGCGGCAGGGCCAACCGCCGGCTGGGCGCCAACGGAAGAGGCGTACGCGAGGAGCACCGCTGCGGCGAGAACGGCAACTCCGGGCAACTGGCGCCGACCTGGGACTGCTGCGGCGAGAACGGCAACTCCGGGCAACTGGCGCCGACCCGGGGCTGCACGCATGCTGTCGATGGCTCGTCTCGTCATGTCCCGTCTCCCTCTCGTTGCGGCCCGAGTCGGCCCGTCGTCTCCGAGCCTCTCGCGCCTCGTTACGGCAAGGCTCTCGCCCTCGTCGAGGACGCCGCCGGCACCGCCGAAACGTCGCAGGGCTCGGTGTCTGGCCCCAGCCCCCACCGCCCCGGGACCCTGCGCCTCGGAACTCGTTTCGCTGCGTTCCACGGCGCGGACTCCTGGCCCAGAAGGATTGTACTCCGGTGCGTCGTGGATCCCGCGCGTTGCCGTGACCTGTGCGGCATCTTGGCGGCCGTGTGTGGCGTCACGGCCGGGCCCCAAACGAGGCTGGCAGTCACAACGGCCGGGTCTCAGTCGTGCCGGCAGTTGTAACATCCAATATAAAAGACTGTAAACACATTCAGGACTATAATAGTGGACGCTATGGGTGTGTCGCGAAGCAGAGCCCTGCCCCTGCCGGTCGGCCGTGCGCTCACTAGCCTCGGCGGGGACATCCGCAACGCCCGGCGCCGCCGGCGCATCCCCACCGCGACGATGGCGGAACGCGCAGGCATCAGCCGCACGACCCTGCACAAGGTCGAGCAGGGTGACCCGGGCGTCTCCCTCGGCACCTACGCCACGGTGCTGTTCGTGCTGGGGCTGGAGGAACGCATCGCGGAACTGGCCGATCCGAGAAACGACGCGGTGGGCCTGGATCTCGAAGCCGAGGCGCTGCCCAAGCGGATTCGCGGTCGACGCCGCCGGACGCCGGCTACCGGTAGCTGATGGATAGAGAGATCCTCGTCTCCGTCGATCTCCGTGGCGTGTCCGTCTTCGTCGGACGTCTGTGGTGGCGAAGCCGGAAGGGCCGGGAGAGCGCCTCGTTCGAGTACGACCCCGGGTGGCTCGAGCACCGGGAGCGCTTCGCCCTCGAGCCCGCCCTGGCGCTGACTCCCGGTCCGTTTCACACCGCACCCGGGCGGTCGTTGTTCGGCGCCGTCGGCGATTCGACGCCCGACCGCTGGGGCCGGCTCCTGATGCGTCGCGCGGAACGCCGCCGCGCCCACCGAGAGGGACGCGCGCCGCGGGCCCTCTCCGAGGCGGACATCCTCCTGCGCGTCGACGACGAGGCGAGGCAGGGAGCGTTGCGTTTCTCCATCGAGGCGACTGGTCCGTTTCTGGCGGAGCCCGGTTCCACCCGTATCCCGCCGCTCGTGGAGCTGCCACGCCTTCTCGCCGGCGCGGAGCGCGTCGCTGGTGACGCGGAAGAAGACGACGACATCCGGCTGCTCCTCGGCCCCGGCTCCTCGCTCGGGGGCGCGCGCCCCAAGGCCTCCGTTCGCGATGCCGGCGGGCGTCTCTGCATCGCGAAGTTCCCGCATCCCCAGGACGAGGTGGACATCGTGCTCTGGGAGGGCGTTGCGCTAGCGCTCGCCGAGGAGAGCGGCATCGACGTGCCGGAGCGGCGGCTCGTGACCGTCGCCGGCAAGCGCGTGCTGATCGTCCAACGCTTCGACCGCCGGGCGGATCACCGCGTCCCGTTTCTCTCCGCCATGAGCATGCTCGGCGCGACGGACCGTGAGCCCCGCTCGTATCCGGAAATCGCCGATGCCCTGCAGCGACACGGCGCGGCGGCGCCTCACGACTTGCACCAGTTGTGGCGGCGCGTCGTCTTCAACGTGCTGATCTCGAACACCGACGACCACCTTCGCAACCACGGGTTCCTCTACGAGGACCACCGGGGCTGGCGCCTGTCTCCCGCCTACGATCTCAACCCGGTGCCCGCCGACATCCGGCCGCGGGTGCTCTCCACGTCGATTGCCCCCCACGATCCGACGGCATCGTTCGATCTGGCGCTGGAGACCGCCGGGCACTACCGGTTGGGCTTGAACGACGCAAGGACTCTAGCGAAGGAGGTCGCGAACGCGGTTGCGCAGTGGCGCGCCGTCGCTCGCGGCCTCGGTGCGGCCCGGCGGGACATCGACCGGATGGCGTCGGCGTTCGAGCACGCCGACCTGGACATTGCGCGGCGCCTCCGGTCTACCTGAACAGGTTCCGCCCTACAGATTGAACAGGCGCCGTCTCTACAGATGAGGCGAGCATGACGCCGGCCCGGACGAGTTCTTCGTTGTACTGCCCCATTTCCGCGAGAAGCTTCTCGCTCGGCATCTCGCCGGCTTCGGACTCCCGGGTTGCCTTCACGATGACCATGACCCGCATCGGTTGTCTCCTTCCCAGTCTCGAAGGTCGGTGGCGCCTCCGTCCGCGTGAATCGTACCTGCCGCAGCATCGCGGGCAACCCTAACGGCGCCGGCACCGTCCAACCCATCGATGATCGAGACGCGGATGGTGGAGGGCTTGCCGACGGCCACCGAGACGGGTGCGGAAGCGACCACCACCGACGCGCGCGCCGAGGCGACCTTTGGGGCGCTCTATCGCACCCACGCGAGGCGGATCTATTCGCTGGCCTATCGGTTCACGGGCAACGCGGCCGACGCGGAAGAGCTGCTGCAGGACATCTTCCTGCAGGCGTATCGCAAGCTCGACAGCTTCCGGCGGGAAGCGGCGTTGTCGACCTGGCTGCACCGGCTGGCGGTCAACCGCTGCCTGGATCATCTTCGGAGCCGCGCGGCCCGACAGGACGCGAGGACGGGATCGCTGGCGGACGAGGCGCGGCCGCAGCCGCGGGCCCGGGCCTCCAGCCCGATCACGCGCCTGGACCTCGAGCGGGCGATTGCGCAGCTTCCGGACGGCTGCCGCGCCGCATTCGTGCTGCATGACGTCGAGGGTTACGAGCACCAGGAGATCGCCGCGGCGCTCGGCATCGCGGCCGGCACCTCCAAGTCGCAGGTGCACAAGGCCCGCCTGCGGCTCCGTGCGCTTCTGAGGCGAACATGACCATGAGCAACCGTGAGCCCACGTTCGGATCGGAGTGCGAACGGTTTGCCGACGCCCTCGCCGCAATGGTCGACGAGGCTCCCGGGCCGCGCGAGCGGCGCCGGGTCGACGCCCATCTGGCCGGCTGCGAGGCCTGCCGGGAGCTCCTGGCCGACCTGCGGGCGATCCGGTCGCTCGCCGCCACGCTGGAGCCCATCGAGCCGCCGGCGCGGGTCTGGCACGACGTCAGGCGGCGGATCGCGACGGAGGGACGGGCGCTGCGGATGGCGGCCAGGTGGTGGTCGCGGTGGTCCCTCGGCGGCGCGGGGCCGATCCGCGCAGCCGGCCTCCGGCCGCGGTGGTCCGTCGGGGGGACGGCCCTTGCCGCGGCGGCCGTTATCGTACTGGCGACCGTCCTGGTTCGGAGCCTGGACCGAGTGCCGCTACCGGCATCGGACATGCCGGGCGGCACCGTGCTTTCGACGCCGGCCGGCGGCCTGGAGCCTTTCGAACCTGCTTACGTTTCGGCGATCCGGGATCTGGAGCAGCTCGCCGGCGCGAGGGAGCCGGTCCTTCCGGCGGTGCAGACCGTTCTTGCCGGGAACCTGGCGGTGGTGGAACGCGCGATCGTCGAGAGTCGTTCCGCGGTCGAGGCCGCACCGGGAAGCGAAGTGGCGCGCGACCGGCTCCGGGCCGGATTGGCGCGCAAGCTCGCGCTGCTGCGGACGAGCGCGGCCCTGGGGCTCGAACCTCGCGGCCGTGGCGATTCTCGACCCTGACAACGTCATGAATCGAACGGAGATGAAACCGGCGATGGCGCTGCAGGGCGACGCGCAGCGGCCGCCCATCTGACAACGTCACGAATTGAACGGAGATGAACCGGCGGAACTGGAGGCAACACCATGACAAGACTGGCAATACGGAGCGCGCTCGTCGTCATCGTCCTGATCGGCGCGGCCGGCGTGGCCGCGGGGCAGACGGAAGAACTGGTACGGACCATCCGGATGGAGCCCGGCGGCCTGCTCACGCTCGGCAACATCAGCGGCGAGACGACGGTGACGGGGGTGGACGGCGACGACCTGACGCTTCGGGCGACGAAGCGGCTCGTCGGACGCGGCAGCGCCGAGTCGTTGGACCGCGTCGAGATCGAGATCGAGGAGCGCGGCAACCGGGTCGACGTCCAGCCGCGGTACCGGCGGCGGTCCCTCCTGCGGTCGCTGGGCAACCTGCTCGGCGGCGGCCCGGGATCCGTGGCCGTGGACTACGTGGTGACCGTGCCCCGCGGCACGGGTGTGACCATCGAGTCCGTGTCCGGCAACGTCACCGTCGAAGGCGTGGACGGCGAAACGCGCATCGAAGTGGTGAGCGGCGACGTGCGGCTCGCTTCGCTGGCGAAGCTGGTCGAGGTGGAGGCGGTGTCCGGCCGTGTGCGGATCGCCGACGTGAGCAGCGACGACGCCCTGTCGGCCGAGACGGTCAGTGGCCGCCTCGACATCGGCACGGTCCGTGCGCCGCGGCTGGAGGCCTCGTCGGTGAGCGGCGCGGTGGCGCTGCATGGGGTGGAGTCGCGGCGCGTCGAGGTGGAGACGGTGTCGGGATCCGTGACCTTCTCCGGGGCGCTGGCGCCGAACGGACGCTACGAGTTCGAATCGCACTCGGGCGGCATCCACCTGACGGTGCCGGAGGGCACGGGATTCGAGCTGGAGTCCGAGTCGTTCAGCGGCGGCCTGCGCTCGGCCATTCCTATCGTCGTCGGCCGCGGCGACCGGGCCCGCGCGGTGACCGTCTTCGAGCAGGGGAGCCGCTCGATCGAGGGCGTCGCCGGCAGTGGCGGCGGGCGCCTGGAGCTGTCCACCTTCAGCGGGGACATGACGATTGAGGTGGAACCGGTCCGCTGACGTTCCTGGCCCGGCTCCGAATTCCGCGCGCCGCGCCTCCCGCCGGTGACATAATCGGCCAGAACTCGAACCCCGAGGAGGCGTCATGCTCGCATCCCGCTGGCCGTCGTTCCGGTTCCTCTCGGCGTGCTTCGCGTACGGCATCGTCGCCGCTCTGGTGGTCGCAACCGCGCCCCCGGCGCTCGCCCAGGAGCCGGACCGCATCCGCCCGGTCACCGACGCGGAGCTGCTGGACCCGAGCCCCGACGAGTGGCTGATGTGGCGCCGTACGCTCAACGGCTGGGGCTACAGCCCGCTCGACCAGATCGACAGGGACAACGTCGGGAGCCTCCGGCTGGTCTGGAGCCGCGCCCTGGCGACCGACGGCCGCCAGCAGGGGACGCCGCTGGTCCGCGACGGCGTGATGTTCATGCCGAACCCGCAGGACACCATCCAGGCCATCGACGCCGTGACCGGCGATCTGATCTGGGAGTACCGCCGCGACCGCCCGGACGACCTGGGCGACTACATGATCGGCAGCCTGATCGACACCAACCGGAACATCGCGATCCACGGCGAGCTGATCTTCCATACCAGCATGGACGACCACCTCGTCGCTCTCGACGCGGAGACCGGCGACGTCGTGTGGGACACGGAGATCCTCGACTACACGGTGAACCCGGCCAACCAGACCTCGGGTCCGATCGTCGCCAACGGCAAGGTGTACTCCGGCCGGAGCTGCGACCCGCGCGGCGGACCGCACGCCTGCGTCATCACCGCGCACGACCCGGCGACCGGCGAGGAGCTGTGGCGGACGCGGCTGATCCCCGGGCCGGGGGAGCCGGGCGACGAGACCTGGGGCGACGTCCCGTTCGAGGAGCGCGGCCACGTCGGCTCCTGGATGGTGCCGAGCATCGACCCGGAGCTGAACCTGGTCTACGTCGGCACGTCGGTCACCTCTCCCGCGCCGAAGTTCATGCTGGGCGGGGCCGACCTGACGCACCTGTACCACAACTCGACGCTGGCCCTGAACGGGGACACCGGCGAGATCGTGTGGCACTACCAGCACATGAACGACCACTGGGACCTGGACCATCCGTTCGAGCGGCTCCTGGTCGACACGCCGGTCCGCCCGAACGCGGCGGCGGTGAGCTGGATCAACCCGCGCATCGAGCCGGGCGAGGAGCGGCGGGTGCTGACCGGCATCCCCGGCAAGACGGGCATCGTCTACACGCTCGACCGCGAGACCGGCGAGTTCCTGTGGGCCACGCCGACAATCACCCAGAACGTGGTCAGCGGCATCGACGGGGCGACGGGCCAGGTGACCGAGAACGCCGAGCTCATCTTCACCGCCAGCGGCCAGCAGGTGCTGGCCTGCCCGCACGCCAGCGGCGGCAAGGACTGGGAGGCGGGCGCCTACTCGCCGCGGACCAACACGATGTACATGCCGCTGCGCAACGTCTGCGCGCGGATGATGGCCGAGGATCCCGACAACCGGACCAACCGGCTCTACGCCATCGCGTGGCGGTCCGAGCTGGCCCCCGGCTACGACGACGTGGGGAGCGTGCACGCGATATCGGCCGAGACGGGCGAGACCATCTGGAACTACCAGCAGCGGGCCGCCACGATGGCGCTGGCCGCGACCGGCGGCGGACTGGTGTTCGGCGGGGACGTCAACGGCCGCTTCCGGGCCTTCGACGACACCTCGGGGGAGATCCTCTGGGAGATCAACCTCGGCACGCCGGTCTCGGGCTTCCCGATCACCTACGCGGTGGACGGCCGGCAGTACGTGGCGATCAGCGTCGGCACGGGCCGCTTCCTGGATCTGACGCCGGAGCTGCGCCCGAGCAGCGGCAACAATCTGTTCGTGTTCGCGCTACAGAACTGATTGTGATGTAAAGTAACGTCTTGTGAATAGTTTACGGAAACAAAGGAAAAGCACTTACCACACAGATTACCACGATGTCAGGATCCGCTGAGCGGAGGTCACGTCAACCGGCTCACCGGGTCACCGGTCACCGGCTCACCGGTCCACCGCTGGGTGGCCAGGTGGCCAGGTGTTTTCAGGTAGCCTTCATCCGCCGCGTGGCCCGGCGCCTGCGGCTCCAGTTCGACGAGGCGCGCGCGGCTATCTCGAACCACCAAGCCCAAGCTCGACGACATGGCGCGGCGGCGCCGCGAGGGATACGCCCCGGCGATGCCCATCGACTGACTCTTCACGGTTCTTCGGACGGTCCCGTTGGCCGTCCCGCTTCGCATTGGGGTCGTTTGGAATGTCTGAGACGTCTGTACAGTCCAATCTTCTGGAGTCCGGCGGTCGCTATGAGCTTCCGGTTCCGAAAAGCGGCTTGCGTTACGTCAGCGATTGGCTGTCCGGTGATGCTGTGCAGCGGCTGGAGGCTCAGTGCGACGGTCTCCTGGAGATCCCCGGCGGTGGCTTGCGGCCGCGGGCTGAGTCCTGGCTGTACGGGCGGCTGGTTGTTCGTCCCCGTGACACGGTCTGGATGTCCGAGAACGGCCGTCCGTACTCGTACGGCGGTGCCACCGACGAGTCCGTCGGCTGGCCGGACTGGATTCAGGATCTTGCTCGCAAGATCGCGGGCGACCCGGCCTGGCGTTTCCCAGACGCGACTGGGGCGGCACCCAACGTCGCGCTCCTAAACGTCTACCAGGGTGGGCGCGACCACGTCGACTGGCATGCCGACGACGAGCCGGAGATCGATCAGCGTTCGCCGATCGCGTCGGTCTCACTAGGTGCGGTTCGGAAGTTTCGCATCCGCCGGGCGCGGATCCCTCCCCCTGGGGCGGGCGTGCGGAAGTCGGAGGTCCTATCGCTCGACTCCGGATCGCTCCTTGTCATGCCGCCAGGCTTCCAGGCCGACTGGGAGCACCGAGTGCCGCCGGCCAGGAGCGCCGGCCGTCGGTGGAACCTCACGTTCAGGGTGTACGGTGGTTCGCCGTGAAGCTGTGCCGGTACTTCACCCGGATCAGCTCCACTTCAGGCGCGTCCGTGCGAGCTGGCCGGATTGGTTCCCCGGTCGGTCGGAGCCCGTGGCGAGGGAGCTCCTGTTCCAGGAGACCGAGCTTCTCCGCGATTGGTACCAGAACATGCTCGATTCGGAGCCGCCGTACCGGCAGGCCGCTCGGGGTTATGTTGCCGCGTACATGCCGCGTGGCTATTACTGGTTCGCCGCCGTAGTGGAGAATCACGCGCGTCTGCGTGAGCTACTTCTGGCGGCTCGGTCCGTGTTGGTACTGGGGTGCGGACCTGCGCCGGAGTTGTGGTCGCTGTCCCGGTATCTGAGTCCCGAGGCTGTCGTGACTCTTGTGGACGCCAGGATGGGCGTCTGGGAGCCGTTCATCCGGGGGTTCACGGTCCCACTCGTCGTCGAGGCCCGCGGTCTGATGAGTCTCGTCGCAGAGCTTCCGCGTCTGGAGTTCAGGTGCGAAAGCCACGACTCCGTGACCGGGGTGCGGCGTTTCGACCTCCTGCTTGCGCAGCAGGTGCTCAACGAGATTGCGGCTCTTCGGGCTACCCCGTATCGGAGGAGGCTTCTGGCGTCGTCGACGATTTCGGATTGGCGCTGCAGGCTTCTCCGTCGGGGCGGGGCGATTGTGGTCGTGGACAACGACCACAAGGATCAGCGGCTCCCGGCTATCGAGAAGGAACTTCCGCCGGGGTCGTGCGAACAGGGCTCGCTGCAGTCGGGGGTCGTCAGATGTGCACGCGATCTCAAGGATTGGCTGAGCGGGCCGTGGGGCGACTTCGTGCCCCGCCGGAAGGCGGCCACGAAGTACATGGTCATCTACGGCTGACGCTGGTTGCCGAAAGCCGTCGGCCCGCCCCTGGCTTTTCCCCCGCACCTGCGAACACGCGAGTGCAGGAGGCATGCTCGCGTGGTGAAATCTGGGGCTGAAGGCCAACCTACTTATTATCAGTAGTTTAAGGGCCTTCCTCCATCGGCCGTGTGCATTTCCGTGCACAATTCCTGATCGGATCGTACCGGACTATTCTAGCCCTCCGCGGACTCCCGCGGACCCGCGGACCCGCGGACACCGCGGATGGAGTCTCCGGCGGACCGCGGACCCCGCGGACGCCCAAAAGCCGCGGACCCGCGGACCAACGTCCCATCTTGGAGAATCCGTCGGGGATTGGACTCGATCCACCTCTCGCGGTCGTGTTGTCGATGCCCGCTTCTCCTCCGGGAACGCGATACGACGCTGGAAGCGTTCCTCACGATGCAAGGCCAGATCGACCCAACTCCTCGGTCCGCGGGACGTAGTAGACAACGACCGCGCGCCGGAGGCCGTCGAGCTCCTCGTCGAGATGCCTGCGGTTCCCCAGCGGCAAGAGGCGCGGCCCAAGCCCCTGCAGTGCGCGGCGAGCACTTTCTCGGCGATGCCGCCGAGAGCGAGCGCTTGGCCGTCGAGGGTGTTTCGCACTCATCGCCAGACCGCGTACCGGACGGCCCGTGAACGCCGACACCGGTGCGGCCACCATCGTCCCGCCCGCCGAGGACTCTTTTTTGGGTCCCTCGCCCAAGCGGACGCCCAGATGCACGTCGGTGTCGCGATGCCAGGCCGGGTCGAGGCCGTGCCGGGCGGCGGGTCGAGCAGGTCGAGCAGTGCCGCGGGGGGGGCGGGCGACAGCGCGCCCGACGCCCCGAGATCATCTACTGTACCGCCGTAGCGGAACCCGTGGGTCTCCGTGGGCCTCCCGTGGGCCTGCTGCCCGAACCAGCCGCTGGCCGCGCGGATGCGAAGGCCGCGCGCCACGGCAGGCCCACCGCGGCACGGAAGCGATGATGGACGACATCCGATGGAGCGAGCACCCGCTGTATGCGGACGTGGTGAAGAGAGTGCCGTCCGAGCTGCACCCGACGCTCGCGCGCGCGGTCGACCTGAGGGCAGCCGAGGCGTGGCTGCACGAGGGCGCGATGCCGGCGGGACTCGACAGCGACGGCAAGAGCCTCGGCGGCCAGCGGGGCCCGGCCTTCCTGCGCGCGGCCGCACGCCGCTACATGCGGCGGTGGGTGACCGACGAGCACGGCGAGCAGTTCGGCAAGGGCGAGGCCAGCCTGCTGCTCGACAAGTGGCTCGACGAGATGCTGGCGTTCAGTGCAGGGCTGGGCGGACACGGACGGGGCATCTCGTGGCTGCCGGGGCGGGTGGAGCAGATCGACGTTCTGGTCGACAGCCGGAGCGGCGAGCCGCCAACGTACCGCTACTACACGGTCAGGGAAGTCTGCGCGAGCAAGGCCCTGGCCCACTTCCTCGGGCTGTACGCCCGGCGACGGCGTCACAAGACGTACGAGCGGATCGAGAGGGCGCGTGAGGACGAGCGCATCCCGCTCAACCGCAAGGCGCGCGAGACGCTGGCGTGGGTGCTGGCCAACAGGGTGATGCACGACGAGGACGAGCTGTAATGACCAACAGACGCCGTAACCGCGGCGCAAGCCGGCCCCGAGCGGGAGCCGCGGACGAGGCCAACGGCTTCAGCGCTGACATCGCGCCGGAGAAGCCCGACGAGCCGCGCCCGCTGGCGAAGCCGATATGGCTGCACCCGAGCGTGTCGGACACGCTGCGGGAGTGGTCCCACCTGTACCGGCGGCTCGGGCTGATCCTCGAGCAGTTGGCCGCCCACGGACGCACCGCGATCGTCAAGGGGTGCGCGCGGCCGAACCGCGGCTGGCGGCGCTCGCCGCTCGGTGGCGCACGCGGCAGCCAGTACTACTTGTGGTGGGGGATAGCCGGGAGCAGCGGGCCGGCAGACAGCTGCGGCGCCGAGCCGGGAACGATAGTCGTGCGCGCCGTGCGGCACCACG
>WTFV01000181.1:12486-20554 GCA_011523845.1 Acidobacteriota bacterium | reverse complement strand
AGAACACGCGATAGACAGTGACCTGTTCACCAGAAAACGCCCTTGTTGAAACCCGCACAGAAAATCGGAGATAAGAGGGTGAGCGACCCCGGTTTCGGGGTCGCTTCCCCAATGTTTTTCCCTGCGGGAAGGCCGTTTCGGCGATCACGCTGTCACGGTGAAGTGCAATGGCACTGATCGGCCGAAAAGCATGGCCCCAGTGCACTTCCGCGCCATGGCCCCAGTTCAGGTCCTTCGATGGCCGCAGTTCTCGATTCGGGGGTGAACCGTCCCCGAGCTCGCAACTCACCGGGCCGCGGATCACCGGGACGCCGGTGGAGACGTGGTCTAGCAGACGCGCCGCCGTGACCGGCATGGTCGTCCGCAAGTCCAGACGTCCGCTAACGTCCGAGACGCCGGTTGAACAGATGCGCGCCGCCGAGCAGACGCAGCCTGCCTCGCCTGACGCTGCGTCCGCCCCATCGCCGGCGCGGCATGCGTCGTCGCCATTCGCCGAGCGACGTGTTCTCGTCGGTATCGCAGACATTTGGGTTGATTGAAGTCGGGGCCGGAGTCCGAAACAGCCCGGCGGCCGCGGGTAGTAGGATCGACACGGTGACCCAGACGTGCGCCCGCGCCCTGCCGCCGGGCTACCGGATCGAGGAGTACGAGATCGTCCGCGTGCTCGGTGCCGGCGGCTTCGGCATCACCTATCTCGCGAACGATACGAGACTCGACGGCCCGGTCGCGCTCAAGGAGTACTTCCCGCACGAACACGCCGAGCGGACGGCGGGCCAGCACGTGGCCGCGTTGCCGACAGAGGAGAGCCGTGCGCTCTTCACCTGGGGTCTCGACCGTTTCGTGGACGAGGCGCGGTCGATCCATCGGTTTCGGCATCCGAACGTGGTGCGGGTGCATCGCTATGTCGAGGCGCTCGGCACCGCCTGCATCGTGATGGAGTACGTCGAGGGCGAGTCGCTGGACGCCGTCCTGCGAACTCGCGCGCCGCTGCCGGCCGCCGAGTGGCGGCAATGGCTGGACCGGCTGCTCGACGGACTGGAGCACGTGCACGGGCACGGCTACGTGCACCGCGACATCACGCCCGCGAACATCGTCATTCGCGCGGCGAACGGCGAGCCGGTGTTCATCGACTTCGCCGCCGCGCGCGCGGCGGCGCGCGGCCGGGCGCACACCCAGGTGCTGACGCCCCGCTATGCGCCCATCGAGCAGCACGGGACCGAGGGCGCGCAGGGGCCGCCCACCGACATCTACGCGCTGGCGGCAGTCTCGTACCGCGCGCTGACGGGAGAGTGCGCGCCGGAAGCGCCGGCGCGGGCCGTGGACGACCGGTACGAGCCGCTTGCGGGACGGGTTGCCGGGGCGGACCTTCCGTGGCTCGCGGCGATTGACCGGGGAATGGCGTTGCGGCCCGACGACCGGCCCCGGACCGTGTCCGCATGGCGATCGGCCATGGCGGGCGCGGACGGCCCCGAACGCGCGCCCGACGAGGCGGCGGCCGTTTCCGTGACGAATCTGGCCGGCGACGCGGAGGCCCTCCGCGCGAGTCTGGCCCGGCATACTTTCGTGGGCATCGATTTCGGGACGTCGACGACGGTGGTCAGCATCGCGCGGATGGACGATGGCGGTCGCGTCCCCCGTGCCGAACCGCTTTCCGTTCCCCAGTTCGACGAGGACGGCAGACGCCACGACGACCATCTCGTGCCGAGCTGTCTCGCCTGGCGCAACGGCCGCCTGCTCGTGGGCCGCGGCGTGACAACGCACCTGAAGGCGAGGTTGCGCGAGGGAGTGGACCACTGGTCGTCCTTCAAGATGGAGCTCGGGGTCGACCTCGGCCCCCAGTATCCCAACACGGTGCTCGCGAAGGGGCGCGCGCCCGTGGTCGTCGAGCGGCCACAGGACGCCGCCCGAGTCTTCCTGAGCCACCTGCGCGAGGCCGTGGACCGGCACGTCCTCGACCATTCGCTGCCCCCGCCGGTGTACGCGGTCAGCGTCCCCGCCGCGTTCGAGGCGAACCAGCGCCGCGATCTCGTGCGGGCCCTCGATGGCGCCGGCATCCCCGTCGAGGACGCCGGCCTCATCGACGAGCCCAACGCGGCGTTCCTCAGCTACGTGTTCGACATGGAACGCGGTGCCGAGGGACCGTCCGTGGCGGCGCTCCTTCCGAAGAAGCCGCGCCGCGTGCTCGTCTTCGACTTCGGCGCCGGCACGTGCGACATTTCGGTACTGGAGGTCAGCATCGCGGACGGACGGCTCTCCTCCAGGAATCTGGCCATCTCAAAGTTCCTCGCCCTCGGGGGCGACGACATCGATCGGGCCATCGCCGAGCGCATGCTCCTGTTCCAGCTCCGCGGGGACGCCGACCCGGACGATGTCCTCTCGTCGAACGAACGAGACAAGCTGCTGCTGCCGCGCTTGAAATCCGTCGCCGAGGAGCTGAAGATCCAGTGCTCGAAACAGGCCGAGGCGATGAAGGCCGGCGATCCGTCCGACCTCCGTGACTGCGCGGATCCGATCGTGGCCGATCCCATCGAAGCTATAGAGGTGCGCGGCAAGTCCTGGGTCCTCGACGAGCCGCAAGTTACCCTCGGCGAGTTCGCGGAGATCATGGAGCCGTTTCTCGCCGCCGCGGCGTCGCCCGGCGGGGACCGTCCGGACCGCGTGCCGAGCGTCCTCGATCCCGTTTCGAGCGCCCTGGAGAAGGCGGGGCTGACGCCCGACGACCTCGACATGGTGCTGTTCATCGGCGGCAGCAGCGCGAATCCCCTCGTACGGGGGGCGATCGAGAGACACGTGGGCCGCTTCGTCGAGTGCGTGGCGCCTCGGGACCTTCGCGCTCACGTCTCGCAGGGCGCCGCCATACACTCCCTGTATCTCCACGGACTCGAACACGATGTCGTCCGTCCGATCACGAGCGAGCCCATCTACGTCCTGACGCGGGACGACAACCAGGAAGGGGTGATCGACGCCGGCTCTGAGGTTCTGTCCTCGACCACCATCACCCAGGAAACAGTGATCGACGCCGGCTCTCCGGTCCCGTCGCCGACCACCATCACCTCGGTGACGGTGGGCCGGGACCGTCAGGCCCGTGTGGAGCTGCCGTTCTGCGTCGGCGGACGCGACAAGATACTGGCGGTGTTGACGGTCCCGCCGCCGTCGCCCCCCGGCTGGTTCGAGAAGGGGGAGACCATCCGCATTTCATCCCACATTTCGCGGGACAAGCTCCTCGTCGTCAAGGTCCACGCCGGGGGCGCCGCCGTCGCCTCGGAGATCCTGAATCCGCTGGCGAACGCCGAGCTGTTGCCCCGCGGGCGGCGTCTGCTCCAGGCGCGACAGGCGCTGAACGTCTCGATTCTGGCCGGGAAGGGGCGGCCGGCTCCGGCGGCGGTGCTGACGTACGCGCATGCCGCCCAGGAAGCCCACCGATGGCGAGAGGCGGCAGAGATGTACGAGGCGGCAGAACGGCTGGATCCGGACAGCGACCACGCCATCAGCATTTCGTACAACTACTGGTCATGCCGCGACTACCGGCGTTCCCGCGAGTGGTCGCTCAAGGCGCATCAGCGGGCCCCGAGTTGCGTAACCGCCTTCAACTGTGCGCTCGACGAGCGACGAAGCGGCGACATCGAGGCCTGCGCACGTCTGATGGAGGAGTCGCTCCGGCTCGATCCGGACTACGTTCCGGCCCTGACGGTTCACGGTCATGCCTTGCGCGCCGACAGTGATCCCCGCGGGCTGGAATACGTCACAAGAGCCTTCGACCTCCTGGAAGAGGAACTCGAAAGGGGGAGCCTGTCGAAAGACGATTGCGACTTGCTGGAGCGGAACGCGAGGACGCTCGGCAAACGGCGGACTCTGGAGCACGTTCGCGAGTATCGAAAGCGGTGGCGGATTGACGACGACCCGGTCGACCCGGACGTCCTGGCCGCGAGTCGTCCCGACCGCGGGGAGCGTATCGATCGCCGGACTACGGCCGGCGCAGAACGGATCGAGCTATGAACTGGATGGTACCGAACCGGCGGCTGGACGAGCACCAACTGGATGTGCTGCGGCGTTGCAGCGCCGCCGGCCCCCGCCACCACGACCACTGGATTCGCGGCTTCGCGGGCACCGGGAAGACGGTGCTGCTCGTACATCTGGCCGAACGCGTCCTGGCGGAGCACGATGACGCGAGCATCTGCCTCGCCACCTATACGCATGCGCTGAAGGACCTGATGGCGAGCGGTCTGGGCCAGGATCTCGCCGGGCGCGCACGCGTCATGACGTACCACCAACTCTTGCAGGAACGTCGAAAGTACGACTGGATCCTGCTCGACGAGGTGCAGGACATTCCGGCCGCCGACCTGCGGCAAATCCGGTCGCTGGCCGGCCGCGTCGTGGCGGCCGGCGACACCGACCAGTCGATTTACGACACGTGCAGCACCGAGAGCGAGATTCGGGACTGTCTCAATCCGAACGTCGTTTCGCTGGAGACCCTCTACCGCCTCACGCAGAGGATCAGGGACATCGCGTGTTGCGTCGTGCGAGGGTCGCGGCTCGAAGGTGCGACGACGGCGCGCATGCAGGAGGTCGAGGTGACCCTGGCGCACGCGGACACCGCCGACGTGGAGACCGAATGGTTGTGGGAGAGGCTGAGCACATACAGCCGCGTGGGAAAGCCGGCGGTCGCGCTGTTCTCGACGCATAAGGACATCCGTCGCTTCCTGCGGGCGGTGTGCCGCCTGACGGGCGCGCCGGAGCCTGCATTCCAGGGGAAGATGGACTACCAAGCCGTGAACGAGGCCCTGTCGCGCAACAAGGTGCCACTGCAGTATCTGGGCAACGGATACGGCAGTCTCGAGGAGTCGGATCGTCGCTCGATCTCGTACGCGATGACTTACCACAGCGCGAAGGGGCTGGACTTCGACACGGTGTTCCTGCCGGGGCTGACCGGGCGGCGGACGTTCAGGAAGGACGACGAGGCCATCGCCAGGCGGTTGTTCTTCGTGGGCCTGACGCGGAGTCGGCAGAACCTGTTCCTGTCGTACCACGGGAAGGAGTTGCACCCGTACGTGCGGGACATTCCGGAGCATCTCCTGCGCCGCGAGGAGTGCAAGCGGCCCCGGAGTGCCCCGAGTGCGGGCTCCGGAGAGGCTCCGCCACAGGAAGTGTTCTTCTGAAGGGTCAGGCGTGCCGAAGAAGGAATCTCGCGTGTCGTCCGAACGAACCGACCGGCGCAGGCCGACAGCAGGCCGGCACGGGTTCGTCGGTGTGACGTACGGGGAGTTTCAGTCTCTCTATCACTACGGCCGCGGCAGGATTCCCCGCGATCGTGTGGTGTGGCTGAAGATGAGAGGTGACGGCACGCCTTCCGCCTTCGCGAAGAAGAGGGTTCCGGATCTGCTGGAGAGACTGCCGCAGTTGATGCTGGACGACCAGGAAGGCGTCGTGATTCTGGAGTTGGAGCCGCGGCAAGCGGTCTCGAAGGGAGAGAAGGTCATCGAGATCCGCATCGGCGACGTCCGGAACGTCATTCCGACGACGCGGCGGGCGAAGAGGATTCTGGAGCCCAGGATGCGCTCTCTCGGCGTGGCGCTGGACCGACCACGCTTCGAGGGTCCCGTGCTGGAAGAGTGGTCCCGGCGCAACGTCCAGAACGCCATCGCCGGCGGCCAAGCGCTGTGCCGGTTGCTGTTCGGCGATGACGGGCGCGCGGACGAGAAGGGCGCCGGCGAAACCGAGGGCGACGATGGCGGGCAACAGCTCCAAGGCGCCGTCGAAGCGGCGATTCGTCAACTCGATCGACAGGAGGGTCAGGACGTCGACGAGGACGGGGCCGTGATGGCCGCGACCTGGATTCCGGCTGCGTATCGGTTCACGCGGCACGATCCGTACGACTACGGGGCCATCGACTACCTGATCGACTCCGGTCAGGTGCTGAAGAAGCTGTCGTGGCCGGAGCAGTCGGACGGCGTCGAGCGGTGCCGGGAGGTCGTGCGCGGCGTGCTCGACCGGCGATCGGGCATCTCCTCGCTGGCGGATGTCGTGGGCGATGCGGAGGTCGCGAGTCTGGCCGGGGCCCTCGAGGAGGCAGCTCCCGGCCTCTTTCCGTCCGGCCTTCGGTCGCTGGTCATCTTCTGCCGGTGGAAGGAGCTGTTCCACGGATGGCGCGAGGCCGTCGATCTGCAGGTGTTGGCGAAGGAGGCTCGGGACCTCGTCGCCGCGGGGATCGACTTCCGGTCGGTCCGCGAATCGCTGTGGCTGCTGGGTTGCTTCGCCGGACATGTGCGCGTGGCCCCCATGCGTTACGCCGCGGAGGGGCATTCGTGGTGGTGCGGCGAGAAACTGTCGCTTGCGAAGATCACGGGGCCTGCACCGGGGACGGCCGGCGAGGGCGAGGTGTCCGGAGCAGCCGGAGACCATACCGTAGCAGCCGGCGAGCACGCAGCCACGGCGGAGAAGCCTGGGACGGCGCGGGCGGGCGCGGTGCGCCGAGAAGCCGGGGAGCGGATAGCCGCGGCGGATAGGCAGGAGGCGATCCGGGATGGCGCGGTGTCCGGCGAAGCCCGGGAGCCGGCAGCCGCGGCAGGGAAGCCGGAGACGGTGCGGGATGGCGCGATGTCCGGCGAAGGCGGAGAGCCGGCAGCCGCGGCGGCGGCAGAGACGGTCCCGGCGGGTGCGTTGTCCAGCGAAGGTGGGGAGCAGACAGCCACGGCGGAGCAGCCGGGGTTAGTCCCGGCGGACGAGGTGCCCGGAGCAACCGGGGAGCCGGCGGCCCCGGCGGAAGAGGCAGAGAAGGGACTGGGGTGGTTGCCGTTGGAGCCGACGGAGTGACCCGGACCGGGCGCGGCCGAGAAGGCGCGCCGCCATGTCAGCCATCGAAGACGGCGCGCAGAATCGTCACCGACAGCGACGCGTTCTCGTCGGCGCGGACGAACTGCCCGCCGCCCGCCTGGGCGACGCGCTGCATGAACGCCGCTGTATCGGGGTAGGTCGGGGCGAAGGCGCTCGTGTCGACGAGCACGGCCGAGACGGTGTGCCGGGCGCCAGGGCCACGCGAGAAGTGCCGGGCGTCGGCCACGGCCTGCTCCCGGAGGTGGGCGTGAGCCGGGTTGTCGGAGATCAGGACGATCGACCGGAGCTCGCTGTCGGGGCGCCAGTCGGCGCCGACGGCCGCGCGCAGCGCCTCGGCGAAGTCCTCGTCGGACGTCGTGTTGCAGAGCGACGAGCCGGGGCGCATCGAACGCGTAAAAGCGGCCAGCCGGCGTACGGACCGCCGGTCGATACGCTGGAGCGGGGCGATGCGCAGGGCCGGCGCCCCCCCGCAGCCGTCCTTGAAGTCGATGATACCCACCGCCGCGTCGTCGGTCAGGTCGGCGAGAAGGGCGGAGAGGCCCGCGATCTCCTCGCGCAGGCTCGCCACCTCACCGGTCATGCTCGCGGTCGTGTCGAGGGCGATGACGAGATCCATCGGCGGCAGCGTCCGGACCGACGACATCGCGGCGTCGAGCGCCCGCGCGAGCTCGCGCTCGCGGGCGCGCGCGGCCTGCAACTCCGTTTCCGAATGCGCTATCCGGTCCTGGAGCGCCGCCACCTCGGCGGGCGAGATGGGGTTCGGCGGCGTCGGGGCGGGCGGCGCCGCCCGCGCTCGGGCCGCTTCGAGTGCCTCCGACAGCTCGCGCCCGCGGCGCTCCGCCTCGGCCAGTGCGGCCTCGGCCCGCGCCGCCTGGGCGCGCAGCGCCTCGACTTCGGCGAGCGAGATGCCGGGCGACGACGGCGGGTCGACCGGCGGCTCGGCGCCGGCCGCCGGAGCGTCTCCGGTGTTGGGGAAGTGGGGCAGCAGCACCAATGCGACCACGATGAAGGCCCCGAGCGCCGACGCGAACAGGTCGATGGCCGACACGCTGAAGATGCTGGCCTCCCGGCGGGTCGGCTTCACGGCGTCCCTTGGTCGATCGACGGCTTGCGGCCAATCGCCGTGCTACTCATCGCGTATCCGCGAGCGATGGTGTGCTCATCGACCGGCGGGCGCCTGTCGCACCTTGAGGTTGCCGCCGTAATTCGCCCACTCGATGACTTGGCGTGATCGGGT
>WTFV01000181.1:0-12386 GCA_011523845.1 Acidobacteriota bacterium | reverse complement strand
TTTCGTGCCCCAAGGATGGGTAGCGGTTGATGCTGGTCGGCGTGCCCTGAAGGCGCAGGACGTCATCCTGATGTGAACCGCGGGTGTACGACATCGCGTTCGTCCCGTTACGGCCCGGCGCCAGTTGCACCTTGAGGTTGCCGCCGTAATTCGCCCACTCGATGACTTGGCGTGATCGGGTCGAGATGGTCACGGTACTGGATCCGTAGCGCCATGTTTCGTGCCCCAAGGATGGGTAGCGGTTGATGCTGGTCGGCGTGCCCTGAAGGCGGACGACGTCATCGTCGTGCGAACCGCGCGTGAACGACCTTCCGTTTGCTACCTTGGGGCTCGGCGCCGGGCGCCGGTTGCCATCCCTCAGGTACTCAGGTACTGAGATCAAGGGGGATCGGTTCGGCGTACTTCCGTCTGTCGGAGTTGGTGCGCTCGATCGGTTTGCGGGTGTCGATGCGGCGGATCGCTGCCGCAGGCGACTTGCAGAATCCCGGAGTTCCGTCACCTGCTGGCCGTTCAGATAGCCTGTTGCCGCCTGCCCACGGGAGCTCTGCCACGCCCGCAACGACGCCCGTGTCGCCGGTCCGAACAACCCGTCGACAGAGCCAGGATCGAACCCGTCGGCGCGCAGCCCTCGCTGGATAGCCCGCCTGGCTGACCGATCGAGCCCCAGTCTGGCTTCGCCGGCTTCCGGTGATGAGACGGGAAGCGATCTCGGCGTACTGCTGCTCGTCGGAGCTTGCGCGGTCGCTCGCGTCGGGGGCTCGGATGCATCGGGTCGTTGCGGCCGGTCCGCGCTTGGGTCATTCCCGCTCGAGACGCTGGCAGGACTTCGATCCGGCGGGTCACCGGTGATGGCGACGAGGAAAAGAAGAATGACTGAGACCGGGACCCACCCCGAGTGCCTCAACGACAGAGAGGGGCGGCCGGATGCGACCGGAGCGTCCTGCCGAGGTACGGAGGCCTGCGCGGCGTTCCTGCTGCGGTCGGTCCCGGCATCGACGTCCGGTACGGGCGCGGTGCGGGCGCCGCGCATCGCCGCGGTCCATACCGGGACCGTCTGGGGCCGGTCTTCCGGCCGCAACGCCAGTCCGTGGTCGATGGCGGCCAGCCACCAGTGGTCCGCGCCGGCGATGCGGTTCGCCAAGGGCTCGTAATCGTCGTCAAGCACCCGGTCCGGGGCGCTCGACAGCCGCTCGCCGGTTAGCACGCGGTACGAGACCGCGGCCAGGGCGTAGATATCGGTGGGCGGTCCCTGCGTTCCCTCGCGCGAATACTGCTCCAGCGGGGCGTACCCCGGCGTCAGCACCTGAGTGTGCGTCCGGCCCCGGGCGGCCACACGCGCGGCGCCGAAGTCGATCAGCACCGGAGCCCCGTCCGCGGCACGAATCATGATGTTCGCGGGCTTGATGTCGCGGTGCAGGTAGCCGTGGCCGTGCACGTGGGCCAGCCCATCGATCAACGGGTCCAGCCATCGCCGCCAAGCGTCGGGCGTCAGACAGTCGCGCACCCGGAGGATCTGCTGGAGGGACTCGCCCTCAACGTACTCCATGACGATGTACGCGGTGCCGTAGGCTTGGACGTAGCGATGCGCCCGCACGACGTTCACGTGTCGAAGGCGATGAAGAGACCGGGCCTCCTCGATGAAACGGTCGAGGCCCCAAGTGAAGAGCGCTTTGCTCCCGGTGGTCGACGGGGCGACGCGCCAGCCGGACTCGCGCCGTGCCGCCTCAGCGGGGAAGTACTCTTTGAGCGCGACCGGTCCGTCCAACTGGTGGTCGAACGCCAGGTACGTGACGCCGAAGCCGCCCGCGCCGAGCACGCGGACGATCTCGTACTCGCCGATACGGTGGCCCTTCGGCAGCGCGGCGGGATGTTGATGCGCGGTCACGGCGTCCCGATTCTACAACTCGACCTTCAACCGCGCCATCAATCCACATCGCTACCACTCCACCTCCAACCGCGCCATCCATCGGCGGAAACTGGCAGCGGGCCTGCGCTCGGCGGAGGGGTCGGACCGGGACTAGCGCTGCGATGTGTAAACCGCGCCGAGGGTCGGCTAGATTCCTTGAACGAGCACCAGCTTTACAGATGAGTCAAGTTCGGAACCGGAGGTTTCAGGCGCAGTTCTCCCTGATCACGCGGCGAGCGGGTGTCCTTCCCAGAGGTGGCCGACCTCCCGATCGTAGGTCGCGACCGCCTCATGCAAACGCGTGGTCGATTCCCCGTCGAGTGTGGCCGACAAGACCGGGCCGAGAACGCGTGCCTGGGTGCGGTGGTAGGCCAGGGCGATGCACAGCCCTTCGCCGGTGAGCCGATACCGCTGGGTGTGCGGAATCCGTTCGATCATTCCCCGCAGACGCAGCCGGCGCAGGTCGTAGGTCATCTGGCCGGCGTTGTAGTCGTCGAGCGAGAGCCCGCGCAGCGGGGCGACCGCCTCGCGGAGCTCGCGGTTGCGGAATCCCGCCGGCAGCAGGTCGAAGCGCAGCAGCGCGGCAAGCAGCGCCTGTACGCGAGGGCCCCCGAAGCGCAGGGTCGAAGCACGCTGGCCGTCGACCAGCGCCGGACGGTGCAATGCAGCGAGCGTCTCGGCTCCGATAGTGGCGTCGTGGCTGAGGCGTTCGACGCCGAGCAGGCGTCGGTTGGCTGCGAAGCCGATCTGTTTTAGATCATCGAGGTTCTTCAGCCGGCGGCCGACATCGAAGTCGTACGTATCGTTGATGACCGTCTCGGTGCGCAGCGCGCGCCCCTCCTTGTGGTACTGCTTGATGCGCGAGTGCTTGTAATCCACATGCAGCGACGGGATGACCCCGTCGGTAATGACGCGGCTGCGATGCGGCGTGGGGGTGCGTCTGCTGACGCGCCGGTCGAAGATCAACTGCACGTGATCGGGTCGCCCCATATCGAGGTTCTCGCGCAGCACTTCCTCGAAGAAGACCCGCCCGGACAGCGGCCGGTCGAAGACCTCGGTGCGCGCGAATTCGGCTTGCAGTATCGAGATGTCGTAGCGGATGCCCTGCTCGCGGTCGTTAGCCGAAAATGGGTGCGGCAGCCGGGCCAGCCATTTGCGCAACAGCGCGTCGACCCGCGCGGCCGTCAGGCCGTCGGCCAAGCGCTGCATCGCCCCCGGGTCCGGGCAGCGCAGGATGCCGTTGTCGAGCGGCTCGAACTCGATGCCCCGTTTGGTCAGCTGTCGCTTCAGGTGCTCGTGCCCGTTGATGCAGAGCTTCGCGTTGTAGGGGAAGTACGAACAGAACTTCAGGAACAACGGCCCGAAGTCGTCGTCGACCACGTAGAAGTAATAGTGGTTGACCATCGCCGTCGAGTCGACCAGCCACGCGTAGGTCGCCCCGGTCGACGGGCGTCGGCGGCGCTCGGTGCGCAACACCCGCGCCTTCTCCTGCGCCTTCCCGATGTAGAGCACGCCCTCGCCCCCGGTCCACCGGCGCAGGTACTCCTGCGTGCGGTCGTCCTTGCGCTCGCCCCGACGGAACGACACGACGTCGATGCCGTTGCGTTCGGCGTAGCCCTTGATCGCATCGACGAATCGCTGCGTGATCGGCGCCATCAGCACCGACGACGGAACGCTGACGCCCCGGACCTTGCGGAAGAAATACGCCGCGCCGGCCGCCCTCTGCAGCACCGGCACGTAGACGTTCAGGTACAGCCGGTCGATGCACTCGAGGGCCAGCGTCGTGTGCTGCGACAGGATCTCGGCGGCGGATCGTGCTACGGTCATGGCTCGGGCTCCGGTCGATGGGCTCCCCATCGGCCAGTCTACGGCCACTGCCGCCTTGTGCGACTAATGAACGCGGCTTCGCGCCGCAGAGGGAGCAGCGGCCGGAGTCCGACTGCCGTCAGCAGATGCCGAGACCTACATGCTCGTAGGTCTGAGGCGAAGCCTCGCTAGTGTTTCAGTTTGAAGTCCCGCCCCGGCGGATCGGTGGCGACCCATGCCGACATCATTGGCCGCCGAAAAGCCTAGCCAGTTCGCTCACCCCAGTACGCCCGCCCCAGACGTGGTACACCGACCAATCGCTGCTGTAGTCCCGCTGGCCGCCGGGAGACTGCGTGCACCCGCGTTGTGCGGCCTCCGTCCGCTCGCGGGCTGTCGCTTGGTAGTAGGTGAGGCCGCTCGCCAGAATCTCACCGTGCGTGTGCCCTTCCTCATCCTTCCAGTACTGGATGCGCGCCCACGGGGTCTTCGACATACCGACTCTGCAAGCCATCTTTTCCTCCTCCACCCGAGCCCGCCAAAAAAAGCGTGAGCCCGGCTTGGTTCGTCCCGGGCGGATTATTCAGGGAGAGCGCTGACCGCCGGGTCGTCAGGCCGCTCGGGCTGCGGACCACGCCCACAACTCGTACACTCCTGATTGTATCATGGCACGAGATACCCCTATAGGTTGTGGCGGCTGCGGTTGCGGCCGCGCCAGAGAAGGCCCCGCCCGGAGCGGGCGACGCGTGGACGTGGACGGCGCTGGACGCCGACAACAAGCTGATGGTGTCGTGGTTGACCGGGCCGCGGGAACAAGGTTCGGCGCACGAGTTGATGCTCGACTTGTCCGAGCGGGTCACGAACCGGACCCAGTTGACGTCGGACGGACTGCGCGCGTATCTGCCCGCCGTTGAGGACGTGTTCGGCGCGGACATCGACTTCGCCCAACTGGTGAAGCTGAACGACCGGACGAAAGACACGGACGAGGCGACCACGGCTGCGCGCTACAGCCCGCCCACATGCCACGGTAGGAGGGCCACGCGGATCACCGGCGACCCGAACCCGAAGCACATCAGCACGTCGTACGTGGAGCCCACCACGCGCACCACGTGGCGCTGATGCTCACGCACTACAACTTCTGCAAAATTCACACGACGCTGAAGGTGACCCCAGCGCAGGCGGCTGGTGTGACCGAGACGCTGTACGACACGGACTGGATCGCGAAGCTGGTGGCGAAGCGGGATCCGAAGCTGGGACCGCGCGGGCCGTACCGGAAGAGGACGGCGCAGCCGGACGATATTCCAAACTGAGACACTGCCGAGGGTCGAGTCAGCCGGCGCGGGCCAGGGCGAGCGGCCCACTATCGGACCTCTCCGACGACAGAAGATACGACAAGTGGCTGGAGATGCCGAGCCCCCAGGGGTCGGTTTTCACCGCGCAACCTGATCGATGGACAGCGTGAGGCGAATCGCGGCGCCGACGCGAATCTCGTCGCCAGGGGAGAGTGCGGTCACCGCGCCAGGTGCGATCTCCTTCTCGTTCACGAAGGTGCCGTTCGTCGAATGCAGGTCCACTATGGAGAGGACCTCGCTCGTCGCGGCCAGCCGGAAGTGCTCGCGGGAAGCCTCGGGGTGGTCGAGGACGACCCCCGCCCGCACCGGATTGCGGCCGACGACGACGCCGTCGGGCGACCCGAGCTGCTCGGCGCCGACCTTGACTACCACGCTCCGGCCGCCCTCGTCGCTGCCTTCCAGCAGGCACGAGAACGGCGCGGGCACGACCGCGGCGGCGAGACGTTCGTCGGTCGCCCGACGCGCCGCTTCGGATTCCTCCAACTGGACGCGCCGACGCTTCGCGAAACGCCACGCGGTCAGGACCACCGCGAGGAGGAGGACAGCGCCAATGGCAAGGGTCGCGTCGAATCGCCGTTCCTGTCGCACCAACCGCTGTTCGAGCGCCGCCGCCCGCGCCTGGGCGTCTCGCGCCCGATCCTCGGCGGCTTCCGCCTGCCGGGCCAAGGCAGCTCCCGCCGCCTCCTTGTCGGCGGCCTCGGCCCGCAGGGCCTCGGCCTCGGTCCGCGCCGCGTCCCGCTCGGCTTCCGAGACGCTGGCTCGCGCTTCCAGGGCGCGGGCGCGCTCGGTCGCTGCGTCGGCCCGCGCCTGCGCCTCGCCAGCCTCTTGCCGGGCCGCCTCCGCCGCCGCCTCCGCCGCCCGGGCCTCCGTGTCCCGTTGTCCGGCGATGCGGACCGCGATGGCGACGGTATCCTCCAGATCGTCGGCGATCTGGGATGACTGGGGTTGCCCCCGCGCGGGGCTCCACCCGGCCGCCACGAGGACGAGGGTCGCGGCGACGCAGCGGGCGATGCGTCCGGGCCAATCGGTTCGTTTCAGGCTCGCCATGAGTTCGTCACGCGTCCGGTTTCCGCCCTGCACCGACTCGCGTCTCGTGACGTCGGGGTCGACGCCGCCCGATCATGAGGGTCCGTCGGCTATCTCGATTATCGCCACCGTAGCGTTGTCCTGTGTCGGAGCGGCGCGAGCGGCGACTGCAGCCAGGAGCGCGTCCGTCACTGCCTCCGGCCCGTCGCCGCGGCAGTCCGAGATGATCGAAGCGGTATCGTCAATGTTCAGTGTGTTCAGACCGTCGGTTGCGGCCACGACCAGATCGCCCGGCAGCAGCAGCTCGGGCATCGGCGACGTGTCCACTTTCGTGATCTCGAATCCGACTAGGGCGGAGCGAAGTTCGTTCGCGTTCATCCCGCGGGCTGTCACAGGGTCGCTCTCGCGCAGGGCTTCGATGACCGGCGCCATGGAGTGGTCTTCGTTGAGGCGCTTCAGCCGCCCGCCGCGATAGAGGTACAGCGGAGAATCGCCGACGCTGATCCACTCGAGTCCGTCCGTGGTCACCGCGGCCGCCACCAGCGTGGCGCCCATGCCGTCGAGCGATAGGTTCTCGCGGACTGCGTCGTCGATGGCCCGGTTGGCGGCGTCGAGCGCGGCGCGCAGACGGCCGGCAGGGGCTCCCTCGAAACCGTACGCGTCGATAAACGCACGCACCGCAAGTCTGCTCGCCGTCTCGCCGCCAGCGTGGCCGCCCATCCCGTCCGCCACGATCGCCACCGGGTGCTGGCCGTCGGGGTCGAGCGTGGAGCCTTCGATGAAGCCGAGCTCGTCTTCCTGCGCCTCTCGGGCGCCGAGGAGCTGCCCGCCGGCGCGGCGAAGCGGCGTCGACTCCGCCTCGGTCTTCGGCGCCTCCGACTCGGGTGCAACGTCGGCAGGCCCCGCAGTCTCGCTCGTCGGTACCGCGTTGGCTGCCGCTGGCGCCACCGGCGCGCGCTCGCGCGCCGCGGGCTCCGTGGTCTCGCTCGTCGGTACCGCGTCGGCCGCCTCCGGCGCGTCCGACTCGCTGCCGGCCGGCGCTCCCGGACCGCGGCGGGCCGGTGCGGCTTGCCAGGGCCACCACATGAGCACGACGGCCGCCGGCAGCGCTAGGACAACGTCCACCATACTTACGACTCCCGCGGGTCCGAGCCCGGACATCGGCGCGGCAGCCGGCAGCAGCGCCGGGGCGGTCGACAGGTCGGAAACGAGCGCGGGGAGGTCAAGCATGGGGCCACGCGAAGCCGTCGCCGCAGAACGCCACGAAGAGCAGTTTCGTGTCACCGACGGAGATGGTGGCGCGGTCGGACAGCGGCATGCGCTCTTCGATCGCGGCCTCGTTCAGATACGCTAAGTTGGCGCCGCTCCCCGGTGCGACCGAGAACGCGCGGTTCAGTGGATCGTAGTTGACCCACAGGTGGGTTCGACGAGAGATCTTCCTGTCGCCGAAGGGCAGGGCGATGCGGTTGCCGCTTTCCCGGCCCAGGTCGTTGCGCCCCACGCCGACGCGCAGGTCCCGGCCCACGCCCGGGCCCGAGACGATCACGAGCCAGCCCGTGACGGGGTCGGCCTCCTCCCGGCCTGCCGCATCGGGCGGGACGGCGCCGGCGAGCCGTGTGCGCTCGTCCTCTGGGGTCGCTGCCGGCCCGGCCGACGTCCTGCCGGGCCGGCGCACGACCGTCGGTTCCGTGTAGCCCGTTCCGCGCCGTTTCTCGGCCGCGGCACCCGGGTCGTCGCCGGGCGCCGTCTCGTTCGCGGTGGGCTCCGGTGCATCGCGCCGGGGCTTCAGCGTGGTCTTCTCCTCAACGATCCGGCCGTCCGGGGTCCGATACACGGGCATCACGATGCCTTTCACTCCTCGTAGAGGCGATTGATGAGATTGTCGAGGCAGTACTGGCCGGCCCGGTTTAGCGCGGCTTCCTCGCGCGCCTGCGTGACGTTCTGAGCGAGCACGAGCACCGCCGACTGCACCAGGGCCAGCATCGTCGTGTAGAAGGCGACGCCGAGGCTACGGGTCAACTCGCCCAGCAGCGCCGGATCCTGGAAGTCGTTCGCGGCACCGGCCTCGTTCAGCGCCGCCGCGATGCCGACCACCGTGCCGATGAAGCCGATGGTCGGGATGACCCACACCAGATACCGGAGCAGGCTGTACTTCGAGTCCACCTCGTGCTGCATCAGGTCGAGCGACGAGTTCAACAGCGCGTTGGCGCGATCCGTCGACTGCGAGCTCTGGAACTGCAGGACGCAGCGCGCCACGAGGCGCTGCAGGAAGAAGTCCTCCTGACCGCGGACGCGGGTGCGGATCTCGCCCAGATCCCGGAGCCGGAGCATCGTCCCGTCGTCCTCGGGCAGCAGCGCCTCGTCGAGTTGGAGCGCTTCGACGCGGGCTCGCCGGTGACGAGCCCCCACCTCCCCCAGCGCCCCGAAGAAGATCAGCCACATCAGGTTCTGGATGGTGAAGGGATAGTCGAACACCGTAGAGTTGCGGTCGAGCAGGAAAGCGGCGGTCCGGCCGTCCGTCAGGAGCACACTCATCACGCCGATGAAGCCGAGCCCGGTCGCGAGAGCCGCGCCCCAAGCGATCAGTCGCCGAGGCAACTCGCTCGTGCTGCTCATCTGTCAAGGTTAGAGTTCCCGCGGCCGGAGCCAGTTTCTCGGCTCTCTGTCGGGTTGTACTCGCCGATGCGGCGGCCTTTCGGCAACGCTGCCGCGTGGTGCTCAGGCAAGGTGTCTCAATTCTACTACCCGACCGTTGAGAATCGCTGCATGCCAACCTCGATCAGGCTCTCGTGGAACCGAACGGCCATGATCGCGGGATGCCCGTGCTTCGTGATCACGGCCGGACGAGGTAGTGATCCGGCGCAGTTCAGTGCGCGGCCGAAGGAGGCACCTACACGCCGGAGACCGGGGCCGTACGGGGTAGGACGTTTCGGCGATGATCGAGGATGCGTCGGTGATCGACACGATCAACGTGTGCGCCCGGCGTCTCGACCGCCTCGGCAAATGCCCTCGGCGTTGGCCCTCCCTACGCAAGTGATGGCGACGGCCGGACGCACAGCCCGTTGAGCTACTGCTGCTTGGCGCCACTGCCGGGGCGGCGGACTGTCCATAGCCGGCCTAGGTGGTCTCGTAGAATCCGGACCAGAATTGCGCACGGAATTGTCACGGCCACGCGCGGGTGTTCATGGAATCCCTTGGCAACAGGGCGTCATCCGAAGTCAGCAGCTTTCGCACCGAAGTCCACGACCCGGCCGTCGCTGACCGAGCTGAGCCAGTAGCGCTCGTCCAGCTTGCCGGAGCCGAGCACGGTGTTTGGGGGTCGACCGGCGGCCGGTCGCGGGTTACGCCGTCGACGTTATCGACTTCCGCCGAGCGGGCCGGATCGAAGACGGCGCTTCAAGCCGAGTAGTACCAGGCCCGCTACGCGCTACGGGTAAACGACCGCTCCGTCCCTCAACGTATAGCGCACGTCGGCGAGGGCTCGAACGTTCTGAGACGGATCGCCGTCCAGGACCACCAAGTCCGCCGGTTGGCCCGGAGCGATGCGCCCGGTCGGCGCTGCCTCGCCGAAGATCGCCGCTGGCGTCGTCGTGAGCGCCGCAAGGATCTCTCGGAACGTCATGCCGGCCTCGGCCATCAGCGCGTATTCATCGCTCGGGTCGTAGTCGTTCATGCCGCCGGCATCGGTGCCGAAGACGACGGCACCGCCGACGCCGCGCCAGGCCCGGAGCTGGGCTGTGCTGGTCGACGCCGAGCGAGCGCGCACCGCTGCCGGCTCATCCCGCAGGTGGTGTTGCCAGACCTTCAGCGTCGGGATGAGCGTGACGTCTTTCCCCTCGATCGCGGCCAGCACCGCTTCGTCCCACGGACCGAACTGCGGCGTCGTGTGGGCGACGACATCGACGCCGGCCCGCACCGCGGCGAGCAACCCCTCGGCGTTCGTCGGATGAGCGAACGCCGGTCTATCGTGGCGATGGGCTTCGTCGACGGCGGCGCGTATCGTGTCATCGGTCAACGCGGCGAACGGTGCGGAGGGTTGCACCGGAAAGACCTTGATGCCGTCGGTGCCCGCATCGAGCAAAGCCCTCGCCGCGGCGCGCGCTCCGGCCGCATCGCCAACGACCGGCGCTCGGAAGAGCATCACTCCGAGGGCGACCAGCGCGTCATCCGGCGGCATCCAGCCGTCCCCAACGATCGCCGCTCCTGTAGATCGAACGCGTGGTCCGGCAACTTCTCCCGACTCGATCCGGGCGCGAATGCGCCGCGTGTTCTCCCACGGAGACGATAGGTCGAAGACGCTCGTGAAGCCGTAACGCATCAGCATCGCCCGCAGTTGATCCTCGAGCCGCGGGGCTGGAATGTTGGCCGCGTCGTTCCACTGGTTCTCAAAGAAGTGGACATGGCTGTTCCAGAAGCCCGCGGTGATCGTCGATCCGGAACACTCCAGCGTGACGATCCCGTCGGGAACCCGCATCGCATCCCTCTGTCCGACGCCGGAGATCCGACCGTTCTCGATGACGACGACGCCGTCGGGGATCGGCGGCGCGGTGGGGCTGGTGTAGATGGTGCCGCCGACCAACGCGACACGCGTTTGCTGGGCGGGCGTCGCGGCCGTACCGGGAAGGCCACCGACGAGGATCGCCAAGGTCAGCGCGGTGAAGCGGACGCCGGTCCACTGTCGCACGATGCCAGTGTAGCCGGGACGGCTTCGGTTCACGCCGTCGCTGACGGTCATAGCGAGGACGTCCATAGACCCGGAGCGGATAGCGCGCGCACTCCCGACCTCTGGCCGCGAGCTGGATCTCGACCCACGGGTCCTCGAGACGAAGACGATGGACCAACACTTGGCAATGACGGGGCTGCTAGCAGCTCGCCGCCTTCGTCCTGTGGGCGTTCAGGGTGCTGGCGATCTGGCGCTGGCCGCGGTCGGCCTCTACGGTGCGGTCAGTTACAGCGTCGCGGCGCACCCGCGAGATCGGGATCCGGCGCTCAGCGCCGATGGCCCTCGCCCTCGTCATCAGCGGGGTGCAATGGCCCGACGTAGCACTCCCGACGCGGGCATCGAACACCCGGCGAACATCGTAGAATCACCTGTCATGCGCGACCGGCGGGCTCAACGCCATCCTCCCAATCGCGTGAATCTCAACCTTATTGAGAACTTCGCGGCTGGCGCGGGCGATGTGTGACTGACGCCGCCATCTGGCAGCGGCACCGGCAGGAGGAACGCTGTTGGAGCATCCGCGACGCGCGTGGCTGCACCGTCCCGTCGTTTCGACGCTCGCGGGACTCGGCGTGGCGTGGGGTGGCGTGCTGCTGGTGCTCGGCCCGGCGGGTAGATTGCTGGGACCGCCGGATCGGCTGCTGACGGAGGTCCTCGCGCAGCTGTACCTTTGGCTGCTGGTCGGTCTGATCGTCGTGATTGTCGTCCGCTGGGAGCGGCAACCTCTCTCGTCCCTGAACCTGCGGCCGTTTCGCTGGTCGTCGGTGACGTGGGGTCTTCTGCTGGCGGTGGTGGTGCGTTACATCGTCATGCCGCCGCTGATGTGGGCGGTAGAGGCGGCCGGCCTTCCGGGGTTCGACCCGGGAATGACCACGGCGCTGGAAGCTCCCATCGGCCTCAGAGTCATGCAGGTCGTGACGGCCGGTGTAGTGGAGGACACGCTGTTCATCGGGTACGCCTATACGCGGCTGGCCCGCCGCACCGGCAGCGGCTGGATTGCGGGAGCGCTCGCGGTAACCGTCATGGCGCTGCTACACCTTCCGAACTGGGGTGTAGGGCCGGTGCTCGTCTATCTGGTTACCGGTAGCGTATACGTCGCCTTCTTCGCCTGGCGCAGCGATCTGCTGGCCAACATCACCGCGCACACGACTGTAGACGCCCTGGCTCTCGTCATCGTGCCGCTGCTGGCGGACTAGGAGGGGCTCCATGCCAGTATGTGTCGCTTCCGCACCGAACCCCACGCAACCTGGGTGCGGCAGGTTCCATGACTGCCGCCGACGATCGAGCCACACCCCAGAGTCGCCACTGGCCGAGGAGAGAGTGCTCAACAACGCCCCGGGCGCGACGCTCTTGTTTGCACTGGATGCAGGTCTTTGTCAAGAACTCATGCTCGGCGACCAGATGGGAGCAATTGTCTTCCCGACGCCGGAGGCCCGGGAAACGAAGCCGCGTTCTCCGAACGCGACCCAACGCGAGGTCGCCAGTTCACGGACCTGACGCTCGTCGACGCTCGTTGCGCTGCGAAATCGGCCTCGTCAGCAGAATCTGTGGGTGAGTTCTGGTTCGGGCAGGTCGCCAA
>WTFV01000183.1 GCA_011523845.1 Acidobacteriota bacterium | reverse complement strand
CGACCATCTTCGACCCGGCCCTCGGCGACCTGGTGAACAACGGCACCATCCCGTCCATCTCACCGGTGGCGGCGCTGCGCGGCGGCGAGCCGCTGGCCCCGGAGAAGTCCGTCAACTACACGGCCGGCGTGGTCTTCGACAGCGGGCAGTTCAGCATCACCGCCGACTACTTCCGGATCGACGTGTCGGACCGGATCGGCATCACGAGCAACTTCACGCTGACGGACACCGAGATCGAGGGGCTGCTGGCGGAGGGTATCGAAGCGGCACGGGACCTGCGGCGCTTCCGGTTCTTCACCAACGCGTTCTCGACCGCATCGCAGGGCATCGACCTGGTGTCGACCTTCACGCCGCTCGCGCTGCGCGGCAACACGACCATCAGCGCGGTCTTCAACTACACGGACACCGAGGTGACCGACAACCGCAAGGGCCTGCTCAACGACCGGCGCCTCACCGAGTTCGCCTACGCGCTGCCGCGGACCCGCTGGAACGTCGGCCTGACCCAGCAGGTCGGACGGGTGAGCATCCTCGGCCGCGTGAACTGGTTCGGCGGCTGGTACGACTTCGACAGCGGGTTTGCGCAGCTCTACCTGCCGTCGGGCGGCATCGAGCAGGGCTTCTTCGACGGCCGTCCAATCGTCGACCTGGAGGTGAGCATCCCGCTCCTCCGCGATACGACGCTGGCGATCGGCGCCCAGAACGCGTTCAACACCTACCCGGACGAGAGCGCCCGCGCGATGTCGGTCGGCGAGCGGTACAGCGAGTACACGCCGTGGGGCTTCAACGGGGGCTACTACTACTCGCGGGTGAGCTTCGGCTGGGGCAACTGACGATCTCCATGCGGACGCCGGCATTCCCGGCCTGCGCCCCGCGGCACAGGCCGGCCGCGACCGCGCAACCGACGTTTCTGCGAATAGACTCCGCTGCCGTTTCATCCTTCAGGGCGCCCGCCACCGGCGGAAATGGTGAACAATGGGTGCACTTGACACCCGCTCCACGCGGGTCATAATCGGCCGGAGGGCACCCTTCGGGGAAACCTCGGGAGTCATCCTGCCGAACGCGCGGCGGAAGCCGGGGTTCGCCGGACGCCGGCGCACGATAGGGAAGAGAAGCCCACCCAGCCGGGAGCGGGTGGAAGGAGGAGGACGATGAGCCATCGGTTGTTCGCGGCGGTGACGGCGGTCGCACTGGCGGTTCTGATACCCGGACTCGCGGTTGCGCAGGCCGGGAGCGCGGAGACGCCCCGGACGCCGTGGGGGGCTCCGGACCTGCAGGGCGTCTGGGATTTCCGGTCCATCACGCCGATGGAGCGGCCCGACGAGCTGGCGGACCAGGAGTTCCTGACCGCCGAGGAGGCGGCCCGCCTCGAGCAGGAGACCCTCGATCGCAACGAGGAGTTGCTGAACCGGGCGGCGGTGCGCACGACGGTGACCGAGAGCGTCGACTCCGGCGAGAACGGCGCCCCCGGCTTCTACAACAATTTCTGGCTCGACCGCGGCACGACGACGGTCGGCACCCGGCGCACGTCGCTGGTCATCGACCCGCCCAACGGCAGGATGCCGCCGTTCACGCCGGAGGCCGAGGCGCGGCACGCGGCGTTGCGCGCGGCGCGCGAAGGCGTCGTGACCCATGCTCCCACCCCCGGCGGCTGGATGGAGGACTTCGGCTCGAACGGCCTGCAGTTGCGCTGCATCACCGGCTTCAACTCCGGGCCGCCGATGACGCCGGGCGGCTACAACAACAACGTGCAGATCTTCCAGACGCCGGACACCGTGGCGCTGCTGGTCGAGATGAACCACAACGTGCGGGTCGTCCCTCTCGACGGTCGCCCGCACCCGGACCTGCCGCAGTGGACGGGCGAGGCCCGCGGCCACTGGGAGGGCGACACCCTGGTCGTCGAGACGAGCCGCTTCCTGCGCGAGACGAGCTTCTCGCAGGGACGGACCGACGCCAACCTGCGCCTGACCGAGCGGTTCACGCGCGTGTCGGACGACACGCTGCTGTACCAGGCGACCATCGACGACCCGACCGTCTGGACCCGGCCGTGGACCTACGAGGTCCCCATGCAGCGGAACGCCGAGCCGCTGTTCGAGTACGCCTGCCACGAGGGCAACTACGGGCTGTACAACATCCTGGCCGGCGCGCGGGCCCAGGAGGCGGAGGCGGAAGCGGCGGCGCAGTCGCGGTAGGCGAATCGGATCGAGGCGCGTCTGGCCGGCACGCGAGCAGCGTGCCGGTCAGACAGCCGCCTCGTGCACGGATGTCGGTCCAGCCCCACCGCCCCGCAGCGCAGCCATGTGTCATTCCGCTCGCGACAACCGGTTCCGCGCGAACGGTGACGGCCTTGGGTAACCTCCCCGCGCGGGTGCTGAGCCCGGAAGAGCTCGAGCGGAAGAAAAAAGAACTGGCCGCGCTGCAGGCCGATCTCGTCGAAGAGGAACTCCGTCTCTCGACTCTCCAGGCAGAGCTCGCTGCCTTCAGGACCGAATACCTTCGCGTCGTCAGCGTCCGCTACGCCGAAATCGACGGCCTCAAGGCACGGATCGCAGAAGCCCGAGCGGCCAGGGCTCCGGCCGACGCCGCCGCGCACGCAGCGGCCGCCGAAGCACGCGCCGCCGCGGACGACTCGGCGGCGGGAGCCCACGGGCGAGCGTCTGACGAGCCGGTAGCTCCCTTCGATCCGCCCGGCGAGCTCAAGACGCTGTATCGGAACGCCGCACGCCGGCTTCACCCCGATCTGGCGGCGACCGATGACGACCGGGCACGCCGCCACGAATGGATGACGAAGGCGAACGAGGCGTACCAGCGGAGGGATACCGAGGCTCTCGCAGCTCTGGTCTCGGAATGGGAAGCGAGTCCGGAGTCGGTATCGGGAACGGGGATCGCCAGCGACCTGGTACGTGTGATCCGCCAGATCGATCGGGTGCGGCACCGCCTCGACAGCATCGCCCAGACCATCCGGGAGCTTGAGGAGAGTGATCTCTACGCGCTCCACCGGACGTGCAAGACACACGCGGATGCGGGCGGGAACCTGCTGGAAGAGATGGCGGCGGCGCTGGATGCCCAAATCGCCAATGCGCGACAGGAACTCGCGGACCTGGAGTCGGAGGCACCATGACAGAGATTGCACCTACGCCGCACGGAGGCTCACTTGCGCCGCGTGAACGACGGAAACTGATCTCGCGCGGGCTGGCGGATCTCCAGCGTTTGCTGGGCGGCCCGCAAGCCCTGCAACCCGCGCAACCGTCGAACCCGAAAGTACGCCCCGACCCGGACGACTGGGACGCTCTCTTCGAGATTAGGCGTGCCGCTGAACGCCACGCCGATGCGCTGTTCAATCTCGGTTTCGTGTACCGCTACGGCGAGGGCGTAACCCGGGACGATGCCGAAACCGCCCGATGGTATCGACGCGCCGCTGAACAGGGCCACGCCGGTGCGCAGTTCTGCATTGGCTTCATGTACCGCCATGGCAAGGGCGTGCCCCAGGACGATACCGAAGCCGCCCGATGGTATCGACGCGCCGCCGAACAAGGTGACGCCCGTGCGCAGGTCAACCTCGGCGACATGTACGACGCAGGCCGGGGCGTTGCCCAAGACGACCGTCAAGCCTTCCGATGGTATCGACGCGCCTCTGAACAAGGCATTGTCCTGGGACCCGTACGCGAAGATCCGATGCGCTTGAACGATTTCTGGGGAATCGTCGAACGCTCAAGGCGGTCCACAGATGAAGAAACCGCGAAAGCGTTGGTCTCGGAACTCAAGAAATACACAACCGAAGATGTAGAGCGATTTGCGGACCGGAGTGGAGATCTCCATTGCAGGATGCCCCGCGCCCCGTTCGCAGACCTCTGTCGCGCCGCAACGGGATACTGTAGCGACGATCACCTGGTTTACTTCTGCTCTGGGATCATCGCTGCCGGGCGAACGGCCTACGAGGAGATAACTGTGAATCCTACAGTCGAAACACTGCGCAAGCATTTCAAGGACGTCACCAGGATCACCGGTGAATCGTTCTCTTACGCCGCGTCGGGTCTCTGGATGCAATCACGCCGTTGACAGGTGCGGGTCCACTGGCCGGCCGTCGAAGTGTCCTGACGTATTCCGCGGCCCGCTCAGCGCGCTCCGGCAACACCCACCGCGGCGGGCTGCGCTGGTTGTGCGTGCGGCCACCGAAGTCCCCGAACAAACCTGCTGCATCTCCGGCGAGAGTCGGTGCAAGGAGTCGCCACCGGCGGTTCCGGCCAGCGGCGCTGATGCGTCTGGCCCTCCGCAGCAGCCTGCTCGCGCGGTGCGTCGCGCAGCCGAACACGATGCCGCGGCATCAACGTCGACGCGCTGGCGACGAAAGCGGTCCCGACCGCACCGTGCCGGTCGGGACCGGCTGGCGAACTGCGCGGCGTGTAGGTCGAGACTTGTGACGCGGGATAAGCCCGACCGCGCGGTTGTGGGAGAAAATGCTGATCTGAAAGCGGCGCGTCAACACCGTGTTGAGTGGAAACAACCGGGATTGTGTGGAAGCTCGTGAGAATGAAGACACCGCGCGCACCGAGTCGGAGGACCCGGGAGAGTCCGGGGGAGGGGACGCGGCGGCTACGACGTCGTGGTGCGGGGAGGCGTGACGATGCGGCACACCTGCCTAGCAAGGCTAGGCTTCCTGAGTTACCCGGCTGGTCGTGGAACAGTTCCGTTCCACGTGGAGCCGTGGAACACACGGACCGGACGCTTTTGCAGGACTTATCGGTTCGGATTTCGCGCTTCTGGTTCGTCTTCGGGGGGTCGCGGTCCATCGCATCCTCCTTGCACTTCCCGCTTCCATCGCTCCTGGGTAGCATACCATCGCCGAAGCAAGGCGCGCACGCGCTGGCCGTAGCTCGGTGCGTTGCCATGGGCGTTGGTCACGGCGATGACGCTCGGATAACGGGACTCCCCTCGTGCCGCCCCGCCTTCATCCAGGTAAACGAAGTAGGGCCAGGTCCACTTCTGTCTGATATTATATCGGGGAGCCCGACCACAGATCCGACAGCCTCCACGACGACAGCCGCCGGCATCCATGCGTTGGTCCTCGTGTCGCACTCGATGGTGAGGTCGCCAATCGACGTCGATTCGCTGGGGTCAAGCTGCAAGTGGATGGGATCTCTGGCTATGCGCACGGTGGGGCCAGAGGCCGGCCAAGGCGGGGCCTCGTACGCCGGCGGCGGACGAAGAAGCAAGCCGGCTGAATCGCCACCGTTGCCGCCCGCGGCGTGTCCCCGGCGTCAACACGGCGGTCGGGGGCAACCTGGGGGGGCTGCTCGGCCAGACTGCGCTGCGGGGTCACATCCGGGCGCCCGGGTCGGTCGCAACCGGGCGTTGCCTATTTCAACGTTCCGGGTGGCGGGCATGTAGCCGCTTTAGTTCCTCCCGAACAGCCTCGATTGGCTTGAACCCGCCGGCCTGGAGAGACTTACCCACGTCGGGGCGCTTCTCGACGAAGGCCGTGTACGTTCGCATCATCCCGTCGCAGTCGTCACGGCTCGCATGGTCGCGAAACGCGGTCGATGCTCGCGACCACAGATCGCACGTCTCAAGCAGCGTCAGCATTTCGCGCGCGATCTTCTTGCACATGGGGTGAAGCCTTCCTTCGTTCCAGCGGTGTCGCAGTGCTCCGATGTCACCAAGCCTCCGGCGCCTTCACGGACGCGCGCACGATCACGTTTCGCCTCCTCCTGGCTGACGATCGTTCGTGGGCCCGCAGTTCTTCGGCCGCCTCCTGTGCATCGAACGGCGGCAGGTCGGGCGGCACTGGGGTAATCCCCGTTTCCTATCGCGGCCACAACGCGCGCCGGGGGCGTTCCCAACGCTGTGTTGACTATATCAACACTCGGATCGCCGTTTCTCCCACAACCTCGCGGCGGGTTTGTCCCGCGCCTCTAGTAAGGCCCGGCCGGCGCCGCACGGGCGCGGCGGTCGGGCAGTCGGTACGTCGATTGGGCACCGCTGCGACCGAAATGCGCAGCCAGACGCCCAAACCCCCGCGGCCGGATCGATCAGCGCGATGCGATCGCCGTACCTTCGGAAATCGTCCGGATTGAACGTCAGCAGGCGCCCTTCGGCGTGAGTGAGCATCGTTGCCACGATGTTCGCGTCGTGGACCTGGCGTCCGGCAACCTGAACTTCTCGACACAACGCGGCCAGCGTGCGGGTGACGTCGGGACCGTCCTCCACCAGCACATCGAACGACGACAGAAACCAGTCCACGTCCCGGAGTGCGTCCGACACGGCCAAAGGCACCGACCAGGTAGGTCTGCGGGCGCGTCACGACGGCCAGGTACTCGCGCACGACCTGACGGCTGATGCGTGGTCGCTCCGTGCCGCCGACTACGTCGCGGAGCCGGGCGCGGGCCAGGGCGTGTTGCGGCGCAGCCGTGAAGCGCGCACGGACCAGCACGTTGGTGTCGAGGAACATCCCGGCCCTTCAGCGCCCCGATCGTCCTAGACATGCTCGCGCCGCAATAACAGGCCAGCCGGCCACGGACCGGGGTCGTGCGGTGGAAGCACCCGTCGACGTCGACCGCAGGTGCCGAGTGTGCGCCGGCGTACCGGCGGGTTGGGCCGGACCGCCCAAGGCCCTGTCACGCTCGAACACCCAGCGGCTGCCGCTCGAGGTCCACGGCGCGTCTTCCAGCCGGCCATCTGCCAAAGCCGCCAGACCAGCGCGTGGCCGTGGCCGCCACCGTTCCGTTTACTGTTGTTCGACCACCACGAGCGGTGGTTCCGTGCCAACTCGCCCGGCGAGCCGCCGAAGGCTGCTCCAGAGGGGGGCTGGACAGCGGATGAACCGTGGCGTTCGTGGTCCTTCGGTCGGCCGACGGCGGGTGCCGCATTCGAGCGCCGTCTTCGTCGCCCCCGGACGCATCAAGGCAAACGGCCAAGCGATCGCTCGCGTCGAGGGCGGCGTTCAGCCAAGCCAGCGCAGGGCCGCCAGGATCACGCCGAGCAATCCGACAGTCACGGCTGTCTGCATCATCATCGCGCGGTAGATGTCGGCGCGCAGAGTGGCGATGACTGCGTCAAGACGTTCAGGTGTGACGTAGTCTCCATGCTCGGCCGCTTGCCGGACAGCGTCCGTGATGGCGTCGGCATGACCTGGATCGACGCCGGCCGCGATCATGGCGCGGGCGATCGCGTGCGTGTCCAACATCTCAGGATGCTACCACGCCGGATCGATCAGCGCGATGCGATCGCCGTACCTTCGGAAAATCGTCCGGATTGAACGTCAGCAGGCGCCCTTCTGCGTGAGTGAGCATCGTTGCCACGATGTTCGCGTCGTGGACTTGGCGTCCGGCAACCTGAACCTCTCGACACAACGCGGCCAGCGCCCCCCTTCAGCGGCCCCGATCGTCGTAGATATGCTCGCGCCGCAGCGACAGGCCGGCCGGCCAAGGACCGGGGTCGTGCGGTGGAAGCACATCGTCGAGGTCGACCGCGACGTGCCGAGTGGGCGCCGGCGTACCGGCGGGTTGGGCCGGACCGCCCGTGGCCCTGTCACGCTCGAACATCTGCGTCTCCCGCTCGAGGTCCACGGCGCGCGTCGTCCGAGCGGCGTCTCTTCGCCGCCCGGACGCCGGCACCAAATCAGAACACCGCGATAGGGTTCAGCGGCGATCCGGTTCCGCCGCGGATCGGCAACGGCGCCGCCATCAGCAGGAACTCCCACCGGTTGCGCTCTGCCGCCGCCTCGCCGAGCGCCTCGAGGTCGCAGTTGTCGAACATGTGAATGCCCAAGTACAGCAGCGCGAAGTCGTGGACGGCGCCGGGCAGCTCCGACGGCGCGACGTAGGTCGGGTGGTCGCTGCCCATCAGCGCGATGTCGCGCTCCTTCAGCCACGGAATGACCGACGGGTGCAGCCCCGCGGACCGGCCGCCCGGGCGGCGGCCACGCAGCCACGGCCCCTCGGCAGCGCGGCGCGCCCACACGCCGGTGCGGATGAACAGCGCGTCGCCCGATGAGACCTTCACCCCCGCCTGCTCCTCCCACGCCTCGAGGTCCTCGACGTAGATCGGCGTGCCCGGCTCCAGGTACGGCACGCCGCGCAGCCGCGGGATGTCGATGAGCACGCCGCGCGTCACGATGCCGTTCTTCAGGTTGTGGATCGAGTTCTTCGGGTGCCCGTTCGCGATGACCGCATCGGCGTCCGGCGCGTAGCCGTTGTAGAAGACGCCGTCGTCGTTGATGTGGGCCAGCGCGTCCAGGTGCGTATGGGAGATGCCGTGATAGCGGACGGAGATGCGGTCCGAGCTGATCCCGACCATCTCGTGCTCGTAGGGATAGGGGTTGTCGACCGCCTCGACGGTGTCGGCGTCGCCCGCCAGCGACACCGTGTAGCCCTCCTCGACCAGGGACACCGCCTCCAGCCGCTTGGCCGCGGTGATCAGGTTCAGCGCGCCGATCTCGTCGTCCGCGCCCCACCGCCCCCAGTTGGTCAGCTCCGTCTTCCACTGCTCGTACTGCGCCTCGGTGACGGTTCTGTCCGAGCCGGTCTGCGCCCCCGCGCCCGACACCGCCAGCACCGACAACAGCACGACCGCCGACGCGCTCAACGTCATCTTCATGTGTTCCCTCCCGCGTGGAAGACGGTCCGATTGTAGCCCGGCGTACAATGACGGGCATGAGCTTCGACGAGATCGCATCCGAAGCCCTCAAGCTGAATCCAGCGGCTCGAGCGAGGCTCGCCGACACGCTGCTGGCCAGTCTGGAAACGCTCTACGACGAGCAGAACGGCAAGGAGTGGGCGGACGAAGCCGCTCGGCGCGATCGGGCATGGGACCTGCAGGGAGGTCCCACACGCTCCGCGCCTGAGGTGTTCCGTGACGCCCGCCGCCGACTCGACTGAGAAGCGTCTTTCGTTCCACGAACTTGCCGAGCGCGAGTTGAACGACGCGGCACGGTACTACGAGCGAGAAAGCCCCGGCCTCGGAGCAGACTTCATCGACGAAGTCGAGCGATGCACCGCATCCATCACTCGACATCCCATTGCCGGCGCAATTGTCCACGACGACGTTCGCCGGAGGCTTGTTCGGCGGTTTCCCTATGCTCTGCTGTATCGCACGGTCAGCGACACCATTCGCATTCTCGCGGTCATGGACTTGCGGCGACGACCCGCTTACTGGGTGGGGAGAACGTAGCTCTCGGCGTTCCACCTCGTTTCCGAATCCCACGATTCCCGTGGTCATCCCGCCGCAAAACGGCTACGCTGTGCGATCCGGGGAGCCGGACGGATCGCATCGGCCGCGGTCCGCCCGGCGCGGATTGTCAGGAAGCTACGGGGAGGGAATCATGCTGAAGCGAGTTGGACTTTTCGTTGCCGTCGCGATGCTGGCGGCCGGGCCGGCCGCGGCGCAGGACGCGCAGGCCGTGCTGCAGGCCGCCGCCGAGACGATGGGCGTCGACGACATGATGTCGATCCGGTACTCCGGGGACGGCTGGGTGGGCGCCGCGGGCCAGAACTTCGCTCCGGCCGAGGACTGGCCGCGCTTCGAGCTGGCGGAGTACACCCGCACCATCGACTTCGAGACCGAGTCGTCGACCGAGGAGATGGTCATCCGGCAGGGGAACTATCCCGCCCGGGGCGGCGGCGGCGCGCCGATCGCGGGCGATCGGATCCGGAACTGGATGGTCCGCGGCGAGTATGCGTGGAACGGCGAGATCGACCGGGTGGTGCCCAGGCCGCAGGACGCCGAGCGGCGGCGGCTGGAGATCTACCTCACCCCGCAGGGCTTCCTGAAGGGCGCCATGGCCGCCGACGACGTGATCGCGGTCGAGCGGAACGAGTACGGCGGGCGGGTCACCGTCGTCTCGTTCGTGGCCCTCGACAAGTACCGCATCAACGGCACCATCACCGGGGACAACATCGTCCAGCGGGTGCAGACCTGGATGCCGAGTCCGGTCGTCGGCGACATGTACTACGAGACCGTCTACACGAACTACCAGGACGTGGGCGGGGGCATGATGTTCCCGATGAACTGGCACCAGCACCAGGACTTCGACGACGGCGCCCACGAGCCGAACGTCAGCGGCGGCGATCACACGTTCCAACTGTCGACCATCGACAGCGTCGAGGTGAACGTGGCGGATGCCGCGCTGGACGTTCCCGACGCGGCGCGGAACGCGATGGTGCCCCCCCTGCGCGTGGTGGCGGAAGAGGTGGCCGAGGGCGTGTGGCTGATGGCCGGCGGCTCGCACCACAGCGTGGCGGTGGAGTTCGAGGACGAGGTCGCGGTCATCGAGGCGCCGCTGAACGAGGCGCGCTCGCTCGCCGTGATGGACGAGATCCGGCGCCGGATCCCGGGCAAGGAGATCCGCTGGGTGGTGACCACCCATCACCACTGGGACCACCTGGGCGGCATGCGCGCCTACGTCCACGAGGGCGCGACGGTCGTCACGCACCAGGGGAACTTCCCCTATTACCAGGAGGTCCTGCGGGCGCGGCCGTGGCTGCTCGAGCCGGATCGCTTCTCGCTGTTCCCGCCGGAGGAGTGGTCGGAGGGCTACATCTTCGAGACCCTGCGCGAGAAGTACATCCTCGGCGACACGACGCGCCTGGTCGAGATTCACCACGTCCAGGGGCTGGCCCACGCCGCCGGCATGCTGATTGCCTACCTGCCCAACGAGAAGATTCTGGTGCAGGCCGATCTGTTCACGCCGCCCGGCCCCGGCGGCTCGCTGCCCGCCAGTCCGAACGCCAGCGCCCGGACCCTGTACGGCAACGTGCAGCGCCTGGGGCTCGACGTCGAGACCATCGTTCCCATTCACGGGGTTCCGGGGCCGTGGTCGCAGTTCGCCGAGTGGGTGGAGGCCGCGCAGTAGTCGGCGGCGGCGGGGAGCAATCCGCCATGTTTCTGCCGGGAGCCGTGAGCCGGGGGCACCCAGCCTCCGCGCTCGCGGTTCCCGGCAATCGTCCGCGACCACTCCGGGAGGCAAAGGCTCCGCTGCATTGGACCGATGATGCAACCTCTGGCAGGGACAGTTGCCCGACTCGACTTCGGCGGAGCGAAGGCTCCGCTGCATCCGAGCGGTGACGCAACCCGCCTGGACGGCGTTGCTCCTCGGTCGAACATGGCCGATGCGCTCCCCCGTCGCGCCGCGCCATGCGGGCGGCGCTCCATCCTCGGGGCCGCGCGGCGTCCACCACGGCCTCCCAGGCCTGCTGGTCGGTGCCCCGCGGGGTCGGCGAGTCTCCCGCTGACGGCTCCGGCTACGGTTCCGCGGGCGCTCTCAGGATGGGATAGACCGGGTCCGTCTCGATCGGCTCGTCCAGCAGATTCCAGTTCACGACCCCGTCGTCCGAACGGGGCTCGAGCAGCGCGAACACCAGGCGGCCGAGCCGCGGCGTCACCGGAACCTCCAGCGTCCCGGCGGGCACCGTTTGCTCCACCGACTCCCAGGCGCCCTCGACCGTGCGCTCGTAGTGTCTCTCGAAGAGGCGCTCGGCAAGCAACGTACTGCTGATGACGAACTGCTCGGCATCGACGGTCACGGCAGCCTCCAGGGGTTCGGCGTCGACGCCGTGGGCCGCCAGCAGGTCGACCACCGAATCGAGATTTGCCGGCACGTAGTAGGCGGCCGGCGCGGTCTCGACGCCGTCCTCGGACGCCTCGAACGCGACGTACTCGTCCATCGGCGTCGGCTCGACGACATCGACCCGGCGGCGCATCGGCTCGCCCGTCTCGGGATGCGGCACCTCCTCCGTCCGCCCCAACAGGATCTCCACCGGCTCCGGAGATCGCCGCGGAACGCTCCGCACGGCCAGCGAACGGCCGGCGACCGGTGTGCCGTCCGCCTCCGCGATCAGCGCAGCGATACGGCCGGCGTTGTCGTGCGCGAACGCGAGCGACTCCTCGACGAAGCGCAGCGTCGCCGCCACCCGTTCCTCGAACGGCGCGTACGCGTACGCCTCGCTGATCAGCGCGATCCGGTTGCGCAGCCCCACATAGTTGTTGTTGAACCGCGGGCGGTGGTCGAACGTGCGCCAGCTCGGATCGGAGCCCTCGGCGCGCGGCACGTTCCCGTAGTGGTAGAACTCCCACCCGTCGCTCGCCCTGACGGCATCGGTCACCGCCGGCAGCCACTCGTCGCGCAGCAATGCGTCGATGGCGGGATAGGTGTTCGGGTGCAGCGGCGGCGCATAGGTCAAGTGGTAGCCATGCTGCGTGCCGTTGGTCGTGTGCAGGTCGATCACCACGTGCGGGTCGTAGTCGGCATAGGCCCGCACCAGCGCCCGCGCCTCCGGCGACTCCAGCTTCATGTGGTCGCGGTTCAGGTCGAGCCCCTGCGCGTTGCGCCGCGTGCCCATGCCGCCGACCGGACCGAGCTGGTACGGCCGGTTGTCGAGGGCCATCCGCTCGTTGCCGTCGGCGTTGTAGATCGGAGCGATGAGCAGGATCAGCGACGACAGCCAATCCTCGTGCGCGCCGCTGACGAGGTCCCGCAGCAGCATCAGCAGGGCCTCCTTGCCGCACACCTCGCCGCCGTGGATGTTAGCCTGCAGCCAGATGCGAACCCGACCGCCGCCCATGACCGACTCGGGCCGGGCGTCGGGGACGTCGCCCACCACGACGAGCGGCAGTGACCGGCCCTCGAGCGTCGTCCCGAAACTCGTGGCGTGAACGCGGCCCGACAGCGCTGCGGCGCGCTCGACGAGTTGCACGACCTCGTCGTACCCGGTCGTCTCCCGGTAGCCGGTCCGCTCCGCCCGGGTCAGCAGGTCCGACCCGGCATCGCCCGGCTGCGCCGGCGCACCTTGCGGCACCGTCAGCGCCACCAGAGCGGCGGCCAGCCAGCTTCGACCGAGCCAACGAGAAGCGAGCCGGAATTCACGTTGCATGTGCGATAGTATATGCATGTACGCCATCCGTTTCGCAGCAGGAGTGGCGAGTGATCTCAAGGCTTTTCGTGCGAGCGATCGGCGCCGGATCATGGAGGGGATACAGCGCAAGCTCCCGTACGAACCGACCAGAGCGACAAAGCACGTCAAGCGTCTCGACAAGCTGCTGCCGCCGTTCGAGCACGTTCCGCCGATCTGGCAACTCCGAATCGGTGACTTCCGCGTCTTCTACGACGTGAACGATGCGGAAGCGATGGTACTCGTGCGCGCGATCAGGCGAAAGCCCGCCCACATGACAACGGAGGAGGTCACATGAAGACGATCTCGGTGCGGGACCTTCAGAAAAGCGTCAAGCAGGTCGTGGACTCGGCCCAGACGGACCGGGTTATCGTGACCCGTCGCGGTGAACCGGCCGCCGTGGTGCTCGGAGTCGAAGGCAAAGACTGGGAAACCGTAGTTCTGGAGACCAGCCCTGCCTTCTGGGAGCTCATCGAGGCACGCCGCCGCGAGCCGACGATCTCCTCGGACGAGCTGGAGCGCAGACTCAAGTAGTTTTGCGTCGACCGCGACCCGCACGATCTGTATGCTGGCCTCGAAACCTGTCACTCAGGGGAGGTTGATATGCGAGCGACATCCCGGATCGGTCTGCTGGGAGCGGTGCTCCTGGCCGGCGGCATGCTGTGGCTGACCGGCGCGAACGCGGCGGCGGCGGGCGACGACATCGCCGGCGTCGTGCGGAGCGCCGGCGGCGGCGAGGCGGGCGTGTGGGTCATCGCGGAGACCGACGACCTGGAGACCACGTTCCGCAAGATCGTCGTCACCGGCGACGACGGGCGGTTCCTGGTCCCGGATCTGCCGGACGCCGACTACGAGCTGTGGGTGCGCGGCTACGGCCTGCTGGACTCCGAGAAACAGGCGGCGCGGCCCGGCGACGACCTCATCCTGGAGGTCACGGCGGCCGCCACGCCGCAGGAGGCGGCGCGCATCTACCCCGCCAACTACTGGTACTCGCTGCTGGAGGTGCCGGCCGAGAGCGAGTTCCCGGGCACGGGGGCCGACGGCAACGGCATCAGCGAGCGCATGCGGCACCAGGCCGAGTGGGTCGACCGCCTGAAGGACGGCTGCCAGCTCTGCCACCAGATGGGCAACCTGGCGACCCGCGAGATGCCGATGCTGAACCTGGACGACTTCGACTCGACCCTGGACGCCTGGGAGCACCGCGTGCAGGTCGGGCGTAGCGGACCGAGCATGAGCGCGGGCCTGAATCGGATGGGGCGCGAGCGCGCGCTGGGCCTGTTCGCCGACTGGACCGATCGCATCGCGGCCGGCGAGGTCCCGCCGGCGCCGCCGCGCCCGCGGGGGCAGGAGCGCAACCTCGTCCTGACGATGTGGGGCTGGGGCGACACGATGGCGATGGTGCACGACGAGATCGCCACCGACAAGCGCAACCCCCACCTGTATCCGAACGCTCCTGTGTACGGCGTCGGCGGGGCGGGGCTCACGATCACGGACCCGGTGACCCACCGCTCGGTGCGGATGGACATGACCACCCGCGTCCCGATGCCGGAGCGCGGCGATTCGTACGCCGGCACGACGGCGCTGATCCCGTCGCCCTACTGGGGCACCGAGCAACCGACCACCCGGGGCTACAGCGCCCACAACCCGATGATGGACGCCAAGGGGCGCCTCTGGATCACCCAGTTGATCCGTCCCCCCGAGAATCCCGACTGGTGCCGGGACGGCTCGGATCACCCGTCGGCGCAAAACTTCCCCATCTCGCGCAGCCAGCGGCAGCTCTCGTACTACGACACCGAGAGCGGCGAGTTCGTGCACATCGACACCTGCTACATGACCCACCACCTGCAGTTCGCCGAGGACGAGAACGACACGCTCTGGCTGAGCGGATCGACGGATGTCGTCGGCTGGCTGAACACGAAGCTGTACGACGAGACCGGCGACGAGCAGGCGGCCCAAGGCTGGTGCCCCACCATCGTCGACACCAGCGGGGACGGCGTCATCGGCGAGTACACCGAGCCGGGCGAGCCGCAGGATCCGGCGAAGGACATGCGGCTGGACGGCTTCGCCTACGGCATCATCCCGAACCCGGTCGACGGCTCCATCTGGATCGCGCGGCGCCTGCCGGTGCCGGGCAGCATCGTCCGGCTGGACCTGGGCGACAACCCGCCCGAGACCTGCAGCGCGGAGGTCTACGAGCCGCCGTTCGAGAATCCGGACGTCGACCCGAGCCAGTGGGGCCACGGCGGACGCGGCATCGACGTCGACCGCACCGGCGTGCTCTGGACGGCGCTGGGCGGCAGCGGCCACCTGGCGAGCTTCGACCGCGGCAAGTGCGCCGTGCTCAACGGCCCGACCGCCACCGGGCAGCACTGCCCCGAGGGCTGGACCCTGTACCCGACGCCGGGCCCGCAGATGAAGGGCGTGACGGCCGCGGGCAGCGCGGACTTCCACTACTACAACTGGGTGGACCAGTTCGACACCCTGGGGCTGGGTGCCAACGTGCCGATTGCGAACGGCACCAGCTCGGACGCGCTGCTGGCCCTGCTGCCCGACACCGGCGAGTGGGTCACGCTGCGGGTGCCCTATCCGCTCGGCTTCTACACCCGGGGCCTCGACGGCCGCATCGACGACCGGAACGCGGGCTGGAAGGGCCGCGGCGTCTGGGCCAGCTACGACTCGGTGACGAACTGGCACCAAGAGGGCGGCAAGGGGATGACGAGCGAGATCGTGCGGTTCCAGATCCGCCCGCATCCGCTGGCCGAGTAGCCGCCGGGCAGACGGAACGCGTTCGTTCTCGGTAGAGAGCCGGACACCACTTTCGGCCCCGGGGCGCTGCCGTAATCCGCGGTGGATGCGGCAGCGCCCGCTCGATTCGGGAACTCGATCCGCGGTGCGCAGGAGCGCATCCTCTCAGGTTTCCTACTGGGACGCCCTGATCATCGAAAGCGCTCTCGGACGCGGGCGCAACCGCCCTGCTGACCGAAGACTTGCAGCACGGTCAGATGTTCAAGCAGCTTGAAGTCGTCAATCCGTTTCGAGAGAACGACCGCCGCAGGTAGTCGTAGCGGCGGCTCCTACCGGACCGGCGTGCCGACTCTGTCGTTGCGGGCGAGAACCCTGCCGTCGGGCTCGAATCCGAAGGGCACCGAGCGGTTGTCGGGATCCCAGATGTCCGCGTGCGTCTGCACCTGCAGGTGCAGGTGAGGCAGCGTCGTATTGCCCGAGTTTCCTGCCAGCGCGAGCGGATCGCCCTTCCGGACGCGCTCTCCTTCGCCGACTCGCAGCGTCCCCTGCCGGAGGTGCGCGAGTACGACGAAATGGCCGCCCTCGAGTTCGATGACGACGACGCATCCTGCTGGGGCCGACGCTCGCGCTCGCGAAGTCCGCGCAGCAGTCCCTTGTGCAGACGCCCCTTCCGCAGCAACCAGACGCGGCTGACGACCGCCCACCCGAGACCGATCAGCAGCACGGCGGCCAGCGCCTGGTGGCTGTAGAGACCCACGACACGAAGGGCGAACAGCCCCGCGAGGCCCAGCGCCGTGAGCAGCGTCGTGACGATTGCGTTAGCCCGGCGCCGCATCCCGATCAGTCGCTGATGCGGGCCCAGAGTATCGTGCTCTGCCCCTCTCGCCCCTGATCGTCGGTGCTGACCGGGGGCCGCAGCGCGAGGTGCGTGTCGGTCAGCTCGAAGAAGCGCTGCGCGTCCGTCCCGCTCTGTCCCGGATCCTCGTTCCCCACGCGGTGGTGCACCAGGTACGCCTCTTCCTCGTTCACCGAGAACGGGCCGAAGTAGCTGCCGTAGCTCAGCACCGTCGCCAGCGCTTCCTCGGCGGTCGGCCCGTCGCCGGCGTACTGCATGCGGCCCGGCCGCATCAGGTGCACGGACATGTGCCCCGACGGCGCGTACATGATGTACGCGGTTTCGTACTGGTCGACCTCTATGGGCTCGCCGTCGGTCGTCTGACGCGTCACCGACTCGACGCGATAGACGCCGAACAGCCGCCGGTGGGTATCGGTCAGCTCGGCTTCCGGCAGGTCGGGCAGCCGCCGCCAGGTGATGTACGAGCGCGAGCCGTCCTCGCTGGCCGGCGGCTGGAGCGTCAGCGTGTCCCCTTCGAGGGTGTAGTACCGCCGGTAGTCCGAGCCGGCGCCGCTCGGGTTGAGGCCCCCCTCGAGGTGGTGGGTCACGTACCCCTCCTCCTCGTTGACCGAGAACCGCCCGAAGTACGACGCGTAGCTGCCCATCTGGGCGAGCGCCTCCTCGGGGGTCGGTCCGCCGTCGGAGTACGGCTCCCGGTCCCGCGACATGATTGCCACGCCCATGTAGCCGGAAGCGTCGTACATGATGTAGCCGTCCCGGTCCTCGCGCGGCTCTCCGATCAGCTCGCCGTCGGCGTCGCGGCGCTCGCTGCGCACCAGCGTCCAGGCGCCGGCGAACTGCTCGTTCGGGTTCGCCGCCTCGGGCTCGGCCGCCGGCTCGGGAGGCGGCGCGCTCTCTCCGCACGCGAACGACAGAACGAGTCCGACCGCAGCGAGCAACGCGAATGGCGTGGTCCGCATCGTCTCCTCCTGACTCTGGACGCGCCCGGATACCGGCCCGCAACGCGACGCATCGAAGCAAGGCGTGCCCGCATCTTAACAGCACGCGGCGAGACCTGCTGCACTCGAACGGCGATGCATCCCGCCCGGCGCCGGCACCGTCGCAAGGTTCCGTGTCTGGCCCCCAGCCCCCCCACCACCCGGGACGTTGCGCTTCAGAACTCACTTCGTCGTGTTCTGCGGCGCAAGCTCCTGGACTGCGTTGTCGGCGCGTGACGGCCAACCGAGACCGCCGATCGGTTTCCTACGTGGTGTCATCGTCGTCGGAGGCAGCGGGACGGCGCCCGTGCGGCGCCGCCCCTCGCGTGCTCCCGCCCGGCGTTTCCATCTCGCGCCCAGGGAGCCGTCCCTCCCGTTGCAGCGCGCGCCGCAGGATGAACTCGATCTGCCCGTTGACGCTGCGCAGCTCGTCCCCGGCCCACCGCTGCAGGGCGGCCAGCACCTCCGGGTCGATGCGCAACAGAAACGGCTTGCGTCCAGCCATCCGCGACCTGCGGCAATGCCCTGGTTCGGCTCCTCCTGCGCCTCCGGTTACTGGTGCAGCGTGCCGGTGTTGACCACCGGCTGGGTGGCCTTGTCGCCGCACAGCACGACGAGCAGATTGCTGACCATGGCGGCCTTGCGCTCCTCGTCGAGCTCGACGATCTGCCGCTTGGATAGGCTGTCCAGGGCCATCTCGACCATGCTGACCGCGCCGTCCACGATCCGGCTGCGGGCCGCGATGATCGCCCCGGCCTGCTGGCGCTGCAGCATCGCCGACGCGATTTCCGGCGCGTAGGCCAGGTGGGTAATCCGCGCCTCCAGCACCTCCACGCCGGCCTTGTGGAGCCGCCCCTGGATCTCGGTCTGCAACTGCCCGGCGATCTCCTCGGTGTTGCCGCGCAGCGAGATCCGCCCCTCCTCGTGCGTGTCGTAGGGGTAGCGCGTCGCCAGGTTGCGGACCGCCGACTCGCTCTGGACGTGCACGTAGTTGACGTAGTCGTCCACCTCGAAGGTCGCCTCGGCCGTGTCGACCACCCTCCAGACGACGACCGCGGCCATCTCGATCGGGTTGCCGTCGGTGTCGTTCACCTTGGAGCGTTCGGTCTCGAAGTTGCGCACCCTGAGCGAGATCCGCCGCTTCGTGTAGAGCGGATTCGCCCAGCGCAGGCCCTGGTCGCGCACCGTGCCCACGTAGCGCCCGAAGAACTGCAGCACGCGCCCCTCGTTCGGGTTGACCACGAAGACCCCGGCCAGCAGCACGACGATCACCGGGACCAGCAGGATGCAGATCAGGCCGCCGAACGAGACCTGCGAGTCGGCGGCGACGTCGGCGATGAACAGCACGACGTCGACCGCGAGCGCGGCCAGCAGCACGAGCAGGACCTGTACTCCGGACGGGGCGGTGCGCAGCTTCTCTTGAGTCACTTCTTCTCCCTCCGGAAAGGATTTCATGAATATATCATACTGATATCATTCCCGCTTGGTTCCATCCAGAGGCTTGCGTCGCAGAACGCAGCGAAGCGAACTGCCGACGCGCAAGGTCATGGAGCGGCCGTCTCGCACGCGCCAGGTGCGGGCGGCGAAGTCAGCGACGCGAACTGCCGACGCGCAAGGTCATGGAGCGGGGGAAGGGCCGAAACGCCGAGCCAGCGGGGCGTTTCCGGGCGCTACGTGCCCCGCTTGCGGGAACCCGCCACCGAACTCGGTGCTCGTCCGCACTCGGCCCGCGCCCGTGCCGGGCCGCTTGCCTGTCGACGTGCTGCACCGGCGCGTGGCAGGCGCCCGGTGCGGACCGTCCTCGGGACGGCGCGGATCGGGCGCCGCGGGTATGATGGCGAACAGACTTGGGAGTCTGCGCCGCGGAGACCGCGCAGACGACGCCGAGCCGGCGCCGGAATTCGTGGCGCGGCGCTCAGCCGGCGATTCGTGGCGCGGCCCCCCGGGCTCCGCTGCGTCGTGGTCGAACCGGAGACCCGATCGAAGTACGAGGAGCACCCCGATGCGATCTGCAACAGCTCGACCGTCCGGCCCGCTCGGCCTCCGCGCAACGGGCTTCCTCCCGGCGGCCCTGACGGCCTGTCTGCTCGCCGCCGCCCCGGCCGCGGCCCAGCACGGGACGACGGACGGCGAATGGCGCACCTGGGCCGGCGACCTCGGCGCCACCCGCTACGCCCCGCTCGACCAGATCGATGCGGGCAACTTCGACGACCTGGAGCTCGTCTGGCGCTACCGGACCGAGAACCTCGGCCCGCGCCCCGACTATTACCTGCAGACCACCCCGCTGATCGTCGACGGCGTGCTCTACACGACCGCCGGCAGCCGGCGCAACGTCGTCGCCATCGACGCGGCCACCGGCGAGCACCTGTGGATGTACCGCCTCGACGAGGGCGAGCGCGCGGCGCAGTCCGTGCGGCGGCTCTCCGGCCGCGGCGTCGGCTACTGGACCGACGGAGCCGGCGACGAGCGGATCTACTTCGTCACCATCGGCTACCAGCTCGTGGCCCTCGATGCGAAGACCGGCTGGCCGGTTCCCGGCTTCGGAGTCGACGGCATCGTCGACCTGAAGCAGAACAACGACCAGGACCTCGACCCCATCACGAGCGAGCTGGCCTGGAACGGCGCCCCCGTCGTGGCCGGCGACATCGTCATCGTCGGCGCCGCGAGCCGTTCCGGCAGAACCCCGCCCAGCCGCCGCAACGCCAAGGGCTACGTGCGCGGCTTCGACGCCCGCACCGGCGAGCGCCGCTGGATCTTCCACACCATCTCGCAGCCGGGGGAGTTCGGGAACGAGACGTGGGAGGACGGCTCGTGGGAGTACACGGGCAACACCGGCGTCTGGACCCAGATGACCGTCGACACCGAGCTGGGCATCGCCTACCTGCCGGTCGAGATCCCCACCAACGACTACTACGGCGGGCACCGGCCCGGCGACAACCTGTTCGCCGAGAGTCTGGTGGCGGTCGACGTCGAGACCGGGGAGCGGATCTGGCACTTCCAGTTCGTCCATCATCCCGTCTGGGACTACGACGTGCCGTGCGCCCCGATCCTGGCCGACATCACCGTCGACGGCCGCGAGATCAAGGCGATCGCGCAACCGACCAAGCAGGGCTGGGTCTACGTCTTCGACCGCGTGACCGGCGAGCCGGTCTGGCCCATCGAGGAACGCCCGGTGCCCGCCAGCGACGTTCCCGGCGAGACCCTCTCGCCCACCCAGCCC
>WTFV01000237.1 GCA_011523845.1 Acidobacteriota bacterium | reverse complement strand
GTCCTCGCGCCGGTGGTGGAGCGGCCGCACCCGCAGGTCCACCGACTTGAGATAGCGAAACGCCCGCTCCACCTTGGAAAGGTCCTTGTAGGCGCGCACCGTCTGCGCCGCGTCGAACTGCTCGGGCTCGACGTTGGACCGGACGATGTAGATTCCGTCGAGCTGCTCCTCGGCTGCGATCTTGTCGGCGTTGCGTTGAAAGGTGAAGGACTCGTCGGTGATGGTGGTGAGGAAGTGCTTCGCCATCTTGTGCCGGTTGATGACCTTGCCGACGCGCACGCCGATGGCGGCCTCGCCCCGCAACGGCCGGTTCTTGCGCCGGGTCGCGGCCGCGATGGGGGCGAGGTCCTTCTCGGTGGCGGCGAGCAGCTCCTGCCGCTTGCGCTGCCGTTCGGCGGCGAGCAGGGGATTGCGGCACACGACCAGCCGCTCGCCGGGGAACTCGTCGCTGGTGACCTCGGCCAGGTCCCGCTCGTCGAACAACGACGGCGTCACCGTGCCGGCGTTGACGAGCTTCCGGATGACGGGCGCGCGCAGGGAGGTGATCCAGCGCAGCCCGTCGACCTCGGCGAGGTCCTCGCGGATGCGAGCTGCGGTCAGCATCCCGCGGTCGCCGACGAGCACCACGCGGTGGAGGCCGAAGCGGGTGCGGATCTTGTCGACCTGAGAGGCGACGGTGTTGGGGTCGCTGGTCGAGCCTTCGAAGACCTCGACGGCGACCGGGACACCCGGTGGCGGTGCAGAGCAGACCGAAAACGATCTGGAGCGTGCCCTTCTTGCGGTCGCGGTTGTGGCCGCGCTGGGCGAGTTCGCAGTGCGTCCCCTCGACGTAGCTGGAGGTCAGGTCGTAGAGCACCAGGGTGTGTTCCTGGAGGTGGCGCTTGGCGAGGCGCTGCTCGATGGCCGCCTGCCGCTCGACGAACCAGTCCATCACGGCGTACAGCTCCTTCGGGTCGACGGTGCCGAGGTCGAGCATCTGCCCGAGCGTGGAGACGGCGGTTTCGGGCGTCAGGGCGCAGGCGGTGGCGACGCCGGCCTGGAGGAACAACGCCTGGACGGCGAGCTCCTACCGCGCCGTCGACGAGTGGGAGCACCTGCTCTTCTTCCACAGGCCGAGCCCGTTCGTGTACGACCGCCGTCGGCTCAAGCACGACGAGTGGGCCGAGTGGGGCAGCCGCGGCATCTGGAAGATTCCCTCCGTCCGGCGCAACGACGACGACGCGCCGCGCTTTCCGGACGAGCTGGCCGCACGCATCGTACGCATGCTGACCGAGCCCGGCCAGCTCGTCCTCGACCCGTTCGTCGGCACGGGCACCACCCACCGCGGCCGCGCACCGGCTCGAACGCCGCTGGATCGGCATCGACAACAATCCCGACCACGCCGAAGCTGCGCTGGACCGCACGCTGAAAGAGTGTCCCGCCCGCGGGGCGCCCGCGCCCGAGGCCGACGACGCCGGCCGCATGGTGCACTGACGAACACCTCGCACCGGAGACACCGATCGCGACCCGCGCGAAGAAACCCGGACGACCCCGCAGCACCGCTCGCAGAAGACCTGAGCACGTTCGATGGACCGCCGCGCACGAAACTGCTCAGCACATCCCCGGCGAGACCCGCGACACGGACGAGACCTTCGAGCGGATCCTTGTCGACTACGACGGGCAACGCTCAGTGTTCACGGTAGGCAAGATGGCGGTGTTCTGGGAGCTCGACCTCGAGACGGGCGCGTTCCGCAATGCGTACGACCTCAGCTACCAGACCTTCGCCGACGTCGATCCCGAGAGCGGCGAGGTGAGGCACCCGGAGGGAATGATCCCCGAGCTCTACGAGGAGGTCTTCTGGTGCCCGAGCGCAGCCGGCTTCAAGAGCTGGCGGGCGATGTCGTACCACACCGAGACCGAGGCGTTCGTCATCCCGATCAACCTCACCTGCGAGACCGATGTGTTCGGCCCCGTCGAGCGGGTCGAGGGGGGCGGCACCGGTCCGGCGCACCAACCACACTTCCATCCGGACAGCCCCGGCCAGCTCGGGGAGCTGCTGTCGACGAGCATGCGGACCGGCGAGGTTCTCTGGCGCCAACGGTTCAAGACGCCGATTAACAGCGCGGCGCTGACGACGGCCGGCGGTCTGGCGTTCGCGGGAAGCTGGGACCGTCAGATCTACGCTTTCGACGTCACGAACGGGGATATTCTGTGGAGCCGGCGTCTGCCGACCTCCATCCAGGGGTTTCCGATCAGCTACGCGCCGCGCCGCCGCCACGGGCGGGCGGCGCCGACGCTGACTGATGTCCACAGTCACGTTCTCACAGAACGAAGGTCCGACCCGGCAACACGTCGAGGTCAGCTTCGAACGGATCGGCCACGCACCGGTCGGCCTTCGGCTTCACTCGGTTGAACCCGCATGGCTCCGGCTCCGGTCGACGGGCTCCCCACCGGCCAATCTACGGCCTATAGTGCCTATAGTTCAGGTCTGTCGAGCCGTTTGCTATAGTGGCGGGAGGAGAAAGGAGCCAGACATGAGGAGCCCTTCCAACCGCGCTTTCCGGACTCCCTTGGTCCCGTTCTTCATCGTCTTCATGCAGATCGAGGCGATCGCAGACGAAGCATGCGACGTCTACCTCGACTTCATCAACGACGAGCGGAGGGTGCCGGGTCCGGTGAACGAGGAGTGCGGATGGACCCGCACAACCTCGACCACGGGTACGGAAACTGGGGTGTGAACTCGAATGCCGGGCGCATCCGCGACAGCGACCAGTTCCACGGCTGGAAGCCGGGCAAGCAGAACCAGCGCCAGCGGCACTGGCAGTCCTGCACGTCGGAGCACCCGCCCCCGACTTGCGAGCACTACAACAACCCTGATTGCACGGAGCAGGAGGCGAATCCGGACGACGACCGGGTCTACGCGAAGAGCACGTTCCGACGCTGGCATATGTCGTGCCGCCAGCGGTTCAGCGGCGGCGTGCACCTCGTCCGTTCCGTCTACATGTCGGTCTACGAGCTGGACTCTCCGGACCCGGACGACGTCATCACGACGATCGGTTACGGCACCATCACCATTCCGGTGAGCTGCAGTGCGCTGTGGACCTGCACCGGCGACTCGGGATGGAAGGAGCCGACCTACGGTAACCGCGAGGTGACGGCGAGAGTGAAGATCAAGCTGAGAACGCAACGATGGTCACGGTAGGACGCTTGGCGCTAATCGGCATGCTGGCGCTGCCCGCGGGCAGCGCCAGCGCGCAGTCCCGGGTCGCGGAAGTGTTCGTCGGAGGCGGGGTGTTCTCCACCGACACGCACAAGCTGGTTACCGGCGACGCCGGCCTGAACATCTGGCTGCTCGACGGTGTCGGTTTCGGCTTCCGACACTCCCTGCAAACTGGACGCAGCTTCGACGACGAGCGGGTGCTGGCGAACCTGTCCTCGCTCACCGTCAACCTGCGGCACCGGATCAACGACCGCGTGGCCGTCCAGTTCGGTTGGGTACCGGTCGTCTACTCGGTCATCAGCGACGCTTTCGGTACCGAGCGCGACGCCGGCGCGGGCATCTACCCGCTCTTCGACTTCTTCGTCACCGTCCAGGTGCCGAACCAGCCGTTCGCCGTGCGCGGCGGAGCGAACTTCATCGTCTCGGAAGGTGCATGGCTGCACCCGATGGGGCTCGTCGTGTTCTCCTTCTGAAAGGTCGTCCGGCAATGGCCAGAATCGCAGCAATGACCGTCCTGGGAGTGCTCGTCGCGGGCCTCAATGCTCCCGCTGGCGCGCAGGGCCGCAAGGTCAGCGGCACCGTGCTCAACGCTGCATCGTAGGCGCCGGTTGCCGGCGCGCAGGTTGACTACGAGGAGGGTAGCCGCGTCCAGACGACGCGGACAGACAGCAAGGGCTACTTCGAGTTCGGCGCCGGCACGTTGGGGGTCGTGACCGTGACGGCGCGGAACTTCGGCACGGCGTACATGCGCTGGCCGCCGTCGTACGGCGCCAGCCTCCGGATCCTTCTGCGTGAGCCGCGGAGCGTCAGCGGCACGGTCGTCGACATGGCGACCCGCTACCCGATCGGCGGCGCCACGGTGACAGTGATGGCTGTGTCGGTCAATCGAAACATCATTTCCGATACCGCCACGTCGAAGCGCGACGGCGAGTTCCGCTTCCAAGACCTGCCCACGGTATCCGACCAAGTTGCCTACATCGCCTACGCGCCAGGGTTCGCGCCGCGGTTCGGGCTGTTCACGCTGAACGAGAAGGCGCCGACCAATGTTCGGATCGGCCTGCTCCTCGACGCCCTGGCGTCCGGCACGGTGGTCGACGCTGCCGGCGATCCTGTCGACGGTGCACTGGTGCACGCAACCTACAGCAACGACACCGAGGGCGCCGGCATGCTGGAAGGGCTCATCGGTGGGCGGGTCCAGACCGGCGCGGACGGGACGTTCCAGCTCGACGGCATCGTACCGGACGAGACAGTCACGTTGCAGGCCGAGTTCGAGGGCCGCCTGTCGAACGCCGTCACGGTCACGGTCGCTCCCGGAACGATTCAGACGGAGATCGCACTCCAGATCCAGGCTCGGACCGACGGCTAATCCGCGACGCGCCGCCGGTCAGGTTGAACGGGAGAAGCAAACCAGCGACACTCAGAGAGCCGCACCGGCGACGACCCTGCGGCTCGTCGCTCCATGCCTGGAAGGTCCGCCGCGCGGCATTGGCGGCTCGCAGCCCTCGCCGGTTCGCGCGGGCTCGGATGGAATCGGTCGCGACCAGGCGGGGCCGCGGCACGTTGCCGGAATGAGAGTTATCGGCCTGCCCTCTCGAGCCAGCAGCAGACGAGGTCTGCTTCCGCTGGCGTCGCGAACATCCGCGACACTTGGTGTCGGCCCAAGTTGACAAACAGCCGTCTGCCGCCCAAGAGTTGCCGATGACCACGTTGGAGAACGTCTGACTGCAGGAGGTTGCCGAGCAGGCCGACGCCATCACGTGGACCCGGCGGCCGCCACCGGCCGAGACGTTGTAGTCGGCCGCCGGATCTCGACCTGTCGGAACTGGAGGCCGTTGCGCTTCCCAGGGGCTTCGGGCGTGACGGCTAGAGACTGGCTAGACTGCCTAGCCAGCCTAGCCTTGTTCCGGCTCGGTTTCCGGCTCGGCCTCGCCGAGGTAGGCCTCATGTCGCCTCCGTCGCCTCCCGTCACGCCGACAGGCGCCCCGATTCTCCCATCACCGCGAGACGGAGCCCACGAACCAGCACGTCATCCTGAACGTCCAGCACGACCGCTCGCAGCCCCTCCCATCACCGCGAGACGGAGCCCACGACCAGCACCTGTCGTCGGGCCGGTACCTGTAACCGGGCTGGTGTCTGTAACATTGCTCCGGAGCTTCATCAATGCAGACCACCGCCAGAACCGCCGCTGCCCTCGCCGTCATGGCGTTGACCGCCACGCCCCTTCTCGCGCAGCCGCGCCTGACCGTGGACTGGGAGGCGATGGCCGAGCAGCTCGTGACGCAGCTCGCGCCCGAACCGGGCGAGAAGATCCTGCTGGTGGCGCGGCCGGGGCAGTTCGACGAGCTGATCCCGCCGCTGCGCTACGCCCTGATGCGGGCCGGGGCCATCGACCTCGGCGTGATCGACGTCATCGAAGAGCCGTATCCGACGGGCTGGGACGGCGAACTCCTGGCGCGCAACAACGATGCGGCGCGCGCGGTGTACCGCGAGATGCTGCGCGACTTCGACGGGGCGATCATGTTGCCCGGCGCGCGGCCCGACCACGCCGTCTACGCGGCGCTGCAGGACCTGCTGCACGAGGGCATCGGCCGCACCATCCACTTCCACTGGACCCAGAACGGCAGCGCGTTCCCGCTCCCCGGGCAGCCGATGCCGGGGCAGGCGGTCATCGACGCCACCTACCAGCGGGCGCTGCTCGAGACCGACTACGCCGGGCTGGCCGGCGCGCAGCGACGCTTCGTGGACGCCATGCGCGGCGGCGAGGTGCGGGTCACCTCCCCGCTCGGCACCGACATCCGCTTCCGCATCGGCGACCGGCCGGTGAACTTCGGCGACGGCAATGCCGCGAAGGAACGGACCGACCAGGGGGTGATCCTGATCGACCGCGAGATCGAGCTGCCCTCCGGCGCCGTCCGGGTGGCGCCCATCGAGGAGAGCGTCAACGGCGTCATCGTCTTTCCCCCGTCGCAGTGGGACGGCCGCCCGGTCACCGGCCTCGCCGTGCGCATCGAGAACGGCCGCGTGGCCGGCATGACGGCCGAGTCGGGCCAGGAGGCGGCGGAGGGGGAGCTGGCCGGCGTCCCCGAGGAAGCGCGCGCGTTCCGCGAGTTCGCGCTGGGGTTCAACCCCCTGCTCGCCGTACCCGCGCGCAACCCGTGGATCCCGTACTACGGCTACGGCGCGGGCATCGTGCGCCTCTCGCTGGGCGACAACTCCGAGCTGGGTGGGACGGTGACCGGCGGGTACGTCCGCTGGAACTTCTTCACCGACACGACGGTGACGGTGGGCGACGAGGTGTGGGTGCGCGACGGGCAGCTCGTGCGCTGAAACGGCGGGTTCAGGAGCGGGCGACTCTCCCGATGAGTGTGAGCGCCTCTTCGAGCCACTCCGACCGCTGCGCGGGCGTGGCCGCGAGCCCTGCATCGAGATGCGCCTCGCGCGCGCCTTCCCAGGTCGACGACCGCCACGGGTCGTCGGGGGCCGCGTCCCTGAGCCGGGACGAGCCCGGCCGGCGGCGTTTCGCGCGAATCCATTCCAGGTGGCGGATGTCGTCCAGATCCTGGGCCCGGCCGGCCGCGTGCTTCATGGCGATCAGGTCTTCGACAGCCGCGACGCGTACCGGCACGCCTTCCAGCTCGATCGTCTCGGCCCGACTCCAGAGGGCATCGAAATCGATGGGGCGCCGCACGAAAAGGTCGACCACCAGGCGCGGGTTCGCGCGGTCGACCATCGTGAACACCTGCATCCCCTTCTCCTCGACCCACACATCCCGGATCGACGCCTTCGCGAAGTCGCGCGCCTTCACCGGCGCCCGCGGGATGAAGCCGAGCTCGGTCAGCGCGTCGACGATCTCGCGCGCCGGCTCCGGATCCAGATCCACGACCAGATCGACGTCGAGCGTCAGCCGCGTGTGGCCGTGCAGGACCACGGCGAACCCGCCCACCACCAAGTAGCGCGCATCGGCGGCGTTCAACGCCTCGAAGAGCGGCGTGAAGAGCCCCACGCAGCCATTATAGAAGCGGCCGCTTCAGGGAACTCCAGTATGATGCCTTCGGGCAGCCCACTGCCCGACTAGCGGCCCGTCGCCCGGCGGTCGGCGATGGGGCTACCGGCTGCAAGGAGGCGATCCGGACTCGAACGACCCGAACGCGCTCGTGATGCAGTACTACACCTACGACGAGCCGACCGGCGGCTTCCTGAACGTCGTGATCACCCCGGGCGACCCGGCCACTGCCGCCTTGCGGTTCTACGACGAGCAGGGCGAGCTGCTGTACGAGGATGTCAAGACGGCGAACTGAGCACCGCTCGCGCCCGGCCGGCGGACCCCGCCCGCCGGCGGCGAAGTGGCTCGCCTGCGCGCTCGGCGGCGCGCTGCTGGCCGGGACGGGAATCACGGCCGGTGGCCAGCTCGCCGGGGCTGCCCCCGACGCACTCGACGAGGCGCCGTTCGTGGGGCCGCCGGAGGCGTCGTGGCGTTTCGGGCCGCCCGCGCCTGGCATCGAAGCGCTCGCGCAGGACCTGTACGTGGTGACCGGCCACGGCAGCAACGTCCTGGTGCGGGTCACTCCCGAGGGCGTCATCGTCGCGGGCGAGCTGAACTCGCAGTCCGAGGCCGTAGCGTCGTCCATCGAGATCGTGACGGACCGGCCGGTGCGGTACGTGGTCCGTACACACCGGCACGGCACGGAACCGGCCAGCGTGCCCGCCGCCTGGGAAGGCGCCACGGTCGTCGCCTCCGAACCGCCGGCGGCACGCCCGCCGGGCGGCGATGGCCGGCCTGCGGCGCTCCCGGCCCTTGCGTTCACCCGCGGGCTGTCGCTGTTCCTCGGCGCGGCCGAGGTGCGGCTCCGCCATTTCGGACCGGCCCACACCGACAACGACGCCGTCGTTCTCTTCCCCGACTTGGGCGTGCTGTACGCCGGCGACCTCGTCGTCCGGGGAATGCCGTTCATCGACTTCGCGGCGGGGGGCAGCAGCCGCGGCTGGGTCGAGACGCTGGACGGGATCCTCGCTCTCGACTTCGAAATCGCCGTTCCCGGATCCGGGCCGCCCCTGACCAGGCGCGAAGTACAGGTCTTCCGCGACCGGTTCGTGACGCTTCGCATGCGCACGATGCAGCTCCTGTATCGCGGCGTGGCGCGGGAGGATGCACTGCCCCTTCTGCAGACCGTGGACCTCGACTGGCCGTTCGCCGGCGGCGGCCAGTTCGCCACACGGAGCTTCCCGGCGCTGTACGACCAGCTGGCCAGCGAGCGGGACGAGGCTCGCGAGGAGGCCATGGCGACCGCCGACCCGGCCTCCGGGGAGACGGAACGCCCCTAGCAGCCCGTGGCGAGAGTCCCCGCTGCATTCGAGTGCGATACATCCCGTCTGACGGCGTTGCTCCTCGGTCGAATGTGCCCAATATGCTCCCTCGTCCCGCCGGGTACCGGGTGTCGGGACGCCTCGCCGCTCTCGGTGCGACGCGGGGTTCACCACGGACTGCGAGTGTGACCGAACGGCGCCGATCTCGCACCCGAGTTCCTCCACGACAACGTTCACGTTTCCGCGTGACGCCAGGGGATGCACTGACGGTTACCGTCCGGCCGCGAACCGGTCACTGGACGCTCGTGACGGTCGACCCGCGAGGCGCTTGCCCGGGAAGATCGCGGACCTGATCCGGGTCCGCATTACCATTTGCAGAGTCCATGCCCCTGACGCCCGGGACACGGATCGGCGCCTACGACGTCACCGGCCCGCTCGGGGCCGGCGGCATGGGCGAGGTCTACCGCGCCCGCGACACGAGGCTCGACCGCGACGTCGCGCTGAAGGTGCTGCCCGCGGCGTTCACAGCCGATCCGGACCGGCTGGCCCGCTTCGAGCGGGAGGCCCGCGTCCTCGCCTCGCTGAACCACCCGAACATCGCCCAGATCCACGGCCTGGAGGAGACCGGGGACACGCGCGCGCTGGTCCTGGAGCTGGTCGAGGGGCCGACCCTCGCCGACCGCCTCGAGGAGGGACCGATCCCGCCGGACGAGGTGCTCTCCATCGCCCGGCAGATCGCCCTGGCGCTGCAGGCCGCGCACGAAGCCGGCGTGATCCACCGGGATCTGAAGCCCGCCAACGTCAAGGTGCGGGAGGACGGGACCGTGAAGGTCCTGGACTTCGGCCTGGCCAAGGCGATGGACACGGCGCCGGCGCCGCCCCCCGACGCGGACCCGCTGCAGTCGCCGACGCTGACCGCCTCGGTGACCCGCATGGGCGCCGGCCTGATCCTGGGGACGCCGGCCTACATGTCGCCCGAGCAGGCCGAGGGCCAGCCGACCGACACCCGCGGCGATCTCTGGTCGTTCGGCGTCGTGCTCTACGAGATGCTCGCCGGCGAGCGTCTCTTCTCCGGCGAGACCGTGGCGCAGGTGCTGGCCCGGGTGATCGACCGCGAGCTCGACCTGTCGGTGCTGCCGCCCTCGACGCCGCCGCCGGTGCGAAGGCTGCTCGGCCGCTGCCTCGAGCGCGACCGGCGGCGGCGGATGCGGGACGCAGGCGAGGCGGTCAGCGACCTGGAAGCAGCGGCTTCCTCCTCGGAGGCGCTGCCGGAAGCCGCGGCCGGCGCTGCCGCATCGCCGTCACCGCTCCGCGGATGGCGGGCACGCACCGCCTGGGCGATCGGCGGCCTGGTGCTCGGTTGCCTCGCCGCCGCGACCACGTTCTCGACGCTCGCGCCCGCACCCCAGCCGCCCGCGGTCAGGCGCCTCACGCTCGAGCTGCCGTCCGCCATGGCCCGCGGCTCCGGGTTCGCCCTCTCGCCGGACGGTTCGACGCTGGCCTACGTCGGCCGCAGTGCCGACGGCCGGACGCGGCAGTTGATGGTCCGACACCTGAACGAGGCCGATGGCTGGGCGCTGGACGGCACGGAAGGGGCGCTCGATCCGTTCTTCTCGCCGGACGGGGCCTGGATCGGGTTCTTCTCGTTCCCGGGACCTCCCGGACCGTCGGAGCGCATCCAGTACCGGTGGACGCTGCAGAAGGCGCCGGTACGCGGGGGCGTACCCGTACCGCTGGTCGAGAACGTCCCCGCGCTGCGGGGAAGCTGGGGCGACGACGACCGGATCGTAATCGGCGGCATGGGCGGCCTGCTGCGCGTGCCGGCCGGCGGCGGCACGCCGGAGGCGGTACTGCCGGCCGGGACCGTGTCGGAGTTGACCATGTGCTCGGCGCCCCACGTGCTTCCCGGATCCGGAGCGCTGTTGTTCTCCGAGGTGTCGACCGACGGCGGTCCGCACCTGTGGGCGTTGTCGCTGGCCGACGGGGCTTCGCGGATCGTGGCGTCCGAGGTGACGCAGGCCACCTACACGCCGACCGGCCACCTCCTGCTCCAGCAGGCGACCCGTCCGGCGCCGGGCAGACCCGGTTCCGGAGCCGTGACCCTGACGGCGGCCCCCTTCGACGCCGAGCGCCTCGAGCTGACCGGTGCGCCGGTCCCCGTGGTTCCGGACGCGGGCGCGAGCGCCTGGTCCGCCGACGGCACGCTTCTCTACGCGCCAGGCGGCGGAGGTCGCATCGGGGAGGGCGACCGCGCCCTGGTGTGGCTGGACCGGGCCGGGAACGAGGAGCCGGTCCCCGCTCCGCCGCGCGTGTACGGCGCGCCGCGCCTGTCGCCGGCGGGCGATCGCATCGCGCTCGACGTCGCAGCCGATGACGGCAGTTCCGACATCTTCATCTACGACCTCGCCCGGGAGGCGTCGAACCGCCTGACCTTCGAGGGCTGGAACGTCAATCCGCTCTGGTCGCGCGACGGCCGGCGCGTCGTGTTCACGTCGCTACGGCCGGATGGATTCGAGTTGTCCCGGAAGGCGGCGGACGGCACCGGGCAGGTGGAAGGACTGGGCACGACGAGGCCGATACAGATGGCCTCGGCATGGGCGGGCGAACCGGACACGCTCGTCGTCATGCGCGCGAACAGCATGACGGACGCGGACATCCACCTGCTGCGGCTGGACGGCGGCGGGGGTTCGGAACCGCTGATCGCGACCTCCTACTCGGAGTCGTTGCCGGCGGTCTCGCCGGACGGCCGCTGGATCGCCTACCAGTCGAACGAGTCCGGCCGCTCGGCCGTCTACGTCCGGCCGTTTCCGAACATCGACGACGGCAAGTGGCAGGTGTCTCCGGGGGCCGGCTTCTCGCCGGTCTGGTCGCGCGACGGCCGGGAGCTCTTCTACATCGCGCCCGGTCCCGACGGCAGGGCGATGATGGCGGTCGGCTACGCCGGCGATCCCACGTTCACGCCCGCGCGCCCGGAACGGCTCTTCCCGCTGCCGAACCACATCGACTTCGGGGGCGTCTTCCGGCAGTGGGACGTCGCGCCGGACGGACAACGCTTCGTCATGCTCCGGGAAACGGAAGAAGACCCGACGGAGAACGACCCGCGCGAGGGACCGGCGGAGCTCGTCTACGTCGGCAACTGGTTCGCGGAGCTCGTCGAGCGGGTCCCGATTCCCTGATGCCGGGCACCTCGACCTGGCGCCGCCAAACCCGTCGCAAGGCTCCGTGTTTTGGCCCCACCCCCCCCACCGCCCCGGGAGACTTCGCGCAGCGCCGGTAACCGACGCGGCGCGCCGCCCCGGCGGCGCCTCACGCGACGACGGCGCCGGTCAGGTGCTCCAGTCCACGCTGTTCTCGGAGGCGCACTGCCCCGGCGGCGCCTCCCGCAACGCAGGGCAGGTTTCGCTTGCCGCTCGCCCGGTGCTGTGGTACAAACACTTTTTCACGCACTCGTCTGCGCACGTGCACGCGTTCGGTTTCGGTGCCAAGGAGATATCGATGAACTTGCAGCGCACGCTCGTCGCCCTGTTCGTGCTCGGCATGGTCGCGGCCGCCGCCCCCGGCTACGCGCAGCACGACGCCGAGGTGACCTATTACAAGGACGTCCTGCCGATCATGCAGGAGAACTGCCAGACCTGCCATCGGCCGTCCGGCTACAACATCAGCGGCCTGATCGCGCCGATGTCCTTCATGGACTACCGGGAGACCCGGCCCTGGGCGCGCTCCATCGCCCGCAAGGTCGAGTCGCGCGAGATGCCGCCGTGGTTCGCCTCCGCGCCCAAGGGTGTGTTCGAGAACGAGCGCGGCCTGACCGACGCCGAGATCGACACCATCCTGCAGTGGGTCGATGCCGGCGCGCCCGCGGGCGACAGGGCCGATGCGCCCGCGGCCGTGCGGTGGGCGGAGGACGCCAACGACGGCTGGTCGCTCGGCACCCCCGACTTCGTGGTCAACATGCCCGAGCCGTACCTGGTCGAGGACGACATCTACGACCTGAACATCACCTTCTACGCGAAGCTGACCGAGGACATCCTGCCCGAGGACACCTGGGTCAAGGGCTGGGAGTTCCGCGTCGGCGACAACCAGATCACGCACCACATGTGCTCCTCCGTCATCGAGCCGGGCGCCTTCATCCCCGAAGGTCCGGCCGAAGAGGAAGGCGCCGACGTCGACGACAGCCAGTTGCTGAGCTGCGTAGCCGAGGGCGGCGAGGCGGACATGCTGCCGGAGGGCTTCGGCGTCCTGCTGAAGACCGGCTCGAGCATCTCCTTCAACATGCACTACCACAAGGAGCCGGCCGAGGGCTCGGCCGCGTGGAGCAATCCGCAGGTCGCGTTCTTCGTCGCCGACGAGCCGGTGAAGTACAAGGTCATCAACGACTCGCTGTACAACCGCGGGTTCGAGATTCCGCCGAACCACCCGAACTACCGGATCGGGTCGTCGCGCGTCCTCGAGAAGGACACCCTGGTGCTGACCTACTGGCCGCATGCGCACCTGCGGGCGACCGCGTCGCGCTATACCGCGATCTATCCGGACGGCACCGAGGAGCTGCTGCTCGACGTGCCGCACTACGACCAGGGCTGGCAGGTGACCTACAAGTACAAGGAGCCGAAGCTGCTGCCGAAGGGCACCCGCATCGACGTCGACTTCTGGTACGACAACTCGCCTGAGCGCGCGTCGCGCCAGGGCTTCAACTCGAACCGCTTCGTGGGCCACGGTCCGCGGACCGACGACGAGATGTCGCTCGGGTTCATCGGCTACGCCGAGATCGAGGACGCCGAGGTCCTGCCCGCCACGACCAACAACAACTGACGAGTCGCCACTGCCGATTCGACAGGTTTTCAGGGCGGGGCCGTTTGGTCCCGCCCTTGCTGTTTTCCATGCGATATCGAATGCTCGAAGTCAGTAGCCGACGGTCCGCTGCCCGCCCGCGGGGCGGGATTGCGCGCACTTGGCGCGCCCTGCTCGCGGCCGGGACCGCCTGGGCCTTGACAGTGGCCCTCGCCGGCGCGCAGACGCCGGAGCCCGGCAACGAGGCCGACGGCCTCGTCCACGCGTCGCTCACCCTGGAAGCCCAGGGCATCACGGTGGCATTCCCACCCGAATTGCGGGCCGGAGACCATGCGTACCAATGGCTCCTCTCCGGGACGGTCGGTTCCCGAGTCAGGATCGGCACGCTGGACGCGCACCGCGCGCTGCGTCTCGGCGCGCAGGAGCCGGACATCGAGGCGATCGAGGCGGAGATCGCGGCCCTCGTCGCCGCGAGACGGACCGAAGCCGAGGCCGGGGAGGCAGGGGAATCCGACGAGGATGCTGACGAGTCGGATGCGGAATCGGACGAGGCCGACGAGGAGATGGAGCCTGCCGACCCCGCCCTCTGGCTCGTGCGCGACGCGTCGGGCTGGCAGCTCGAGATCCATCCGACCGACGGCGGCGATGTCCGCGGTGTCCCGTTGAGCCACCGCGAGACCGCCGACGCGGCGCCGACGCTCAGCGCCTCGGTACACGCGACGGGCGCCGAGACGGGCCGCCTGGAGCTGCGCTGGGATCGCCATGTCTGGAGCGCCGACTTCCGGTTCGAGGAGATTCCGCAGGCGCCGCCCCGGGCGCGCGTGTCGGGCCGCGGCACCGCCCGCGAGGCTGCGGACTCCAACGACGCGATCGCCCGCGGCAACCTGCTCTCCGAGCGGAACGAGACGGCGCTGGTGCTGCCGAACGGCGCAGGCATCACCCTCGTGTACTGGAAGAGCATCGACGTCGAGGACGAGGACTACCCGAACGTGGCGGCGGCGCGGGACGGCGAGGTGATCGAGATGATCCGCGCGCCCGTCCTGCGCCTCAAGAGCGACGTCTCGTTGCGGTTCGGCGCGACCGACATCCCGACCGGCAACCTCGCCCCCGGCTTCGCCGGCTACTACGGCATCTGGCTGCGCAAGGCGGGCGACGGCTGGCGGTTCGTGTTCAACGACGAGGCGGACTCCTGGGGCACGCAGTACGATTCCGACTTCGACGTGGCCGAGATCGCGGTGGACTACACGCGTACGGCGGGATCGTTCCGCCCGCTCGGAACCACCCTCGTCCCGACCGGTCCGGACCGCGGGCGGGTGGTCGTGCACTGGGGCCCGCACGAGTGGTCGGCGGACTTCGTCGTCAGCGAGTGAAGCAGGACTTCGTCGTCAGCGAGCGGCGTAGCGGAGTTGTCAGTCAGTGAACCGAAGCCGGCGCAGCGGGCCTGAACCCCGGAGAGCGCCGGCGCCGAATCGGGAGTGGGCATCATGACGCAGCACAGCAACCGGCGGCACGCGCATGGGGGCGCCCGACGACACCGTCTTCAGACGGGCGTCGCCGCGGCCGTGACGGCGGGACTGATCATCCTGGCGCTGGCGACGGCGGGGCTGCAGGCCCAGCGGCCGGCCGTGTCGGGACCGCACGCAGGGCTGTCGACGGGGCATCCGCTGACCTCTGCCGCCGCCTTCGAGATCCTGATCCAGGGCGGCAACGCGTTCGACGCCGGCGTGACGGCGATGCTCGTCGGCGGCGTCATCGAGCAGGACCTGTACGGCCTCGGCGGCGAGTCGCTGGTTCTGGTCTACCCCGCCGCCGAGGGCAAGGTCACCTCCGTCGTCGCCCAGGGCTGGGCGCCCAAGGGGGCCAGCATCGAGTGGTACGAGTCGAGGGAACGCGACCTGTTCGGCGAGGGCCTCGACCCGGCCGTCGTCCCCGGCGCGCTGCACGGCGTGCTGACGGTTCTGGAGCGCTGGGGCACGATGAACTTCGAGCAGGTCTCCGCCCGCGCCATCGAGTACGCGGAGCACGGGTTCCCGCTGCGTCCCCTCACGGCGGCGGCCATCGAGGCGAACCTCGAGTTCATGGAGGCGTGGCCGGACAACCAGCGCTTCTGGCTGAAGCCCGACGGCTCGCTCTACGCGGCAGGCGAGACCATCAAGTTCCCCACGCTGGCCGCCACGCTCACGAAGATGGTGGAGGCGGAGCGGGCCAACGCCCATCTCGGCCGCGAGCAGGGCATCGCCGCCGCCCGCGATCGCTTCTACAAGGGCGACATCGCCGAGGAGATGGTCGCCTTCCTGCAGGAGCACGGCGCGCCGTTCGAGCTGACCGACTTCGCCGAGTTCTACTCCCGGGTCGAGGAGCCGACCAGCACCGACTACCGGGGCTACACCATCTACAAGCATGGCTTCAACAGCCAGGGCCCGGTCCTGCTGCAGGCCCTGAACATCCTGGAGGAGTTCGACCTGCAGGCGATGGGCCACAACAGTCCCGACTACATCCACACCGTCGTCGAGGCGATGAAGCTGGCCTACGCCGACCGCGACACTTATTACGCGGACACGGATTTCGTCGACGTGCCGGCCGAGGGCCTGCTCTCGACCACCTATGCGCAGGAGCGCGCGGCGGAGATCGACCCGGGCGTAGCGTCGGTCGCGTTCCGGGCCGGCGACCCGCTGCCGCACGACCCGAACGTGAACGACTGGCCGTTCTGGGTCGCCGACATCGCGGACGGGGTGGCGGCCAGCGACGCCGACGGGTCGTTCGTGCCGTCGGCCGGCGGGCTGAAGGACACCACGCACATCGCGGTCATCGACGAGGACGGCAACATCTTCGACGCCACGCCGAGCGGCGGCTGGACCGGCGGCGGGGTGATCCTGGGCGATACGGGCATCGGGCTCAGCACCCGTGGCGAGCAGTTCTGGCTCGATCCGGACCGCGCCAACCAGATCCGCCCGCGCGCCCGGCCGCGCTACACGCTGACGCCGAGCATCGTGTTCAAGGACGGGGAGCCGCTGATGGCCATCGGCACGCCGGGCGGCGACAACCAGGATCAGACCATCCTGCAGGCGTTCCTGAACGTCGTCGAGTTCTGGGAAGACTGGTATCCCAATCTGCACGACGCGATCGCGTGGCCGCGCGTCCGAACACAGCACCTGCACGGGTCCTTCTGGCCGCACGCCGCCGGCTTCAACCGGATGGATCTCGAATCGCGCATCTCGTCGGAGGTGGCGAACGAGCTGCGGCGCCGGGGACACCACGTGAACGAGGTCCGGCCGTTCGGGATGTCCGGCTGCGCGACCGCGGTCCTCATCGATCCGGCCACCGGCAACCGGCTGGCGGCAGGCGATCCCAGGCGCGATTGCTACGCGCTCGCGTACTGAGGAGGGCGACGCCGACTTCACCGCCGGCTCCCCCCATCCCTGGATCAGCCTGTCGAACGGCAGCGCCAGCGGTGGTGGAACGACGTTCCACGCGGGGGATCGGCATGAGTCGCCGCCCCTTCGCGGACAAGGTGGCCGTCTGCATGTTCGGAGGGCGATTATGCTGACCGGCCTGCGGTCGACGGTGCAGTCGCTGGCCGCCGGTGCCGTGACGCTGCCGGAGTACTGGCGCAGCGGCGTGGCCTACAACCCGCTGTCCGCCCGGGCGATCCAGGACCCGTATCCCACCTACGAGCGGCTGCGTACCCGCTCCCCGGTCCACCGCAGCCGGCTGCTGGAAGCCTGGGTGTTCACCCGCTACGCCGACGTGGAGGCCATCCTTCGCGACTACAAGCGGTTCTCGAACATGCCCAGCAACCGCAGGGTGTCGAAGCACCGGCGAGACTTCGCGCCGCCGCGGGCGGACTGGACCATGCTGTTCCTCGACCCGCCGGAACATACGCGCCTGCGTGCGCTGGTCAACCAGGCGTTCACGCCGCGGGCGGTCGATGCGCTGGAACCGCATATCCGCACGATCATGGGAGAACTGCTCGACGACGTGGAAGATCCCGCGGGATTCGACCTGATGACCGCGGTGGCCAACCCGCTGCCGGTGATCGTGATCGCCGAGATGCTGGGCGTGCCGCCGGAAGACCGGGCCCGCTTCAAGCACTGGTCGGATGCGCGCGCGCGACTGCTCGAACCGACGATCACCGCGCCGGAGAGAGCGCGGGCCGCCGCCGCCGGCGAGACGCTCGACGCCTACCTCATGCCGATCATCCAGGCCCGGCGCCGCGAGCCGCGGGACGACATCGTCAGCGCCCTCGCCCAGGCGGAAGAAGAGGGAGACTCCCTCACCGAGCGCGAGATGCTGCTGATGCTGCGCCTGCTGCTGATTGCGGGCAACGAGACCACCACGAACCTGATCGGCAACGGTGTGCTGGCGCTGCTGCGGCATCCGGAGCAACTCGCGCTTCTGCGGGAGGACCCGAGCCGGATACCGGCGGCGGTCGAGGAGTTGCTGCGTTTCGACACCCCGGTCCAGCTCGATGTCCGCGGCGTGGTCGATGACTGCGAAATCAACGGCTTTCCGCTGCGGCGCGGCGACGGCGCCGTCCTGGCCATCGGCGCGGCCAACCGCGACCCGGACGTGTTCGACGATCCGGAGCGGCTCGACGTCCTGCGTGCCAAGGGCAGCAACATCTCGTTCGGCCGCGGCGTCCACCACTGCATCGGCGCGCCCCTGGCCCGCCTGGAGGGACGCATCGCCCTGGAGATGCTCCTGGACCGCTACTCGTCGCTCCGGCTGCTCACGGACCGTCCCAGATTTCGCTGGGGCATCGTGCTACGCGGCCTGGAGTCGTTGCCGATCAGCGCCGTCCCCGCGTGACGCGACTGAGTGATGGCGGCACGGACCATGCCTCTGCCCTCCGCCTACGTTAGCCACAAATGCCAGATCGAAATCGGCCCGGGGCTGTTTGGCGGTCGCTGGCTGCCATACACGAAGTCCCGACCATGCCGCGTATAGGCCAAGTCGACAGAGTCGGACTCGACAGGAACAGGGAGCGCTTCCACCAGGTAGCGGTCAGGGTGCAATTCCATGGCTTTCGACAGAGAGTCCTTGAGCGTCGTATCGATCGACGAGCCATCCCGCACGTAGCCGATCATGAATGCTTCGCGGTTGCCCCACGCGTACTCGCCTTCCACGAAGCGGCGAATCCCGTTCTCACAATACCGACTTGTCGTCTTCGACGCCGTGGCGTCGAGAATCTTCGCTTCCGCGACCAACGGAAAACGCTGGTCGGCGGCTGACAGAACATCGAGAGGTCTGGACGTTTTTCGAGGTGGGATCCGTCGAAACTGATGGTCTCCACTCCCCGTCCGACGTAAAGGACGAGCTGCCCCCAGAGAGGGTTTTCGAGAATCAGCCTGTTCAGCCGCGCCTCCATCAAAGCGGTCACTTCCGGCTCCGTGCCGGTTGCTATGGCATCGGACCTGCGCGTGCGAAGGTCGCCGAACGCCTGCCGCAAGCCGTCCGCCAGTACTTCCAGATGGTCGCCCGCAATGGCCGCCAGCGGCAGCCGAAGGCCACGGGTCAACTCCGCGACATGGTCGGGACGAGGATGAGGCGCCGGACTTCTCATGCGCTTGCATGCCCCTTCAGTCGCTCGACATGGGACCACGCAATCCGCTGTGCAAGTAGCCGCGCCTGGGTTCCGCGTTCACCGCGTCGATGCGCATTTCCCCGGCGCTGTTCAGTGTGTCCTCGATCCGCGGGCTGACGAAACGAAACCCGGCCTCGACCCCGGGGGTTCGGTTCGTGGCGAACAGGATGCAGAAAGGTGCCGAGATCTGCGGCCACACCTTCGTCTGCCTCAGTTCCGCACCGTTTACGATCGATGTGACGTCGAGCGCCTCGAACAGAGCTTGGCGCGCGATCGGCATCCCGTCGCCTTGCCGAAAGAGCAGGCGCGCGTGCAGCGCGAACGCAATCTGGCCGCCCGGCTTCGCCCATTCCATCGCCCGCCACACGAAGGGGAGATCGAGCACTTCGTTGGGCAAGGGAGGCTCGGCGTTTGCGATCTCCCTGTCTGCCGCGATGCGGGCGACCGTTTCACGGACGCGGTTCCACTCGGGCAACTTCGTCCCACTCGACCAGGGGGGTTCCCGATCACGAGGTCGTATCGCCCCTTATGCTGTTCCCCAACGCGGGATCCCAGGCTGCCCAGCGCCGCACCTTCCTCTTCGTCTTGCCCCTTGACCCGGTGTAGTACCGTCCCGCGGAGCTTCTCGAAGCGCAGCTTGTCGACCGGCCTCGGGTTCGGATCGAGCTCGATCGACAGGAGATACAAGCCCAGTGCCGCAAACCGCAGCGCGGCCTCGTTGATGTCGAAGCCGACCATCTGCTCGTAGAGGATCTGCCTGAGCGCATGGGTATCCGGCCGCTCGCCATCGGCCCGCCAGTGTTCCGCGACCAACTCCCGAAACGCGGTCAGCAGGAAGATGCCTCCGCCGACGGCAGGATCGAGAACCCTGACCGACTCGCCAGTGCCCCGCCGCTCAAGCGCGCGGAACGAAGCTCGGACCATCAGGTCAGCGATCGGTCGAGGGGTGAAATAGCCGCCTTCGCGTTCCTGCTTGCCCGGCGCGTGCTCCCTCAGGTGGAGTTCGTACGCCTGACTCAGGACACCGACCGGGATGTGCGCGAAGTCCAGGTTGCTCCACTTCTCCTTCCAGCCGAGAAACGGCTGGCCGTCCGGCGCGCGTCTCAGCACGTCTCCCAAGACGCCGTAAACGCGTTCCGGCAAAGTCTCGAATATGCCCGGAGACAAGGGCAGCGGGTCGCCGTTGAACGTCTCGTCGAGCCAGTCGGATGTCGCTTCCGCCACCTCGCGCGTGTCGAAGAGGCTCGCCGCCCTTTCCGGCTCCGACATGCCCTCCGGCAGCAGGCTCCGGTCCGCGAGGAACCGAGTGAAGAGTGCGCGGCCGACAAGGGAAATGGCGTCCTCGTGCGAGACCTTGAGATCGTCGATAAGCGTCGTGGTCGATCCGCTCAGCAGATTCAGGACGACATTGGAAATCCAGCCCCGTTTCGTGATCGCGGCTTCGGGACGCACGTTGCCCAGGCGCGCGAACACCGTAGACCTCGCACCGTCCCAGTCTTCCGAGCCAATCCGAGCCCGCCGCAAGGACTTCCTGTCGAGGGCGATGCGATAGATCCGGAGACTCCCCGGTGCGACAACGCCGAGATAGGGCGCGTCCCCGCGCATCGCGAGCAGCCGCCGTATCAGTTGCAGTTGATCATCATTCTCCACCGAATCCGCGTCGACCAGGAACACCAGCGGCGCGCCCTGCCATTCGTACACGGCCTCCACCATGCCCAGCGTGGCGTTGCGGTCGCGGCGTGCCGTCAGCAATGTCGCGTAAGGGCCGGAGCAAAAATAACTTCCGTTTTTCGTCACATGGGTTCGATGGTGT
>WTFV01000164.1 GCA_011523845.1 Acidobacteriota bacterium | reverse complement strand
GGCTGGACGGAGCCGCCGGAGGACCATGTGGTCCAAACAAGTTAGCGCTTATGGGTGCGTGCCCCGGCCTTCGTTGAGCGGCGAGGCTTTGGCGGGCTGCCAGCACGCGCGCGCCGGGTGTCGCCGGGGTGCGTGCCCCGGCCTTCGTTGAGCGCAGTCGGAGCGACCGCTATCGGTCATCCGACCCGCGGTGTCGCCGGGGTGCGTGCCCCGGCCTTCGTTGAGCGGTTCAACCGTGAAGCATTACGTGACCGGCCGGTGCGTGTCGCCGGGGTGCGTGCCCCGGCCTTCGTTGAGCGATGTGTGCGCGTGCGCGCATCCATGCGCGCCCCGCGCGGGTGTCGCCGGGGTGCGTGCCGGGCCTTCGTTGAGCGGGCGCCGATCACACGGTGGTCGAACCCACCGACCAGGTGTCGCCGGGGTGCGTGCCCCGGCCTTCGTTTGAGCGCTCCGGGCAGGGCGCTACCGGCCGGTCGCCGGCTGGGTGTCGCCGGGGTGCGTGCCCCTGCCTTCGTTGAGCGATCACGGCAGCGGCTCCTGCTCATGCTCGGCCCCGCGGTGTCGCCGGGGTGCGTGCCCTGCCTTCGTGGAGCGTCCGCCGCCGAAGCTGTCGCGGTTGAGCGTCGGCTTCGGCGCTCTCCGCGTCGCCGTCATCCCGTGTCGCCGGGGAGCGTTCCCCGGCCGGCCTTCGTTGAGCGATGATACTGTCCAAGCTGATACGTCAATTGCAGGAAGTGTCGCCGGGGTTCGCGCCGGGTGTGTCCCCCGGCCTTTGTTGAGCGGTGTTGATGGATGATGCTTGCATTCATTCGCGGCCTCATGTCGCCGGGGAGCGTTCCCCGGCCTTCGTCGCGCATTGACCGGTACCGCTTTTCCTCTATACACGTTGTAGGGCGACATGGAGACTGACTGCTTGGCGACGCCAAGCGACCGACGTTGCCCCGATCGCCAGGGCTGTGCGGAGGTTGTGGCGCCACCTCCAGCCTTACGATGCGCCGGCTCAACACGTCGAGGACGATGGTCAAGTAGAGGAAGCCCGCCAGGGCGGCACGTAGGTGTGGGGATTCCTGGTGGCCAGCAACGGAACATCGCCGTCTCGGTCCGCGGTAACCGGTCCTGGTCGTTGTTCGAGGTCCTGAGCGGTCGGGGACCCGATTCCGTCTTCCAGATGCTCCGTAGCTCCGCGAGCCTCTCCGTCCGCGTGGCGCCGAGTACGACCGCATCGTTCGAGGTGTTCGGGAGCGATGCGATCGTGAATCAGTGCTACGACCACGTCGAAGACGAACCAGGCGGACCTGGCTCGCGACGGCAGCCGGACTTGGGGGGAAACGCCGGTGCCGACTCGCTGATGAAGTGACTCTGCCGGCTCGTGTGGCCGGCGCCCGGAGAGGGTCGAGCATCAACGCCGCCGGCGCTCCACGTGCTTCAGTGCTTCGCGCAGGCTGAGGTTGGAGAGGCCGCTGTGCCTGGTGATGAACTCGATCATGGTAGCGGCAAGATGAAAGGGACCCCGTGGCCATCTGAAAGGGACCCCTGAGCACTCAAGGAATGGCGTTCCTGCGGCGATGAATCGATGGGGCGAGACAACGGTCGTCTCGTCGATATCGCCAGGAGGACGCGGAGGTGATCAGGATGAGTCAGTGGGCCGAGATCCGCCACCTGCATCTGGTGAAGGGGTACCGAAGAAGGAGATTGCGCGGCGTCCGAAAGTTGGACGTCAAGACGGTGCGCCGGGCCGTAGACCGACCGACGCCACCGGCGCGGGTGTCGCCGCCTCAGGCCAGCAGCCTGGACCCGTGGCGGGACGGGATCGAGCAGTGGCTGCGCGAGGACCGGAAGTTGACCGCGAGCGGATCCGCCGGTTGCTGTTGCCGTTGGCCGGCGCGGTCTCCCCGCGCACGGTGCGCCGCTACGTGGCGGGGCTGCGCAGGAGTGTCACGTCGAAGGAGGCCTTCGTGGACCGCAGCGTGGCTGCTGGCACGACGATGGAGGTCGATCTTATGTGTCCGCCCGCGATATGTGGCGCCGCAGGTGGAGCGGTCCAGTGCAGCGGGGCTGTGGCGCTTCCGACGGCCACATAGGCGACTCAGTCTCGTGCGACGATAAAGAGCGATGCTGATCAACGACCCGAACCAGGAGCCGTGCCGGCTGGCCCCACCGGAGGCGTTCAGCAACGACCTCGCGCCGAAGGAACTGCGCCGGCGGCTGCAGCCGGGACGCCAGCCGAACCAGATCGAGGCACGCAGCGAAACGGTCAGCCGCGTCTTCGCATCCCGGTGCGCGGGAGACGTGAAGCCGCCGACAGCGGCAGAGCTGTACCACGCGATGCGACAGCAGGAACCGAACGAGCGGGAACAGAGCGTGCTCTGCTCGTGGGTCATGGACGCAACCGTCGACGACCTGTGGTGGGCATGGTCGGAACGCGCCTACAGTTGGCGCATGCTGGCCCGCGCGATGCACCGCGCGCAACTGCCGTGGTGGGAAGCGTACCGGTACGTGAACGCCCACGCCGAGCGCCAGGAGATGGTGCCCGACGACGCGTTTCCGGTCGTGTAACAGATGACGCCGAAGCCGTTGCAACTGCCGAACCCGCCGGGGGGCCTGTGGGAGCACATCCGGAGCAGCCTCGACGAGGCGCTGGTCGAAATCCTGGACCCAGGGGAACAGTGGGCCTTGGGCGGCGGCACCCTCCTGGCCGCCGAGTGGGAACATCGGGCGACGAAGGACATCGACCTGAAGCTCGAACCCGGGACCAGAGACGACCGGCTGGAACCGGAACAGAACCGGCACTACATCGCAAGGCTCGAAGCGCTGGGAGCAACCGAATGGCATGGCAGGGGAAACCAGCTCGTCGTGAGCTTCGGCGGAGAATCACTGGTCGACCTGTTCGAGTCGCGGTCCACCCGGGCGGCCAGCGGCCGGAGGAAACGGCCCGGACGAAGGACAGTGATCGATATAAAGTTTTCAACTTGATCGGGGTAACAGTTTGTAATTCCATTCCCCGTGAAACTCATCGGGGACCAGCGCGAGTGCGTCCATCTGTTCCTTGGTCACCGTAACACCCGTGGGATACTCACCGGCGTCGAGTTCGGCCCGGACCCGGAGCCCGGTTGCTGTCCGGACGTTCCCGATGCGGTCGACGATGGTCTCGTACGTCGTCAGCGGGGTACCGCGCCAGTTCGCCGTGATGTGACAGAAGAGCCGGTGCTCGATCTTGTTGGGTGTGGCTCTTTTCCGTCGCCGGCTGCAAGGGGTCGCTGTCGCGGGAAAA
>WTFV01000214.1 GCA_011523845.1 Acidobacteriota bacterium | reverse complement strand
GCACTTGGCGACCTGCCCGAACCAGAACTCACCCACAGATTCTGCTGACGAGGCCCAAACCTGTCTACCGGCGATACTGTCCCTTACCCACATGGTGGTACCGTCGGACCATATGAGGTCAGCGCTTGTGACGTAGGGAAGAACGTATACAACATCCTTCTCGGGTTCTCGGACTTGGGTGGCCACACTGAAGGCGTACAACCGACCTCCCCTCCGAGTCCCCACCCAGAGGGTGATGCCGTCCGACGCGAGACCCGACACCCCGCCGACACCGTCTAGCGGCCCGACCCGCGGGCGGTCCCATGACCAATGCGTAGGACCAAGATCCCAGTCCCGGCCCGAATCGCGCGCGCCGGTCGCCAAGTTGTACGCCTGTACGGCATCGCCGGCCAACACCCAGATGGTTGTACCGTCGGACGAGAGACCTGCTCCGCTCCTTTCGAGCACTATATCCCTGGCGGAGCGGCGGGCTCCGGAGTCCAGGTCGTAGGCCTGCAACACGCCGACTGGGTTGCCCTGCTGCGACGTCTCGGCCGTTAGCCACATGGTCGTGCCGTCGGACCAAATCCACCCTGCCCGCATGCCGTCGTCAGCGATATCCCTGGTGGGATCGCGAGCCCAGGTGGACATGTTGTAGGCGCGGATGCCCCGTGAGCCGCTGGCCCACAACGTGGCGCCGTCGGACCAGATCCCGCGAGCATTGATCAGTGCTCCGTTGGCGGGGTCGCGCTTCCCGGTGGCGAGATCGACGGCCACGAGGATCCCACCGTAGTCACTCACCAACATTGTCGTGCCGTCGGTCCATAGCGCTTCTGGGCAACAACCAGACGCGTGAAACGGAATTCTGAAATCCAAAGACGGGTTCCGGCGCTGCGCGGCGGCGTCGCCGCCGACGGTCAGCAGCGCGAGCAGGTGGACGACGACGGTGCGGACTTGCAGGCAGCGCATCATTTTCCCCCGGCCGCGTTTCGAGGACTCCATCTCCAGGATGCGTACCGACCCGCAGGAGAAGGCAGTCGCCTCCCTGTGTCGAGTGACGTGTCATCGCCCATCGGTCAATGCCTCCATGCCTGTGCCGAACGTGCCACAGCGGCCAAGGGGCACGCATGCATCACGTGTTCATTGCGCCAGGCCCTTCGGCCGCGCAAAGCATCTCCATGCTCCGTACGAACGTCACGCCGACGAAAACCGAACCGGCGCCATCCGACGCCGCCGGCACCGGCGAGCACGATGTAGGGCGTGCTCGGCGCGGTGCGAGCCGATGCCGGCCCAACACCTCGAGGCTGACGTAGGGGCACCGGATCAGCCATGTCGATTCTCTTGCACAACTCATGTCGATGGTATGTAGTTATGATGTCTTTTGCGTGTCTTCTGGGCCCCCATGTCGGTCACGTCGGGACCGATCCGTCCGCCCCGTGCCAGGAGGACCTTGAGCGGAAGCAACGAGCGGGCGCGCGACCGCGCTCACCGGCGGCCGCACGACGTCCCGGCGCTCGCCCACCCGGATGTTCGTCGCGCGTGGCCGACGTGTCGACGGCCTGAGCATCGTCAATCCCTTTCGTCTGAAGGGCCACCCGGTTCGCCGCCTGCCGTCGTCCCGCGGGACTCGACGACCGCTGGCGTGCAGCACGCCGAGGTTGGACTGCCCGCCTTCGGAGTCGTCCTGATTCAGAACCGCACACGTCGACGGAGCGGTAGCCGCACGTCGACGCCGGCAGATGCGTCCCCGGTACGGTGGCGGCGGTCTCGTCGCGGCGGGCGGCGGCCGCGCCACCTGCTCGGGGCTCATCTGCAGAACGGCGTCGATAAGTGACGCGGCCCATCGCGTCGCTCGTCTATCAGCCCCCGCCAGCCGGACGTCGGCAGATCTCCGGCGCGCGGCTCCACCTGAAAGCTGACGAACTCGGTGCCGGGCAGATCGACCAGCGGCGCAACGTGGTCGAGGCGGCAGGAACGCTGCCGGTCGTCGCCCTGTGCTACTCGAATCGCTTCAGCCGCAGGAGCACGCGGCAGCAGGATTCCGCGGCGTCCCCGTGCTCCGGATCGGCGGAGAGGGCCGCGCGGTAGCCATCCGTCCCGGGCGGGCTGCCGCCGCTCATCCGGCATCCGCGCGGGAACACCGGGCTCTACGTCGCGCGACTCTTGGATGCACAGCACGTTGCGCGACACAATCCCCGAGAAGAGGTCCGTCCGGCTCCCGGCGTAGTTGATCGGAGCAATGGGGGCGGCTTGTGCAGGCGCAACCTGGGGTAACCGCTGTCCCGCCACGTGATTCAGATCGTGGGCAGATGACCTGTTTCGTGCAGCAGAACGTCCTGCGGTGCAGACTCCTGGCACAGGTTCAGCCGATCACGAAGCGATTGCGATCGTCGAGATACTCCCGGTTCGACACGCGCTTGGGATCGACGCCATCCAAGACCTGGGCGATGTCCTTGATAACTTTGTCGTCGTCGACGAAGTACGAGTGCTCGACTGCGCCACCGACGACGTTCGAGCAGTCGATCTGGCTGACTTTCCCCGGTACCTGAAAGGGGGCCCGCGGTCCGTCGTCGCCCAGTCGGTCGGGATTGCCTTTCGTAACGTCGCTGATTGCCATCGCCGCATCTCCCCGGTTGAAGTAGACGTTCACGTGGCGTCCCAGTCGCGGCAGGAGCTTGAGCTTGTGCTCGTACTCGAAGGCGTCGTCGTCCTCGTCGGGCGCGAAGAGAAGAATCTGATCGAAGATGCGTGGAATCCTGCCCCCGTTCTGTCGGCGCACCTCCTGAAGGGCGTGTCGAAGCACATAGTTTCCCATGCTGTGCGCCATGAGATGGAGTTTCTGATGGCAGGCTTCATCTGGCGACATGTTGCGGAAGAAGTCCGCCATCTTGAGCAGCCCGCGGGCGAAGGCCGGGCCGGAGGCGGCGGCGTCCTGGCGGTCGTTCGAGTAAGCGATCCAGGGAGACATGGATCCGTCGGACGGCCACGAGAAGCAGACTACGTTCACTCCCTTGTTCCCGTTCACGCGCTGGAGACCCCTTCCGATCTTCACGCTGGTTTCGATTGCCTCGTTGAACGTGACGTTGTAGCCGTGGATGAACAGGATGGCGTCGGTCTTCTTCTGACTCATTCGAGACCGCAGCTCTTCGAAGAGCTCCCGGCTTCCGAACCGCGAACTTGCATCGTCCGTGCGTTGGATCTGGCCCGCGCGTTTGAGCTCCTCGGAATACGTCCGGACTCTAAGGGCCGGAGCAAAAATAACTTCCGTTTTTCGTCACATGGGTTCGATGGTG
>WTFV01000044.1 GCA_011523845.1 Acidobacteriota bacterium | reverse complement strand
TATGCTGATCCGATGGCCGATTCGGGCTTGGAGCGACTGTACGTCCTGGGTGCTTCACAGACGCGCCGCGGCCGATCGGCGCCATCTCGTGGATCCGCAGTTCGCGCCAGTGCGGGTAGAACGTCTGGATGACGTACATCAGGGCCCGCTCGCGCGGCACGGAACCGCAACGGGGGCATCTCAGGTGGTCGCGGTACCACTTGTACCTGGAGGTGAACGTGACCTCCGCCCTGCAGATCGGGCAGCGGCCCGGATGTTCGAAGAGCGTCGTCATGCGTGAGCCGTCGGCGGCTCGCGGGCGAGTGTATCATTCGCTGCGGCCCCTTCGCTGCTCGCGCGGTCGGCCGTCCGCCGGGAGCCCTAGGGCTAGCAGGCTAGCAGGCTAGCACAGGGCCCCGGGGCCGCCCGGCCCCCGGGGCCTCTTCGCGCCGCCCGTTGCGGTATGCTGATCCGATGGCCGATTCGGGCTTGGAGCGACTGTACGTCCTGGGTGCTTGGCACAGCGCGGGCGAGTCCGGATGGCGCTGGGAAGTGCGCTTTCGCAGTTCCGGCCGCAACACCGGCAACCTGCTGGTGGGCCATGCCGCGTGCCGCCAACTGCGGCACGCCGCGCTGGGGGCGATGCACACCCATCGCCCCGCGCAGGTCCGCGGGAACTTCGACCGCGTCGTCGTGGTGGCCACCAACTTCCTCAGCCCGCACTTCGACCTGTCGGCGCTGGCCGACGTCGTGGAGACGGCCGATCTGCCGTGTCTGATGGTCGGTCTCGGGGCGCAGGCGGCGGGATACCGGCGGCTCGCCCCCGAACTCCAGGCCGGGACGGTCCGTTTCGCCCGGGCGGTGGCCGAACGCTCGGTGGTGATCGGGGTGCGGGGGGAGTACACGGCCTCGGTTCTGCGCGACCTCGGCATCCACAACGTCGAGGTGCTCGGCTGCCCGTCGTTCTACACGAACCTGTCGGCGCCCCTGCGCGTGGAGCGCAAGCCGTTCTCCGACGTCGAGCGGGTCGCCGTCACCGGCACCACCGACGTGGTGGGGCTGTCGTTCGATCCGCAGGCCAAGGCGGAGGTGGAACGGACGCTGTTCCGCCTCGCCGACGCGTCCGGCTACCCGTACGTGTTCCAGAGCGAGTTGCCGGAGATCCTGTACCTGGAGCGGCCGGACCCGGAACGGGCCCAGGCCCTGGAGCGCTCGGCCGGGCGGATGGGGTACGACCGGGTCGAGGAGTACGCGGCGGCCGTGCGCCGCATCGGCCGCGTCTTCTTCGACGTGGACGCGTGGTTCGACTTCGTGCGCGGCCAGGATCTGGTGGTCGGCACCCGACTGCACGGCGCGGTGGCGGCGCTGCTGCAGGGCGTGCCCGCCATCGTCGTCTACCACGACTCGCGCACGCGCGAGATCTGCGAGCTGCTGGGGCTGCCGCGCATCAGCGTCACCGAGGCGAGTGGCCTGTCGCTGGAGGCCATCTACGCCCGCGTCCGCTTCGACGAGCTCACGCCGCGGCACGCCGCCCTGATACCGCGCTACGTCGATTTGCTGGAGCGCAACGGGGTGGCGCACTGCTTCGGGGCCGCGCCCGCGACGGCGCGTGCTGCCGGCTGACGGTCTGCACCGCTTGCAGCACGGAAGTTGCCGTCGACTGCGACGACTTCAACAACAGCCTCGACCCGCCGGTGGGGCACGCGTACTTCCTGCGGGGCCGGAACGACGAGGCGAGCCCGGTGCTCGCGCATCTGCTGCGCGCCGTGAGGACGGGCCGCGTGGAGGCCGACCCGATCAGCCGGACGCTGGTTCTTGAGTGAGGGGCGTGGGCCGCAACCGCCCGGTCACAGGCGCGCACCACGTGCTCACGGTATATCGTGCGAAATGCAGCACGGCGCCTGATAGTATAGGGATGGCGATCCGGGGTCGCTGACGGCACGGGACCTGCTTCATGACGTCCATCGTGATGGGAGATCTGCTTCGCCTGCTGGCGGTCGACGGACCGGTGATCGGTGTGGGCACGCTCGTCGCCCTGGCGTGGTTGATCGTCAGGCTGGAGTCGACCCGAACCGAGAACGCGGCCGCCCATGCCGTGATCACGAAGAACATCGAAAGGGTGCAGGAGCAACTCACGAAGGATATCGAGGGCGGGCGACAGGACGTCCGGGAATTGAAGAAGGACGTGCGGATGCTCACTGCTCACCTGTTGGGCACGAAGGGCCCCGTCGGGTGAGCCGTCAACCGCCGTTGCCTTCGCTCCCGACCTTCAGGCTCGTCAGCACGTCGAGGTCTCCGCTGCTTCAAGCACCCGGTGGACTCTGCTGGCCGCCAGCAGGCGGTCGGACAGATCACTCTCGCCGATGAAATGGTGGGCCCTCACGAAAGGGCCCACGGTATCATGCCGATCGCGGCCCTGGAGTGACGCCTTGGCCGGTGATGCCGAGTTCCCCCTGGGGGCCGCCCCGGCAGGTCAACGCGGCGCCGGTTGGAAGGTCACGAGCGTTCGGCCAGTCGGGCCGTGAGCACGCGGCGGACTGCGCGGAAGGCGCCCGCCCAGTCGTTGGGGGCGGGCTGCCGGAACAGGCGCATCGTGGGGTACCAGGGCGTGTCGATGCGCCCGAGCAGCCAGCGCCAGTCCGGGGCGAACGGCAGCAGCGTCCAGACCGGCCGGCCGAGGGCGCCGGCCAGATGCGCCATCGCCGTGTCGACGGTGATCACGAGGTCGACCTCGGCCAGCGCGTCGGCCGTCGCCTCGAACGGCGCGAGCTCGTCGCCGGCCTCCCCGATCAGTCCCCGCCAGCCGGAGCCGCGGAGCTCCGCGGCGCGCGGTCCCACCTGGAAGCTGAGGAACTCGGCCCCCACCAGGTCCAGCAGGGGCGCGAACTCGTCCAGGCGGCAGGAGCGGTGCCGGTCGCGCTGGTTGGCCGGGTTCCCCGCCCAGACGATCCCGACGCGGAACTGCCGGGTCGCCGGCAGCAACCGGCTCGCCGGCGTACGGGAGGGCAGGTAGGGGCACGCGCCCGGGATCGAGTCGATGTCGGTTCCCAGCACGCCGGGCAGGTCGAGAAGGGGACAGATCCAGTCGGTCTCCGGCGCGGGGCGGTCGGTGGGGACCACCTCGGCGACCTCGGGCAGCCGCTGCAGCAGGCCGGTGAGGCGCGGCGGACAGTAGAGGAGCACCCGCGCGCCCCGTTGCGTGACGAGCGGCGCGTAGCGGACGAACTGGATGACGTCGCCGAGCCCCTGCTCGCCGTACAGCAGGATCGACTGCCCCCGAAGGTCCTGCCCCTCCCAGTCGCGGCCCGTCACGCTCGGCGGGCGCCACTGCCTGTGCCGGCGGCGCCAGCGGAAGTCGGGCCACGCCGCCCGGTAACGGCCCGCTAGGAAGTTGGCGCGAGCGCGTCCGAGCCGGGCGTCGAGATGGTCCGGATCGGCGGCCAGCGCCGCGTCGAAACACTCGACGCCGGCGTCGACGCGGCCCTGGCTGACCAGGGTCTGTCCCAGCGCGGCGAGCACGGCCGGCGAGCCCGCGTCGGGCGCGGGGGCCTCGCGCAACTGGCGCTCGTCCTCCGCGTAGCGGCCGAGCGCGGACAGTGCGCGGTGCAGGTTCAGGCGCCAGGCGGCCGGCGCCGGCCCGACGGCGAGGGCGCGCCGCCAGACTGCCGCGGCGGCCTCCACGCGCCCCAGGTTCCACAGCGCCGCGCCGAGCGCGTGACAGAGCCTGGCGTTGTCGGGGTGCCTCGCGAGCGCCGTCCGGTAGTGATCGACCGCTTGGTCGAAGCGTCGGAGCCGCAGGAGCGTCTCGCCGCCGCCCACCGCCGCCCGCAGGTGACCCGGGTCGCCGGCGAGCACGGCACGGTAGCGCTCCAGCGCCCCCTCGTGGTCGCCGGCCTCGGTCAGGGCGTTGGCCAGGTTGCAGCGCACGTCGGCGGCCGCCGGGCAGCGGCGCTCACCCTCCCGCAACGCCTGCAGTGCCTCGTCCTTGCGGCCGAGCCCGCGCAGCGCCACGCCCAGGTTGGACCAGCAGGCGGCCGCCTCGGGATGCTGCTCGAGGATGGTTCGGTAGGCATCGACGGCGGCGTCCAGCTTGCCGTCGACGTGGAGCTGGATTGCGTGGCAGACGAGGCGGCGCGCTTCCGGTTCGGGAAGAGCGCCGGTCATGGGGTCCCGGAGAGTTCCCGGCGGCTGCGGGTCGGCACGCGCTGGTTCCGTTGGCCGCCGGCCGTTTCTCCCGCACGGAGCTGCCGGCCTCATCCGGCGCTGGCCGGCTGCCGGCGCGCGGGCCGCAGGAGCGGCGGCGCCGGGACTGCCGGGTCCCGGCGCCCGCGATCCCGGAAGGCGGCGGTCAGGGGTCAGGGGTCCGATGCTACTGGTACACCGCCGTCACGCCGGTCAGGCCGGAGCCGTCCCCGTGAATCGTGCCGGACACGTAGACGGTATTGTGAACGCCGCTTGCCCCGAGCCGGATCACCCCGCTCTCCCCGTCGACGCCCAGGTTGCTGAAGTAGATGTTGTTGCTGCCGGTCTTGTTGTTGTTGCCGCCGAAGAAGCCGAACGCCAGGTTGCGCGAGCCGAGGTTGTCGCGCAGGGCGTTGCTGCCGACGGCGACGTTCTCGTTGCCTGTCGCCATCCTGAGTGCCGCGTTCCCGATCGCGACGTTGTTGAGAGCGGTCGTCGACAACTGCATGGATCCCGATCCGAAGGACAGGTTCCCGTAGCCGGTGGTGAGATCGCGCAGCGCCGCCTTGCCGAACGCGGCGTTGCCGGTACCGTCCGGGGTCCCGGGTGTCGGGGCCAGGCTTCTCAATGCGTTGATGCCGTAGGCCGTATTGTTCGCATCCTCGATGGCTCGCGTCGTCGCCTCGTCCCGGGCGTCGCCCGCGCCGAGGCCGCTGCCCAGGCCCTCGCCGCCGCCGAAGCCCATCAGCGTGTCGGTCGCGCGCGCGACCGGGCCCTGCGGGCCGGCGGGGCCGACGGGCCCGACGGCGCCGATCGTCAGGTCCATCGAGTTGGAGAAGATGCCGTCCGCCCGCTTGAGCACCAGCAGGTAGCTGCCGGGCTGGTACGCCGGCAGTTCGGTGACGACCGCGTTCGACGTCCACGAGCTGACGGCCAGCGGCGACAGCCCGAGGGTCACCTCGGAAACCGCGTCGCCGAAGTTGACGCCCTGGATCGTCAGCGTCTGCGCCTCCGAGTTCGGCTGCGCCGCCGCGATGACGGGCGCGGGCGCCGACTCGGCGGTCGGCTGCACCTGGATGACGACGGCCGTCGCGGCGACCGCGACCGCAACGACGAGAATCTGACTCAGCAAGGCTCTTGCGCGCACGGTTTTCCTCCCGGGCTGGGGTGTTGAGAATCTCGCGCCACTCTAGTCCAGTGGCTTCGACGCGGTCAACGTGACCGGGCGGCGCAGGCAGCAGGGGCAGCAGGCGGCGCAGGTAGACAGCGCCTCGGGGCGACCGGCATAATCCGGTCTGTCTTGCCCGCCGCTGTCAGCCGGATACTGCCGCTCCTCGTCGCCGGCGTCTGGAGCGTCGCGGCCGTCGGCTGAGGCCCCGGCGCCCCGGCCGCGGACTCGCGACCGCAACCGGTCACCCCGTCCTCGGCGCCCGGCCCGACCGGCGGCGGCGCCCTTCCCAGGGGCGTCGGCGAGCCGGACGTCGACGTGTCGGTCGAGGCCCTGCTCGGCCATGCGGCGCCGGCCATTCTCGAACGGCGGAACCCGTTCCGGTTCGGCTCGGCCGCGGGCGACGGCTGGCCGCCGGGCACGCCCGGGTCCCTGGCGGACCTGTGGGGACGAGAGGGAGATGCCGGAACCGAAGACGCGGTTTCCGGAGGCGCGACCACCACTGCCGCCCCGGAGCCCCTCGATCCCCTCGACGGGCTGCGGCTCATCGGCTTCGTCGAGACGCGCGAGGCCCCGGAGCGCGTCGCCGTGCTGACCGACGGCGACGGTGTCTTCTACGGCCTCGTCGACGACGTCGTCCGCGGGCGCTACCGCGTCCTCTCCGTGGGCGCCGCTTCCGTCGAGATCGAGGACCTCGCGCGCGGAACGCGGAGGATCCTGAGGCTGCCCTGGCAGTGAGCTTCCGCGCGGGCACACTCCTACAGCGATGCCGCTCCGCGGCCGAGAGATCGTGAGACTACCTGTACCTGTACCTGGGAGTCTGCGCCATGGCACGGCGCGGAGTCCGGGAGGGTCGGTTGGGCGGCAAGCGGGGCCGCAGGCGACGCTTTCCGGGCCAGGTAGCGGGATCCTGCGCCGGGAGGACTGTCGAGATGCGCTGGTGCGGCGGAGCGGGCCCGGGGCGGGGCGGGTGCGTCGTCCTGCTCGCGTGCGCCCTCCTCGTTGCCGGTTGCGCCGCGGGCCGGGCGTTTCGGAGCGGCGAGTCGGCGGCGCGGGGCGGCAACTGGGACGCGGCGGTCGAGTACTACCGGCTCGCGGTGCAGGACGCGCCGGATCGGCCGGAGTACCGCATCGCGCTGGAGCGGGCGATGCTGAACGCGGCGCGCGCGCACCTGGCCGCCGCCCGCGAGTTGGAGGCGGCGGGCGAGCTGTCGGGCGCGCTGATGGAGTACCGGCTCGCGTACGCGCTGGACCCGTCGAACGGCGAGGCGGGGATCCGCATCGCCAACCTGCAACAGGAGCTGCGCGAGCGCCTGGAGGCGGCCCGGGCGCCGGCCCCCATCGAAGCGATGCGCGAGCAGGCGCGCGCGGAGGCGCAACCGCCGCTGCTCGACCCGGCCTCCGACGAGCTGCTGGTGCTGGAGTTCGCCGACGCGAACCTGCGCGACATCCTGGCGTTCCTCGGCGAGGCCAGCGGCATCAACGTCACCTACGACGAGGACTTCGAGGACGAGCCCGCCTCCCTGAACCTGGTCGACGTCACTTTCGAGGAGGCGCTGGTGCACCTGCTCTCGTCCTACGGCGCCTTCTACAAGGTGGTCAACCCGGCGACGATCGTCGTGGTGCCGGACACGCCGCAGAAGCGCGCGCAATACGACGAGCAGGCAATCCGCACCTTCTACATCTCCCACGGCGACGTCGAGGAGCTGGTGGCGCTGCTGACCGCGGTGCTGACGGCGCAGGAGATGTCCGTGCCGCCCCGCTTCGTGGCGAACACGACCGCCAACAGCCTGACGGTGCGGGCGAGCACGTCGGTGCTCGGCATCGTCGAGCAGGTCATCGAGGCCAACGACAAGCCGCGGGCGGAGATCGTCATCGACGTGGAGATCCTCGAGGTGAACCGCGAGCGGGCCAAGCAGTACGGCCTCGATCTGTCGCAGTACTCCCTCGGCGCGGTCTTCTCTCCCGAGGGGCCGCCGGGCGGCGCGCCGGCGCCGGAGACGGACAACGGCGTCACGACGTCCGAGGGCGCGTCGCCCGCGGGCTACTTCAATCTCAACACCATCAGCCGCGGCGTGAGCATCGCCGACTTCTATACCGCGGTGCCCGCCGCGGTGGTCAACTTCCTCCAGCAGGACACGAACACCCGCCTGGTCGCGCAGCCGCAGCTCCGCGGGCAGGAAGGCATGGAGCTGACGCTGAATCTGGGGCAGGAGATCCCGGTGCCGACCACCGCCTTCACGCCGCTCGCCGCGGGCGGGGCCTCGTTCAATCCGCTCACCTCGTACACCTACCGGCCCATCGGGGTCATCATCAGCATGACGCCCCGCGTGACCTACGAGAACGAGATCATTCTCGAGCTCGAGGTGGAGAACAGCACGCTGGGGCCGTCGATCCTGGTCGCGGGCCAGTCGCTGCCGACGTTCGGCACGCGCAACGTGGTCACCCGCCTGCGGCTGCGCGACGGCGAGTCGAACCTGCTGGCCGGTCTGCTGCGCGAGCAGGACCGGCAGACGCTGAAGGGCATACCCGGCCTGATGAACGTGCCGATCCTCGGACGGCTCTTTTCGGCCACCGACGAGTCGGTGATGACGACCGACATCGTGATGCTGCTGACGCCCCGCATCGTGCGCGGCCACGAGCTGACCCAGCAGGATCTGAATCCCATACACATCGGGACGCAGGGCAACATCGGCGTCACGGGACCCCCACCCGTCATTGCGACCGCTCCCGACGCGCCGCCGGACGCCGGCGTGCCGCCGCCGGCCGGGGCCGCGGCGCCGCCGGATTCCCCGCCGGCCGGCGTCTCGCTGACGCCCGGCGCGCCGCCGGCCGGCGTCTCCTTGACACCCGGCGTGCCGCCGGCCGCGGCCCCGGTCGGGAGTCCGGGCGATTCCCCGGTCGCCGCGGCGCCGGTTCCCGATGCGGGCCCGGCGGGCGGTCCGCCGGACCGGTAGCGCGATACAGGGGCGCGGACGGTGCTGGAAGTGAATTCCTGGATGACCCGGCGGGCGGTCCGCCGGACCGGTAGCGCGATGCGCGTGACCATGCTGCTCGCGCCGCTGTCGGCGGCGGCCGTCTGCGTCGCCTGCGAGTCGGTGCCGCTGGTCGCGCCGACGCAGTCGACCATACGCCTGGTGATAGCCGACACGTCCCTCCCGAACGGCGGCTCGACCCCGGTGACGGCCACGGTCACCGAGGCGGCCGGCACGCCCGTGCACGACGGAACGGTCGTCACGTTCTCGACCACGCTGGGCGCGATATACCCGCCCGAGGCGCCCACGTCGCGGGGGCGGGCCGGCGCCACCTTCACGGCCGGCTCCGAGTCCGGCGTTGCCGACGTCATCGCGTATTCGGGCGGCGCCGTCAGCGAGACCGTGCAGATCACCATCGGCGCCGCCGCGGTGGGGTCGGTGCAACTGACGGCCCGGCCGGCCAGCCTGCCTCCCGCGGGCGGCACGGCGACACTGATCGCCAGGGTGCTCGACGGCGCGCGGAACCCGCTGCCCAACGTCGACGTCGCGTTCGCCACCAGCGCCGGCAGCTTGCGGGATCGGCTCGTGGCGACCGACCCGTCCGGCGAGGCGCGAACGGAGCTCGCGACGACGACGGCCGCGCGGGTGACAGCCTCGGTCGGAGAGGCCAGCGCAACCTCCTCCATCTCGCTCGATGCGCCGACGGCCATCTCGATCCGCGCCACCCCCGAGCGGCCGGTTGCCGGTCAGGCAGTCTCGTTCGAGGTGACCCTGCGCAACGACGCGCGGGCGATCCGCAGCGCCGTCATCGACTTCGGCGACGGGCGGACGGCGCGGCTCGGCGCCGCCGAACGCCTGACGGTTGCCCACACCTACGCGGAGGCGGGGACCTACGCGGTCACGGTTACCGCGACGGACGTCGCCGGCCATGTCGCCAGCGGGTCGATCGCGGTCCGGGTGGAGCCGGCGCCGGCCATTCCGGTCACGGTCACGGCGGCCCCGGCCTCGCCGGTGGCCGGCCAGCCGGTCACGTTCACGGTCGACGTGTCTCCGCCGTCCGGGGCGCCGGCGGTCCGCGAGGCGACGATCGATTTCGGCGACGGGTCCCGGACGTCGCTCGGCGCGCTCACGGGGCGCCGGACGGTCGCGCACGTCTACGAGCGGGACGGCGGCTACATCGTCACCGTGACGGTGCGCGACGCGGCCGGAGGCCGGCACCGGGCGTCGATAGGCGTGCGGGTGAACCCGGCGCCCGGCATATCGGTCACGGTCGCGGCGGCCCCGGCCGCACCGGTGGCCGGCCAGTCGGTGACGTTCACGGTCGGCGTGTCTCCGGCGTCCGGGGCGCCGGCGGTCCGCGAGGTCACGCTCGACTTCGGCGACGGGTCCCGGGCGTCGCTCGGCACGCTGAGCGGACGCACCTCGGTCGCGCACGCCTACCGGAACGGCGGCCGCTACACCGTCACCGCGACGGTGCTCGACGCCCTCGACCGCCGGCACGCCGCGTCAATCGGCGTCGTGGTCGCCAACTAGTGGTCCGTCGCGGCGAGCCGCGAAGCTACCGCAGGTCGATGCGCGCGGTGGTCTCGGTGCGGTAGCCGCCGTTGGCGGCGGTGACGACGAAGCGCGCCTCGTAGACGCCGGGCGTCCAGCCGGATCGGGGCCGCGGCGTGCCGGCGAAGGTGAAGTAGCGGGCGAAGTCCCGCGGCACTTCCGCCCGGTTCTCGAAGATCCGTGCGCCGTCCGGACCGCTGATGACCGTGTCGACCGTGGTGCCGCCGGTCGCGCCGAGCAGCACCACGTAGCCCACCAGCGCCCCGGCGCTGACGCTCGCTTCCGTGGGGTAGCCGACGTAGCGGGCGCGGGCCGAGTCGGGGCGGCCGGTGGCCACGCCGGCGCGGTAGATGACGACAGGCTCATAGGCGGAGAGACCCGGCGCCGCGGGGTCCCGCCACAGCGCCCCGGCCGAAGAGCCGGTCGCGTCGCAGCGCACCGGGCGGGCCGCCGCGGCCCCGGTGAACGGATCCACCGGCGTCCCGTCGCGCTCGACCTGGAAATGCAGGTGCGGCGTGTCTGCCTGCCCGGAGGCGCCGATGACGCCGAGCACGTCGCCCGCCTCCACCCGCGCGCCGCGGTCGACGGTCACGCTGCCGCGCCGCAGGTGGCAGTACTGCGTCGCCCAGCCGCCGCCGTGGTCGATCCGCACGCCGTTGCCGCACTCGACGCCCCGCCGGCTGGAGTCGCCGCTGTCGTCGCGCAGGGGGCTGTCGTCGAGGCCGTCGCGGACCCCGGCGACGACGCCGGCCGCCGCCGCGAGCACGCGGAACGGGGGATCGCCTGGACTGAAGGGCGCGACGTCGGTGCCCCGGTGGTTCTCGTACGAGCGCACCCCGCAGCGGTGGTCGCGGTAGGTGGAAGCCGGATCCAGGTCGACGTAGGCCCGGTACCAGCAGTCGCGGCCGACGACGCAGTCGGCGGGGAAGTCGAAGCGCGGCGGCTGGGCGCCGGCCGGGCCGGCGAGCAGCACGGCCGCGAGCAACGCCGTCGCCGGGGCGCGGGAGAGCAGCGCCGTTGCAAGCTCGCGCAAGGTTCCGTGCGGCATGTCCGGCGACCGTGATCGGTTTCCTGATTGGAAGGCGTTACTGCGAGGACCCGCGGTCCCGCTCTTCCTGTCGGCCGCGAAGGTACGCGACGTCGGCCCCCAGCGTGGCGACCCCGGCCGCGAGCGTGGCTACCTGGGTCTCCAACCCGCCGAAACGGCTCTCCACCCTCGTCTCCAGTGCGACGACCTTCGCGTCGAGCCCCTTTACGGTCACGACCAGCCACACAAGAGCCACCAGCATTCCCGCGCCCACCACTTGACCGTCGAGCGTCAACAGCCTGAACAAGTCCGCCATCGAGTTCATCCTAGCATGGTGGGCCGGTCTCGTCCGGCGCCCGCGTTGACGCGGCGAAGCCGTCCCGGGTACGCTTGGGGGTTCCCTCCGAACCATGGGACGCCACCATGTCAGACGCGGACTGCGCCTCCCGATTGCCGGGCAGCCGGACCGCTCCATCGAGGACACGCGACCGCCGCGGCGGGTCGCGCTGTTGGCGGACGATTACGTGGGTCTGCGGCCGACGATGCACGTCTCCGTCGGCGACGCGGTCTCCCGGGGCCAGCTCCTGTTCGAGGACAAGACGCAGCCGGGCGTGCGCTACACGGCTCCGGCGGCCGGCACCGTCAGGGCGATCAACCGGGGCGCCCGGCGTGCGCTGCAGTCGGTGGTCATCGAGCCGAGTCGGGCCGAGCGCGAGGGGCGCGAAGCCGAGACCGTGCGCTTCGACGCCTGGTCGCGGCGCGATCCGAGCGGACTGACCGACCGCGAGGTGCGGGAGCTGCTGCTGGAATCGGGCCAGTGGACGGCGCTGCGGGCCCGGCCCTACGGGCGGGTGGCCGACCCGGCCACGATCCCGCACTCGATATTCGTTACCGCCATCGACACGAATCCACTCGCGCCGGACGTGGCGGCCATCCTGGAGGGCCGGGAGGGCGCCTTCGAGCGCGGGCTCGCGGCCCTGGCGCGCCTGACGCCGGGCCCGGTGTTCGTCTGCACGGGACCGGACCAGCGCGTGCACCCGCCGGCGTCGGCCCGGAACCAGGTCCGCCACGAGGTGTTCGAGGGCGTGCATCCGGCGGGGACGGTCGGCGTACACATCCACACCCTCGATCCGGTCGGCCGCGGCAAGCTCGTCTGGCACATCGGCATGCAGGACGTCGCTGCGACCGGCCGGCTGTTCGAGACCGGCGTGCTCGACGTCTCCCGGATCGTGGCGCTCGGCGGGCCGCCCGTGGAGCGGCCGCGCCTGCTGCGGACACGGGTGGGGGCGTCCATCGCCGAGCTGGTGGACGGAGACGTGGATGCGGCGGCCGAGCACCGCGCCATCTCGGGCTCGGTGCTTTCCGGGCGCACGGCGATGGGCGACGTGCGCGGCTATCTCGGGCGCTATCACCAGCAGGTGTCCGTGCTGGCCGAGGGGCGGGAGCGCGAGTTCCTCGGCTGGCTCGGCCCCGGCTTCGACACCTTCTCGACGGTGCGCGCCTTCGCGTCGAAGCTGATTCCCGGCCGCCGCTTCCCGATGACGACGTCCACCCACGGGTCGCCGCGCGCGATCGTTCCCATCGGGATGTACGAACGCGTCATGCCGATGGACCTGCTGCCGACGCCGATGCTGCGGGCGCTGGTGATGCACGACGTCGAGCGCGCCGAGGAGCTCGGCTGCCTGGAGCTGGACGAGGAGGACCTTGCCCTCTGCACGTTCGTGGACCCGGGCAAGACCGACTTCGGGCCGCACCTGCGCCGCGTTCTGGACACGCTCCGCCTGGAAGGCTGATCGCGGGCGGAACGGGCCGGCTCCTTGCGCACGCCTCCGCATCGCGCCGCCAGCCGCCGCCGTGACGATGCTCCCACTCGTGATCGTCGCGGCCTGCGTCCACACGCCTCCGCATCGTGCCGCCGGCCGCCGCGCTGCGCCGGCGGGTGCACGACAAGAAGAGAAGGCGCCGCCGGCGCCCGGATTGACTTGTGTTGGAGAGCGACGGTACGATCATTCTGGAGTTCGGGGGCGGGTCCCCGTCTTTTTTTGACGCCGCGCTTGAGAAAAAAATCACAAGCGGTGGGCAAGCGCTCGACGACCGGCGCGGGTGACCGCACCCGGGGACGGAACCTCGAGCGCGGGTGGCGCGCCCGGAGAACGAGAATGCGGGCGCGGATCGTGCCATGAAGTTCCTGCGGCGCCTGCTCGACTCGCAGGCGCATCACTTCGAGCCGGGCGGCAAGCTCGAGCGCCTCTACCCGCTGTGGGAAGCACAGGACAGCTTTCTCTACACACCCGGCCAGGTCACCGCCGGCCCGTCGCACGTGCGCGACGGGCTCGACCTGAAGCGGATGATGATCACGGTCGTCGTCGCGCTGGCCGGGTGCGTGTGGATGGCGCTGCACAACACCGGCTACCAGGCGAACCTGGCCATTGCGGCCGGCGCGGCGCCGCTGGCCACGTGGCAGACCGGCGTCATGGAAGCGCTCGGCCTCGGCTTCGATCCCGACGACCTGGCGAGCTGCCTCGTGCACGGCGGCCTCTACTACCTTCCGATCCTGCTCGTCACCTTCGCGGTCGGCGGCCTGTGGGAGGCCCTTTTCGCGGTGGTGCGGAAGCACGAGCTGAACGAGGGCTTTCTCGTCACCGGGATGCTGTTCCCGCTGGTCCTGCCCCCGACCATTCCGCTGTGGCAGGTGGCCCTCGGCATCTCGTTCGGCATCGTGGTCGGCAAGGAGATCTTCGGCGGGACCGGCATGAACGTCCTGAACCCGGCGCTGGTGTCCCGCGCTTTCGTCTTTTTCGCCTACCCGGCGGAAATGTCGGGGGACGCGGTCTGGATTGCGGCCGACACGTCCACCGATGGGGTCAGCGGCGCAACCGCCCTGGCCGTCGCCACCCTCGGCGGCACGGCGGACATGACTGCCGATTTCGGCTGGTGGCAGGCGCTGGCCGGCTTCGTGCCCGGCTCGATGGGGGAGACCTCGGTGCTCGCCTGCCTGGCCGGGGCGGCGCTGTTGATCGGTACCGGCGTCGGCTCGTGGCGCATCATGGTGAGCGTGGCCGCCGGCACTCTCCTGATGGCGGCGGGGCTCAACGCGATCGGGTCGGCGACGAATCCCTTCTTCGACGTGAGCCCCGCCTGGCATCTGGTGATCGGCGGCTGGGCGTTCGGCACCGTCTTCATGGCAACGGACCCGGTGTCGGCGCCCGCGGTGCGCGGGGGGCACTATGTCTACGGCTTTCTCATCGGCGTGCTCGTCGTGCTCATCCGCGTCGTCAACCCGGCGTATCCTGAGGGGATGATGCTGTCCATCCTGTTCATGAATCTGTTCGCGCCGTTGATCGACTACGCCGCGATACAGATGAACGTGCGGCGGCGGAGGGCCCGCTATGGGTCTGCTCCGTGGAGCGGTGCGGATGCCTAGCGAGGGGTGGTTGGGCGGCAAGCAGAGCCGCGGACGGGTGACGGGCCATGCAGGGTAGCGTCCTCTACAACCTGGGCTTCGCGGCCATCGTCTGCGTGGCGTGCGCCATCGTCGTGTCGTCGTCGGCGGTGGCGCTGCGCGAGCGGCAGGAGATCAACCAGACCCTCGACATGCAGCGCAACGTGCTGGTGGCGGCCGGGCTGGCCGCCCCGGACGAGGCGCTGGAGCCGGACGAGATCGAGGCGCGCTTCGCGCCGATCACGCAGGTGGTCATCGATCGGGAGACCGGCGCCGCCACCGACGCCGATCCGACCGGCTTCGATCCGCGCGCCGCGGCCGCGGATCCGGACACGAGCGAGGCGGCCCCGCCCAACAACGCGGGGCTGCAGCGGGTAGCGGACCAGGCGCTGGTCTACGAGCTGCGCGGCGACGGCGGCGCGCTCGACCTGGTGGTGCTGCCGGTCCACGGCCTGGGCCTGTGGGGCATCCTCTACGGCTTCGTGGCCCTCGACGCCGACCTGGAGACGATCCGCGGGCTGACCTACTACGAGCACAAGGAAACGCCGGGCCTCGGCGGCGAGGTGGACAACCCGCGCTGGAAGAGCCTGTGGAACGGCCGCAAGGCGTTCGGACCCGACGGCGCGCCGGCCATCGAGGTGATCAAGGGGCTGGCCGGGCCGCCCGCGGACGACCCGTACCGGGTGGACGGCCTGGCCGGCGCCACCATGACGAGCCGCGGCGTGACCAACATGCTCCGCTTCTGGCTCGACGAGCAGGGCTTCGGCCCCTACCTGGAGGCGCTCCGGACGCGGAGGGACGGCTGATGGCGAAGACGCGCGACGCGCTGATCGACCCGCTGTTCAACAACAACCCCATCGCCCTGCAGGTGCTCGGCATCTGCTCGGCCCTGGCGGTGACCACCCGCATGGACACGGCGCTGGTGATGAGCGTGGCCGTGGTCGTCGTCATCATGTCCTCGAACTTCTTCGTCAGCGCGCTGCGGAACCAGATTCCGACGAACATCCGCATCATCGTGCAGCTCACGATCATCGCCTCGCTGGTGATCGTGGTCGACCAGGTGCTGAAGGCCTACCTGTTCGAGCTGTCGAAGCAGCTCACCGTCTTCGTCGGCCTCATCATCACCAACTGCATCATCATGGGGCGGGCCGAGGCCTACGCCATGCAGAACCCGCCCGGCATGAGCCTGATCGACGGGCTCGGCAACGGCCTCGGCTACGGCGCCATCCTGATGATCACCGCGTTCATCCGCGAGCTGCTCGGCTCGGGCACCGTGTTCGGGACGACGGTGCTGCCGCTGGCGAGCGAGGCGGGCTGGTACACGCCCAACGGGCTGATGGTGCTGTCGCCCGCCGCCTTCTTCATCATCGGGTTCCTGATCTGGGCGCTGCGGAGCTGGAAGACCGATCAGGTGGAGGCCGAGTGATGCTGGAGCACTACCTGAGCCTCGCGCGCCGGGCGGTCCTCGTCGACAGCGGGCAGGTGGAGGCCGAGTGATGCTGGAGCACTACCTGAGCCTCGCCGTCAAGTCGATCTTCGTCGAGAACATGGCCCTGGCCTTCTTCCTCGGCATGTGCTCGTTCCTGGCCGTCTCACGGCAGGTGCCGACCGCCGTCGGCCTCGGCGGCGCGGTCATCTTCGTGCTGACGATCACGGTGCCGATGAACAACCTGATCTACGCGCACCTGCTGAGCCCGGGGGCGATGGCGTGGCTGCACCCGTCGCTGGCCGCCTACGATCTGTCGTTCCTCGGCTTCCTCTCCTACATCGGGACCATCGCGGCGATGGTGCAGATCGTCGAGATGGTGCTCGATCGCTTCGCGCCGCCGCTGCATGCCGCGCTGGGGATCTTCCTGCCGCTCATCGCGGTCAACTGCGCCATCCTGGGCGCGTCGCTGTTCATGGTGGAGCGCAGCTACACGCTGGCCGAGAGCACCGTCTTCGGCCTCGGTTCCGGCATCGGCTGGGCGCTGGCGGTGATCGCGCTGGCCGGCATCCGCGAGCGGCTGCGCTACTCGAACCCGCCGGAGGCGCTGCGCGGCCTCGGCCTTACGTTCATGCTGGTGGGGCTGATGGCGCTCGGCTTCATGGCCTTCGCCGGCGTGCAGCTCTAGGGAGTCGGGGCAGATGGTCACCGTCACCCTCGGCGTCGCGATGTTCACGTTCGTGATCGTGTCCCTGGTCGGCCTGCTGATGGCGGCCCGGCGGCAGCTCGTCGCCACCGGCGAGGTGACGATCACCGTCAACGGCGACGCGGACAAGGCGCTGTGCACGGCGGCCGGCGGCACCCTGCTAGGCACGCTGGCCGACAACCGGCTGTTCATCCCCTCGGCGTGCGGCGGCAAGGGGAGCTGCGGCGTCTGCAAGGTGAAGGTGTGCGACGGCGGCGGGGCGGTGCTGCCGACCGAGCGCAGCCACCTCAGCCGCGGCGAGGAGCGCGAGGGGGTCCGCCTGTCCTGCCAGGTCAAGGTGAAGCAGGACATGGCGATCGAGCTGCCGGCGGAGGTCTTCGACATCCGCCAGTGGCGGTGCAAGGTGCGCTCGAACCACAACGTCGCCACCTTCATCAAGGAGCTGATCCTGGAGCTGCCGGCCGGCGAGGAGGTGCCGTTCCGGGCCGGCGGCTACATCCAGATCGAGGCCCCGCCGGGGACCTACGACTACCGCGACTACGACGTCGAGGAGGAGTACCGCGCCGACTGGGACAAGTTCAACCTCTGGCGCTACCATGCGGTGCTCGACGAGCCGGTGACGCGCGCCTACTCGATGGCGAACTATCCGGAGGAGAAGGGCGTCATCATGCTCAACATCCGGATCGCCTCGCCGCCGCCGCGGGCGCCGGAGGGGACCCCGCCGGGCAAGATGACCAGCTACATCTTCAGCCTGAAGCCGGGCGACGAGGTGACCATCTCGGGCCCGTTCGGCGAGTTCTTCGCGAAGGAGACGCCGGCGGAGATGGTCTTCGTCGGCGGCGGAGCGGGCATGGCCCCCATGCGCTCGCACATCTTCGACCAGTTCCGCCGCATCGGAACCGACCGCAAGGTCAGCTTCTGGTACGGCGCGCGCAGCCTGCGCGAGGCCTTCTACATCGACGATTTCGACACCATCGCGGCCGCGCACCCGAACTTCGAGTGGCACCTGGCGCTGTCGGAGCCGCTGCCGGAGGACGACTGGACGGGCCTGACCGGGTTCATCCACCAGGTCCTCCACGACAATTACCTGAAGGACCATCCCGCGCCGGAGGACGTGGAGTACTACCTGTGCGGCCCGCCGCTGATGCTCAAGGCCTGCATGGACATGCTCGACAGCCTCGGCGTCGAGCGCGACAACATCCTGTTCGACGACTTCGGCTAGGAGCTTGCGCCGCAGAACGCAGCGAAGCGGAGTTCTGCGGTGCAGGGTCATGGAGCGGGGGGGATGGGCCGAAACGCCGAGTCAGCGAGGCGTTTCGGGGCGCTTGCCGAGATGATGAACGAGAACCGGCGAATGCGCGCCGGCGCGGCCCTCGTGGCCGTCCTGCTCGCACTGGCGGCATTCGCGTTTCTGACGTGGCTGCCCGGACGGGCGCGCGCCCTGATGGGGATCGCGGCGTTCATCCTGACGGCCGTGGCCTGCTCGGCCGACGTGGCCGCCATCCGCTGGCGCACCGTCGCCTGGGGCATCGGGCTCCAGGTCCTCCTGGCGGTCCTGATTCTGAAGCTCGCCGTCGGCGGGGTGCGACCCGGCTACGCCCTGTTCTCCGCGCTCGCCGCCGTCGTCACGCGGTTCCTGGAGTTCACCAGCGTCGGCGCGCAGTTCGTCTTCGGCGTCCTCGCCGATCCGGTCGCCATGGGCGAACGGTTTCCCAACGGGCTCGTGCTCGCCTTCTCGGCCTTCCCGATCATCATCTTCGCGTCGTCGGTCTTCACCGTGCTCTATCACCTGGGCGTCCTGCAGGCGGCCGTGCGGCTGCTGGCCCGCGTCATGATGCCGCTGATGGGCACGAGCGGGGCCGAGACGCTCTCGGCGGCGGCCAACGTCTTCATGGGGCAGACGGAGGCGCCGATCATCGTCCGCCCCTACATCGCGCGGATGACGCAGTCGGAGCTGCTGGCGCTGATGACCGGCGGGCTGGCCACCATCGCCGGCAGCATGTTCGCCATCTACGTGAGCCTGGGCGCCGATCCGGTGGCGATGCTGACGACGAGCGTCATGGCGGCGCCGTGCAGCCTCTACCTGGCCAAGATCCTGCTGCCGGAGACGGGGCGACCGGTGACGGCGGGCCGGGTCGTCGTCAACCCGGCGCGCGAGCACGTCAACGTGGTCGACGCGGCGGCCGGAGGCGCGTCGAGCGGCATGCAACTGGCCTTCAACGTGACCGCGATGCTGATCGCGTTTCTCGCGTTCATCGCCATGTTCGACTACCTCCTCGGTCTCGTCCGGCCGGGCCTGACGATGGCCGGCATCCTCGCGGTCGTCTTCGCCCCGGTGGCGGCGCTCATCGGCGTGCCGGGCGGGGACGTTGCGGCGGTGGCGGACCTGCTGGGCACCAAGCTGGTGACCAACGAGTTCGTGGCCTACGTGAAGTTGAGCGGCGAGTACGCCGATACCGTCGGCGATCGCGCGCGCACGCTCTCCACCTACGCGCTGACCGGTTTCGCCAACTTCGGCTCCATCGGCATCGTGCTGGGAGGGATCGGCAGCATGGCGCCCGAGCGCCGGGGGGATCTGGCGCGGCTCAGCGCGCGCGCGTTGCTCGCCGGATTCATGGCCACCCTGATCAACGCCTGCGTGGCCGCCGTGCTCCTGTAGCAGTCCGTATGCGGGCTGCCGGGCGCGTGGTCTCGCCCGGAAGGCGGCCGCCGACGGCGGCGCCCGCCGGGCCGCTTCCCGTTCCGGGCGCGGGCCGGGCTGTATGATCCCTGCCATGCTCCCCACCGTCGCCTGGAAGGACGACCACGTCCTGATGGTCGATCAGCGCAAGTTGCCCGGCCAGGAGGTCTACGTCGAGCTTCGCACCGCCCGCGAGGTGGCCCGCGCGATAGAGAAGATGGTGATTCGCGGCGCGCCGGCGATCGGGGTGGCGGCGGCGATGGGTCTTGCCCTCGGCGTGACGAAGAGCCGGGCGAAGGGGAGCGCCGGGCTCGCCGCCGAGTTCTACAGGCTGTGCGACGTGATGGCCGCCACGCGCCCGACCGCGGTCAATCTCTTCTGGGCCATCGCCCGCATGAAGAGCGTGTTCTCGGACGCGGTGCGGGCGGGGCGGTCGGCGGACGAGATCGGCGGAATCGTGGTGACCGAGGCCGGACGCATCCACGACGAGGACGTCGCCTGCTGCCGGGCCCTCGGCGAGCACGGCGCCGCGCTGCTGCCCGACGACGGCCGGGTCCTCACGCACTGCAACGCCGGCGCTCTCGCCACGGGTGGCTACGGCACCGCGCTCGGGGTGATTCGGGCGGCGGTGGAGGGCGGCAAGCGGATCGCGGTCTACGCCGACGAGACCCGGCCCTTCCTGCAGGGCAGCCGCCTGACCGCCTGGGAGCTGCTGCGGGACGGCATCGACACGACCGTCGTGACCGACGGGATGGCGGGATCGCTGCTGAGCGGCGGCAAGGTGGACGCCGTCGTGGTCGGCGCGGACCGCATCGCCGCGAACGGGGACGTCGCCAACAAGATAGGCACCTACCCGGTGGCGGTGCTCGCGCGCGAGCACCGCGTGCCGTTCTACGTCGCCGCCCCGACGTCGACGATCGATCTGGCGACTGCCGACGGCGAGGGAATTCCCATCGAGGAGCGCAGCCCGCGCGAGGTCACGCACGTCGGCTCCTCGCGGGTGGCGGCCGAAGGGGCCGGTGTGTGGAACCCGGCCTTCGACGTCACGCCGCATCGGTTCATCGCCGGCATCATCACCGAACGGGGAGTCTGCCGGCCGCCGTACGGCGAGAGCCTGGCCGCGGCCTGCGTGCGGGGCTGAGGCGCTCGGATGGATGTCCTCGCCATCGAGACATCGTGTGACGAGACGGCCGCGGCAATCGTCGCGGATTCCGGCGATCCCGCGCGGCCGTGGCGGGTACGGTCCAACGTGGTCGCCTCGCAGGCGGACATTCACCGGGAGTGGGGCGGGGTGGTCCCCGAGCTCGCGTCGCGGCAGCACGTGCGGGACATCTGCGGCGTGGTGGAGCGCGCGCTCGAGGACGCCGGCGCCAGGTGGTCCGATCTGGACGCGGTCGCGGTGACGCAGGGGCCGGGGCTGGTCGGATCCCTGCTGGTCGGCGTCGCCTTCGCCAAGGCGCTGTCCGCCTCGCTCGACGTGCCGCTGGTTCCGGTGCAGCACCTGGCCGGGCACATCGAATCGCTGGTGGTCGAGGGCGGTCGGATGCCGCTGCCGGCGGTAGTGCTGGTCGTCTCCGGCGGACACACCAACCTCTACCTGACCACCGCGGCGGGCGACGAGGGGTTGTCGCATCGGCTGATCGGCCGCACGCGCGACGACGCGGCCGGCGAGGCTTACGACAA
>WTFV01000108.1 GCA_011523845.1 Acidobacteriota bacterium | reverse complement strand
GCCCGCTTCGGCACGCCGGTGCGCCTCGTCAACGACGCGGACGCGGCGCTGCTCGGCGAGGCGCTGGCGGGGGCTGCGCGCGGCGCCCGTATCGCGGTCATGCTGACCGTCGGCACCGGTATCGGCGGCGCGGCGCTGATCGAGGGCGCCATCCTGCGCGGTGCGGCGGGCGAGCATCCCGAGATCGGCCACCTGATCGTCGACCCGGCGGGTCCGGACTGCTACTGCGGAAGCCGGGGCTGCATCGAGGCGCTCGCCGCGGGGCCGGCGCTCGCGCGCGCGGGCGCCGAGTTCGGCTATGCGGATGCCGAGGCCGTCTTCGCCGCCGCCGAGGCCGGTGCGGAGCCCGCCAAAGCCATCGTCGCCCGCAGCGCAGATGCGATGGAAACGGGGATCTGGAGCCTCGTCCATGCCTTTTTGCCCGAGGTGCTCCTTATCGGGGGCGGCATGGGCGAGCGGCATTTCGCGCTCTACCGCGCGGCCGCCGAGCGCGCCATCGCGCGGGCCGTGCTCGCGCCCAATGGCGCGATCCGCGTGGCCAAGGCCGCGCTCGGCAACGATGCGGGCATGGTGGGCGCTGCCGCGCTCATGCTGAGCGACGCGTGACGATTGCCGGGTGCCAAGCCCAGCAAATTCGCGCTAGACTGCGTCAACGCAGGAAAGGCGTGTCACGCGATGGGCACCACTGCGACAGGGGAGACGACCAAGAACCGGCGGCGTACCAACGGTGCGCCTGAGGTGGACGCGGTCGTCGTGGGCGCGGGCGTCGCCGGCCTCTACATGCTCCACCGGCTGCGCGGGCTGGGGCTCTCGGTGCAGGTCTTCGAGAGGGGCGACGGCGTCGGCGGCACCTGGTACTGGAACCGCTATCCCGGCGCCCGCTGCGATACCGACAGCGTCGAGTATTCCTACGAGTTCTCGGACGAGTTGCAGCAGGAGTGGCGGTGGTCGGAACGCTTCGCCACGCAGCCGGAAATCCTGCGTTATCTCGAGCATGTCGCGGACCGTTTCGACCTTCGCCGCGACATCCAGTTCGGAACGACCGTGACCGAGGCGGCGTTCGACGAGGCGGCGGGACGTTGGCGCATCGCGACCGACGACGGCGCTCGGATTTCCGCGACCTATTTCATCATGGCGACCGGGTGCCTCTCCGCCGTCAACCGGCCGGCATTCGACGGCCTCGACCGCTTCGAGGGCGAGTGGTACCACACCGGTGCCTGGCCACATGATAAAGTCTCCTTCGCCGGCAAACGCGTCGGCATCATCGGCACCGGCTCGTCGGCCATCCAGTCGATCCCGGTGATCGCGGCGGAGGCGGAGCACCTCACCGTCTTCCAGCGTCAGCCGAACTACACCATCCCGGCCCGCAATGCGCCGCTGGATCCGGCGGAATATGCGGCGATCAGGGAGCAGTACGACGAGCTGAGGAGCCGGGCGAAAGAGAACCCGGCTGCCTGCTGGTGGGAGCTGAATCCGGCGACTGCCGAGGAGCTGAGCGAGGACGAGCGCAGGCAAGAGCTGGAATCCCGGTGGGAGCTGGGTGGCCTCGCCATGTACGGCGTCTTCAATGACGTGTTGGCCAATCCGGCGGCGAACGATGTCGCGACCGAGTTCGTCCGCAGCAAGATCCGCGCGCTCGTTGACGACCCGCACGTGGCGGAACTGCTCTCGCCGCACTCCTTCATCGGCTGCAAGCGGATCTGTCTCGACACCGACTACTACGCGACCTTCAACCGGCCCAATGTCACGCTGGTCGATATCAGCGACGCGCCGATCGAGGAGATCACGCGCACGGGCCTCCGCACCGGCGGCAAGGAGTACGAGTTCGACACGATCGTCTTCGCCATCGGCTTCGACGCGATGACCGGGCCGCTGCTGCGGGTCGATATCCGCGGGCGGGACGGGCAGACCCTGAAGGCGAAGTGGGCCGACGGCCCGCGGACCTACCTCGGCATCGCGATCGAGGGCTTCCCCAATCTGTTCACGATCTCGGGGCCGTCCAGCCCCTCGGTGCTGACCAACATGATTCCCAGCATCGAGCAGCACGTGGAGTGGATCGCGGACTGCATCGCCCACGCCCGCGCCAGCGGGCGGCCATGCATCGAGGCCACGCGTCAGGCGGAGGACGAGTGGATCGCCCATCACGACGAGGTCGCGGCCGGGACCGTCTTCCCCGGCTGCAACTCCTGGTATGTCGGCGCCAACATCCCCGGCAAGCCGCGCCGGGTGATGCCCTATACCGGCGGCTTCCCCGAATACGTCAAGAAGTGCGACGCGGTCGCCGCCAACGGCTACGAGGGGTTCACTCTGAGCGTCGCTCGCGCCTGAGAGGTCGCGAGCGCGAAGGAAACTCCCGCTAAGGCAGGCGCACTACCCGTCTTCGCGCCATCCCGGCGGCGGATTGCAGGGCTCGGTGCCCATGTCGGCGGGCACGGAAATCTCGATCAGGTCGAAGGTGTCCGAGGTCGCGATCTCGTTGTGCGGCGTGCCGCCGGGGATGTAGAGCGAGTCCCCTTCCTCGATGCGAATGGTGTCGTCCTCGAAGGCGAGGTCGACCCAGCCGCTCAGCATGTAGACGATCTGCCCCTCGCAGATGTGCGTGTGCCAGCCCGTCGGCCGCGTGAGCCCCTCCTTCGCCGACGTGATCTGGGCACGGATGCGCCCGCCGCTCGCCGCGGTGACGCCAAGGTCGCGGTAGGTCATGAAGTCGCGCCGCCCCGGCACGAAGGTGGGATCGTCCTTCCTGACGAGGGTGAACGGCGGCTGACGCTCGTCCGGGCTTGCAGCCGCAGCAGTCTGGGCCTTGGTCATGGCATGGGCTCCTCTCCGCCGGGCGGTTCGTCCCGCATGGTATGAAGCGGTGTTCTGCGTGACAAGCCGACCGCGCGCGGCTTAGCGTGCGTCGCGGCGCCGCGAATCCTCGAGCTGATCCTGGGTGAGCTGGAAGCCGACCAGCGTCTCGTAGGCCAGGCCGTTCTCCCCGGGCCCGAGGGGGGATCCATTGCTCGAACTCTTCCACCGTCCGGGCGCTTTCGCTCTCGGCCTCGAAGACGAGGTCTGCCGTGAAGACCTCCTTGGCGACGATCTGCCGGCCCGGATCGGCGAGCGCCACGAAGAAGGGCACGCTCAGTCGGTTGCCCTCCGCCGCCGGCCCTCGCGTTGCCTCGATCGGCAGAGCGAAGATCAACTCGATGCCGCCGCCGTCCGTCTCGTCGACATCGTGGTCGCAACGCACGCGCACGTCGCGGAGCTCGGCCTCGAAAGCCACGTCTGCGTCATCGCGCTCCGGCCCCTCGCCATAG
>WTFV01000133.1 GCA_011523845.1 Acidobacteriota bacterium | reverse complement strand
CCTTCCAACCGCGCCGCCGGGCCCCGTAGCGACGGAGGGGGGCCGCCCGGGTCGAGCGATACCGGTGGGTGCCCTTCGAAACGCGTCGGCGGGCGGCGGTTCCACGGCTGCCACGGTCGGCGCCAGGGTGTCGGCGGGCGGCCGTTCCACCGCTGCGACCGTTTCCGCCCGTGCGGGCGCAACCGCCGGCGCGTCGTCCGCCGAGTCGACCAGACCGTCCGTCGCGGCCACGGCGGCCCGTGCTCCTTCGGTCGGTGCGGCCGGGTTCGATGCCGGCGCAGCCGCCGTCTCGGCAGCGGCCGCGCGCCGCGCGAGCAGGTCGGGGTCCGCATCGGCCAACTGCACCTGCATCCCGTCGGTCGGTGTGTCGAGCGGCGAGATGACCACCAGCTCGCCCGCCTGCAACCCGGCCCGCAGGATGACGGACTCGGTCGACGTCCGCAGCACGTCGACCGTGCGGAAGGAGAGCCGATCCTCCGGTGTGACCACCAGCACCTGGTCCCGGCCGCGCAGCGCCTGGCGCGGCAGCACGGCCACGTCGCGAGCGGTGCGCCCGTCGATCTCGGCCTCGACGTACATGCCGACCGCCAGCGGCGGCCGGTTCGGATTCGGGCCGGGCGCGTAGGGATCCTCGACCTCGGCCACGGCGTGCACCATGCGGCTCACCGAGTCGATCTCGCTCTCGGTGCGGACGATCCGACCGTTCCAGACGTGCGTCTCGCCGGCGAACGTCGCCCGCAGGGTCACGTTCGGCTGCGCCTGCTGCTCGACGCCGCGGTAGGAAAGCGGCAGGTCGAGATAGGCGAGCTCGTCGTCGGGGAGCGGCAGGCGAATCTCGGCGATGTCGACCGCGTACACGGTCGCCAGCGCGTCGCCCACCCGGACGTACTGGCCGATGTCGACGTTCTTGGTGCGCACCCGACCGGCGTACGGGGCCACGATCTCGGCGCGCTGCAGATCCCGGGTGGCGCGTTCCACCCCGGCCTCGGCCGCGGCCACCGAGGCGCGGGCGTCCTCGAGCTGCGGCTTGCGCAGCGCCAGCTCGCGCGGGTCGCCCCGGCCCAACGTGTTCCATTCCCGCTGCGCCACCTCCGCCTCGGCCTCTTCCTCCGCCAGCCGCAACCGGGCCTGGGCCAGTTGGGATCGGGCGCTGACGAGCGCCTGCTCGTAGTCGAACGGGTCGATCTCGACGAGTACGTCGTCCGCCTCGAAGAACCCGCCCTCCGCGAAGGAGGGAGCGACCCAGGTGACGCGGCCCGCGATCTCGGGCACGAGCTGGCTCTCGGTGCGCGGGCGGACCGTGCCCTGGCTGGTGACGCTCAGCGGCGCGTCCGTCAGCGTCACCTCGTGCACCCGAACGCCGGGCGGTTCGATCACCGGCGTCAGCGTTTCGACCGGAGGGCGGTTGATGATCATCGTGATGGCGGCGAACCCGGCCGCGGCCACGATGACGAGGGGCAACAGGGCCTTGAGAATGCCGATGAGTGCGCGTTTCATGGCTGTATTCCTGTCCGATGCCGGCAACGGCTCAGTCGTTGGCTTCGAGACTCGTCATGGCGATCGGCGGCTCGAGCTGCTCGAATCCGCCGCCGAGGGCCAGGTAGAGATCCACGCGGTTCTCGAGACGCAGGCGCCGCGCCGCGATCAGTTGGGACTCGGCCTGAAACGCCGAGCGCTGCGAGTCGAGCACCGTGATGTACGTGTCCAGTCCGGTCCGGTAGCGCTCGTCGGCCAGGCGTTCGGCGGCGCGGGCCTGCTCGACGGACGTCGTCAGGTGGACGACCCGGTCGGCCAGGTACTCCTCGGCGGCCAGGGCCGTCTCCACCTCGGAGTAGGCCAACAGCGCCGTATTGACGTAGGTCGCCAGCACCTCGGCGACCCGCGCCTCGGCGCGGCTGATCTCGGCGCGCAGTCGTCCCCCCTGCCAGAGAGGAGCAAGCACGTTGCCGACGAGGCCCCAGACGCCGAAGTCGCCGTTGAGCAGCGTGCGGAGGCTGTTGGTGGAGGTACCGGTGTTCTGGGTCAGGCTGAAGCTCGGGAGCAGATCCCGCCGCGCCACTCGCAGCCGCGCCTCGGAAGCCGCCACCTGTCGCTCCGCCGCGGCGAGATCCGGCCTGCGCGCCACGAGATTGGCCGGGATTCCGCCCGGCACGCTCGACGGCATTCCCGGCAGGTCCGGCGGCGTGGCGATGTCGCCGCCCGCGTACTGCGCCAGCAATACCTGGAACTGGCGCGTCGACGCATCGAGCTGCTGCCGGCGCTGGGCGAGATCGGCGCGGGCATTGGACAGGTTCAGCATCGCCTGACGGAGGTCGAGCGCCGGGCGCACCCCCGACTCGAACCGATCCCGCACGCGCGCCACCGATTCGCCGAAGCTCTCGACGGTCGCCTCCGACAGGAACACCTGCTGCTGAGCCTCGGCGATGGCGAACCACGCCTTGGCGGTCTGCCCGGCGAGCGACAACTGGGCGCCTCGCAGGTCGGCCGCGGAACGTTGCAGGTCGGCCAGGGCCGCCTGCTCCGCGGTCCGCAGCCTGCCCCAGAGGTCGACTTCCCACGTCGTGTCCAGCGAGATGCCCTGGTTGGTGAAGACCGTGCTCAGCACGCGGTCCTCCGCGCCGGGGATGGGGAAGCCCACGAAGTTCTGCTTCCGCCGGCTGCCGCTGTACGACGCCTGGATGGTCGGCCTGAGCGCGCCGGACGCCGTCCGCGCGTCGGCCGCGGCCTGCTCCAGCCGGGCGGACGCCGCGCGCAGATCCAGGTTCCGCTCGAGCGCCGTCTCGATCGCCGCCGCCAGATTCTCGTCGCCGAAGTCCGTCCACCAGTCCGGCGCCAGATCACCCGCGGCCACCTCGGCGGCCGTCCACGCTTCCGGAATCGGCACCTGGAGCGCGGGACGATCGACCGGCAGCACGGTGACGCAGCCGGCGCCCAGCGCCACGAGCGCCACAACGGGAACCATCCGCAGGACCGGCATCGACGACGTCCGTCTCGGCACTTGCACGTCGACCCTCAACGTCCGGTTGCGGCCATGGCAGGTACGCCCGCCGGCACGGGCGCCGCCATGCCCGCCGCCGCGTACAGCACGAGCGATTCGAGTACGTCCTCGGGATCGCGTGCGGCGCCGGACTCGCGCGACACCAGCGTCGGTCCCCAGGACATCGTGAACGCCATCGACCCCACCATGAACAGCATCCGCCAGCTCACGTCCGCGTCGTCGAGATTCGGCAGCGCCCGCTGCAGGGCGGCCGTGAAGCGCTGGAACACGGCGTCGAACTGCTTGACGAAGGTCGCCCGGAACTCCTCGTTCGTCTCGCTGTGGATCCGTCCCACCAGGCGCAGGAATCCCGGGCCCTTCTCGCCCCACACGCGCTGGCTGTGGAACGGGGGGGAAAGGAAGGCCCGCACGACGGCCTCCAGCTCTGGCGGTCCGTCGCCGGCCCGGGCCTCGACGGCGTCGAGCAGTTCCAGGCGCCGCTCGTTGATCGGCTTCAGGCGCCGCTCGAGGACCTCGGCCAGCAGGGCCTCCTTCGAGCCGAAGTGATAGTTCACCGACGCGACGTTGACCCCGGCCTCGGTCGTGATGTCACGCAGCGAGGTCGCCGGGAAGCCGCGCTCGCCGAACATCCGCTCCGCCACGTCGAGGATGCGGTCCCGGGTGTCGATGGCCATCGAAGGAATCTCCTGTGCTCAAACGCTTGTTTCAATCATACGTATGAACCAGGAAAATGTTCAATGCGAAACCGGGCGCATTTGCCGCACGGTGCAAGCGACAGCGTGACGTGTGACCGCGGCGGCAAGCCATTCGAGTCCGGTTCGCCGGGCGCCGGAAGTAGAATCCCGTGCGCCCGGTTCCGGCCGGGAACCGGCTGCCGCGCATTCGCCGGGGACGGTCGGGCCACGAAGGGGGACGACAGGCATGACACGCACGACAGGCACGGACTGGTTGCCCGACGGGACCGGGTCGGCGGCTCCGCGCTCGCTGCCGTCGCGCCGCCGCGCGCTGCTCGCGGGGTTCGGTGCGGCCGCCGTCGTGTGCGTCGCCGCCGCGTCGGCGGGCGCGAGCGACGATCTGTCCCTGGCGGCGAAGGCCCGCCTGTTCGACGTCGATCTTGCAGAGCGCTTCCTGGCCGCGGACGGCCAGGTGCGGGTCCGGCGGCGGCTGCCGACGGCCGACCACCCCTACGTCACCTGGAACATGTCGGACACCGCCTACATGACGGGTCTGTACTGCGCCGCCCAGTCGTGGCGCTACCTCGCCACCGGCGATCCGGAGGCGGCCGGGCGGGCGCAGGCGGCCAGCGAAGCCCTCCGGCATCTGGTGGCGGTGACGGGGCGCCGCGGTCTGCTGGCGCGCGCATCGGCGCCGATGGACGAGCCGTGGCTGGACGACGGAACGTGGCGCGTGAGCGCGGACGGGACCCGGCGCTGGCGCGGCAACGTCAGCTCCGATCAGGTCGACGCCATGATGTTCGGCCTCTTCGTGTACGGCACGACGCTCGCCGGCGCCGCCGAGCGTCGTGCTCTCGGCGCCACGGTTGCCGAGGTGGTCGACGCGGTGGTGAGCAGCGGTCTCCGGATCGTCGGCTACGACGGGCAGCCGACCCGCTGGGGTCGCTACGAGCCGGCGTACGTCCTGAACGAAGAGCCCATGAACGCGCTGCTGATGCTGCAGATGGTCAAGGTGGCGGAGGCGCTGACCGGCTCGACCCGCTGGGAGCGGGAGTATGCGCGGCTCCTGTCGATGGGATATGCCCGCATCGGCGAGGGGGCGCGTCTCGACCGGCCGCCGCGGGACGCGAATCACTCCGACGACGTGCTCATCGCCCTCGCGTTGTATCCGCTGCTGGAGCTCGAGACGGATCCCGCCGTCCGCGTGCACTACGAGCGGGCCGCGCACCGCTGGTTCCATGGCGGCATCCATCCGGGCATCGACGTCGAGGGGAATCCCCTGGCGACGTTCCTCCATCGCCATTGGACCGGAGACCCCTCCTACGACGCAGCCGCGCTCGACACGTTGCGGCGCGTGCCGCTCGACATGAAGTGGAACGCCGACACCATCGCCGCCTACGGCCGCCGGTTCGGCTTTTCCTTCACGCCGGACCCGGTCGTTCCGCGCGCCGGCGACGGACCGCTGCCGGTCGGGCAGCGGGGCCGAACCTGGAGCTTCCTCGTCCACAATCCGTACCGTGCCGGCGGCGACCGCTTCGCGATCGCACCGTTCGAGACCAACGGTCTCGACTACCTGGTGAGCTACTGGTTCGGCCGGGCGCACGGGATGATTCGGGCGGAGGATTGAGCACAAGTGAGATTCGATCTCACTTGAAGCGCGTGTCTTTATGTCCGTAAAGTGCTTGCAACAAACGGGTTACAGGCGGTTGTCGCCGCCCGCAAGAAAGTCGCTGATCGGGGTTGGCATCTGCGAAATCCGGTGCTAGACTTCGCTTCTCGGGAGAGGTATTTCTTCCCTCTGGTTCCTGGCGCGCCGGGGCGCGCGACGAGGAGGTCGTCTCATGGGAGACGTGGCAGGCACGCAAGTGCAGACAACCACAGAGCAGCAGGGTGTTTCTCGGCGGGGCTTCATCAAGGGAGTCATCGCCACGGGCGCCAGCGTATCGGCGTCGAACTACGTTCTGCGCAGCGGCCACGGCGTGGCCCTCGCACAGGCGCCGGGGGCGGTCGAGCGGCTCGTGACGTTGAACGTCAACGGCCAGCAGCGTCGTGTCGACGTGATGCCCCAGGAGACCCTGGCCATGACCCTGCGCTACAAGCTGGGTCTGACCGGCACCAAGATCGGCTGCGACCGCGCCGAGTGCGGCGCGTGCACCGTCCTCGTGGACGGCATTCCGCAGTACTCCTGCTCGACCCTGACCCATCAGGTTCGCGGCCGCGAGGTCCTGACCATCGAGGGTCTCGAGGGCGCCGACGGGACGCTGCATCCCGTGCAGCAGGCCGTCGTCGATCTGCAGGGCTTCCAGTGCGCCTTCTGCATGCCCGGCTTCGTGATGAACATGGTCAACCTGACCGAAGAGAACCCCAACGCGACCCGGGGCGAGTGCGCGCACCATCTCGCGGGCAACATCTGCCGGTGCATCGACTACAACAAGATCCTCAACGTCGCCGAGAAGGCGTGCGAGTATACGCGTAACGGGATGAGGAGCTGACGATGGCTGACTACAAGCTGATCGGCAAGAACTACACGACGCCCGACATCCTCGCCAAGGTCACGGGGCGTGCGAAGTACGCCGAGGACTTTCGCGCGGAGGGCATGCTGTTCACCAAGCTGCTCGTCAGCCCGATGCCGCACGCGCGCGTTCGTCGCATGGACACCAGCGCGGCCATGGCGATGCCGGGAGTCGAGGCGATTCTGACCGCGGACGATCTGCCCGAGGCCGAGGCGCCGCAGGAGGCGGGTCTGACCAACGAGCCGTTGTACGAGGGCGAGCCGATTCTCGCCATCGCGGCGGTCGACGAGGAGACCGCGGCCGAGGCGGTCGAGGCCGTGCAGATCGACTTCGAGCCGCTGCCCTTCGTGCTCGACCCGATGGACAGCCTGCGTCCGGGCGGACCGAACGCGCGGCTCGACGGCAATACGATGGCCGGTCGCGACCTGTCGACGATCAAGTGGAACGACGTCGACTGGAGCGAGTTCGACCGCGGCATCATGCCGCTCGGCGGTGAAGTCACCGACGAGTGGCAGGTGGGCGACGTCGAGGCCGGGTTCGCCGAGGCGGATCTCATTCTCGACGAGTCCGTGTTCTCCGCGTCGCTGTCGCACCAGCCGCTCGAGACCCGGACCGCGATGGCCTACTGGCAGAACGGCAAGTGCTACATGCACTGCTCGACCCAGAGCACCGCCCGCACCGAGGGCGGCATGGCCCGCTGGATCGGCATCGACCCGACCGACCTCGTGCTCATCGGCGAGTACTGCGGCGGCGGGTTCGGCAGCAAGATCTCGTCCTCCATCCAGGCGCGGATTCCGGCGGCGCTCTCGCGCAAGGCGGGCAGGCCGGTCATGATGCGCGTGACGCGGCAGGAAGAGAACTTCTTCGGCCGTGCCCGGCCGGGCATCCAGTGCCGCGCCAAGTTCGGCTTCAAGAGCGACGGCCGGGTGGTGGCCATCGATCTGATGCTGGTGCAGGACGGCGGGCCGTACGGGCGGTCGGGCGACTACATGTCGTGCGCCGACCAGGCCTCGCTGATGTATCAGCCGGAGCACATGCGGGTGCGCGGGCTGACCGTCTACACCAACACGCCTCCGCGCGGCGCGCAGCGGGCGCCCGGCGGCGTGCAGGCCGTGGCGATGTTCGCGCCGATCATGGACAAGGCGGCACGGCAGCTCGGCGTGGACCCGCTCGACGCCATTCACCTCAACGCGGCGGAGGGGCAGGCGCTGTTCGGCCGCCCGCGGCAGGGACGGCAGGGCAACGTCTCGAGCGCCTTCCCGAAGGAAGCCATCGACAAGGCGCGCGAGGAGTTCGACTGGGAAGGCATGAAGGCGCGCAGCGGCCAGCGCAACGGTTCCAAGGTGACCGGCGTCGGCGTTGCCATCAGCTCCTACTCCGCCGGAACGTCGGGCGTCGACGGCCTGCTGGTGATTCGGCCGGACGGCATGGTCGAGATTCACACCGGCGTAGGCAACCTCGGCACGGAGTCGTTCTCCGACACGTCGCGCGCGGCGATGGAGGCGCTCGACACGCCGTGGGAGCAGGCCGAGGTGGTCTGGGGCGACACCAGCAAGCATCTGCCGTGGAGTGCGATCCAGGGCGGCAGCCAGACGACGCACGGCCACACCCGCTCGAACTGGGCGGCCGGCCTGGAGGCCAAGAAGCGGCTGCAGGAGATCGCGGCGGATCGGTTCGGCGGCTCGCCGGACAGCTTCGACGTGGCGGAGGGACGTGTCTTCCGGCGCGGCAACCGCGGGCAGGCGATGACGTTCGGCCAGGCGGCCGAGCGCGCCATCCAGCTCGGCGGCGTCTACGACGGATCGCAGTTGCCCGAGGACATCAACGAGATGACGACGCGATCGGCCACGGCGCTCGCCGGCCGGGGTCTCGTGGTCGCCGCCAAGGACAACTTCGAGACCGGTGGCCGGAACATGTCGTTCTGTATCGGCTTCGCCGAAGTCGAGGTGGACACCGAGACCGGGGCGGTGGTGTTGAAGGACTACAAGGTGGCGTCCGACGCCGGGACCATTCTGCACCCGCAGAATTTTGCCGGTCAGGTGCACGGCGGCGGGATCCAGGGCTTCGGTGTGGCGCTCGGCCAGAAGTGGGTCATGGACCCGCAGTGGGGGCTGCACGTGGCGAAGCGGTTCTACTCGAACCGGCCGCCGACGATTCTCGACGCGCCGCACGACCAGGAGATGGCCTGGAGCGCCTCGGACAATCCGGATCCTTTCAACCCCCTCGGTGCCAAGGGCATCGGCGAGGCGCCGGTCGGAGCGGGCGCCGGGGCCGTGCTCAACGCCATCTCCGACGCGCTGGGCGGCAACGTCGACTTCAATCGTTCGCCGATCATGGGCGACCAGATTCTGACGAAGCTCAACCCCGAGCTCGACGAGGCTCACAACAAGCTGTCGACGCACGTCTAGCGCCACACTGGGAAGGTAAAGGGAGAAGAAACAATGGCCGTGATTCGCGACAAGATGCCGGCATTTCAGCTCTTCCAGCCTGCCAGCACGGAGGAGGCGCTGGGAGTGCTCGACCAATACGGGGCCGACGCCTGGGTGCTCGCGGGCGGGCTGGACACCTGGGACTGGCTGAAGGACCGCGTCAAGAAGCCCGCTGCCGTCGTCGATCTGGGTGGGGTCTCCGAGTTGAGTGAGATTCGCTCCCTGGGCGGCGGGCTCGAGATCGGCGCCATGGCGACGCTGCGCGACGTGATCCGGCACCCCGAGGTGTCGGAGCAGTTCAGCATGCTCGCCGACTCGGCGTCGCAGGCTGCGTCGCCGCAGATTCAGAACCAGGGCACCATCGGCGGCAACGTCGGCCAGGACACGCGCTGCTGGTACTACCGGGACGGCTGGAGCTGTTATCGCGCCGGCGGCAACATCTGCTACGCGGATACGCCGACTGCGATGAACCGCGAGCACGCCATTCTCGGGGCCAGCCGGTGCGTGGCCGTCAACCCGTCCGATACCGCTCCGGTTCTCGTGGCGCTCGACGCCGAGATGGTCGTTCGCAACAGCACCGGCGAGCGGGTGATCCCGGCGCAGGACTTCTTCATCGGCCCGGCCGTGGACATCATGCGCATGACGGCGCTGCAGCCGGGAGACATCCTCACGTCGATTCGGATTCCGTGGACCTTCGCGAACACGCGCTTCTACTTCGAGAAGGCCAGGGACCGGGCCGTCTGGGACTTCCCGCTCGCCAACGTGGCTTCCGCGGCGAAGATCAACAACGGCGTGGTGGAGGACATCCGCATCGTGGCCAACGGCGTGGCGCCCTATCCGGTGCGGTTCCTCGCGGCCGAGGATGCCGTCCGGGGCCGGCAGGTCAGCCAGGCGGTGGCGATGGAGGCGGGCGAGATTGCCATCAACGGCGTTCGGCCGTTGCGGCACAACGCCTACAAGGTGACGTTGCTGCGGAACCTCGTCAAGCGGTCCGTTCAGGGCGCCGAGGCGTAGTAGATGGAACTGTTTCAGTGGGGAACCAATCCGTGGGGCCAGGAGACCCTGATCAGGGTCTCCTGGGATCTTCTCTATCTGTTTTTCTGGGCCGGCATCGCCTTCATCGTGTTCCACGTCGTGTACGCGGCCGTGTGGCTGCCGAAGCTGGCGAGGGCGAACGGCGGCCAGGAGGAGTCCGCGGGAGTTGACGTCCCGGAATCAATCGAGCGGCATACGCTGTGGGCCCGGATATTCCACTGGGTGATGGCGGCGGCGATGCTGGTGCTGCTGGTGACCGGGTTCTTCCCGATCATCGGCATCCAGTTCCCGTGGGTCACCATCCACTGGATCGCGGGCATCGTGCTGACGATCTCGATTCTCTACCACATCGTGCACGCGACCTTCTACCTCGACTTCTGGTCCATCTGGATTCTTCCGGACGACATGGACGAGGCGGTGCAGAGGGTCAAGCGGCAGATGGGGCAGGAGGCCGGCGAGATCAAGAAGCACGGAAAGTATCCGCTGGACCACAAGCTGTACCACACCGCCGTCATGCTGGCGGGGCTGGCCGTGATCGGAACCGGGCTCGTCATGATGTTCCGGATCGAGAACGTGCTGGTGCCGCGAAATGCGTACCTGCTCTCGGAACCGACCTGGGGGTTGATGTACACGCTTCACGGCCTCGGCGCCGTGCTGTTCGTGATGCTGACGCTGACGCACATCTACTTCGCGATTCGGCCGGACAAGTTCTGGCTGACGAAGTCGATGATGTTCGGGTCGGTGGATCGCCGGCACTATCTGGACCACCACGATCCGGAGCGCTGGGTCGTGTCGAAGGAGTCCAAGGGCTAACACCCTCGCGGTCGACTTGACATCCATGGAGCGGCGCCGGGCTGAGCTTGGCGTCGCTCCTTTCTTGTACGGCGCCGGCAACGGCGCCCTGGTGTGCAGATCGGTGAGGTGTCCGTAATGTCGCAGTCCGCGACCGAAGCGCTGCAGGCGCACGTCGATGTCGTCGAGGAGACGTACGAGTTCTGTCTGGCCTACGCCGCCAAGGGTGTCAACGCGCAGATGGCGGCGTCGAACGACCGGCTGGTGCGCGAGCGGCTGGAGAAGATGGAGGCCACCCTGGTGGAGCTGCCTGGCGCATTCCTGGCGCTGGCGGAGGAGCGCGCCGCGCAGAACGGCGACCGCTACCGGGCGTTCATCGAGATCATGCGGCGCGACTCCGCCGCGGGTCTGGCTGCCGTGCAGCTCGTCCTCGCCCAACCCGGGATCACCTCGCAGATGGTCGACAACCTCAACGGGATGATCCATCTTCGCGCCCTGCTGACCGACGTGTTCCTGCTCGACGAGATTCTCCGACCCGATGCCGTGCAGGCGCCGCATACGCCACCGGCGGACGATACGGAGCGACCTGCGCAGACGCCGCCTGCGGAAGCGGAATAGGCCGGGCCGCTGACCACGCTGCCCCGGTTCGGGCGGCAGCCGGGCCCTCGGGCCGTGGAGTCGGTGGCGGGCGTCGGCCGCGCGCGCCGGGAGTTGCATCATGGATCTCGCCGGCAGGGCCGCGCTCGTCACGGGGGGCAGGCGCATCGGCATCACCGTGGCAACGAGGCTGGCGGGCCTCGGAGTGGATGTTGCCCTTTCCTACAACCGATCCCGGGAAGAGGCCGAGCTGGCGGCGGAACGGGTTCGGCGGGCCGGTCGTTCGGCAACCGTTGTGCAGGCGGATCTGACACGGCCGTCGGACGTCGAGCGGCTGGTCGAGGAAACCGCCGCACGGTTCGGTCGCCTGGACATCCTGATCGGCATGGCGTCGGTCTATCGGCGCACGTCTTTCGACGCGTTGACGGAACGGGACTGGACGAGGTCGCTCGACGTCGACCTTTCCGCGGCGTGGCGGCTGGCGTTTGCGGCGGTGCCTCATCTGCGGTCGGCGGGCGGCGGGCGTATCGTCCACTTCAGCGACTGGATCGCGGCCAGCGGCCGACCGCGGTACACCGGGTATCTTCCCTATTACGTGGCGAAACGAGCCGTGATCGGGCTCACGGAGGCCCTGGCGCTGGAGCTCGCCGGCGACGGGATTCTCGTGAACGCGGTTGCGCCGGGTCCGATGGTGCCGCCTGCGGACCTGGACGCCGGCGAAATCGAAGCCGTGGAGCGGGCGACGCCGGTGGGCCGCTGGGGCGGTCCGGATGCCATCGCGGACACGGTCGTCGGCGTTCTGCAATCGGACTTCATCACCGGCGAGACGATCCGCGTGGACGGCGGCCGGCACCTGCGATAGGGAAACGAGAAATGCCGATCCTGATCGAGAAACCGGCCATCGTGAGTGCGGCTGGAACGAAGCCGAAGCAGATTCAGGAGTTTGCGGGCCGGATCAACTCCGGCCACCGGCAGGTGAGCGTGGCGCGCATGGTATCGCCGGAGGGATGGGAGGAGCCGGGCCAACGGCCGGAGTTCGAGGAGATCACCGTCGTTCTTCACGGCTTGCTGCGCGTCGAGCACGAGGGCGGCCGCATCGACGTGCAGGCCGGGCAGGCCGTGGTCGCCGCACCCGGCGAATGGGTGCGCTACAGCAGTCCGGAGCCCGGTGGAGCCGAGTACGTCGCCGTCTGTTTGCCCGCCTTCTCGCCCGTCACCGTTCATCGGGACGACGACTGATCGCCTACTCGCCCGACGAGTCGGTAACGCCGCCCTCCGGCCGCAGGTGCTCGAGGACGAACGCCAGCATCTTCTCGCGGCGGTGCAGCTCCAGGTCGGGGCCGCCGAGCCGGTGCCGCGATCGCGGGTAGATCATCATGTCGAACGGCTTGCCGGCCCGCTGCAGCTCCAGCGCGAACTGCAACGTGTTCTGCATGTGGACGTTCTCGTCCATCGTGCCGTGGACGAGCAGCAGCGCGCCGTGCAGGTCGGCGGCGTCGAAGCGCGGCGAGCTGTTCCGGTAGCCGTCCGGGTTGTGCTGGGGCATCCGCATGTAGCGCTCGGTGTAGATCGTGTCGTAGTCGCGCCAGTCGGTCACCGAGCCGCCGGCGATGCCCATCGACCAGCGCTCGCTGTGGGTCAGCGTGTAGCTGACCATGAAGCCGCCGTAGCTCCAGCCTTCGATGCCGATGCGGTCGGGGTCGACGTAGCCCTGTCCGACGAGCCAGTCGAGGCCGTCCTCCTGGTCGCGGAGCTCCAGCTCGCCGAACCGCTGGTAGACCGGCCAGGTGGAGACGGCGCCCTTGCCGCTGGCGGTGCTGTTGTCGAGCACCCAGACGATGATGCCGCGCTGGGCGAGGAGCTGCCAGTACAGCGTCTCGCGGCTCCAGGCGTTGCGCACCCGCTGCACGTGTGGGCCGCCGTAGATGTGCTGATAGACGGGATAGCGGCGCGACGGGTCGAAGTCGGGCGGCTTGATCATCAGCGCTTCCATCTGGAACCCGTCGCGGTTGGCGACCTGCAGGAACTCGGGCGCCGGCAGGTCGAAGTCGCGCAGCGCCCGCACCTCGTTCGCGGCCACCACGCGCGCCACCGAGCCGTCCGCCGCGTGGACGCGCACCTGGGCCGGCGTGGAGATGTCGCTCCAGCGGTCGATGTAGTGCGTCAGGCCCGGGTTGAAGGTGGCGCCATGCGTGCCGGGTGCATCCGACAGCCGGCGCAGGCCGGAGCCGTCGAGGCCCACCCGGTAGACGTCGAGTCCGATGGGGCTGCGTTCCGTGCCGGAGAAATAGACGACGCCGTCCGTCTCGTCCACCCCGTGGACGCGCCGGACCTCCCACTCGCCGCTCGTCACGGTGCGCTTCACCGCGCCGGATCGGTCGACGTGGTACAGGTGCTTCCAGCCGGAGCGTTCGCTCAGCCAGAGGAACGTGCCGTCCTCCAGCCAGATCGGCGGGCCGTTGACGTTGACCCACGCCTCGGTGGTCTCGCGCAGCACCTTCTCGACGGATCCGCCTTCCGGATCCCCGAGGACCAGGTCGAGCCAGGTCTGCTCGCGGTCCTGCACCTGGAAGACGACGTGCGCGCTGTCCGGCGTCCAGTCGACGTTGACGACGAGCGGGTCGGACGGCCGGTAGCCGGAGAGGTCGGCCCACGTCGTCGCGCCGCCGGCCGCGCGCACGACGCCGAGCCGGACCACGGGATTGGTATCGCCCGCCTTGGGGTACTCCCAGTGCTCGACCTCGGGGTGATAGGGAATGTGATCGAGCACGGTGAAGGTCGGTACGTCGCGGTCGTCGAGCTGCAGGTAGGCGATGCGGGACGAGTCGGGACTCCACCAGTAGCCGCGGAAGTTGCCGCGGCCGTAGATCTCCTCCTGGTAGACCCAGTCGAGCTGCCCGTTGCGGACCCGCTCGCCGCCGTCGGTGGTCAGGGCGTGCTCGCGGCGGTGCTCGACGTCGACGACGATCAGGTTGCCGCCGCGCACGAAGGCGACGAGCCGCCCGTCGGGGCTCAGGGACACCTCGTCCTCGGCCTCCGGGGTGGCGGTGAGGCGCCGCGCGCGTTCCGTGCCGGCGTCGTAGTGGTAGAGGTCGTCGGCGAACGCGAAGACCAGCGCCGTGCGGTCCGCGTTCGTCACGTGGCCCGACTGCCGTGCGATGCGCGCGGCGTCGGCCGCGCTCAGGCCCGGCAGCGCCGCGACCGCGGTCTCGAACGCGGCGGCGTCGTAGAGGGCGGCGCGCTCGCCCGTGAGCGCATCCACCCGGACCAGCGGACCGGCGAAGGCGTCTCTCGGCGATCGCCGCCCGACGTAGTGCCGGTCGTCGAGCCACGTCAGGCCGAACGGGGCGTTGCCGTCGAAGTTGATCCGCCGCGCCGGGTCGAAGATGTCGGCGATGGTCAGCGTGCGCTGCTGGGCATCGACCGGGGCCGGAAGAATCGCAAGACACGCGGCCGCCGCGATGACGAGCACGGCGGGCACGAAGGCGCGCGGTCGGCGACGCGCGCTTTCGCCATGATCCGGGCCGCGCCCGGACCTGGCAGTCCGTGGCGAAACCCCCGCTGCATTCGAGCGGCGATGCATCCCGCGTGTACCGCGTTGCTCCTCGGTCGCAGATGCCCGATATGCTCTCTCGTCGTGCCTTGCCACGCGGGCGCCTCGTCGCTCTCGGTGCGACGCGGGGTTCCACCACGAACTACCGGGAACGACGCTCTCGAACGGTCGTGCAGGACTCATGGGACAGCCTCCCGGCCGGTATAATTCCGCGGAACACTGCATTGTACAGCGGCCGGTTTTCCGGCGCCGGAGGAACCCCATGACCTGCCTGCGATTCCTCGTCCTGTCGATTCTCGTGGCCCTCATCGGTGTAGCGTCCCCGGCCTTCGCGGAACCGCACGAAGCCCCGCCCGCGGCGACCGCGCAGGAGGCCGAGCGCCCGTACCTGCTGGAGCGCATCGACGACGCGGCCATCGGTCAGATCTACGCCGACGGCTTCGAGGGGCTGGATCTGCGCGAGAAGGTGCTCATCTGGCACCTGTACAACGCGGCGCTCGCCGGCCGCGACATCTTCTACGACCAGCGCTACGTCCACAACCTGGACATGCGCGAGACGTTCGAGGAGATCCTCACGCACGCCGGCGGCGTCGAGGCGGAGACGCTCGAGGCGATCCACCGCTACGGCAAGCTCTTCTGGATCAACACCGGTCCGTACAACAACCTCACCGCCCGCAAGTTCGTGCTGGAAGTGACGCCGGAGGCGTTCCGCGCCGCGGCGCACGCGGCCGCTTCGGCGGGCGCCGGCTTCCCGACCCGCGACGGCGAGAGCCTCGACGCGCTGCTCGACCGCCTGGAGCCGCTGTTCTTCGACGCCGCCGTCGATCCCATCCTGACCAACAAGACGCCGGCCCCCGGCGACGACATGCTGCTGTCGAGCGCCAACAACCTGTACGACGGCGTCTCGATGGCCGACCTCGAAGGCTTCGACGAGCAGTATCCGCTGAACTCGCGGCTGATCAAGCGCGACGGCGATCTCGTCGAGGAGGTCTACCGGATCGACGGCGGCGGCAAGTACGCGCAGGAGCTCACCGAGGTGGTCCGGCACTTGGCGGCGGCGATTCCCTTCGCTACCGAGCCGATGGCGGCGGCGATCGAGGCGCTGATCACCTGGTACCGCACCGGCGAGCCGCTGGACCGGCGGGCCTACGACATCGCCTGGGTCGCCGACCAGGCGTCGCCCGTCGATACCATCAACGGCTTCACCGAGGTTTACATGGACGCGCGGGGCGCGAAGGGGGCCTGGGAAGCGCTGGTCTACTACGTCAACCGCGAGAAGACCGAGGCGATTCAGACCCTGGCCGAGCATGCGCAGTGGTTCGAGGACCGCATGCCGTGGGATCCGCGCTACCGCAAGGCGGGTGTGCGGGGCATCACCGCGAACGCCATCGACGTGGTCATCGAGATCGGGGACGCCGGGCCGGTCACCCCGATCGGCATCAACCTGCCGAACGACCAGACCGTCCGCGAGCAGTACGGCAGCAAGTCGATCTCGCTGTCGAACGTCATCGAGGCCTACGACCTCTCCGCGCCCGCGGCCTACCGTTCGGAGTTCACGTGGGACGAGGCCGAGACCGCCCGGGCCGAGCGTTGGGGCAGCCTCGCCGGCGACATGACGACGAACATGCACGAGGTGATCGGCCACGCCTCCGGCCAGCTCGCCGAGCGTCTCGGCGGCAACGCCCAGCCGTTCCTCCGCGAGCAGTACTCCGCGCTGGAGGAGGCCCGCGCCGACCTCATCGCGCTCTACTTCATCGCCGATCCGAAGCTGGTCGAGATCGGCATCTTCGACGCCGAGGACCAGGCCGACATCGTGCTGGCGCAGTACGAGGCCTACGCCCGCAACGCCATCCTGCAGCTCCGTCGCGTCCGCGAGGGGAACCAGTTGGAGCAGGACCACATGCGCAACCGGCAGATGGTGGTCCACTGGCTGATCGAGAACACTGACGCCATCGAGGTGCGCCGGCGGGACGGCAGGACCTACAACGTGGTGACCGACGCCGAGGCGTTCCGCGCCGGGGTGGCCCGCCTGCTGGCCGAGGTGCAGCGGATCAAGTCGGAGGGCGACTACGACGCGGCGCGGTCGCTGTTCGAGACCCACGGCATCCGCTTCGATCCGGCGCTGCGCGACGAGGTGCTGGAGCGGGTCGCCCGCGTCGACCTGCCGTCCTACACCGGCTTCGTGATGCCGAAGCTGGAGGCGGTGACCGCCGCTGGCGGCTCCATCACCGACGTCGTCATCTCCTACCCGCAGGACCTCACGCAGCAGATGCTGGAGTACTCGGGCAAGCGGTAACATGGATTGACGGCAATCGACAGGCGGCTGGCGCGGTCGAGTTCACGAGAGCGGGCAACGTGAGAGCGAGACCGTGAAGTCCAACGCCACGCTGAGCCAGCTACTCAAGTCCTTCGGACTGTCCGAAGAATCGGTAGAGAGGATTCGACTTGGTCGTGGTGTCGTCGGCCGAACTACCTACGCGGCGGTTGCCGCGCTGTTCGTCCTGGCCGTGGTGGCCTGGAGAGCGGATCCGAGCATGCTGATCTGGATTGGTCTCCTGGCGGTCGGGCTGTTCGTTCTGTATTTCCTCGGCGTGCTGATCTTCGCTGAGCGGAATCCGGGCACGGCGTTGCTCGAGGGTGCCGAATTGCTTCGCTGGCGGCAGTCGGAACTTGCCGCAAAGGGACTGGATCCCATCCCACCGGCTCCCGCATTGCCGGAACCGACGGATGCACAGGAGGCGGGCGGTCGGGACAAGAGTGCCTGAGAGCCTTCCTGGAGTGTGGCCATGAAGCGGTTCCTTCACGTCGGATTCAACTTCCAAGGCAAACCCTTGATCGATGAACTCAAGCCGACATTCGATCAGGCGGAGGACTGGTTGAGGTACGCACCGAACTGCTGGATTGTCTGGACGGATCAGTCACCCAGCGTCTGGTCCGATCGGTTGCGGCCGTTTCTCGGAGAAAAAGACAATCTGTTCGTTTGCGGCCTGGACATTACGCGACGACAGGGTTGGCTCCCCAAGTCGAGCTGGGAGTGGATCAGAAAGAACCGCACCCAGACGGCCCACCGCCGGGTCGGATAGGTGAGCGGGGCGGCCCGCGGCCGCATTTCCGCCTACCGTCCGATCAGCCGTTCGCGCTGCCGGCAGGCTGTGTCTCCGGCCTACCGTCCCGTCAGCAGCTCCCGCAGCCGCAGGACGCCCTCGCTGGCAGGACCGACCACCGGGCCCGGGTGCGCGGCGGCGCTGCCGGGCAGGATCCGCTCCATCGAGAACTGCGCGAACAGGATCGCCGTCTCGTCGTCGACGGCCCGCACCGCTTCCAGCACGAGCTCGTCGTGGCGCTCGGGGTCACCGCCGACCAACGCGTCGAGGGCGCCGTCCACCGCCGAGCGGGTGATCGACAGCGGGTGTGACCGCCGGGCCGCCTCCGTTTCGATCTCCGCCGACAGAAGCGTCGAGGAGTCGGGCGCGGTCGACATCACGTGCAGCGGCCGGCCGAGGGAGAACGCGCGCTCGACGATGCCGTCGAACGAGGTCATCACCGGGATGTCCATCCCCTCGCGCGCCCGCTTCGTCATGTCGCCGAAGAACGAGCCGGTGACGATGATGGCCTCGGCCCCGGTCGACGCGCTGTACTTGATGAGCCTGTCGACGCGGGCGCCGAGCTCTGCGTCGTCCGCCGATCCGCGGCTGCGGTCGAGGTAGAGCGAGCCGTCGAGCAGGTGAGCGACGTCGGCCGCCGACCAGTTCCGGTCGAAGGCGGTCTGCGTCGTCGGGATCGCGTTCATCAGCGCGTGGACGGCGCCGATCCGGTAGCGTCGCGGCTGGGTCATGCTGCGCTCCAGTTCCTGAAGTTCCTGACTACGCCCTTGGGCAAGGGGCGCCCGGCGCCGGCGTCGCCTGTCCCTTCCGGGTCACGTTGCGCTCCGGTCCCGAAACGGGTCGCCCGTTACTCCGACGCCGCGTACGACTTGCTGAAGCCGTTGCGGCTGTTCGTTACCGTGAAGGTGCCGTCCCGGCGCGCCTCCACCTTGATCCAGTTGGCGGGACCGCTGTGGACCGGCGGCGGCGCGGCGTTGGATCCGCGGCGCGGGGGCGGCACCGGCGCCAGGGGCATCGCGTCCGGCTGGTCGTCGAAGAGATTGGCGATGAACACGCCGGGCACGGTGTACTCCTGGCCGCTGAGAACCGAGAAGTGGAGCTGCCACAGGTCCATCAGGCGCGGGGCCGTGTGCAGGATGGTCATCGTGTCGGGGGTGCCCCCCTTGCGAGTGCCGTTGTTCATGATCGCCACGCGCGGCGCGACGCCGTGCACCAGCACCTGTGCGTTCGAGGTGTTCAGGCCGTGGTGCGAGACGACGTAGAGATCGACCGAGCCGATGGGGTTGTTCGGGCACATCAGCTCGAATTCCTTGTTGGCCGTCAGGTCGCCGAGGTGCAGCGCCCGGAACCGGCCGAATTGCAGGTGGACGCCGGCGGACTGCGCGTTGTCGCCGAGGTCCTCGGGGTAGCGTTCGAAGTCGGCGCAGTATGGATTCGGCTCGCCGGCGCCCGGCAACGGCTCGTCCACCACCTCCCCGGCCGAGGCCATGACCTGCACGTCGACCCCGCTCAGCGGCACCGTGTCGCCCGGCGTTACCACCGTACGGCGCGCCGCGTTGTACAGCTCGCGGTACGGCCCGTCGATGAACGCCTGCACGCGCTCGTTGTCCTCGATCGTCGGCCCGTGGTCGATGTAGTGGCCGATCGGGATCCGCGTGGCGAGCTCGGCCAGGCCGCCGTAATGGTCGCCGTGCCAGTGGGTGGTCAGCAGGTGGTCGATCCGCTCCAGGCCGGCGTCCTCGGCCGCGGCCATGATGCGGCTGACGTCGCGGTCGGCGTTGGCGCCGCCGTTGCCGGTGTCCATCAGCATCGATTCGCCCGTCGGCGAGACGAAGAGCGTGGCGCCGCCGCCCTCCACGTCCACGAGGTAGATGCTCAGCACGTCGCCGTCGGGCGACTGTGCCGCAATCGCCGTCCCCAGAACCGCCAGAACCAGCAGCGTGCGGATGGCTGTCTTCATGGAACTTCCCCTCGCTCCGATCCCGATGAACCGGACCCGAACGCAAAGCAACGCCGGTTGACGATTATAGGCGGATCGTACGCCCGGCACGCGCGGCGAGCGTCCAACTTCAGGCTTATCGCAGCCAGCCCGGCGGGACGCCGGCGCGGCGCGCCTCCTCGCGGATGTCCCGGATCTGCTGCTCGAGGCGCCCCGCTTCCGCCTGCGTGCGCTCGAGCTCCGCCAGCGCCTCGGTCCGCTGTCGCTCGACGACCCGGCGCCGGGCCGGATCGTCCATGGCGGTGAACTGCGCCCACAGTCCGTCCGCGCGGTTCTGGAGGGCGGCGGCCGTCAGCTCGGCGCGTGCGCGCGCCTCCTGCGCGGTCGTCATGCGCGCGCGCCAGGCGTTCTCGTCGAGGGGTTCGCCGGCATCCGGCTCGGACGGCGGCGCATCGTCGCCGAGCCCGCGGCCGGCGCGCCCGGACCCGGCGTCCGCCTCCGGCGCCGCGGCGGCCGGCGCCGCGCCGATGGTCAGCCCGCCGCTGTCGCGCAGGTCGTCGTTCGTGTAGACCCTGGAGCGTTCCTCCGGCGCAATGGCGGCCCGCCGCGCCTGCTCCTGTCGCGCGAGATCGACCAGCGACTGCGCCGGCGCGCCGGCCGCCGCCAGGGATGCCCCCAGGGCCGCCCCGACCGCGAGGATGAGTTCGCGCTTCATGATCGTCCCCCCTCTCGCTCCTTTCGAATGCACGACGCGTGCCGACTGCCGGGTTCGGACCCGCCGCAAGTGCGACCCGTGCCGAAGCGCACGGCGGCGGGCGGCCCACACGGGTCGGACGACGCGATCCGCGAAGTCGACCGGCGCCGACGGGCGACGATTGTCGGGCTGGCGCCGCCAGGCCCGTCGCGAGGCTCCGTGTCCGGCCCCGGCCCCCACCACCGCGCCGGACCCCTGCGTCCCGGCACTCGCTTCGTTGCGTTCCACGGCGCGGACTCCTAGCCCATGTTTAACAAGAATCCCGACGATTTTGTAGATTTGGGCGATATTTCAGGGGTAGTAGGCTCGTAACTTGTTGATTCTAAACAAGCGGGGGTTGGCAGAGCTGAATGTAGTGCCATAATCGCCAAGGATGTGTTGCTTCGGTGGACGTGCACCCGCTATCGTGGGCGCATGTTCGTTCGGCGTACCCAAACCCGGCGGTCCGAAGACGGACAGCCCTACTTCTCTCATCGCCTCGTCCACTCCGAGCGCATCGGCAACGCCGTCCGCCAGCGCACCTTGCTCAATCTCGGACGCCACTTCGACATTCCCCAAGCGCAATGGCCGCTGCTCTGCTCCCGCATCGACGACATCCTGGCCGGCCAGACGCCGT
>WTFV01000240.1 GCA_011523845.1 Acidobacteriota bacterium | reverse complement strand
TGCACGCCTGCCCGCAAGACAAGCCTCCGCGCGGGCGTGTGTGTCGCAGCGTTGCTCGGCGACCGCCCGACAGGCCGGCAGCGCGTTCGCGCATCGCGTAGACAGCCGGCCGCCGTTCGCACGTCACCGCCGGCCGACACGACGGGCCGCGCGAGTGACGCTCCCCATGCGTACATCCACCAGCATTGAATTGTTACCTCGCGCTTCCTATAGTGACGCTCGGAAGCCGCGCGGCGGTCCGGGGACTGTCTCCGCAGGTGCGCGGCGGGCGCTGCCGCTCAAGCGCCGCTCGGGCTAAACGCCGGTTGCACAACGGCTTTCATCGCCCGACGGTTTGAGCGGTCAGGAAGCGCGACAGGGACGCCCTTCGGCGCGTGGGTCTCACACCCCACGCATCGGTGATGCAGGCGTGCCAGCGGGTTCCAGACCGTGCCCTTGTGGGATCGCGGGGTGTCTTCTGCGTCGTGAGATGCGGATGACGCGCTTCCATCGCGGCGATCACGTTGTCGACCGTGCGGCCCTGGAACGCGTGCACGGTCGAGGCCCAGGCATGATCGAGATGGCGCAGCTGCGGGTCGCCGACGAGGCCGATCCCGAGCACGGCGAGGAATATCGCGAGCCCCGGCAGGGCGACCGCCCACCACGCCTGCAGCACGAAGTCCCGGTTGGCGCCCATCATCGATGTCGGGGGACGGCCGGATGAAGGCGCACAGCGCGACGCCGCCGTTCGCCGTGATCTCGCCTGCGAGGAGGGCGCCGCGCCGTACAGGTCGACCGCAATCTCCCGCAGTCCCTTGCCGACCCGCCGTCCGGCCGCCGCGCCTCCGCCCGCACGGGCTCCCGTCGCCCGATCCGGTCGCCGGTCACGGTCCGCCCCTGCCTTTCGGGAGGCTTGTGTCATGGGAGACGGGGCAGGGATGCGGCGTAAACCGACCCTACCAGCGGATCGCGCCGCGCAGCATCACCCCGTGCTCGGGCGGCTCGTTGCCGTTGGCCGCTTCGCGCCGCGTGGCGTCGAGATCGACCTCGAAGCCGGGGTCGTTCGGCACCACCGAGGTCAGCCGCCAGCCGAGCCTGTAGTTGCGCGCGCCGCCGTTCGAGAGCCCGAAGCCGAGGTTCGGCGTGCCCGTGAACCGGTCGCCGAACAGGGGCAACCCGTAGCCAAGCTCCGCGTCGAGGCCGCGCGCCGCCTCGAACTCCCCGCCCGGCGCAAGCCCGCCCGCATCGCGCGCGCCCCACAGCCGCTCCGCCCCGCTCGACGCCGCGCCCAGGGTCGGGCTGAGCGAGAAGGAGAGGCCGCGCCCGCGCGCGCCGGGGGCGAGCCGCACCGAGCCCGACACGCCCCATTCCTCGTAGTCCGAGTCCGCATGCGCCACCAGCATCCGCGCCTTCGCCTCGACCGAGAGCCCCGACGCCGGATCGGCGTAGCTCACGCCCCCGCCGAGCTCGACCCCCGTCCCCGTCTCGGCGTCGCCGCCGTCATGGCGCAGCCCCAGCTCCAGCGACGGCCGGAGCGTCGCGCCCCCGCCGAGCGCGAACGCGCGCCCGCCTTCGAGCACGAGCCGCACCCGGCTCGCCTCGCCCGTCGTGTCGCCCTCGTTCGAGACCGCCTCCGACTCGGTCTCCACCCAGAACGCGTCGGCGTTCAGCGCGAGGTCGATGCCGTCGGCCTCGTCCGCCTCCAGAAGCGCGCCCCGTCCGCCTACGGCCGCGAGGCGCATCGCGAGATCGGTCCGGGTGACGCGCTCCGGCTGGCCGCGGTCGTTCGCCACCTGCACGATGGTCATGTCGCCGGTGCCCCAGCCCGCCAGCCCCCACACCGAGACCCGGTCGGTCACCATCAACCGCGCATAGGGGCTCACCGTCGTCATCGTGCTCTCGATGGTGCCCGAATCCACGCCCGGCTGGTCGAACCTGCCCTCGCCCTCGCTCACCGAGACCGCGACGCCGGCGAGCACGCGGTTCCACTCGGCGTCCGCGCCGAGGATGCCGGTGGTCACCTCGCCGTCGATGCGCACCCGGCCGCCGTCCGCCGGCGCCTCGCCGTCGAAGCCGCCCGCCGTCACCCGTCCCCAGGCGGCAAGGCCCGGGCCGGTCCCGTCGCCCTCCTTCGCGAGATGGAACGCGCTCCCGAGCAGAAGTTCGCGGCCCGAGAGGTCGCGCGCCGTCGGGCCGCCGGAGCCGGAGGACGCGCCGAGACCGGTTCCCGGCCAGCCGCCCGCCCCGGCCTGCCCCCGATCCAATCCGGGGCCGCCCTCGGGTTCAGGCCCGTCCGGGGCGCCCAGCGCGCGGGCGACCGAGGTCATCGCCCGGCCGAGCCACGCCTCGTCGTCGGTCTCGGCAAGGTCGACGCGCTGACCGCCCACCGTCACCTGCGCGCCGCCGAGCGGGTTCGACAGCCGGTCGGAGACCGCCTCCGTCACGTGGCTCGCCACCGTGCGCCCGAAGCGCGACAGCCACATCTTCTGGAGCGGGTCCGAGTTCTCGATCGTCCCCGTCGCCTCGGCATCCGCGAGACGCACGGTCGACGGGTTCGGGTTCGAAAGCGTCAGCGACAACGTCTCGCTTCCTTCGTCAAGGGCGTCGTCGAGTACCCCTACCGAGACGGTCTTCTCCGTCTCGCCCGCGGCGAAGGTAAGCGTGCCGCTCGCCGCCTCATAGTCTGACCCTGCCGTCGCCGTGCCGTCGCTCGTGGCGTAGTCGACGGTCGTCGCCGCGGTCCGCGCCCGGCTCAGAGTCACCGCGAAGTCCAGCGTCGCGCCCTGGGCCTCATCGACCTCCGCATCCGCCACTGAGAGCGTCACAGGGCCCGGCACTGTCGCGTTGATCGGTCCCTGGAGCGCGCGTCCGTCCGAGGTGCAGATGGAGTGGCGCTGTCCGCATGCGGGCAGCGTCGCGAGAGAGAGGCCTACCGCCTCATACCCGGACGGCGTGACCGTCACCTTGAACTTCAGGTTGCTCCCCCGATCCGAGCGCCTCGCCGCCGTGATCGAGCCTCCGCTCACCGCGAACATGCGATCGCGCACGGTCGTGTAGCTGATCTCCGGTGCCTCGCTGAACACGACCTCGACCTCGAAGCTCGAGCTGCCGTCATGTTCCGCCGGCACGTTCCGGAGCTCTGCCGTGAGCGGCACCGCTGGCGTCTCCACCCCCGCGGACGCCGAACGTTCGCCTGCACAACGCACCCCCACGTCCTCGCGATGACGGCAGTTGTGCACCCCCACCGCGGGGCTGTGGCGCCGCGGACAGGCCAGAAGGCTGGTCTCCGTCCCGGCACACTGCACGTTGTCCAGCCAGATCGGCATCGACTGCGCCCCCGCTCCGAAGTACGCCCTCATGAACTGCGTCGCATCGGCTACCGAGCCCTCCTCGTAGCCCAGCGCCCGGCAGGCAACGTCGGCGTCGGCTTTCCCCCAGTAGTCGTCGCACACCGTGCCCCACTGGCCGTCGAGCAACATCTCCAGACGCCCTTCGTTCGCCGTCGCGCCGCCGACCAGTCGCAACCCCTCGCCGCTCGTCTGCGACGCCGTGACGAATACTCGCGGCACAGTCGCCGAAATCGCGCCCGCAAGCGCTCGGTTGTCCGCTGTACATATCGCTGCGGTCTCACCGCAGGCACGCACGGGCAACGAGATCGCTATGTCTTTGCTCCCGCTCCCGCTCGGCGCAACGGTCACCAGCCACCCCTGGTTGCTGCCTTGTGTGGTGCGCGACGCCTTCGTGACGTTCCCGCCCGTAACCTCGAAAAGCCCGTCCGCCACCGTTTCGTAACTCAGGCCGGGAATGTCCTCGCTGAAATGAACCTCGAACGTGAATGCGGTCGAGCCGTCATGGCTATCCGGAACGTTCTCGAACCGTGCAGTCAGCGGAACGACCTCGTCGTTGAAGATAGTTCCGGTTGCCTGGGTGTCCGCGAGCGTCAAGCTGACGCCGGTGAGCGTGACTGTTGAAGCGTTGCTCAACTGCAGTGTGAAGGTTTCGTCGCTGTCTTCGACCGTGTCATCCAGCACTGCAATGCTGACCGTCTTGCTCGTCTCCCCTGGTGCGAAGGTGAGCGTTCCGTTCGCGGAGGTATAGTCCTCGCCCGCAACTGCGCTGCCGTCCGCGGTCGTCCAGTCCACGGTCACCGTCTTGCAGTCGTCCCGCGCGTTGAGAGTAACTTCGAAGTCAATCGTCTCGTCGGTCCCCTCCACCGCACTCGCATCCGCGACCGACACTTGCCAGTTGTGCGCGAGGTACAGTGAAGCGCCAGACGCAGTGTTGGGGTTTCCAGCCTCGTCTCGCCATTCGCCTGCAGGCACGCTGACAATCACGCCATTGGCATCGGACAAGATATTTCCCGGCCCCGGCTCCATCGGCGTGCCGCCAAAACGCCATTCGCGGTGGAATTTGCCTAGATTGCCAAGACCAACGAAGTCCCAAACGAAAACCCCGGGGACTGCAAAGCCATCTTGACTGGTCAACGTGTACGGTCCTCCGTCACCGCTTTCTGTCACCGGCTCGCTGAATTGGAATTCCCACCAAACTGAGTTGCTATCGCTCACCTGTAGTCCATAGTCGACAGGTTGCACGACGGCGCAGCGAACCGACACGGACGGCGGGTCGGTGTCTCCTTGTACAGCGTCGTTGAGGATTGTCCCGGTCGCCTCGGAGTCACGGAAATTGGCGCCTACGAGGTTGCTCAACCGCAGCGCGAAAGTCTCGCCGCCGCCCTCTTCCTCTGCGGTGTCGCTCAGCACCGTAATGCTGACCGTCTTGCTCGTCTCCGCGGGTCCGAAGGTGAGCGACCCGCTTGCCGCGGTGTAGTCCTCCCCTGCCGTTGCAATGCCTCTTTGGGTCTCGGATATAATGGTTCCTTCTGGGGTCTCCCACTCACTTATCTTCAAGTCGGCGGTCGCCCAGTCCACCGTCACCGTGTGCGATGCTGCCCGACTCAAAGTCACCGTGAAGTCGACCGTAGCGTCCGCGGACCGCCGTACCTGCGCGTTGGCCACCGACAGCGTCAGCGGCTCCTCCACCACCGACGTAGCCGCACTGGTCAGCACCTCCTCCGTTCCGCCGCCGTCGACAAAGGTGGTCCGTACCTTGATGGTCTTGCCCAGGTCGGCAGGCCGCAGATGGTGGCTGGCTCGCGTCGCGCCCGGGATGTCCGTGTCCGTCGTACCGTCCGTCCTTATCCACTGGTAAGCGAACGTGGCGCCGTCCAGACCGTCCTCGTCCGAAACTTCCGACATCGAAGCCGTCAGCCTCTCCCACACCCGCGCCGAGCCGCTAATCGAGGGCACTCCGGTCGGTACGGTGTTGGGCGGCCGCGTCACCGTGACGGTGTGGGTCGATGTTGTGGAACCGTCTTCCGATGTTACGGTGACGGTGATGACGTTCTCACCTTCTGCGAGAGACACGTAATGGTAGTAGGGATTTTCGCCCGCGTCCGCCGGAGAAATCGCCACCGTGGCACGAGAACGCCTGGGTGCCGCTGCAATCGCTACCAATTCGGATGACGGACGGACCTCGAGACTGTGGGTCGTGCGGTCCGTCGCGAAATTTCCCAGGCTCGCACACGATCCGTTTGGCACTCCGCAAGCCTCGAAGTCGTATGAGTACCCCAGACTTCGAAGAGTCGCGTCTGCTTCAGCCACCGGATCGCGATTCGGTGTTGCCTTCCTTCCATACGAGGGAAGGCTGTCGCCGTCTTCATTTGTCGCAATGACACGAACCGTGTACTCAGTCCCGTTGGTCAATCCAGTTATCGTAATGGTCGTCCGCCAGTAGTGCGGCGATACTTCCATTACCGCTTGCCGAGACGAATCGTAGTCCTGATCACCCGATTTCCACTGCGCCTTGAGCGAAGAAGGAATATTCGGGCCGTACGAGATCACTGACACTGTTATTTGGCCGTTGGAACTCTCGATGGCATGGATTGTGGGCCTGTCTGGCGCCTCGGCTTGAGCTTCGACAGCCGGACCCCAAAGCATCAGCAATGCGGCGATAGCCCCTACGGCAAGACGGGAAATCGCAACTAAACTCTTGCACCCAATCCGCTTCCCCATGCCGTGCTTTCCTGTGAGATAGCGTTTTGCACCGTCTTCAGGTGTGGAGGCAAAGGAGATTCGACGCCCTTCCGCTTGGCAGGACCGAACGACCTTGTCCAGACGCTTCTCCCGCCATCCCGTCGCCTCGTCGCGGTCGTACCGAAAGCAGTCGCCCGGCTTCCGACCCGAGAAAATTCCCGACCGCTCCGTCATCGCCATACTCCTCTCTCGCTTTCGTCCGGCTTTCCCTCCCCGACGACGGCAGGCCGGCCCGCGAAAATCGCCCGAGTTCGCTACATCGCAGACTCGCCCTAGGGTGCTGGCGGTAATTCAATCCGGAACCATATCAGTCTCTCGCAGCTGATTCGAGATATTTATCGTGTAGTTTCAATAGGTTATGTAGTATAGGGGTGAACTGCTGCTACAGGCTCCTTCCTACAGGTTCGTCTGTTTCGAACCCGGCAACGGCGCTCTCCGCGGTCCCTCACCTCGGCCGTACCCGCGCGATCCGCCAGTCTCTCACCGTCGCCGGCACGGCCGCGAACACGCCGCGCGGACCGCCGCCGCGCCGCCGAACTCTCGCAAGAAGGGCAGGCTTTGCGCGCCGCTGCCCGGGCGAATCGGACGGCGCCGCGGTGGGGAGGCCGCCGGCGGGCGGGACGGGGAATTGCGATTCCGCCGCAGGAGGCGCGCCGCCTACGCAACGGCACGGGTCGCCGCGCCTGGGAGGTCCTCCGCGAACGCCTCGGAAGGCCGGAGCGCCGGCACGGGCCCCGGCCGTCCGCCGGCGCTCCGCGGCCTACCGGCCGCGCCGCTTCGGATCGAGCGCGTCGGTCAGCCCGTCGCCGACGAGGCCGATCCCGAGCACCGTGAGGAAGATCGCGAGCCCCGGCAGGGCGACCGCCCACCAGGCCTGCAGCACGAAGTCCCGGTTGGCGCCCATCATCAGGCCCCAGCTCATGGCGTCGGGATCGCCGAGCCCGAGGAAGGCGAGCCCGGCCTCGAACAGGATCGCGGCGCCGACGGCGAGCGTGGCGGCGGAGATAAGCGGCGGCAGCGCCCCCGGCAGGATCGTCCGCCAGAGCAGGCGCCGGCCGGACGCGCCGATCGCGCGCGAGGCCCGGACATGGTCGAGCGCCTTGATCCGCATGACCTCGGCCCGGGCGAGGCGGGCGACCGGCGGCCAGCTCGCCACCCCGATCGCGACCGCGACGGTAACGGGGCTCGGGCCGAACAGGCTCACCAGCGCCATCGCGAAGAGCAGCCCGGGCAGGACCTGGAAGAACTCCGCGATCCGCATGCATGCCCCGTCGACGAGCCCGCCGCAATAGCCCGCGACGGCGCCGACGGCGACGCCGAGGACGACGCAGATCGCGGCGGCGGCCGCGCCGACCGCAAGCGTCGCCCGGCCGCCGTGGAGGATGCCGGCCAGCACGTCGCGCCCCAGGAAATCGCTCCCGAGCGGGACCGCCGCCTCCCCCGGCGGCGTCAGAGGCCGCCAGACGATGGCGAAGGGATCGACGGGGTAGAGGGCGGGCCCGGCAAGCGCCGCCGCGAGCACCGGCACGATCAACGCGAGCCCGGCGACCGTGGACCCGTTGCGGATGAACGCGGCCGCCATCGCGCGGCCCGGGCTGCGCGCGCGCGCCGGGCGCCCGGGTTCGCTGCGCGCGGTCACGGCCGGCGGCCCCCGGCGGTGCCGGCCTCGATCCTCGGATCGACGATGCGGCAGGCGAGGTCGGTCAGCAGGTTGGCCGCCACCGCCATCGCGGCGGCGAAGACCAGGATGCCGAGCAGGGTCGGGTGGTCGCGCCGCAGGATCGATTCGAAGGCGAGGCGGCCCAGCCCCGGCCAGTCGAACACCGTCTCGACCAGCACAGCGCCCGACAGCATGGTGCCGGCCTGGTACCCGGCGAGCGTCACCACGGGGACCAGTGCATTGCGGAGCGCGTGCCGCCACAGCACGGCGCGCTCGCCCAGCCCCTTCGCCCGCGCCGTCCGGATATAGTCGGCGCCGAGCGCGTCGAGCATGCTCGCGCGCGCGACCCGGCTGTAGGGCGCGAGGGAGGCGATGGCGAGCGTCAGCGCCGGCAGCACCAGATGGTGGGCCGCGTCGAGCGCCCGGGCGAGGCCCGTGCCCTGGAAGCGCAGGTCCTGCATGCCGCCGAGCGGAAACAGCGGAACCGCGGCGGCGAAGGCGAGCAGCATCAGGATCCCGGTCCAGAACGCCGGCGCCGACCAGCCGGCGAGCGCGAGCGCGGCGACCAGCCGGTCGACGGCGCCTCCCGGCCGGCGCGCGGCGAGCACGCCCATGACGGTGCCGAGCGCGAGCGCCGCCGCCATGGCGGTCGCGACCAGCAGGACCGTCGGCCAGAGGCGGGCGAGCACGAGCTCCGCCACCGGCGCGTCGAGGTAGAGCGAGTGCCCGAGATCGCCCGACAGCGTCCGTCCCAGGTAGACGAGGAGCTGCCGGTGGAGCGGCTCGTCCAGCCCGTGGGCCCGGCGTATCTGGCTGAGGATCTCCTCGGTCGCTCCGCCCGTCCCGCCCGCGATGGCGAGCGCCGCGTCGCCGGGCGCGAGGCGGAGCAGCACGAAGTTGAGAACGAGGACCGCCGCGACGAGCGCGGCGGCGCCGAGCAGCCGGCGCCCGGCGGTCAGTCCCAGATTTAGGAAGGAGCGCACGCCCGCGGCGTCCGCCGGCCGGTCAGCGGGATCCGGCAGCGGCGGAGAGCGGGCGGCGCGCACCTCCGCTGCCCGGTCCCGCCCGCGCCGCCTCAGCGGTCGAGCCAGACCTCGTCGAGCGGCTGCATCGGGCCCCACACCGTCTCGGGCGGGTTCCGGACCGACCTGTGCGATACCGTGACATAGGGCTCCTCGTTGATGAAGTAGAGCGGCAGCTCCCGGTTCACGATGCGCTGGAATTCTGTGTAGAGCGCCTTGCGTCTGGTAACGTCCAGCGTCGCGCCGGCTTCCCCGAGCAGCGCGTCGACCCGCTCGTTGCAGTAGCCCTGCGTGTTCGACCAGACGATCTTCCTGACGTTCGCGCAGAGATAGATGCGATGCACGCCGATCGCGGGGTCGGGGTAGGTCCAGTGGGTGTTCATGGTGAGCCGGTAGTCCCACGACGCGATGCGCTGTGCCCATCCCGCGAAGTCGGCCGGCGGGCGCAGGTCGACCGCGATGCCGACCTTCTTCAGCTGCGCCTTGAGGTAGTGGGCGCCGGTGCCGAGGCTGTCGGCGTGGAACGGCGGGTAGTCGAGGGCGACGCGGAAGCGCACGCCCTCGGCATCGGGTGCGTGGCCCGCCGCGTCGAGCAGCCGCCGGGCGCGCTCCAGGTCGACCGGGTAGGGGTCCGGGCCTCCGGCGTAGAACGGACTCGTATGGTGGAGCGGCCCGCGGCCCGGGTGCGGCAGGCCGCCGTGCAGGACCTCGACCATGTAGTCCTGGTCGATGGCGTGGGCGACCGCCCGGCGCACCCGCAAATCGTCGAAAGGCGGCTCGCGCAGGTTGAACTCGAGATAGTTGAGGGGCCCGAGCGCCTCGTAGCCCTTCGCGCTCACGCGCAGCTCGGGATTGTCCGCGATCCGAAGCGTCTCGCGGAAACGCAGGCCGGCAAACGGATAGTAGTCGACCTCGCCCGTCTCCAGCGCGAGCAGGCGCACCGAGGGCTCGGCGATGAACCGGACGACGATGCGCTTCAGCAGCGGCCGCCCCTCGATGAAGAAGTCGTCGTTGCGCTCCAGAATCACGTGCCGGCCCCGGACCCACTCCTTGAACCGGAACGGACCGGAGCCGACCGGCATGGCGTTCATCGGGTGGGTGCGGATATCGCGGCCGTCGCCGAAGACGTGCTTCGGGATCACCGGCAGGAGCAGCGGGACCAGCGCCTGCATCAGCGCGGGGTGCGGGCGCTTGAGCCGGATCACGGCGGCGTGCGGGTCGGGGGTCTCCACCCGGTCGACCGCGTCGAACATGGCGATGCCGAGCGGGTGGTTCTCCTTGACGACGGCGAGCGAGAAGGCGACGTCCTCCGATGTGACCGGCGCGCCGTCGTGAAAGCGGGCGCCCCGGGCGAGGTGGAAGGTGTAGCTCAACCCGTCCTCCGAGACCTCCCAGCGTTCGGCGAGATAGGGCCGGGGCCGGAACGCCTCGTCCACCCGCAGCAGGCCCGCGAAGAGCTGCACGCCGAGGCCCGCCTGCGCACCGGACTGCACGGCGGGGTTGAGGTGGCGCAGGCCGCCCGCGGCGGCCACCACCAGGGTGCCTCCCTGCTTCGGCTCGGCCGCCGCCGACAGAGCGGCGAGCGCGCCGGCCGAGAGGCAGAGGATCGCGGCGGCGAGCGCCCGCAGGACTCCGGGCGCCGGCTTCTTCGGGGAACAAGGGCCGGGGCGCCCGGAACGCTCGCGCCCCTCACTCGGCATGTCGTGCATTCGCACCGCTCGATCGGGATTGTCCCTGCGGGTGGAAACGCGCCGCACGGCGCGGCCGGCCCGGGTCCGTTGCATGGCCCGGAGGCCGGCGCCGGGACGGTAGGAGACCCTTCTCCCCGGGGTCAAGGGAAGCAGCCGGAATTCGGCCCGGGAGGGGCCCGGCGCGCCCTTTGCTCCCGCAACCTGTAGGGTATTTCCAAGAAATTTGTAGGACTCTGGGCATCGAATCCGACTACACAATTATAGCCTTTACGACCCTCGCCCAGGCGATACGCTTGCAGCGAATCATGTGCAGCAAGCCGATCATCCGCGAGGCGCGGCCGTGGAGACCGCGGGAGCCCGGCACCGCGCCGGGGCGCGCGCCGCCCCGGATTCGCGCACCCTCCCGCGCCGGGCGCAACGGATGACGGAGTCCGGTCCGGACGGGCGCGGCGAGCGGGCCGGGGATCGAGCGCCGGAGGCCGCCGGCGCGCCGCCGCTGCCCTGGCTGCTGCCTCGCAAGATCGCCGTCCCGGACCTGTTGGCGGACCATCTCGACCGCGCCGGGCTGGCAGACCGGGCCATGCCGACCCGCCGCCGCCTCACCGTGCTGAAGGCGCCGGGCGGGTTCGGCAAGACCACGCTGCTCGCCGAATGCTGCCGCCGGCTGCGCGCCGACGGGGTTCCCGTCGCCTGGATCGCCGTGGACGCCCAGGACGAGCCCGACGTCCTCGACACCTACATCGCCTGGGCCTGCCAGAGCGCCGCCGCCGGGGCGGCCGCGCGCCCGGACACCGTCGCGGCGCCCGGCCCCGGCGATCCCGATTCCGGGAGCCGCACCGCGCGCGCGGCCCGCGAGATCGCGCAGCTCGACGGACCCTTCGTGCTGGTGTTCGACGAGCTCGAACGGCTCTCCAACCCCGGCTCGGCGGCGCTGCTCGACTTCCTGCTGCGGCGCGGGCCGGCCAACCTGCACCTGGCCTTCGCCTGCCGCGAACTCCCGGCCGGCCTGAACCTCGCCGGCGACGTGCTGGACGGCCGCGCCGCGATGATCTCGAGCGACGATTTGCGGTTCTCCAGGTCCGAGGTGGCGGACTTCTTCCGGGGCCGGCTGTCGCGCCCGCGCCTCGCCGCGCTGATGTCCGAGTCGTCCGGCTGGCCGTTCGCCGTGCGCCTGTCGCGCAACGCGCTGGAGGGCGGCGAAGGGAACGGCGCAGAGGCCGCCCGCGAGCTGGCGGACAACTGGATCGAGGCGCGGCTCCTGGCCCGCCTCCGCGAGGACGACCGGGAGTTCCTGCTCGACATCGCCCTGTTCGACTGGATCGACGCCACGCTGCTCGACGAGGTGCTGGAGCAGAGCGGTTCGATGCGCCGCATCGACGCCATGCCGGCGCTCGCGGGGCTGTTCGAGGGGGTCCATGGCGCCGATGCCGATGTGCGGCGGCTGCATCCGCTGCTGCGGGAGCATTGCGCGCGGCGACGGCTCAACGGGGCCCCTGAGCGCTTCCGGACCGTCCATCGCCGCATCGCCGACGCGCTGGCCCGCCGCGGCCAGACGGCGGCCGCCATGCGCCACGCCGCCGAAGCGGGGGAGCCGGGGCTCGCGGGCGCAATCCTGCAGCGCGCCGGCGGCGTTTTCCTGTGGCTCCGGGAAGGGACGGTCCAGCTCCTCGCCGCCGACCGCTGGCTCCGCGAGGAGGTCGTCGCGGCGCGCCCGCGGCTTGCGCTGGTCCGCTGCCTCGCCCTGCTGCTCGCCGGGCGCCTCGAAGAGGCCCGCCGCAGGTACCGTTCCCTGAGCGCGTCCTTCGCCGGCCTCGAGGCCGACGCCGGCGACGCCGGGCTGGAGCTTGCGGCCGAGAACTGCGTGGTTCGCGGCATGATCTTCCTGCACGGCAGCGAAAGGCTCGGCTCGGAGACGGTCCGCTCCCAGATTGCCGAGTTCACGCGGCTCGCGGAATCGCCGCACACCGATGCCACGGTCCGCGCCTATGCCGAGCACTGCCTCGCCATCGCGAACAGCCTGATGGCGCGGTTCCGCCCCGCGCTGGAGCATGCCGCCCGGGCGCGGCAATCCTTCGTCGCGAACCCCTACATGACGATGTACGGCGACGTCGTCACCGGCCAGATCGCCATGGCAAGGGGCCGGACGGAGGAAGCGGCGGCGCATTACCACCGGGCCGAACGGGTCGCCAGGAAGAGCTACCTGCTCGACCCCGCGGCGCCCGCCATGTGCGCGGTCCTGTTGCAGGAGCTCGCGCTGGAATGCAACGGCGGCGCGGCGCTGACCGGCGTCACCGAAGCGGCGGCGGACGGCAGCTGGCCCTTCCAGCCCCATGCCGCGGCCGCCGCCAACGCGATCGACCTCAGGCTCCGCGACCGGGGGGTCGACGCCGCGCTGGCCAGGGCAGACGAATTGCTGGGCGCCGTGCGCGCCGCCAGCCAGCCGACGCTGGTGCGCTATCTGGCGGCGCTCCGGATCTCCCTGCTGGCGGTCGCCGGACGTGCGGGCGAGGCCGAGCGGGCCTGGGCCGCGGACCGCCTGCCGGAGGCAGCGGCGGACTGCCTGGATCTCGCCGCGCTGACCTGGCGCGAGATGGAGGCGCTGGCCTGCGCGCATCTGCGTCTCACGATCGCGCAGGGGCGCTTCGAGGCGGCGCGGGAATTCGCAGGCAAGCTGCGCGAGGCGGCGGAAGCGCGGGAGCTCACGCGCACGGCGATGCGCACGCTCGCGCTCTCGGCGGCGCTGGAGCACCGCGCCGGCGAGGCAGCGCAGGCGACAGCACATCTGGAGGCGTATCTGCGCCTCTACGCGGACGCGCCCTATGCCGGGCCGCTGCTGCGCGAGCGCGCGGACTGCGCGCCCGTCCTGGCGGCGTTCCTGCGGTCCACCGCCGACCCGCCCGCGCGCAAGGCGGCACAGTGGCTGCTGGGCGCCATGCGGCAGGCCGACAACCCAAGACAGCCGGTGCTGACCGAGCGCGAGCGGGAGGTGCTGATGCGCCTCGGCAGACAGCGCGACAAGCAGATCGCCGACGAGCTCGGGCTGAGCGAGTTCGGCGTGCGCTATCACCTGCGCAAGCTGTTCGCCAAGCTGGGCGCGCGCAACCGGGACGAGGCGGCGCGCCGCGCGCGCGAGATGGGGCTGGTGCCGGCCGACTCCTGACGGAGCGCCCGGCCGGCGGATGGCCGCCGGGGCATCGTCCCGATTGCCGGGACGCCGGCATGCCCCTCGCGGAAGAGTTCGCCCTCACCGGGACGCAAATCGATACAGACCGATCGGGAATGCCACGTCCCGAAACCGTTCTTCCGGTGGCGGTCGATCCTCGAATGGCCACTACCCTGCCCAAACATAACTTGCATCTTCATGTCACCAGCCAAGTGCACAGGAGGCGTCAGGGACAATGCGATTTGCCATAGTAGCGCTCATTCTCATGGGGATTCTCGGATCGGCTGCACACCATTGGTGGGACTGGCTAACCGCGTTGACCGACGGAACGCAAACACGACTGGCCATCGTCCGAGACCTGGCTCTTGTCGGATTCGGAGTATCCGGGTTCCTCATGGTGATCTGGCGTAACTCCATCGCCGACAAGCAGATGGCGACATCCCGTCAGGGTTTGCTCAATGAACGATTCAAGACTGCCGTCGATCTTCTAACCGGCACGGATATGTCGGGCCGCGTCGGCGGCGCTTACCTGCTCAACCGAATAGCGGACGAACAACCCGACGAGTTTCACCGAGAGGTTATGACGATTTTTCTCGCGTTTCTCAGCCGACCCCCGGAAATGGATGAACGGTCCGAAGCTGGACCTCCGCTTTGGGTGGAGCAGCATGGGGATGACGACCTCGATCTGACCGCAAAACCACGGTCGGACGTCGCAACGGTCTTGACCGCGATAGGGACACGATCGGCACGGCGACTGCAATTGGATGCTAACCGCTCCGACCTGTTGGTGGAGAGAGCGGATCTCTCTGCAGGCAATCTGTCCAACCTGAATCTGTCCGACATACAATTCTTCGCCTGCGATCTTTCTTTGGCATTCTTCGCAGGCGCGACGCTGAACAGGGCGTCGTTCCACTACTGCATTCTGTCCGACGCGTCCTTCCACGAAAACGGAAAGCGTCCAGCCACGGGCTTGTCGCAGAGGCAAATTCGAATGGCGGTGGCCGGCAATGCCATGCAACCGGAGTTCACCGGCGTTACGGATTGTGAAACGGGTGAGCCCCTGCAATGGGCAGGAATAACGGCTGAGTGAATCGCGCAAGTTACAGATTTCCCGACACGACATGATCGGCGCCTTCGGCGCTACGCGGCAGTAGACACCCGAACGGAGGAAACCCTTTCTGGCGATGGAACCTAGCCGTCCCGTTCCCGCATCCTGCGAGCGCACCCTCGGGAGCGCATCCCGGCGGTCGGCAGGTCGCCGAAGCTATCCGCTAGCCGAACGAAAACACACTAACCGTGGAAGGTGGTTCACGGTCGTAAGCATTCCGGCAAGCCGTGCGGGGGCCGCCCGCAAAGGCAGATTCTAGCGGCTGAGGATGCCTTGCCAATCCCTTCTGAGGGGCCGGAGCCAGACGTCCTTTGGGGCTGGTAACATCGTTCGCCATGCGCGATCGTCGCGCGCATGGAGGTTCTCGAGGATAATTTCTCCGTAGACGGCGCGCTCGCGGCGGGTATTGACGCGCCGATCTGGTCGCCGCCGGTAGCGACGAGGCCGCGTGAACCGCGCGACGCCGGTCCACATCCCCGTCTCCCGGCCTTTTCGCGCGGCCCCGCACCGGGGAACCGACCGGGTTTCCGTCGAATTCCGAGCTGTCTTCCGCCCCGGTCTGCAGGAATTGATCTGTAGTGTAACATCATGAATCGACTACATAATTCAGCGTCACATTGGTCTTGAACCCCGCCCGTCGACCCTGCTAATTCCCCCATCGGCAGCGCACCGGCCGCATCCGCCGCCGGCGCGCTTGCCGCCCGGTTGCTCAGCCAGGCCGTCCGCGGCTCGGCGCGATTCCGAAGGCGAGCCCCTTCGCCGAGCCGGCCGGGACGGCGGTGTGTGCAGACCGGCCGCGACAACAGGAGATCGCTCTCGTGCCCGATTGGATTCCTTCGAACCGCCCGACCGTCCCCCGGTCCGCAGAAGCGCCCGCCAACCCCGGACCGCTTGCCGCGAGACCGGCTGTCGTTCTTCCGCGCCCCGGCACGAAGGAGAACACGCGATGAGGACAGGACTCACGATCGCCGCGCTGTCGGTCGCGGTCGCGCTCGCGGCCTGCAGCCGAACGCTCGATCCTCCAACAACCGAGGAACAGGCGCGGGAGACGCATGCGACGATCGTGAGCGGTGCGAACACGCTGCTGTACAGCGACCGGCTGGGCTACTACGCGAGCGACGACGAGGTGGAACGGGTGAACACGAGCTGTGAGGGCGACCGCTGCGCGTTCGGCTTCCTGACGCCGATCCGCATGGAGCACTTCGACGTCGAAAACGCCGAGCTGGAACTGCTTCGCGAACGCCGCGGCGTGACCCTGGTCCGAGAGGTATGGCCGAGCGCCTATGGCGACGCCGAAGTCTATGGCGGATGGCTCGAACACAGTTTCTTCGCCACGCGTTCGATCCTGTTCACCAACGAGGTCGACCCCGACAAGGGTGCGACAGTCGTCTCCAGCTATTCGCTCGGCCATTCGACCGGGGAGAACCCGAAGGCCATCGACGGCTCGGCCCGCTGGGAAGGCCTGATGCTGGGCCGCGACATGCTCGCCACCCCCAGCCGCGGCCAGGTGATCCGGGGCAACGCCGACGTGACGGTCGATTTCGCCGCGACCGGCATGACGGCGGACGTGGCGTTCACCGATATCGTCAATATCGAGACCGGCGACCAGCACGGCGACATGGTCTGGAGCGACATGGCGGTCGACGAAGGGGGCTTCGCCATGGAAAACGCCCCCGACGACACCATCTCGGGGCGGTTCTACGGCCCGGGCGAGGAGGAGGTCGGCGGCGTCTTCGAGCGGGACGGCATGGCAGGGGCGTTCGGCGGGCGGCGCACGTCCGCGCCATGACCCGGTCCGCCCCATTCCCGTCCTCGCCGGAGCCGCCGATGGGCCGCCGGAGCCGAGAAATCCCGAGGAGCGTCCGATGAGAAGAGGTTTCCCGAACGCGTTCGCGGCGTTGGCGCTCGCAATCGCCCTCGCGGCCTGCACGCATTCGTCCGATTCGCCGCCTCCGCCACCGACACCGGACGAGGAGGCACGGGCCGACTACGCCAGGATTGTGAGCGGTGCGAATGCCTTGCTGAACGGCGACGAGCTCGCCTACTTCGGCGCCGACGACGATATCGAACGGGTGGGCGTCAGGTGCCTCGACGATGTCTGCTCGGCCGGGTTCGCCCGGTTCACCCGGACAAGCGATTTCTGCCTCGACTGCGTGGAGCTGGACTTGCTGGGCGAGCGCCGCGGCGTGCGCCAGGTCGTCGAGCGGGGGTCCGGGGAATACCTCGACACCCACGTCTATGGCGGCTGGCTCGACCACAGCTTCTTCGCGTCGCAAACCAACCTGCTCACCCATGACATGCTTCCGGACAAGGGCGCGACGGTGGTCACCAATTATGCGGTCGGCTTCTCGACCGAGGAGAATCCCAGTGCCGTCGACGGCTCGGCCCGCTGGGAAGGCCTGATGATCGCCCGCGACATGCGCGCATCCCCCAGCCGCGGTCAGGTGATCCTGGGCAACGTCGACGTGACCGTCGATTTCGGCGCGAGCGCAATCACAGCGGATGTCGAGTTCACCGGCATCGCCAATGTCGAGAGCGGCGAGACGTGGCATGACATGGCATGGCACGGCATGGCGGTGGAGGAAGGCGGCTTCGCGCGCCGCGACGCGCCGGACGACACGATCTCGGGCCGTTTCTTCGGACCGGGCGAGGAGGAGATCGGCGGCGTCTTCGAGCGCGATGGCGCCTCGGGCGTGTTCGGCGGAAGGCGTGCACCGGAGTGACGCTCCCGGAATGAGGCTCGGGCGGCGGAGAAGACGAACTGCGTCGCTCACCCCGCGCGCGTTTTCATGGTTGTTGTCAAGCGATGGAGTTGACGCCCGCCTCGCCATCCCGATCCTTCTTCGGCTCGTTCGTCGGGCTGAGCGAAGACCTCCGCAAACCGTGACACGCCGGGACCGGCGACCTTTCCATTCCAACCGACAGGGAGCGCGAGCAGACCGCCCACAGACGTATCCGGTCTGCGGCCGTCCCGCGACCGTGCCCTCCGTCCGCCGATACGAGTCGGTCGCGTTCCGTCGGAAGTACCGATTCCGTCGAAGCCGTCTCGATGCTGTGAGTCACCAGGGACCGATCCGCCGCCGCCGGAGCCGCGCGAGAACGATGGGAGACACAAATGGCATATCAGGGAAACCTGGACGGGCTCTGCGGCCCGTACGCAATCGTCAACGCGTTCGACCGGTGCGGCATCAACGAGGACTGGGTGGGACAGGACCTATTCAACATAGCCTGTTCGGCGATCGACGGCTGGCCCGACATTCTCTGGGAGGGCACGGACTTCGCGCAGCTGAAGAAGATGCTGAAGGCATGCGAGAAGGCCCTGAACAAGGCCTACCGGAAAGCCGGGTACGGGTTCCACGTCAAGATAGACTATCCTTTCGATGGAAAGCGCCGGCCGCGTTCGAACAAGGAGTACTGGAAGAGGTTCCACGCGGTCTTTTCCGATCGCGACGTCACTTGCGGGATTGTCGGCATCGAGGATCCCCACGAGCACTGGATCGCGTTCGAGAACAGGAAGCGGACCCTCGCGGTGTTCGATTCCGATGCCGACGGCGATACCCGGCGGATCAGGAAGAAGGACATCTACGCCGGCAAGTGCATCCGCCGCAGGTGGCTCGTCAACCGCGAGGAGCTGGCCGTGTTCCGGTATGTCGGCCCCGCATGAGTTCTTGTCGATGCCGCGAGTGCAATTCTCCGCGAACCGGTGAATTGCAGGATTGCCCGAGTTCGGCGCAAGGCCGGTCCCCGGGCCCCCGCGCAAGGCCCGCGCCCCGGACTCTTGCTCAAGGCCGGGAGTGCGGCCGGAAATCGCACGATGCCGCGCCTGCCGCACGCCTTCGCTCCCGCCCACCCCCGTACGTGGTAGTCCGAATAACGGAACAGGAAAGAATCGCGATGCCCAGGAGAGCCGATCTGAGACGCTTCTACGGACTGATGCGGCGGCTCGAGAGACTCGATCGCCGACACCTGCTCGGCGAGCTGCAGGAAGAAGACTGCCCAAGCCGCGGCGTCTACTTCGTCTTCGAAGACGGCGAAGTGAGGTCAGGCAGCGGAAACGGCGACCGCGTCGTCCGCATCGGATCCCATGCCCTGGGCGGGGGCCAGAGTACCTCCCTGTGGAGCCGGTTGCGCAAACACAAGGGCGCCGACGAACCGCAAGGGTATCAGGACGGCTCCGTCTTCCGGAGCCGCGTCGGAAACGCGATCTGCCGCAAGAACCCCCGGTTGGGGCCGGAAAACTGGCCGCGCGACAGGCAGCGCGGGGACATCCCTCGAATCGAGCAGTCGATCAACCGCCACATGCGGCCGATGACGGTGCTCCTCCTGCCGGTGGGCCGTCGTACGCATCGCGATTACATCGAATCGAACGCCATCGCGCTCCTGAGCGAATACCGCAGAGAGCATCCTATCGATCCCGCATCCGACGGCTGGCTCGGCCACCACTGCAACCGGGAGATGCTGAGAGAATCCGGACTCTGGCAGAGTAATCACGTGGCGAATGAATACGATCCCGGGTTCCTCGACCTGCTGGAAGACTACGTGGAACGGGCCGGTGGCCGGTCCTGACCTCACCCCGCACCGTCCGACCGTCGCGAGGGCGCCGCGCTGCGGGATATGGAGGACGGTCTGACATGAACGGCGGGGAGACGGATCGCGCAGGCGAGTTCTTTCCGCGGCGCGTGCGCGACAGCCTGCATGCCGACGACAGCGTTCTCGCGCTTCCCCATCCGCATGTTCTGGAGATCGCTCTGGCGTGCGGGGATTGGCCGGTGGGCGGCGAGAGCGCAACCCCGGAACAGCTGCTCAGGAGGGCTGGCGTCCTCGTCAAGACACTGCAGGACGCCGCTGCGGCGGTCGCGGACAAGCGATTCTCGCCCGACTCGAGATATCCGAACGGGCCGTGCCGCTTCAAGCGGAGCCGGAACCTGATCGTCGCCTTTCACGGCGACAGTCCGGTGTGGTTCTGGGAACGCACCGGCGCCGAGTGGGAACTGCATGGCATGAGAGCGCATTTTGGAGCCGCCGAGTGTGAGCCGTTATGGGATGCATCGGTCCTGGGGGAATACACCGACTACGGCTGGCCGCAGGGGAACGATCCGTCGCGTCTCACCCCTCGGGCCCTGTTCGGGGTGATCGGGTATTTCAGGGACATCCTCAAGCGTGCGGCCGCCCGAGTGGCCGAGCGTCCGGTCCTCCCCGACGTAACCAACCCCCACGGCCGGCATCATTTTCGGACCGACGGAACGGCCGCGGTGGCCTACCGCGAGGCGGACGCAGAGCCTGTCTGGTGCTGGTCGAGGAAAGAAGACGGGCACTGGAGATTGTACAGGACAGTGCTGCACTACAGGTCCGTCCATGAAGACCTCGCGGACGAGGAGGAATTGCACGACGGTGACTGGTAAAGCCGAATTCCGCCGCCTCGCGAGTCAAGGGTGCCCGCGGCTTTCGAACAATCGCAAAACCGGATCCCGGCAGGGCGCCGGAGCAAGTGGCCGGCGGCTCCGCGGCTTGAGGCGGGCGAATCTCGAATGCGGCGACACGGAGTCTCATCTTATTGGTCGCGCCACAGGCCGCCAATGGAATACGTCTTGCACACCTCGCGGGCGCCTCGCCGAGTTGGCTGCCAGGACCTCGACCCTCGATGCGCCGGTTCAACCCGTCGATCACTTTCTTTGGAGGAGACCGATATGAAATTCCTTTCCACCTGGGGCCTGGCGTTGGCTGCGGTCCTTTCCCTCGCGGCCTGCGGCGGGGACAGCGATTCAGGGTCGCGGTCCCCTCTCACTCCCGCGGAGATCAGGGACCTGGCCGGCCTGACCGCGCCGATCGATACCGGGACGACGCAGCAGACGCGTCGGCAGGACATCGTCTCGCGCGTCGATTCCCTGGTCGTTTCCACGATGCACACTGAGGCGGTGCTTCCGGACGAGACCCTCACGATCCGCCAGGTGTCGGAGTGCTCCGGGGCCGAGTGCAAGCTGCTCGACCCCACAACCGGCGACACCGAGACGGCCGGCCTCGACACGGCCATGCTCGGGCTCGGCGATGCGGAAGCCATCGGCTCTGCGCACGGCATCACCCTGATAACGGGAAGCTGGCGGCAGATGGGCGTCGACGTGACCGCGCTCGGCGCCTGGATGGAGGATGGCTCGTTTGCGCTCAACCGCGTACACGCGGTCGGTGAGGAGGTCGAGAGCGATACCTTGCACGCGGTGGCCCTGGGAGATCTCACCGCTGAACCGCTGACCGGGTCCGCCACGTGGCTCGGCATCATGGTGGGAACGCCCATCGCCGGGGACGATCGCGGCGACCGCTTGGTCGGGATGGCGGCGCTCAACTACGACATGGCCGCGGGCGCGCTCGATGCCGGGTTCAGCGGCATCAAGAACATCGACCGCGGGACGGCGCATGACGTCGAGACGGTGATCTTCTCCGACCTCGCGGTCGGCTCGGACGGGACCTTCGCAAGAGGCCAGTCGGGCACGCGCATCCAGGGCGGCTTCTATGGTCCCGGCCACGCCGAGGCGGCGGGGATTTTCGAGCACTCCGACATGATCGGCGCGTTCGGTACGAAGCGGCAGTAGGCGCCCGATCGGAGCAAGCCCTTTCTGGCTATGGAACCTGGCATTCCCGTTCCCGCATCCTGCGAGCGCATCCACTGGCGCGGATCCCGGCCGCCGGCAGGTCGCCGATGCCCCCCGCTCGCCGAACGAAAACACACTCAGCGGGGAAGGCGGCTCACGGCGGAGCCTCGCCGTGTTGACTATGTGTTGATCGCGTGAAAATCGACCGACATCTGGAATCGAAAGCCCCTGAAAACATCAATGTTTTCAGGGGCTTCTTTGGTTGCGGGGGTAGGATTTGAACCTACGACCTTCAGGTTATGAGCCTGACGAGCTACC
>WTFV01000004.1:34784-110526 GCA_011523845.1 Acidobacteriota bacterium | reverse complement strand
GTCTCCGGAGAGAATCGATGCAATGACCCTGGTCTCAGCCACGACATATTCTTCGCCCGGATGGATACTCGTCACCTCACGGCCCCGACTCAGAGAGAAGCCCGACGGGTAGCGCTCCCAGGCAGTCAATTCCCCTATCGGCGTAACCTCCGCGCCGATTTCGGGAACGAGAGTGTTCCTGGTCGGGCGACTTGCAGGCGTCTGGTCGGCAGGCGAGCGGGAGCGCTCGTACATGAACTCCTCGGCGAACTCCACGCACTTGAACTCGAGAAGCTGCATGTTCTCGTCGATTCGGCGGTAGAGCGGCAGGCCGAGCGTCCATGGCCGCGTGTAGACTTCCGGGTCCTCGATGGTCGCCTCGTACTGCAGGTGGTCGGGGCTGGTCGCCGTGTACCGCTCGACCACGTGGATCTGGTCGCTGTGGTGATTGCCGTTTCGGTCAAGCCACGTGTCCGGCACCTGGTCCGTCACCTCGATGACGAGCGTCTCGCCGTCCCAGGACCCACGCGAATGGCCCATCCAGCTCGGGTCCGCCCCTTCCAGGTCGGGCCGGTTCATGTACACGACGCGGGTGGCGCCGGCGAACTCGTAGGCGAAGAGGATGTACTCCTCGGTCTGGACGATCTGGAACGGATACGGCATGTAGGTCGCCCGCGGAATGCCCGGCATGTAGCACTTGGCTGCTGGATCGCGCCCGACCCAGTGCTGCGCGTTCTCCCGCTGCCGCGCTCGTGCAGCGGCGGTGTACGGGATTTCGCCGCCCTGGACGATATCCAGACCGGCTCGACCCGAAAAAACCGCGCCAAGTCCGCTCGGGCCTTGGCTGGCCGCATGCGACTCGATGTTCAGGTGGTGGTCGCCGATGGCCTGCCAGATCCCGCTCAGATCCGGCTTGCCGAACGCCGTCCGCGGCGCCACGTAGTCCTGCCCTGCTACACTGCTGGCGCCAACAGTGAGCACCAAGAGCAGCGACACTACGACGACCACCGCCATGTCCATCATGGCTCCGTTCCCACGACTCGGCTTGCACATTCGAGAAACTCCCCCGCCGGGAAACCAACGAGCCACGTACGATTGCAGCCCGCTCAGACAATCATTATCCCACCTTTTGGGCGTTCGGCGAAGATCCCGTGCCGCTGAACCTCGACGTCCGACACTCCTCCAGACGGGCCGACGTCCCGTCCGCGCTCCGTGGGCGGACCCACCGGGTCATCGCACCGTGACGTATCGCCGCCGGGGATCGCGCGGCCCCGTGCCCAGCTCGCGAACCAGGCCGCGCGCGGCGAGTCGGGCGAGACGCATGCGCGTGGCGCGCGGCGAAAGCCCGATCGCCGCGGCGATGTCACGCGTGCCGCGGCCGGCGGCGTGCCCCCCGTCGGGTGGCGGCGCCTCCGCCCGGTCCTCCGACGCCGACTCCAGCAGGCCGAGGATGGCCCGGTCGGTCGGATCGACGGTCACGGTTCCGACCTGATCGGTGCGGATCGTCACTCGCAGACGGAAGCCGATCTCCTCCCACGTCGGCGCCGCCAGACCGGCATCCCGGCAGGCGGCCATCATGCGCTGGATGCCGCTGCCCCATTGCTCGACCAGTCCGAGCTCGTGGAAGACCCGGCCGATGGCCCGGTTGCGGAGTTTCGAGACCCCGAGCGGCAGGTCGGCCAGCGTGAGACCGAACGGCAGCAGCCCGGGATTCTCCACCTCCAGCCGGTCGTCGAAAATCGCGACGCGGATGGGCGCGCCCCGCTGCGAGTAGTCCGCGTGCGCCACCGCGTTGACCACCGCCTCGCGGACCGCGACCGGCGGCAGGTTCGAGCGTTCCCGATGCCGCACCCGGCCGATGGTCACGCCGCGCAGCGCGTGCTTTTCGACGAAGGCCACGGCCTCCTCGACGGCTCCGACCAGCGGCGTCCTGATGTCCGCGTGGTCCAGGATGACAGCCTTGTCGGTTCCCCCGAAGCGGCCCGCCTGAATCCAGGCGTCGGGGAAGTGCGCGAGACGGTCGCGGCCGAAGAGCAGCACACCGCCCGCCGTCGGCACCAGCCGGCCCTGGTGGTGGGTCAGGAGCCTGAGCGTTTCCAGATTCGACCGCGTCAGTTTCCGCACCGGCGCGAAACACTCGGCCGCGACCTGGAAGTCGACCGCTTCCGGGGCGAGAGCCGGCAGGGGCCCTTCGTCGAAGGACTCGCCGCCGGCAAAGCGCCGCATCTCGGTCAGGAGCGCCGCATCCGCCCGCCGGTTCGTGGATCCGACGCGCACGAAGGCACCCGCCTCGAGTCCCGCCCGTGCGATGAAGTGGGGGCGCGCCGGACTCGGATAGACCTGTACGGCGACCACTTGTGTCTGCCGGTACTTCAGGATCTCCACGTCCGGCAGCAGGCGGGGTCTGACCCGGTCGCTGATCAGATTCGCCACCCGTTCCTCCAGAACCAGCGGATCGGCAACGCCGAGGACGCACCCGGAGCGATCCTCGACCCCGATCAGGATGACGCCGCCCGCGGTGTTGGCGAAGGCGACGACTGTGCGCAGGAACCGGTCCGGCGACGAAGGGTCCCGCTTGAACTCCAGCGTCTTGCCCTCCGGTTTGCGCAGCGCCTCCGCGAGATCCATTACTCGGAAGTGTAACTCTGAAGCAGCCCGCGTGCCGGGCTTCCGAGCTCGCTTCCTGGCCGGGATTCCTCGCGCCAGGAGTCTGCGCCGCACAAACAGTGCAGACTCCTGGACAGGTCGGTTGGGCGGCAATCGGAGCCGCAGGCGACGATTGTCGGGCCAGAGGCGGGCGTCGGAGCGGAACGTCGCAGTCCCACGCAGCTTCGCTGGAATGGGCGGCAGGCGGAAATGCGATCCACGGAGCGGCGCTCGCGATAGGATGGCCTGAACACCGGACGGGAGCTCACATGAGTCAGGAAGAGCACTATCTCAAGACGGAGCTCTACGAGCTGGTCCGCAGCGATCCGGCGATCTTCGAGTTCCTGCAGGCCGGCTCGCTGGACGGCATCTGGTACTGGGACGTCGAGCGGCAGGACCAGGAATGGATGAGCCCGCGGTTCAAGGAGCTGTTCGGCTACCGCGACGACGAGATCCCCAACACGTCCGAGTGGTGGCAGGCCAACATCTTCCCCGAGGACCGCGACGTCGCCCTCGACAACTTCGCCAAGCACCTGGCGGACCCCAACCATCCCTACGACCAGATCGTGCGCTACCGCCACCGCGACGGCAGCAGCGTGTGGGTGCGCTGCCGCGGGCTCGCGGTCCGGAACGAGCGCGGCGAGCCGATCCGCCTGCTGGGTTGCCACACCGACGTGACGGCGCTCAAGCGCGCCGAGGAGGACCTGCGCCGCCGGGCGGCCGAGCTGCGGGACGCGCGGGACGCGGCCGAGCGCGCCAACCGGGCCAAGGGCACTTTCCTGGCGAACGTCAGCCACGAGATCCGCACGCCGCTCAACGCGGTGATCGGCACCGCGGAGCTGCTCGAGGACACCGACCTGACGGCGGTCCAGCTCGACCACCTGGCCGCCATCCGGGAGTCGGCCGAGGCGCTGCTGGACATCATCAACGACATCCTCGACTTCTCGAAGATCGAAGCCGACAGGCTGCAGAGCGAGCAGCAGCCCTTCCGATTGCGCGACCGCCTGGAAAACCTGGTGAAGTCGCTCGCGCCCCGCCTGCACGGCAAGCCGGTCGCGATACGCAGCGACGTCGCCGGCGACGCGCCGGACGCGCTGGTCGGCGACGCCCGACTGCTGCGGCAGGTGCTGGCCAACCTGCTCTCGAACGCGATCAAGTTCACCGAGCGCGGTACGATCGACTTGCGCGCGCGCGCGCAAGAACGGACCGCCGACACGGTCACGCTGCGGTTCGAGGTCGCCGATACCGGCATCGGCATTCCACCCGACAAGCAGCGGGTGATCTTCGAGGAGTTCGTGCAGGCCGACGCCTCGACGACCCGCCGCTACGGGGGCACGGGATTGGGGCTGGCGATTGCGTCCCGGCTGGTGGATGCCCTCGGCGGCGAGATCGGCCTGGAGAGCGAGCCGGGAGCAGGCAGCACGTTCCACTTCACGGCCCGCTTCGGCCTGGACCGCGCGCCCATCGAAGCGCCGGTGCATCGCGAGCCGATCGTCGAGCTTCCGCCGCTCCACGTGCTGCTGGTCGAGGACAGCGTCGCCAACCAGCGGGTGGGCGCCGGCATGCTGGAGAAGATGCGGCATACGGTGCGCATCGTCGCGAACGGCGGGGCGGCGGTGGAGGCGTGCGCCGCCGAGCGGTTCGACGTGATCCTGATGGACCTCCAGATGCCGGGGATGGACGGCTACGAGGCGACCCGCGCCATCCGGCGGCGCGAACACGACGAAGGGACCCCGAAAACGCCGATCGTCGCGCTGACGGCGCGGGCGTCGCGCGGCAACGAGGATCTGTGCTTCGCCGCGGGCTTCGACGGCTATCTGGCCAAGCCGTACCGGTCGCGGGAGCTGGTCGATGCGATTGCCGCGGTCGTCTCGCCCTCGGAGCCGACCGCCGCGCGGGAAGCACCGTCGGCGGCCCCGCCCCCGGGCTCTCGGCTCGACTGGGATTCGGCTCTCGAGACCGTCGACGGCGATCGCGAGCTGCTCGGCAAGATGCTGGAGGGGTTCCTCGGCCAGCAGCCGGCCCTCGTGGCGGAGCTCCGCGAGGCGTTCCGGGCAACCGATCTGCCGGTGGTGAGACGGGTGGCGCACACCATCGGCGGGTCGCTCCGATCGTTCGACGGCGCCCGGGTCGTCGCCCTGGCGAACGATCTGGAGGATCGCTGCCGAGCGGGCTCGGCCGCCGAGGCGGCGGCAGCCTGGGACGCTCTCGAGCGCGAGCTGGCCGAGGTCGTGGTCGATCTCCGGGACTGGGTTGGGAAACAGCAATAGAGCCTCCCGCATCGTGGCGTGCATCCTGGTAGTGGACGACTCGGCGGCCGACCGCGAGATGGCGGGGCACCTGCTTGCGCGGCAGTCGTGGAACGTGGTCTATGCCGAGAACGGCCGGCAGGCGCTCGAGCGGATGCGGGAACACGACGTGGACCTGGTGCTGACGGACCTGGTCATGCCCGATCTCGACGGGCTGGCCTTCGTCGAGCAGGCGAAGCTCGATCATCCCCTCGTTCCGGTGGTGCTCATGACCGCCCGCGGCAGCGAGGAGATCGCGGTGCGGGCGCTCGAGGCCGGCGCCTCCAGCTACGTCCCCAAGAAGGTGCTCGTCCGCGACCTCGTCGATCTGGCGCAGCGCATCCTGGACGCTTCGCGAGAGCGCAGGAGCTATACGCGCCTGCTCGGCCGGCTGCGGGACGCGACGTTCGTGCTGGAGAACGATCCCGACCTGATCTCGTCGCTGGTCAGCTACCTGATGCAGGTGCTGCGGGACTCGGGCATGTTCGACGAATCCGGCTGCCAGCGCATCTCGACCGCCCTTGACGAGGCGCTGACCAACGCCTACTATCACGGCAATCTGGAGGTGCGCTCCGAGATTCGGGAGCACGACCCGCGCGCCTTCCGCCGGCTCGCGGAGCAGCGCCGGCATGCCCCGCCGTACCGCGATCGACGGATCCGCGTGCGCGTCGAGCTGACCGCCGACGAGGCGCGCTTCGTCATCGAGGACGACGGGCGGGGATTCGACATCGGCGCCGTCCCGGATCCGACGCTGCCCGAGAATCTCGGACGGCCCAGCGGCCGCGGCATCTTCCTGATGAAGACCTTCCTGGACGACGTGCGCTACAACGACGCGGGCAACCAGGTGACGCTGTCGAAGCGGCGCGAACGCGCCGATTGAGGGCCGCGGGCTCCCGGCTCACCCCAACGCACGGACGACGACAACGGTCTTGTCGTCGCCGGGGTCGCCGCTCTCGCGCTCGAACTCCTCGGCGGCATGGCAGATGTTCCTGGCCAGCTCGGCCGCCGGGCAATCCAGGTGCTCGCTCACCACGCCGCGCACCCCCGCCAGATCGAAGAACTCGTCCGTGGTGTCCTGTGCCTCGGTCACACCGTCGCTGTAGATGACGAGCCGGGACCCGGCGCCGAGCGTCACCGTCTGCTCTTCCCAGGCCGCATCGGCGAAGAGCCGCAGGGGCGGCCCCGTGGAGACGAGAGCCGATTCGGTCGCGCCGTCCAGCAGCAGGGCGCGGGGATGTCCGGCGTTCACGAACGTGAACCGCCCGGTCGGGATCGCCAGCACGCCGTAGAAGAGCGTGACGAAACGGTCCTGGTTCTGGTCGCGCAGCAGCGCGCGGTTGAGCGTGCTCACGAGCTCGACCGGCGTCGCGCAAGTCGCCGCCTCCGCCCGCAGGATGCCCTGCGTCTCGGCCATGAGGATTGCGCCCGGGATCCCCTTGCCCGATGCGTCGCCGAGGGCGATCGCCACGCGATCCGGCGGCAGTTCGATGAAGTCGTAGAAGTCGCCGCCCACCTGGCCGCTGGTGTCCAGGTGCGCGCCGATGTCGTGACCGGGAACCTGCGGCACGCTCCCCGGCAGGAAGGACTGCTGGACGAACGCCGCGATCTTCAGCTCGTGCTCGAGCCGCCTGTTCTGCTCCGCGAGCAGGCGATGCCGCTCGCGCGCGTAGCGGATGCTCCGAACGAGCAGATCGACCGTGAGGCCTTCCTTGACGAGGTAGTCCTGCGCGCCGCGCTGAACCGCCTTGACGGCGATGTCCTCGTCGTCGTACCCGCTGAGCACGATGACGGGCAGTGCCTTTCCCAGGCCCCGGATCGCCTCGAAGCCGCTCCCGTCCCGGAGCGCCGGGCGAGCCAGCCCCAGCAGGACCAGGTCGTACGATTCCGCGGCAAGCTCGTGCGCCGCGGCGGGCGCCGCGGCTACCGTCCGGACCGTGAACGACGAGGCCGCGGCCCTCTCGAGGACCGCGTTCACACGAACGACGTCGTTCGGGTCGTCCTCGACGAGCAGCACACGCACGGGCGGTGAATCGGTTCGGCTCGACAAGCGTTCTCCAACCTCACCCGCCGCTCAACGCGGCGCGAAGCCCTCCATGGCGTCCGCTTCCGAGCGGAACGTCTCGAACACCAGCTCGAGCTTGGTCGTCACCATCAGGTCCCAGACCCGGTCGGTCAGATTCAGCAGCCGGAGCCGGCCTCCCGCCTTCATGACCGCCGAGCGCGTCGACAGCAGGCCGCCGAGGGCCGCGCTGTCGATGAACGACACGTCCCGGAGATTGAGGATCAGGCTGGTGCGTCCGGTGTCGATGAGATCCTCGATCCGATCCGCGAGCGTCTCGTTCGCCTCGCCGGCCAGCTTTCCGGTGAGATCCAGAATCGTGACGGGACCGATGTCCCGCCGGCCGATCCGCAACGCCATCGACAGCCTCCCGCCAGGATGCTGACCGATATGGCGCCGGAACGCAACTCGCGGGCGACCGGCGCGCTGGCCGCCCGCCACGCGGAGTCTCCAGGCGACCGGCGCAGGTGGGAATGAAGTCGTCGAGTCGTCAACCGGGATTCCCGCGGAAGACCCGGTCGCACGCCCGCTGGAAGCGAGCCTGGAGCGCGTCGGCCTCGGAGCCGGTCAGCGTGCCCAGCCGGCGGCGTTCGGCCTGCAGCCGCTTCACGTCCTCGCGGGCCGCGCGGCGATTCGCTTCCTCGTCGACGCGCGCCCCCATCGTGTTGGCCGCCATCTGCGCGCGCCACTTCCGGGCCAGCAACTCCGCGGGCGACACGCCCGCGTCGCCGCGCGGCTCGGCGGTGACGAGGGCCTCGGCCCGCTCGCACAGTCGCTCGAGCCGCTTGAGACGCTGCGCCGGATCGTAGTCCGTGCCGCGGAATCGGTCGGCATGCGCCTCGACCACGCGGGCTATGGCGCGACCGAAGCGCGCCGCGAGCTTCCGCTTGATCTCGGGCGGCACCTCGGGCGCCCGGCGCCACCGGTCCTGAATGTCGCGGACGGTTCCGACGAGGTCCTCGGGTACCGGCGGAGTCGAGCCCGCGGCGTCGTCGGACGCGCCCGCGGCGTCCGCCGCGACCTCGCCGGCCGGCGCCTCGCTCCCGGCGCCGCCGGGCTCCGCCGGCGCGGCGGCAGGCTCCGTCGGCGCGGCAGACTCGGCAGCCGGCGCGGCAGACTCGCCAGCGGACTCGGCCGGTGCGGCAGACTCGGCAACCGCCGCAGCAGCGGGCTCGGCCGGTTCGGCGGACTCGGCAGCCGCCGCGGCGCCCGGCGAGGCGCTGCCCGTCTCCGGGGGCGCCGGCGGAGGCAGCAGGGCTTCGACTTCGGCGCACAACGCCTCACGCACGGCGATGCGCTCCGCCGCGACCCGGCGCGTCCCTTCGTTGAGCCGATCGAACACGCCGTCGCATGCCTTCCGAAACCGCTGCCAGATGGCGTCCGACCGATTGCGCCGGACCGGACCCAGGGTCTTCCACTCGCGCTGGACCTGCTTGACCTCTTCAATCGCCGCCTTCAGGTCCTCGGCGTCGAGCAGCGCCTCGACGCGCACGCACAGCGCCTCCTTCTTCTCATAGTTGACCGCCCATTCCTGTTTGCGGCCCGCCAGATCCGCTTTCCGTCGCGTGAAGAACGTGCTGCACGCCTGGCGCAGGCGTGCCCACAACGCCTGTTGATCCCGGCGCGGGGCCGAACCGAGGGTCTTCCACTCCGCCTGCAGGGCGGTCAGCCGCTGAGCCGTCTTCAACCAGTCGGTGGACTCGCTCAGCCGTTCCGCCTCCTCGACCAGCTCCACGCGGCGGGCCAGGCTCGCATCCCGCTCCTTGCGCTGGGCCGAGAAGAGCGGCTCGCAGCGCGGATAGACCAGGTCATGGGCCTTCCTGAATCGTTCCCACAGCGCCTGCCCCTTGTCCTGCGGCACGTCGGCCGCCTGACGCCAGCGCTTCATCAGATCGGTGAACACGCGGGCGACTTCCGCATCGGTCATCTCGGGCGCGCCTTCCGGCGGCGCGGCCAACGCCTCCATCTCCTGACAGAGCTCCTCCTGTACTCCGAGGTTGGCCCACCGTTGCCAGTCCGCGAAGTCCCGCAACTCGCGCACCTTGCCGAGCAGCTTGCCGGCGTTGTCCTTCAGACGCCGCGCGAGCTGTTCGTGATCGCGGCGCGAAGGAAGCGGCGGCAGCTTCTCGAAGGTCTGGCGTGCGGCCCGCAGCCGTCGCTCGGCTTCAGCGAGGGTCAGCTTCTCGTTCGCGATCGCCGCCTCGACCTCCTCCGCCAGCCTGGTCACCCGGGCGAGGTTCTTCTGGCGCTCCCGGTCGCGTTCCGCCTTCGCGTCGACCTCGAGCGCATGACGCCGTTCGTCCACCGCCGCCTTGCGGGCCTCCAGCGCGGCCAGGGCCTCGGCCGTCTCCACGTCCGGGGGCGCGCCGCCCTCTTCCACCAGGATCCGCTCGCGTCTCCAGGCCAGCTCCAGCGTGCGCCACCGGCCACGGCGATCCGCCGTCGGGTCGCCCGCGGCGACCTCCTCCAGCTCCCCCGCCAGTGCCTCCAGCGCCGCCAGCCTCTCGCCGCGGCGCAGGAACGCCGCGTGGCGCGCCTCGCACGCGGTCACGGCGACCTCGAACCGCGACGCCAGCGCCTCCAGGACGGCCCCGGCCTCCGGGTCCGCGTCCGGATCGACGGGCTCCAGCGCCTCCCACTCGGCACGGGCCCGCCGCAGTCCCTCCGGCACGGCGCGGCCCTCCAGGCGGTCGACCTTCTCGCACAGGGCGACGCGCGACGACTCGGCCGCCGATCGTTCCGCCGCCGCGCGGTGCGCTTCGACCGCGGTGGCGTCGAGCACCAGCAACCGGTCCTCCATCGCCCGCCGGGCTGACGCGAACCGCTCGGCCACCGCCGGTTCGATCGGTCCCTCGACGGAGTCCCATCGCTGCACCGCTTCGTCGAGCGCCGCGCGCCCCTCCTCCAGGGACGTGACCGTTGCCGCCCGCGCCTCCAGGCGGTCGCACAGATCACGGCCGGGGTGCGGTGCAACCTCGACCGTCCCGACTTCCGAGCGCGCCGCCAGCACCGCCCGCGCACGCCGCGCCACGCCCTTGTGCCGGGCCTGCCGGGACAGGGTCTGCAACGCCTCGTCGTCGAGCCCGTCGCCGTCCACCAACCGCTCGCAGGCGGCGAGCGCCGGCGCCTTGTCGTCCGCCTTCACCGCCACCGAGAGCAGCTCGTCGCGGTCCGACACGCGCCGGAGGGCGTCCAGAGCGATCTCGACGCGACCCGCGCGCCGCGCGACGGCTCCCAGCATCTTGTCGCTCGTCAGCCTCTCCAACGCGGCATGGGCAACGCCTTCCAGCTCGGCCCTGCGGGCGATGGCAGCCAGGTCGCGTTCCTCGACCAGCACATCGAGCGCGGCGACCGCGGCCGCGGCGTCCGTCGCCTCGATGAGGGTGTCGCGCACCGCGGCAACCGCCTCGATGCGGGCCTCGTCCCGATCGTCGCCGGCGCCCCCGGCGTCCTGGAGAAAGGCAACCAGGGTGGCCAGATCGGGCATCTTCTCGACGGCTGCCCGGCGCACGCCGGGGTCCGGATCGCTCCGCGCGATCTCGAGCAGCACGTCGCGCGCGTCCGCGGGCAGGTCGCGCACGGCATCGACCCGGACCGCCGGGTCGTCACTTTGCCAGGCCGGTTGAGAGCGAAGTCTTTCGAGCAGCTTCATGACTCGGATGGGTGGACAGACTCCCGTGGATTATGCATACTCGGGACCGGATTCGTTGCAGGGAGCCGGATCCCGAAAAAGACCCGCACACACCCGCTCAACACCGGACGCTTCGTCACGCGAGCGCATTCCGGATCCCGATTGTTGGATCCGGGATCCCAGATTTTGGAACCACTGCGCGGTCGAAAGCAACCGCAGGGAGCAAGCCCGATGTCGTATCGCACGCTGGCCGGCATCCTCGGAATGGCAGGAATCATGACGACAGGAACACTCGGCGCGTCGGCGCAGCAGAACCCGGTCGTGGTCATGGAGACCACTCGCGGAAGCATCTCGATAGAGCTGCTCCCGGACGCGGCCCCGATCACGGTGGAGAACTTCCTCCGGTACGCCAACGACGGTTTCTTCGAGGGGACCGTCTTCCACCGCGTGATCCCGGGCTTCATGATCCAGGGCGGCGGCCTGCGATCGGATCTGACCGAGAAGACCACGCGCGCGCCGATTCGGAACGAGGCCGACAATGGCCTGAGCAACGAGCGGGGCACGATCTCGATGGCCCGGACGAGCGTCGTCGACAGCGCCACCGCCCAGTTCTTCATCAACACCGTCGACAACGGGCGGAGCCTCGACCACCGGGGCACGTCTCCGCGCGACTACGGCTATGCCGTCTTCGGCCGCGTGACCGCCGGGATGGACGTGGTCGACGCCATCTCCGGGGTGGCGACGGGACGGCAGGGACCGCACCAGAACGTGCCGGTCGAGCCGGTGGTGATCAACTCCGTTACCGTTCAGTAGAGCGGAGGACGCCATGTCGCGCTCACTTGCCCTGGCCGCAGCCGTCGCCGTCCTGCTCGGCGCCCCCGGCGCCGGTCATGCCCAGGATCCGCCGCCGAACCCCCACGTCGTCATCGAGACGTCGATGGGCGACATCACCGTGGAGCTGTTCCGCTCGCGGGCGACGGTCTCGGTCGTCAACTTCCTGACCTACGTCCAGGCCGGATTCTACGACGGCACGATCTTCCACCGGGTGATCCGCAACCTGATCATCCAGGGGGGCGGGCTCGAGCAGGACCATACGCCCCGCGTCGAGGGGCTCCGCGGCCCCATCCTGAACGAGGCGACGAACCGCCTGCAGAACCGGCGCGGCACCATCGCCATGGCGCGGCTGGGGACGCCGAACTCGGCGCGGGCGCAGTTCTTCATCAACGTCGGCCACAACGACCCCTTCAACCACCGCAACACCACGCCGCAAGGATACGGCTACGCGGTCTTCGGACGGGTCGTGGACGGCATGGACGTGGTCGACGACATCTCGCGCGTCCGCACCACCCGGGTGGACCGCATGAACGACGTACCGCGCGAGAACGTCGTCATCCGGACGATCCGGCGCATCGATCCATAGCCGGGGCGGCCGGTACCGGGGCCGCCATCCGATCCGGGCGACAATAGGGGTGATGGCCCATCCGCCCCCGGGGTCCGCCGGCACCGGCGTGGAGGAGCAGGTCCTCGACGTCGTCACCGAGCTCGTCACCGAGTTGCGGGGCGGCGCGCGGACCGCCGCGGCACGCCACGACGCGCTGGAAGCCGACCTCGGCATCAGCAGCCTCGAGCGGGTCGAGTTGCTCATCCGACTCGAACGCGCTTTCGGGGTGCGTCTCGGCGACGCGGCGATGGCGGACGCGGAGACGCCGGCCGACCTCGCGGCGGCCATCGCGGCAGCCGCCGACACGCCGGCGGAGCGACGCCCGCACCGGCGGGCGACGAGCGGCGCGGCCGGCACGGCGGCGACGGGCGCCCGTACGGTCGTCGAGGCCCTGGCCTGGCACGCCGAACGGGTGCCCGAACAGGTCCACATCCGGCTTCGCGAGGACGACGGCGAGGAGACGCCAATCACCTACGGCTGGCTGTGGCGCGAGGCGCAGGCGGTCGCCGGGGGCCTCGCCGAGCGCGGACTCGGCCGGGGCGACGCGGTCGCCATCATGCTGCGGACCGAGCAGCGGTTCTTCCCGACCTTCATCGGGACGCTGATGGCCGGCTGCGTGCCCGTCCCCCTGTATCCGCCGTTTCGCCTCGACCGCATCGAGGAGTACGTCCACCGCCAGGTGGCCATCCTGCGGAACGCCGGCGCCCGCCTGCTCGTGACGTTCAGCGACGTGGCGCGCGTCGCCGGACTGCTCGTGCGGCAGGTGGCGTCGCTGGACGCGGTGGTGGCCGCCGAGGACGTGACGGGCGAGCCGCGGCGTCCCGTACCGGCGACGGCGGGCGACCCGGCGCTGATCCAGTACACGTCGGGCAGCACCGGTCAGCCCAAGGGCGTCCTGCTCTCCCACGGCAACCTGCTGGCCAACATCCGGGCGCTGGTGGATCGGTTCGACATCACCGCGCGCGACGTCGGGGTGAGCTGGCTGCCGCTCTATCACGACATGGGGCTCATCGGCGCCTGGCTCGGGCCGCTCTATTTCGGGGCGCCGCTGGCCCTGATGTCGCCCCTGGCGTTTCTCGCCCGACCGGTCCGCTGGCTGCAGGCGCTCGACGACCACCGCGGCACCATCTCGCCCGCCCCCAACTTCGCCTTCGACCTCTGCACGACCCGTATCGCGGACGAGGATCTCGACGGGCTCGATCTGAGCGCCGTCCGGGTCCTGCTGAACGGTTCGGAACCGGTGTCGCCGGCGACCCTGCACCGCTTCATCGAACGCTTCGCCCCCTGCGGCCTCGACCCGGGCGCGATCTATCCGGTCTACGGACTCGCCGAATGCTCGCTCGGCCTCTCGACCCCGTCACCCGGCGACGCGATCCGAATCGACCGGGTGCGGCGCGCGACGTTCCAGGCGTCGGGCCGCGCCGAGCCCGCACCGAACGACGATTCCGGCGCGCTGCGATTCGTCTCCTGCGGCCGGGCGCTGCCCGGGCACGAGCTGGCGGTCTTCGGCCCCGACGGACACCCGGCGCCCGAGCGCGTCCAGGGACGCGTCCGTTTCCGCGGCCCCTCCACGACCCGCGGCTACTACCGGAACGAGGAGGCGACGCGCGACCTCGTCGGCACGGACGGCTGGCTCGACAGCGGCGACCTGGGCTACCTCGCCGGCGGCGACCTCTTCCTGACCGGTCGCGCCAAGGACCTGATCATCAAGGCGGGCCGCAATTTCTATCCGCACGAGGCCGAGGCGCTCGCGGGGGCCGTCCCGGGGATTCGCACCGGCTGCGTGGCGGCATTCGGCGCACCCGATGCGGACCGCGGCACGGAGCAGTTCGTCGTCCTCGCGGAAACGCGCATCACCGGCGACGCGGCGCGCGCCGACCTCGCGCAGGCGGTGAGCCGCGAGATCGCCCTGGCCCTGGGCGTGGCGCCCGACCGGGTGGTGCTGGCGCCGCCCGGATCGGTCGCCAAGACCTCCAGCGGCAAGATCCGGCGCGGTGCGACGCGCGACACATGGCTGGCGGGACGCATCGGGCAGGGACGAGCCGGAGTGGCGACGCAGTGGCTGCGGCTCGGCGCGGCCTGGGCCCGCGCCGCGCTGGCCGAGCGGGCCGCGCGCGCCGCGCGCGGTCTCTTCACCGGCTACGTGCTGGCCCTCGTGCTCGCCACCGCGCCGATCGGCTGGGGCCTCCTGCTCGTCGTTCCGCGCGGTCGCGGCGCCGACCGGATCGTCGGCGGTTGGAACCGGCTGGTGATGCGGCTCTCCGGCGCCCCGCTCGACATCGTGGGACGCGAGCGCGTCCCGGTGGGCTCGCCCGCCGTCTTCGTTGCCAACCACGCGAGCTTCATCGACTCGCCGGTGATGATGAGCGCGCTGCCGGTCGCGGTCCGTTTCGCGGTCAAGGCCCGCCTGGCGGCCTATCCGCTCATCGGTCTGGCCATCCGCAAGGGAAACCACCTCCCGCTGGGAAAGCGCGACCAGACCGAGCGCGTGGAGAACGCCGGCGCCCTCCGCGCCCCGCTCGACGCCGGCACCTCCCTGTTCGTGTTCCCGGAAGGGACGTTCGAGGAAGCGCCGCGGCTGCTCCCGTTCCGGCTCGGGGCCTTCCGGGCGGCCGTCGACACGGGCCTTCCCGTCGTCCCGGTCGCCATTCGCGGCACGCGGCGCATCTGGCCGGCCGGCACCTGGCTCCTGCGCCCGGGCCGGGTGACGGTCACCTTCGGCGAGCCGCTGCGGCCGTCGGGAACGGACTGGTCGGAGATGGTCCGCCTGCGCGACGAGACGCGCGCGTTCATCTCGGCGCACTGCGGCGAACCGTAGCAGCCCGTGGCGGAACCCCGCGTCGCACCGAGAGCGGCGAGGCGCCCGTCCGACAAGGCGTGAGAAGGGCACCCGCCCTCAGGCACGCAGGACGACCCGGCCCAGCACCCGACCGGCCCGCAGATCGTCGAGCGCCGCCTGGGCCGCGACGAGCGGACGCTCGTCGACCGGCAGCGCGGGCACCGAGCCGGCGCGGCCCAGGGCCAGCAACTCCGCCATCTCGGCCCGGCTGCCGACGTACGATCCGCGGATGGTCACCTGCTTGAGCGGCAGCAGCGGCAGGGGCAGCTTCAACGCGCCGCCGAAGAGCCCGACCACGATCAGCGTGCCGCCCGGCGCGAGGGCGCCGAAGGCGAGGCCGGCCGATCGCTCGGATCCGACGAAGTCGATGGCCGCCGCCACGCCGCCGCCGGTGCGCCGGCGAACCTGCTTCGCGGCGTCGGGCGCCGCCGCATCGAACGTGCCGGCCGCGCCGCGCGCGCGGGCGAGCTCGAGCCGTGGCGGGTCGATGTCCGCGCAGAGTACCGGCGCCTCCGCCACGTACGGCGCCAGTCCGACCGCGGCCATGCCGACCCCGCCCAACCCGACGATCAGCAGGTCTCCCCCCGCGGCCCCGGCCGCCGACGCCTTGCGAAGCGCGCCGTACGCGGTGAGGCCGGAGCAGGCATACGTCGCCGCGACGGTCTCCGGCAGCGGCGCGTACTCGAAGAGGCAACGCGGATGCGGCAACAGCACGTGGTCCGCGAAGCCGCCGGCGCGGCCGACCCCGACCGGCCGGCCGGCGGGACAGAGGTGCTCGTCACCCGCCTCGCACCGCGGGCACGCGCCGCAACCGAGCCACGGATAGACGACGCGGCGATCTCCGACCTCCACGCCGGCGGCCTCGGGGCCGACCGCCGCCACCTCGCCGGCGACCTCGTGTCCCAGGGTGTGCGGCAGATCGCGGCCCGCGGTCAGATCGAGGCGCTTGCCGTCCCCCAGATCGAAACACCCGTCGCACAGGTGGACGTCGCTGTGACAGACGCCGCTGGCGCCGACCCGCAGGAGCACCTCCTCGCCCCGCGGCTCGGGCAACGCCGCCTCCCGCCGCTCCAGCGGCCGACCGTACGCGGTCACCTGGTAGCTCAGCATGGTCGTGGCCCGGAAAAGCGTTGCCTGCCCCGCCGGTCTACGGCGCAGACTCCCGCAACCCCGGCGCGGGCTCGTCACGCATCGCCAGACCGTGCAGGAAGAACGTCGGCGTCCCGCGCACCACGACCCGCCAGCCGAGCGACCGCAGTTGCGCTTCCAGCTCCTCGGGGCTGTAGAAGATCTTCACGATCTCGAACTCGCGGCCGTCCCGCAGGCGCCTGCGGCTGCGCGCAGGCGCCGTCTCGGGAGCCCAGTCCGCGTACCCGCCCTCGCGCGAAGCTGGATGATTGCGGCTGTCGGCGAAGAAGACCCGCCCGCCGGGGACCAACGCCCGCGCGACCATGCTCCAGAACGGAATGAACGCCCCGGCCGGCACGTGCGACAGCCAGAAGCCGAAGAACACGAAGTCGTAGCGCCGGGGCGGCTGCCACGTGAAGAGGTCGGCGCACACGTAGTCGACGTGCTCCGCGCCCACGCGCTTGCGGTTGAGGGCGATGACCTCGGGCGAAGCGTCCACGCAGGTCAGCTCGGTCGCGTGCGGCGCGAGCCGCTCGGTCCAGAGGCCGGTGCCGCAGGCCAGCTCCAGTACACGTCCCGCAGGACGCGCCGCGTCGAGCGCCCGGCGCAACTCCTCCACTTCCGTGCGCCAGCGGCGGTTCCACTCCGCGCCGTGGTCGTACTCCCCGCGGCGGAAGAACCAGTCGTCGTACTCCGGCGCCCGCGCCCGGTAGTAGGCGACCTGCTCGGCGATGACGCGCTGCTCGTCGCCGGTGCCCGCTCGATTCACGGCGCGGTCGCCTCCGCGGCCAGCGCCCGCAAGGGCTCCCCGGTCAGCCGGTACACGGTCCACTCGTCCATCGGAACCGCGCCGGCGCGGCGGTACGACGCGATCGCCAGTTCGTTCCAGTCGAGCACGGACCATTCGAACCGACCGCAATCCCGCTCGACCGCGATGCGCGCCAGGTGCGCGAGCAGGCGCCGCCCGATGCCTCGCCCGCGATGCGCGGGGCGTACATAGAGATCCTCCAGGTAGAGGCCGGGCCGCCCGACGAAGGTGGAGAAGCTCTGGAAGAACAGGGCGAACCCGACCGCCTCGGCGCCTGCCCGCGCGATCGCCGCCTCGGCGCACGGCCGCTCCCCGAACAGCGCACACCGGATGTCCGCCTCGGTCGCCACCACCTGGTCGGCCATCCGCTCGTAGTCGGCGAGCTCGCGGATCAGGGTCAGGATCAGGGACACGTCGGCGCCCGTGGCGGCGTCGATCCGCAACGGGTCCGGGTTGGAGGACATCGTGCACAGATTAACGCATGGCTGCTCCAAAGCGCCGGCCTGGCGGCCACGAGACCCGCATCCGGCTGCACTCCGGCGAACCGGTCTCGACGCGCTGGTGGACGCGGCGAGCGTCGACGCCGCGGACCCGAGCCGGCAAGTCTTGCGGAGTACGGGTGCAACGCGGTGTGCGGCGTATCTTCACCGATCCGAAGCGTTACGATGCTCGTGTGGAGGAAATCGGATTCGACGTCCTGGCTGCTTGAGCAGAAGAACGATGGACACGCAGGCGCTCATGTCCTCCATTCGGGCCGGTGAAGACACCGAGCTGGAGTTGAAGGAGATCGTGTTCCGCGGAGACCGGATCGCGTTCGGATCGGAAACCGGCCGCGCGGCGTCGAAGCTCGCCGAGGTCTTCGTCAGCATGGCGAACACCCGCGGCGGAACCCTCGTCATGGGGGTCCGCGATACCGACCGGGTCGTGATCGGCGTCGATCCTCGAAAGCGCGATCTCCTGGAGCAGTTCGTGGTCAACGTCGCGACCACCAACTGCAACCCGCTCATCGTCCCCGCGCTGAACTGGGAGTACCTGCCGGGAGAGGGCGATGAACCGAAGCTGTGCCTGATCATCGACGTCCCGGTGTCGCGGTTCGACATCCACCAGACCGGCGACGGCCGATTCCTGCAGCGCATCGGAAGCCACCGCCACCTGATTCCCGCCGAGCGACTCGCGCGGATGTTCAGCGCACGGCGGATGATCGACCCGCTCGAAGAGCGCCCGGTGGAGCAGATCGGACAGGCGACGAAGCTCACGATCTACGCCGCGACGTACGAGGACCACGGCGCAGATGACAGGAACGACGCATGACGGCCTCTACTGGCCTCCACAGGGATCAGGTCGTTGATCGGGCACCGCGGACCAGACCCGAGCAGGAGAACAAGATGGGTGTCGTGAACGCAAACGTCGTCATCAGCAATCCGGCCGACCGCAGGAGAAGCTGGGAAGGCCGCTTCCTCGTCGACACCGGCGCCACGGACAGTCTCGTCCCCAGACAGCATCTGGAGGCAATCGGCCTGGCGCCGGAAGCGCAGCGAACGTACATACTGGCCGACGGCAGCGAGATCCGCATGGGCGTCGCCGTTGCCCGCATAGAACTCCTCGGAGAGATCGTCGGCGGCACGGTGCTGTTCGGAGACGCGGACGCCGAACCCCTGCTCGGGGTCACGGCCCTGGAGTCGCTCGGCATCGAGGTCGATCCGCTGAACCAGCAACTGAAGAAGTTGCCCGCCGTACGGCTGAAGAGGCTCTCGAGCGCGCCGAACGATCACTCCCACGCACTGATGCGACTCGGGCGCCATCGCCATTTCACGATGCAGGATTCATCCTCAACACGTTCGATGGACGATGCGATGGATTCCGTTTCTTCGCTTCGAAGACGGAGCGTTTCCGATGACTGAAGCAATGGCAACATCGAGAATCGAGAACAAGAAGGACCTGGACAAGCTGCTGGAGGCCAATCCGGTAGAATCCTCGCACCTGGAGTTCAAGTACACGATGGATGCTCTGAGACAGCATCATCGAGACCATCGAGGCCCTTCAGGAGATCAGAAGGTTGGCGCACACCAGTACGCGCAGACCACAGTACTGGGCGTTGTATGCCGACATGCTCAACGTCCAGGGATACAGGCTTGTACTCGTCAACGAAGACCAGCGGGGTGACGTCTCTCCGACATGGTCTATTCGGAACCCCAAACGCATGCGGATCTCTCGTTTGGGCCCATCAGGATACGAACGCTGGATGCGTTCGAGAATCGTGGCAAGGCCGCCAACCAGATGCGTGGGTTCTTCAATGAAGTTGCAAACGCGTTCGGGTTGCGAAGGAGTTACCAGTTCGGCGCCGAAGGAGCGTGGTCGTTTCGCGATCGCACGTATCCGCCACCGGGTCGGCCGCTTGCCGGATTCGTTCTTCGTTGGCGCTCGGATTCGGCCTCGTCGCTCTGCAGTACTGGTCATCCCACGGCGTCGAGCGCCTGCTCGAGGTCGGCGACGAGGTCTCCGGCATCCTCGATCCCGACGGACAGGCGCACCAGGTCGTCCGGCACCGGCGAACCGGGTCCCTCGACCTGGCCGCGGGGCTCCGCGAGACTTTCGACCCCACCCAGCGAGGTCGCGTTGTGGAAGAGACGCAGCGCCCGCACCACCCGCCGCGCGGCGTCGGCGCCCCCCTGCATCCTCAGCGACACGACCGCCCCGAAGCCGCCCTCCATCTGGCGCGCGGCGACGTCGTGACCGGGATGACCGGGCAGGCCCGGATAGAGGACCGCGGATACGGCGGGATGCCCGTCGAGCGCCTCGGCGATCCGTTGCGCGTTGCGCGCGGAGGCGCCGACCCGCAGGCAGACGGTGCGCATGCCGCGCAGCAGCAGCCAGCTCTCGAACGGCCCGAGCACGGCGCCGCGGAACGCGCGCTCGCGGCGGCAGCGTTTCCACAGGTCGTCCTCGCGCGCCGTGACCAGGGCGCCGGCCAGGACGTCGGAGTGCCCGTTGAGCTGCTTGGTGGCCGAGTGCATGACCAGATCCGCCCCATGCTCCAGGGGTCGGCAGAGCACCGGCGTCGGGAGCGTGTTGTCGACCACGAGCCGGGCGCCCGCCTCGTGCGCGGCGGCGGCGGCGGCGGCGAGATCGGTAACCGCCCCGCCGGGGTTGGCGGGGGTCTCCGCCCAGACGATCTTCGTGGCGCCCGGACGCAGCGCCGCCCGCAGGGCAGCCATGTCGCCGTTCGGCACGAGGTCGAGCGCTATCCGCTCCCGCGCTGCCTGATCCTGCAGCCAGCGCCGGAGCATCCAGTACATCTGCTCCGGCGCGACGACGTGGTCGCCCACATCGAGCGTGTCGAACACGGTGGTGGCCGCCGCCATCCCGGAGCTGAACAGCATCGCCGCCTGCCCCACCTCGAGCGATGCCAGCAGCGCCTCGGCCTGCTCGTAGGTCGGGTTCTGGTCGCGGGTATAGACGCGCCCGCCGGGGGGCTCGCCTTCGGCCGTCCGTTCGTACTGCACTGCAGGGTGTACGGGGGGGACGAGCGCACCGGTCTCCGGATCGATCCATCCAAGCGCTTGCGCGGCGCGCGTGGACGGTTTCTGGCCGGCCGGGAAACGGGACATGCAGGAACCTCCGGGAATGCGAAACTGTACGAATTGCCCGTCCGCTGCCGGCGGGACCGTGGGAAATCGGACCGACGGGGTCGGCCTACGCGTAGCCGGGCCGATTGCGCGGCGGTCTCGATGATCGTCCGGCCGATCGGGGTTGGCCTACGCGCGCGCCGGACCGATGTCGATCGCGATGTCGCGCCATTTCCCCTGCCGGAAACGGATCACGCTCAGACTGGCGCGCATCACGTGGCCGAGCACGATGGCCAGCCAGATGTCCGGCGCCTCCAGCCCCCGCGTCATCTGCAGCCAGGTGCAGAGACCGATGGGCACGACGACCTGCGAGACCATGGAGATGTAGAGCGGGCTTCGCGTATCGCCGGTTCCCTGCAAGCCCCCGGTGTAGACCAGCGCCACGGTGACGAACAGCCCGGAGACGGCGAGGTAGGCGAGCAACTGCCGCGCCAGTTCGAACTGGACCCCGTCGTCCATCCCGAAGACCGCCAGGAGCGCCCGCGGCACGGTGACGAACGCGAGACCGATGACGCACGCCACGCCGATGCCGATCGCCGACGCCACCACCGCCGCCTGCTGGCTCCGCTCGGGCCGGCCGGCGCCCAGGTTCTGCCCCGCGACCGCGGCCGTGGCCCCCATCAGGCCGACCGACGTCCAGGTAATCAGCGCGAACAGCTCCGTGTACGCCACGGCGTAGGCCGCCTGCGCCTCGGCGCTCTGCTCCAGCGATCCGATGAACCGCAGCAGGAGCACGCCGGCCAGGTTCATCACGATGCCCTGGAACCCGGTCGGCAGGCCGAAGCGGAACAGCTCGCGGATGATCCGCCAGTCGGGAGCGAACGACATCGCCCAGGAGAACCGGACGACCAGGGATCCCGAGAAGAGCAGCCAGAGGAACGCCGCGGCGGTGAGCCCGCTGGCAATCGCCGTCCCCATCGCCGCGCCGGCCGTGCCGAACGCCGGGATCGGCCCGAGCCCGCGGATCAGGACGACGTTGAGGACCACGTTCAGCACGGTCATGGCGATGCCGAGCCGCAACGGGGTCCGCGCATCGCCGGCCGCCCGCAGCGCCCCGCTCATCATGAAGAAGATGAGCATCCCGATGCTGAAGACGAACATGATGCGGATGTACGTCAGCGCCTCGTCCTGCACCTCCGGCGCGGCGTTGATCGCCTCCAGCAGCGTCGGGGCGAGCACGTAGCCGAGGGGCGCCAGGATGCCGAGCGCCATGAACACCGCGGTCAGGAAGGCCTGGTAGACCGTCCGGTTGACCCTGTCGGGGTCGTCGGCGCCGGCGAAGCGCGCCACCAGCACCCCCATGCCGCTGAAGACCGACGCCACGAAGACGATGACCAGGATGAAGAGCTGGACGCTGACGCCGATCGCGGCGTTGCCGACGTGGCCGACGTAGTTGCCCACCATCGCCTGGTCGACGATGCCCTGGATGCCGCCGAAGACGTTCTGCAGCATCGTCGGCCACGCCAGCTTCCAGACGGCGCGGCGGAGCGGGCCTTCGACGATCGCGCGATCAAACGACTTGGCGGGGCGGCCCTTGGCGCTCATGGACAGGGGAGGTCGGCGCGGGCCGCAGTATGATCGGTGGCCTTACCGTGCCGGTCGAATCTCCGACACTCTATCAGATTGAATCCAGGCTCCGGTCCGCGAGCAGGACGCCGTTGCCGGGTGCGGACGCGCATCGGCTGCTCGCGCCGCGGCCGCGCCCCGGCTGGCGGCCCGGCGAGGTGCCGGACCACGCGACGCCCGCCGCCGCTCTCGTACTCCTCTATCCTCTAGACGACGCGCCGCACGTTCTGTTGACCGTGCGCGCCGGAAGGCTCGGAAAACACGCCGGCCAGGTGTCGTTCCCCGGCGGTCTGGTCGATGCGGGCGAGTCCATCCGCGAGGCGGCCCTGCGGGAGGCGTTCGAGGAAGTCGGCCTGGCCCCCGAGGCGGTGCGCGTGGTCGGCCCGCTCTCGCCCCTCTACATCACGGTGAGCAACTTCGCGATCCACCCGGTCGCGGGCATCTCCGAAGCCACGCCGCACCTGCGCCCGTCGGTTGCGGAGGTGGCGCGCCTGCTTCCGGTCCCGGTGGCCGAGGTCGCGGATCCGCGCAATCTGCGGCGCGGGAGCCGCTGGCGGGACAGCCTCCATTGCGACGTGCCGTACTTCGAGGTCCGGAACGAGCGGGTGTGGGGCGCAACGGCCATGGTGCTTGCCGAGCTTCTCGTCATGCTCGGTCTCGGCCCCCGCGCCCCCTGGGCTGCCATGGTCGCCGCGGACTCCCGGTGACGTGGTAAATTGACGGCGGCCCCGCGCGGCCCCCGCCAGCATCCCACCCCCGGCGGCGCGCTCCCGGACGCCGCCCGCAGCAACGAGACGTGCGAGGAGATCGGATCCGATGGCGAAACGGACCACCAGGCACACCGGGACGGGAACGCGCGGCACCCACGAGACGCCGCTGTTCGACGCCGCGAGCGACGCGCTCGCGACGCGCGGCGAGGGCGACACGGTCGTGGGGCTGCACGAGGCGGCCCAGGCGCGGTATCTCAACTACGCGCTCTCGGTCATCACGTCGCGGGCGCTGCCCGACGTGCGCGACGGCCTCAAGCCGGTGCAGCGGCGCATTCTCTACACGATGTGGCAGCAGCGGTTGCGCGCCGACGCCAAGCCGCGCAAGTGCGCGAAGGTCGTCGGCGACGTCATGGGAAGCTATCACCCGCACGGCGACGCCGCCATCTACGACACGCTGGTCCGCATGGCGCAGCCGTTCACCGTCCGCGTCCCCCTGGTCGACGGCTCCGGCAACTTCGGCTCGCTGGACGGCGACGGCGCCGCCGCGATGCGCTATACCGAATGCCGGCTCGCGGCGATCAGCGCCGAGCTGCTGCTGGAGATCGACGAGGACACGGTCCCCTTCCAGCCGAACTACGACGGAACGCGCCAGGAGCCGGTGGTGCTGCCGGCCCGCGTGCCCAACCTGCTGGTCAACGGCGCCACCGGCATCGCGGTCGGGATGGCGACCAACATCCCGCCGCACAACCTGAGCGAGGTCGCCACGGCGCTCGTCAACCTGCTCGACGACCCCGATCTGAACAGCGCCCGGCTGGCCCGCGACGTCCGGGGTCCCGACTTTCCGACCGGCGGGCAACTGGTGAACACCACCGAGGAGCTGACCCAGATCTACACGACCGGGAGCGGCACGGTACGCGTCCGCGCCACGTGGGAGCCCGGCGACCGGCGTCGATCGTCGAAGACCGTCCACGTCACCAGCGTCCCCTACGGCATCAACAAGGCGCAGCTCGTCGAGCGCATCGCCGAGCTGGTCGTCGAGCGCAGGCTCCCGCCGCTGCTCGACGTCAAGGACGTCTCGACCGACGACGTCCGCATCGAGCTGGAGCTGAAGGCCGACGCCGACGAGCGGATGGTGATGGCCTACCTCTTCAAGCACACGCCGCTGCAGACGACCTTTCCCGTCAACCTCACCTGCCTCGTGCCCACGGAGCAGCAGCCGGGAGTGGGCCGGCCGGAACGGCTCGACCTGAAGGAAGTGCTGTTGCGGTTTCTCCTGTTCCGCCTGGACGTGGTCACGCGGCGCCTGGAGCACGAACGCGCCGCGCTCGGCAAGCGCATCCACATCCTGCAGGGGTTCGAGAAGGTCTTCGATGCGCTGGACGCCATCATCGCGCTGATCCGGCAGTCGGACGGCAAGGCGGACGCGGCGGCGAAGATCATGCAGATCTTCGGGCTCGACGCCGAGCAGACCGACGCGATACTGGAGCTGAAGATCTATCGGCTGGCGCGGCTCGAGATCCTGATCATCCGCAAGGAGCTGAAAGAGAAGCGCGAGCGGGCGCAGCGGATCGACGCCGAGCTCGGCGACGAGGACCGGCGCTGGCAGATCGTGCGCGACGAGCTCGTCGAGGTGCGGGAGACCTACGGCGAGCCGCGCCGGACGGTCATCGACGGCCCGGCCGGCGACGAGATGGTCTTCAGCGCCGACGACTTCATCGTCGACGAGGACGCGGTGGTCCTGGTCTCACGCGACGGCTGGGTCAAGCGCCAGCGGGAAGTGCGCGACCCGGCGGCGACCAGACTGCGGGAAGGCGACGCGCTGCTGGCCGCGGTGGCCGGCAGCACGCGCGCGACCGTCGTCTTCTTCACCAACTTCGGGGTCGCCTACAGTTGCCGGCTGATCGACGTCCCGGCCACGACCGGCTACGGCGAGCCGATTCAGCGGCTGTTCAAGCTGAAGGACGGCGAACGCGTGGTCACGGTCCTGAGCCTCGACGCGCGCGTCACCGGCGACATCGCCGCGACGCCGGCGCAGCCGGAGCCGCCGAACCACGCGGTGGCGGTGTCGAGCGACGGCTACGCCCTGCGGTTCGGCCTGGAGGGGTTCAACGAACCGAGCACGCGCGCCGGCCGCCGGTTCGCGCGGCCGGCCAGGGGGGCCGAGATCGTCGGCGTGGCCGCGATCTCCGGCGACGAGACGCTCATCGCGGCGACGCGCGCGGCCCGGGCCATGCTCTGCCCGGCGCGTGAGATCAACTTCCTCTCCGGCCCCGGCAAGGGCGTGCTGCTCCTCAAGCTGGCGAAGGACCGCGACCGGGTCATCGGCTTCATCGCTTCGCGCGGCGACCGCGACCTGCTGACCGTGGAGACGAGCCGCGGGGCCGAGCAGACCATCAGCACGGCGAAGTACGAGCGGGTCGGCCGCGGCGGCAAGGGGCGGGAGCTGCTGCAGCGCGGGCAGTTCACGCGTGTCGTCCCGAAACCTATCGGGACGCCGGAGATCGCGGAGGGCTGAGCGCGGGCAGGTCGTGCGCGTCGTCCCCAGGCCGATCGGAACACCGGAGCTCGAGCCGAACTGAGCGCGCGCCGGCGGCGGCCGGAACGAGAGAGACATCCAAGGCATGGACATCGACCGACTCGTAGACCGGATCATGCGCCCGGTGGCGGACGCAGTGTCCGGCTTCATCTTCTACCCCGTTCCGCTGCTCGGGGCCGAGATGCCGCTCATCGTGCTGTGGCTGGTGGCCGGCGGGCTGTTCTTCACGGTCTACCTGCGCTTCATCAACGTCCGGGGCTTCGCGCAGGCGCTGCGCATCGTCTCCGGCCGCTACGCCCGCGCGGGCGATCCCGGCGAGATCTCGCAGTTCAGCGCGCTCGCGACGGCCGTCTCCGGCACCGTCGGGATCGGGAACATGGCCGGCGTGGCCGTCGCCATCTCGACCGGCGGCCCCGGCGCCACCTTCTGGTTGATGACCGCGGGGCTGCTCGGCATGTCGTCCAAGTTCGCCGAGTGCACGCTCGGCGTGCTGTACCGGAGGCGCAATCCCGACGGCTCGGTCTCCGGCGGACCGATGCACTACCTGGAACGGGGTCTCGGCGACCGCGGCTGGCCGGCGCTGGGCCGCGGGCTCGGCCTCTTCTACGCCGCCGCCATGGTGTTTGGCTGCCTCGGCATCGGCAACATGTTCCAGTCGAACCAGGCCGCCGCAATCTTCATCGACATCACCGGCGCCGACGCCAGCTTCTTCGCCGGCCGGGGCTGGCTCATCGGCCTGCTGCTGGCCGGCATCGTCGCCCTGGTGATCATCGGCGGCATCCAGTCCATCGCCCGGACGACGGTGAAGCTGGTGCCCACGATGGCGGTGCTCTACGTGGCGCTGGCCCTCCTGGTCATCGCGATCAACGCCGACCGGCTGCCGGGGGCCGTCGCCGCGATCTGGAACGGGGCGTTCACGTCGCAGGGGATGGCCGGCGGCGGGCTGGGGGCGCTGGTCATCGGCTTCCGGCGCGCCGTCTTCTCCAACGAAGCGGGGCTCGGCAGCGCCGCCATCGCCCACGCCACCGCCCGCACGCCGCAGCCGGCCAGCGAGGGCTTCGTCGCCCTGCTCGAACCCTTCATCGACACCGTGGTCATCTGCACCCTCTCGGCGCTCGTCATCACCACCACGGTCTACGACCCGGCGCTCGCCACCGGCGACATCAGCGGCATCGAGCTGACCACCCGGGCGTTCGCCTCCACCCTGCCGTGGTCGCCGATCCCGCTGGCCGCGGCGGCCATCATGTTCGCCTTCTCGACGATGATCGCCTGGGCCTACTACGGGCTGAAGGCATTCACCTACCTGGCCGGCGAGGGAAGACTCCAGCGCCTCGGCTTCAACCTCGGCTACTGCGCGTTCGTCGTCGTCGGGGCCAGCCTCAATCTCGGAGCGCTCATCGATCTGTCGGACGCCCTGGTCTTCGTGGTCGCGATTCCGAACCTGATCGGGTTGTACCTGATGGCGCCCATCGTCCGGCGGGAGCTGGAGCGGTACCGGTGGTGATGCGGCGACCGGCCGGAGACGCCGGCCAACGCCTTCGTCTCGCCGAAGAGCTGCGGAGTGCTGGTTGTTGCGCTGACACGTTCCGTCTCCCCGCGGAGCCCGCGGCATGCCGCGGGCTGGCGCGCACCCGGCACGCGCGCGGCCCATGCTACACTGAGGCTCCCACCAACGAGGCCCGCTGGAGCCGCCGGCACTGCGGAGCGCAGCGGGCCCGACGCGACCTGCAACCCGGCCGGGTCGCCCGGAAGACGATGGCGAATTCGTACTCGGCGAAGGACATTACGGTACTGGAGGGCCTGGAGCCCGTCCGCAAGCGTCCCGGGATGTACATCGGGGGCGTCGGGTCGGCCGGGCTGCACCACCTGGTCTGGGAGATCCTCGACAACGCGGTCGACGAGGCGATGAACGGCCATGCCGCGCACGTCCAGGTGACGCTGCACGGCGACGGGTCGACCGTAACGGTGGTGGACGACGGCCGCGGCATGCCGGTCGACCGGCACCCGAAGACCGGCAAGAACGCGCTGGAGGTGATCTTCACCACGCTGCACGCGGGCGGGAAGTTCGAGAACCGGACCTACCGCACGGCCGGCGGGCTGCATGGCGTCGGCGCCAGCGTGGTCAACGCGCTGTCGCAGGAGCTGGTCGCCACCTCGAAGCGCGACGGCTTCCGCTGGCAGCAGACCTTCCGGCGCGGCAAGCCGGTGGCCGCGCTGCGCAAGCTGAAACCGGCGCGCGGCTCCGGCACCACGATCCGCTTCCACCCCGATCCGCGAATCTTTCCGAAGACGACTTTCGACGCCGATCTCATCCGGCAGCGGCTGGAGATCGCCAGCTACGTGCACGGCGGCGTCCGGTTCGCGTTCGTGGACGAGGCGCGGGACTCGAAGGAGGAATTCCGGCACGAGAACGGCCTGCCCGACTACCTCGCCCGGCTCGTGCGGGAGCGCGGAGCCCGGCCGGTGCACGAGGCGCCGTTCGTCCTCGCGCGCGAGCACGCCGACTCCCGGTCGCGGCTCGAGGTGGTGCTGCAGTGGACGGAGGCGACCGACGAGCACCTGCGCAGCTACGTCAACGGCATCCCGACCGCGTCGGGCGGGACACACGAGAACGGGCTGCGGGCCGGACTCGGCAAGGCCGTCCGGAACTTCATCGACACGCACAATCTCACCCCCAAGGGCGTGAGCCTGACCGCCGACGACATCCGCGAGGGTCTGACCGGCGTCGTCTCGATCTTCGTTCCGGATCCGCAGTTCCAGGGGCAGACCAAGGACCGACTCAACAACCCGGAGCTCGCACCGGTGCTCGACGGGGCGGTGCGGCCCGCCCTCGAGCACTGGCTGAACCACAACATCAGCGTGGCCGAGGCGATCGTCGCGCGGATCATCCTCGCCGCCCGCGCCCGCGAAGCGAGCCGCGCCGCGCAGCAGGCGGTCTCGCGCAAGAGCGCGACGTCGAACCGGCTGAATCTGCCCGGCAAGCTGAGCGACTGCACGGGGAGCGCCCGCGGCGACAGCGAGCTGTTCATCGTCGAGGGAGACTCGGCCGGCGGCTCGGCCAAGCAGGGACGCGACCGGACGCGTCAGGCGATCCTGCCGCTGCGCGGCAAGGTCCTGAACGTCGAGAGCGCGCCGGCGTCGAAGGTGCTGGCGAACAAGGAGCTGTCGGACGTCGTGACCGCGCTCGGCTGCGGCCTCGGCAAGACCTTCGACATCGCCAGGCTGCGCTACGACCGAATCATCATACTCGCCGACGCCGACTCGGACGGCAACCACATCGCCACGCTGCTGCTGACCTTCTTCTACCGGTTCCTGCCGCAACTGATAGAGCACGGCAAGGTGTTCCTGGCACAGCCGCCCCTCTACCGCGTCGACGTCGGCAAGCACACCTTCTGGGCGCTCGACGACGCCCATCGCGACGCCCTCGTCGAGGCGCACACCAACGGCCGCGGCGCCCCCGAGATCACGCGCTTCAAGGGCCTCGGCGAGATGATGCCGAAGGTGCTCTGGGAGACGACTCTCAACCCGGGCACCCGGCGCCTGCTGCGGGTGGCGGTCAGCGACCAGCTTCTGACCGATCGTGTCATCACCGACCTGATGGGGAAGGACGCCTCGGCCCGCTTCCGCTTCATCATGGAGCGGGCCGACGAGGCCCTCGACCTGGACGTGTAGGATGGCGCGTCGAGAATGCAGGGAAGGGAGCAGCCTGCGCCGCAACGACAATGCGCCTTCCTATTGGGAGCGGAACTCGACCAACGCATGCATCATGGCCGACCTCGCACTTCCGGATGTCTCTTGACGACTATGGAAACGTGCCGGGACGTTTCCGTTGCAGAATCCGCCAACAGGAATGCAGGCTTCTTCACTTGACATTCCGGCGGTCACGGCGCATTGTAATGAGCACTGGATCGTACCGGCCGGTGCGGACATCCGGCGATGTCCTCTCCGTTCGGTCGGTTGCCCCGATTCCGGATGTCGAAAGTACCGACACGCAGTCGTTGCGAGCCATATCGGTCCGTACGGACCGCGCGGCGGTTCGTACGCCCGAGCCACGAATGAACCGCGCCATGCCGTCGCCGGCACGTCAGGCCCTGGCCGTCCGGAAGAGCCGTGAGGCCGGCGGAGCTCACCAACCCGTGGAAGGGAACAACAGGATCTGACAGTGCACTGGTATCCACGCTACGTGCCGGTCGACGGGCAGCGCGCCCGAGCCGTCTCGGAAATGCACGAGTTGCGCTCACGCGGTGTGAGCGTGCAGCCAATCGAGATCAGAGGACGCACCATCGCACGGAGCTTCTGGGGCCGGCACTGGTGCGAACATCTGGAGTCGTTCTCGGAATACGCGGCCCGACTCGCGCACGGGCGGGCCTACGTGCGCAACGGCTCGATCTGTCACCTGGCGGTCGACGTCGGCAGCGTCGATGCAATGGTGATCGGATCCGCGCTCTATCGCGTTGCGATTCGCATACGACGACTGCCCGAGCCCGCCTGGACGGCCATCAGGAGCGCCTGTGCGGGCCGGATCGGCACGCTGTCCGAGCTGCACGAGGGTCTCCTGCCCGACCGCGTCGTCGCCGCGATCGTCACCCCCGACGCGGGCCTGTTTCCGCAACCCGGCGAGATCGTGCCGAGCTGCGAATGCGCGGACCGCGCGCCGATGTGCAAGCATGCGGCAGCCGTGCTGTCCGGCGTCGGCAGCCGCCTCGACGACAGCCCGGAGCTGCTCTTCCGGCTACGCGGCGTCGACGAGAAGGAGCTGATTGCCGACGGCGTCGCGCCGGCATCGGCCCGCGCAACCCCCGACGCCTCGGCCGGCGGCAACGGGAAACCGACCGTCGGCGTCGATCCCGGCTCCGGGAACGCCGCGACGGCGCCGTACTGGTCGGGTGCGACCTCGAACGCGACGGAACCGGGCGCGTTCTCGAATGCACCCGCTCGTGGCGCACCGACCCCGGCCGACCCTGCGCCGGCGCCGCGCAGGGTCAAGAAGACGCTCACGTATCGACCATCGACCCCGATCGCCTCCCTCCCGCTCGCCCTGCCGGCCGACATCGGCGACGAAGCCGCCGGGTTCCAGCCCACGGGCGAGCTGGTCGGCGAGTTGCGCGAGCGGTGCGGATGCTCGGTCACCGAGTTCGCCGATCTGATCCAGGTCACGGCGCCGACGGTCCGCCGCTGGGAGACCACGAGCGGGCCGCTGAGCCTGCACGCCCGTCCATGGGAGGCCCTGCGGGCTCTGCACCTGGAGATCCGGAAGCACGAGGGGTGAGCATCACGCGCCTGGACGCCTGCACGCCGGGCTACGAGTTCACGGTCAGCGACCCGCCACCTGGACCGATCCCTGGACGGCGCGGGTGAAGCAATCCGACGGCGCGGACAGGATCCTGCCCCGCCCGCGGCTCATTCATCCAGCGCAGCCGGGAGCCGTCCGAGACAGCGAACGATCTCGTGTCGCATCAGCGGCGCCGTGGTCAGGAATTCGCGGTGGGTCCGATGCGCGCGCCAGGCCGGGCGGCGCGAGGGCTCCGGCAGCAGCGCGTCGATCAGACCGAGGTCGAAGTCGTAGAGCACCACCCCGTGATGGAGCAGGGCGCCTCGCACCCTCCGTTGCGCGTGCCCGGCGAACTTCCGCTCGGCGATGGCGAGGTCGGTCGCTCGGGTCGCGATGCCGTCGATGGCCAGGACGCCGGCCAGCGTGCAGAGCAACCGGTCGTAGCTGAGCTCGACGTCGACCAGCCCGGGGCGCCGGTCGAGCGACAGAACGAGCGCGAAGTTCAGGCATCCGGGGCCGACGACCACGGCGCCGCCGCCCGACTCCCGGTACAGCAACGGAACCTCCCGCGCGGCGCACGCCTGCACGTGTACCCACGTGTCGGGATCACCGTGCCGGGGCAATACCACGGCGGGCCGAACCGACTCCCAGACGAGCAACCGCTCGCCGGCGAACGACACGGCAGCGTCGCCCGCTGCTCTCTGCCTGCGGTCGTGCGAATCAGCTCGCGGATCCACGCACCGGCGCGCATCCCGTTCCAGCCGCCGCAGTGCCTCGATTTCGAGCCCGAGGCCGCGCTCGGGCGCAACCAGTCCGTGGTCTTCGACCTGCATGGGTAAAGGCTCACGACGAGACCTTGCCGCCCGAGGCAGCTCGCACGTCGCGAGACGCCCGACACGGCGCCCGCAACCGGCGGCGGCCGGAGGCGACCGGCGTTCCAGGTACAATCCGGATCCACCGTGCCGGCACCTGTAACTTCCGGGCCAGTGTATCTGGACTGCGCGGCGACCTGCCCCCTCGATCCGCGGGTGCAGGCGGCGCTCCGCCGCTTCGCCGAGGTGGACTTCGGCAACGCGGGCAGCCGCACGCACGCCTATGGGCAAACGGCGCGGCAGGCGGTGGAGCGCGCCCGCGCCCGCGTCGCCCGGGTCGCCCGGGTGCGTCGCAACGAGGTCGTGTTCACCAGCGGCGCCACCGAGTCGAACAACCTCGCGATCCTGGGCCTTGAAGGCTTCGGAAAAGCCGAAGGCCGCATGCACCTCGTCAGCACGACGATCGAGCATCACGCGGTGCTGGAGCCGCTGCGGATGCTCGCCTCGCGCGGCTTCGACCTGACCCTGGTGGATCCGGAGCCGGGCGGCTGGGTCGACGCCGACCGCGTGGCCGCCGCGGTGCGGCCGGACACGCTGCTCGTCTCGGTGATGCAGGTCAACAACGAGACCGGCATCCAGCAACCGATCGTGGAGATCGCCGACCGGCTCGCCGGGTCGCCGGCCTTCCTGCACGTGGACGCCGCACAGGGTTTCGGCAAGGCGTTCGACGCCCCCCGCCACCGCCGGGTCGATCTGGCCAGCGTCAGCGGCCACAAGATCTGCGGACCCAAGGGCGCCGGCGCCCTGCTCGTCCGGCATCGGGACGGCGCGCGCCCCCCGCTGACGCCCCTGCTCCACGGCGGCGGACAGGAGCTGGGGCTGCGACCCGGCACGCTGCCGGTCCCCCTGATTGCGGCCTTCGGCACCGCGGCCGAGCTGGCTCTCGACGAGCACGACGCCCGGCTCGCGGCAGCGCGTGCGTTCGAGCAGCGCCTCCTGACGGGACTGGCGCCGCTCGCACCGCGGGTGCACGGCGACGCCGATCGCCGGTTGCCGTACATCCTCAACCTCTCGATTCCGGGCTGGGAGAAGGAGGCGCTCATCGACGCCTGGGCGGGGCTGGTCGCCATCTCCGACGGCGCCGCCTGCACTTCGCAATCCTATGCCTGCAGCCACGTGCTCGCCGCGATGGGCCTGTCTCCCGAGGAGGAAGCCGGCGCCGTGCGGCTGTCCTGGTGTCATCTCTCCCGGGAGCCGGACATCGAGGCGATGACCGCCGCGCTGCTCGCCGGCGCCGTCCCCGAAGCGCCGCGGTCATCATGACGACGCCGCCCGAGCTCCTCCGCTACAAGCGGTCACGGTTCGCGACGCGCCTGCCGGTCCGCCATCGCTACACGCGGTCGCACTACTGGCTGGACCGCGACGACTCCGGGAGCTGGCGTGTCGGGTTGACCACCTTCGCCACCCGCATGCTGGGGGACCTAGTAGAATGCACGTTTGCGGTGGAGCCGGGCGAGCCGGTGGATCTCGGCCAGCCCATCGGCTCGATCGAGGGCTTCAAGGCAATCTCCGACATCTACGCGGTCGCGTCGGGCCGCTTTGCCGGGACCAACGAAGCCCTCGACACCGACATCACGCTGGTCGAGTCGAAGCCGTACGGCGACGGCTGGCTCTACAAGGTGGACGGAGCGCCGGATCCGGAGAGTCTCGACGTCGGCGAGTACGTGCACGTGCTCGACGCGACCATCGACCGGATGCTGGCGAGCCGCCGCGAGGGCGATACGGATGCCTAGCCTCGAACCTGAACCCGGCACGCCGCCGTCGGAAGGCGCCCGGGCACGCTACGTCATGGTCGGCGGGTTTCTCGGCGCGGGCAAGACGACGGCGATCATCCGGCTGGCGCGCCATCTCACCGAGCGGGGCCGGCGGGTCGGACTGATCACCAACGACCAGAGCGTCGGCCTCGTCGACACCACCCTCGCGCGCTCGCAGGGATTCCCGGTCGAGGAGATCACGGGCGGCTGCTTCTGCTGCCGGTTCAACACGCTGATGGATGCGGCGGACCGCCTGAACGAAGCGGCGCGGCCGGACGTCTTCATCGCCGAGCCGGTGGGAAGCTGCACCGACCTGCGGGCCGCGGTCAGCTATCCGTTGCGCCGAATGTACGGCGATGCGTTCGAGATCGCGCCGCTGAGCGTGCTCGTCGATCCGCTCCGCGCGTTGCGGGTGCTCGGACTGGAAACAGGCCGGTCGTTCTCGAGCAAGGTGCTGTACGTCTACGACCGGCAGCTCGCCGAGGCGGACGTGATCGTCGTGAACAAGGTCGACCTGCTCGAAGGGCCGCGCCTGGAGCGGCTGCGCGAAGCGCTGGCGGCGCGCTATCCGCGAGCCGACGTGCTGGCCATGTCGGCCCGGGATGGAAGCGGAGTGCGTTCCTGGTTCGAGCGGGCGACGCGCGGCGCGATGGGTCTCGGCAAGTCGCCCGACGTAGACTATGCGGTGTACGCCGAGGGCGAGGCGCTGCTCGGCTGGTTGAACGCCACGGTGCACGTCTCCTGCGACACGCCTTTCGACGGCAACGCGTTGCTGCGGGACCTCGCCGCCCACATGGCGGACGCGGTCGGCGCCGCGGAGATCGCCCACCTGAAGATGACGCTGACGGCGGAGGAGCTGTCCTCGGACATTGCCGTGCTGAATCTGGTGGCCGGCGACCGGGGCGCGGAGCTGGCGCACAGGCTGAACGCGCCGGTCGACGCCGGCGAGCTGATCGTCAACCTGCGGGCCGAGGAAGACCCGGAGCGGCTCAACGACGCGGCGCTGGCGGCGCTCGCGGCGTGGGAGTCGGCCGGTTCCGGCCGCCGGGCGGCGATCGAGCACATCGAGCACTTCCGGCCGGGCAAGCCGACCCCGACCTGGCGCATGGCGACGGCGTGATGAGCGAGACCGAGAAACCGACGACGGGGGCGTCTCCCGGCCTGGTCTACTGCCGTTGCGCCTACGCGCGGGTCGTGCCGCGCAAGGTGAAGGACGGCGTGCTGGAGACGCTGGCGGGCTCCGGCGTCGACTTCGACGCCGTTCCGGACCTGTGCGAGATGTCGGCCCGGAGGGATCCGCGGCTCGAGGAGATAGCCGGCGCGAAGGACGTGACCATCGCCGCCTGCTACCCGCGGGCCGTGCGCTGGCTGTTCTCGTCGGCCGGCACGCCGCTCGACAAGGAGCGGGTCACGATTCTCAACATGCGGGAGGAAACGGCCGAGGCAGTGGCGGCGGCGATGCTGACACCCGACGGCCACGGCACGGGGACGGCCGGCGACTCGGACGTGCCGGCCGCGGGCGACAGCGGCGGGGCATCGAACGGTGACGCGCCGACCGGCGATGGAGGCAATCGATGAGCGGTGCCGGCAACTTGTCCCTGCCCGTGCTGCGGGTGGCGCTGTACGAAGGGCGCGGCGCCGAGCCGCTGGACGGAACGCGCCGGTTCGCCCTGATGCAGACGCTGCTCGACAAGGGTTACCGGGTGACGCGGGTGCGATCGGGCGGCCCGACCGCCGCGCAGGCGGACGACGGCGACGCGCTGGCGGTGCTCGGCCGCTTCACGGAGCGCCAGCCGGCCGAGGCGGTTGCGTCCGATTCCGGGGGCCGGGTCTGGTTCCGCGACATCGGCGACGAGACGCCGGACGCGGTGGCGGCGCTGGTGGACGCCATCCGCGCAGACTCCGAGGTCCGCGAGCCGGGCAAGTGGAAGCCGTGGTTCCCGGTCATCGACTTCGACCGCTGCACCAACTGCATGCAGTGCCTGAGCTTCTGCCTCTTCGACGTCTACGGCGTATCGAAGGGGGGGCAGATACAGGTCCAGAACCACGACAACTGCAAGACCGACTGCCCGGCGTGCTCGCGGGTCTGCCCGGAGGTCGCGATCCTGTTTCCCAAGTACCGCCACGGACCGATCCACGGCGGCGAGATCCAGGCCGAGGACATGCGCCGCGAGGCGATGAAGGTCGACATCTCGGCCCTGCTCGGCGGCGACATCTACGCCGCGTTGCGCGACCGGAGCGCGAAGGCGAAGTCGCGCTTCTCGAAGGAGCGCGACGAGGAACGGGCACTCAAGGAACGCCAGAAGTGCCTGGTGAAGCTGCAGAAGAACCTGGACATTCCGGCCGAGGTGCTGGCGAGCCTGCCGAGCCTCGACGACATCCAGGCCAAGGCCGAGGCGGCCAAGGCGCGGGCCCAGGCCGCCGTCGACGCCGCCGCGGCGCGGCAGGAGGGCTGACGACGTGGTGCTCGGACTGGCCAGACGGATGCTCACCGAGCCGGACCCGCGCGCGCTGCGCAAGCTGGTCTGGAACATGGGCGTCAAGGGCGTCCGCTCGGTGCAGCTCTACAAGCAGCGGATCAAGCGGGGCGAGCACTTCCCCCCGTTCCTGTTCATCTCGGTGATCTCGGGCTGCCAGTTGCGCTGCCAGGGCTGCTGGGTCGACGTCGAGGCGCCGAGCCGGAAGATCGAGATCGACGAGCTGAACCGCATCGTCGGCGACGCCAAGCGGCACGGCAACAGCTACTTCGGCATCCTGGGGGGCGAGCCGCTGCTGCACCCCGAGCTGTTCGACCTGTTCGCCGCGCACCCGGACTGCTACTTCCAGCTCTTCACCAACGGGCATCTCATCGACGACGCGCGGGCGGCCGAGCTGCGCCGGCTCGGCAACGTCACGCCGCTGGTCAGCATCGAGGGCACCTCGGTGGTGAGCGACGAGCGCCGCGGCCGGACCGCCGTTCTCGACAAGTCGCTGGCGGGACTCGAGGCATGCACCCGGAACCGTCTGGTCACCGGCGTGGCCACCAGCGTCTGCAAGACGAACATCGACGACCTCGTGCAGGAGTCGTGGCTGCGGCGGCTCATCGACATGGGCGTGCACTACGCCTGGTTCCACACCTACCGGGTCGTCGGCCCGAAGCCGACGGCGGAGATCGCACTGACGCCCGAGGAGGTGCTCCGCGTGCGCCGGTTCATCGTCCGCATGCGCGCGAAGCTGCCCATCGCCATCGTCGACGCGTACTGGGACGACGAGGGGCAGGCGCTGTGCCCGATGGCAACCGGGGTGAGCCACCACATCAGCCCCTACGGCGACATCGAGCCGTGCCCGATCATCCAGTTCGCGACCGAAACCGTCTATGATCGGCCGAGCGTCTACGAGACCATGACGAGCTCATCGTTCCTCAAGGACTTTCGGGAGACGGCGGCACGGACCACGCGCGGCTGCATCGTGCTGGAGCGGCCGGATCTCGTCCGCGATCTCGTCGAGCGCCACGGCGCCAGGGACACGACCCGGCGGCAGACGGCGTCCGCGGAGCTGGCGCAGCTCACGCCGCGGAGCAGCCAGTACGACCCGGGGAACGAGATCCCGGAGGAACACTGGGCCTACGCCTTCGCCAAGAAGCACTGGTTCTTCGGATTCGGAGCCTACAGCTAGTGTCCTGCCTCTCAAGTTCGATGCAGAATTCCTGGCCGCTCAACACGGCGGAGACGCCAGGAATTCCTCACCACGGGGCGGACCGAGTTGTGTTGTGTGTCTCCGGGGCGGCACACCAGGAGTCTGCGCCGTGAGAATCGTACGCGAAGCAGACGACGCTGGCGGGGTTCTTTCTACTGGCACCCGGCGGCGCGAGTCACCGACCGAGAACGCTGAACACCAACGGAAGAGATTCCCGTGAGCTATCAACTGCCGGTCGTTTCGCTCCCGCGCGCCGTGCCGCCCGTGGCCATGCGGCCGCCGCAGGAGAACATTCCGCAGACCCGGTCGGAGCGCGAGGTGATGCTGCGGCAGGTTCAGGCCTACGTCGCGGCGCGGCAGAGCGAGATCACGCCGCCGCTGGTCCTGGACGAGCTGCAGGCGCGGTCCGAGGAGATCGTGCGCGGGCACGGCATCGATCCGAAGTACGTCGACTACGTCGGCGTGCTGCTCGGCAACGAGACGTGGCGCGAGCACCTGGCTGCCGTCCCCTACGACCGGCGCCTGCTGCTGCTGCCCAAGTGCCTGCGGGTGGAGGACCGCTGCCCCGCCCCGTTCGACGAGTTCGGCCTGCTGTGCAAGCAGTGCGGCCTGTGCACGATCCAGGATCTGCAGGAAGAAGCGGAGAAGCTCGGCTACGCGGTGCTCGTCGCCGAGGGCTCGGCGCTGGTGATGGCGCTGATCCAGACCGGCAAGATCGAGGCGATCGTCGGCGTGAGCTGCCTCTCGGTGCTGGAGCGGGCCTTCCCCTACATGGAGGCGGCGGCGATTCCGGGCGTGGCGATTCCGCTGCTGCAGGACGACTGCAAGGACACCGGGGTCGACGTCGAGTGGGTCTGGGACTTCATCCACGCCACGAGCGACGACCGGACGCGCCGGCTCGATCTCGACGCGTTGCGGCGGGACGTCGAGAGCTGGTTCGAGCCCGCGGCGCTCGACACGCTGTTCGGCGGACCGCCGGAAGGAGAGACGGAGACGCTGGCGCGGGCCGAGCTCACCCGGGCGGGCAAGCGCTGGCGGCCCTTCCTCACCGTCTGCGTGCACCACGCGCTGCAGGACGATCCGCACGCGGCGCCGCCGGACGCGCTGCGCAAGGTCGCCGTCGCGGTGGAGTGCTTCCACAAGGCCTCGCTGGTCCACGACGACATCGAGGACGGCGACGCGCGACGCTACGGCGAGCCCACGCTGCACGCCTCGCACGGCATTCCCGCGGCGCTCAACGTCGGTGACTTCCTGGTCGGCGAGGGCTACCGGTTGCTCGCGGAGAGCGATTTCGCGCCCGAGATCCGCGCCGGGATGACTGCGATTGCGGCCCGCGGCCACCGCACCCTCTGCCTCGGACAGGGAGAGGAGCTGGCCTGGGCGCGCAGTCCCCGTCCCCTCAGCTCGCAGCAGGTGCTGCAGATTTTCCGGCAGAAGACCGCGCCCGCGTTCGGTGTGGCGCTCGAGCTGGGAGCGGCCTGCGCCCGCGCCGGCGAGGACGTATTCGAGAAGCTGCGCGCATACAGTGACGCGCTCGGCATCGCCTACCAGATCCGGGACGACCTCGACGACTTCGAGCCGTCCGCCGATGCCCCGGACGACGTGGCCGCGCTCCGCCCGTCGCTGCCGCTCGCCGTAGGCTACGAGCAGGCCAAGTCGGAGCCGGAGGCGCGGGCCGCCCTGGAGGCGGCGTGGCGCCGGGAGCCGGCGCTCGACGGCCGCTCCGACGAGGTGCGCGAGCTGCTGTCCCGCTTCGACGCCGCGGACCGCAGCCGGCGCCTGATGGAAGGCTACAAGGAAGAAGCGATACGTTGTCTGCCCGGCCTGACCAACCCCAGCCTCAAGGGGCTGCTCCGCCGGGTCATCGGCAAGATCTTCAGCGTCGAGATTCAGGGCTGGTGCAGTGAGTTCGAGGCTCGAAATGCTGCAGGTAGCCAGGCTGTCGCCGACGTTGCTGGGTGACGCGGCAGACCTGACGGCGGGCTTTCTCTCCTCCCGGCTGAATCCCGACGGCGGCTTCCAGGATCGCGACGGCGCCAGCGACCTCTATTACACCGTCTTCGGCCTCGAGGCGCTCACCGCTCTCCGGCGCGACCTGCCGGTCGTCGAGGTGCGGCGTTATCTGGAACGCCACGAGGACCCCACCGCACTGGATTTCGTGCACACCGCCTGCCTCGCTCGCTGCTGGGCCGACATCGGCTCCGCCGACGAGGCGCCCGCGGAGCCGCTGCTGGAACGGCTGGAAACCTACCGCACACCGGACGGCGGTTACAGCCCGACGGACCGGGCGAGCCACGGCACCGCGTACGGCTGCTTTCTGGCCCTGGGGGCGTACGAGGACCTGGGCGCGACGCTCGACGATCCCGCCCGGCTCCTGGACTGCTTGGCCGCGTTGCGCGCCGGGGACGGCGGATACGCCAACCAGCCCGGCGTACCGGCGGGCCTGACGCCGCCGACCGCCGCGGCGGTAACGATCCAGCGACGCCTTTCGCGGCCGGCGGATCGTGAAGCGATCGAGTGGCTCCGGGCTCGCCACGCGCCGGCGGGCGGGTTCTGCGCGTCGCCGTCGACGCCGCTCCCCGATCTGCTCTCGACCGCCACGGCGCTGCACGCGCTGGCCGGGGCGCATGCCCCGCTCGAACCGATCAAGGAACCCTGCCTCGACTTCATCGACAGCCTCTGGACCAACTCCGGCGGCTTCTACGGGAGCTGGGGCGACGACGTGCAGGACTGCGAGTACACCTTCTATGCCCTGCTCGCCCTGGGACACCTGAGCCTGTGAGCGTGCAGCCCCTGTCGCGCCTTGTCGTGCGACTGCCCGGTCACTATCGGCGTTACCGGCCCGTGGCGAGAGTCCCCGCCGCATTCGAGCGGCGATGCATCCCGCCTGACCGCGTTGTTCGTCGGTTGCATATGCCCAATATGCGCCCTCCTCACGCCGGGTACCGGGTGTCGGGGCGCCTCGCCGCTCTCGGTGCTACGCGGGGTTCCACCACGGGCTGTCACGCGCGGCTGCACCACGGGCTCGCAGGAACCCGGCGGTGGGAGCCGCTGCCATGACGCCGGCAGCGTCGGCGCCGACCGACCGTGCAGAGTGGCGTGCAACGCTCGACCGGCTGACCGACAGCCTGCTCGCCGCGCGCACCGCGGACGGCCACTGGACCGGAGAGCTGTCGTCGTCGGCCTTGTCCACGGCCGTCGCGGTCATCGCGCTCACGCTGGTCGACCGTCATCGCCCACCGGCCGCCCACAGCGCCCTCGTCAGCGGCGGCGTCGGATGGCTGACCCGGACCCAGAACGGGGACGGCGGTTGGGGCGACACCACCGACAGTCCCAGCAATGTCAGCACCACCGCCCTCTGCTGGGCGGCGCTTGCCATCGGCGGGACGGACGACCCGCCCTGCGTCGCGGCGCTCGATCGCGTGCGCGACTGGATGCGCCGCGCCGCCGGCAGCCTGGAACCGCGGCCGCTCGCCGACACGATCAGCCGGCGCTACGGCAAGGACCGCACGTTCTCCGTGCCTATTCTGACCGTGCTCGCGCTGGCGGGTCTCCTGGACGCCAACGGGCGCGGCGCCGAGGCACGACGCGGCGGTCACTCGCCGAAAGGAGGCCGGGCCGGCAAGGAAGGAAGCACCGGCTTCCGCGCCGGCGACGACCAGGGTGGGCAGGGCGACGGCAGCGGGACCATCGGCAGCGGCTGGCGGCACGTTCCGCAGCTCCCGTTCGAGTTGGCCGCGGTTCCGCCGTCCTGGTACCGCTGGCTGCGGCTCCCGGTGGTCAGCTACGCCCTGCCGGCCCTGATCGCCATCGGGCAGGCACGCCACCGGCAGCGACCCTCTCGCAATCCGGCGGCCCGCCTTCTGCGACGGGCGGTACGCGCCCGTACCCTGCGCCGGCTGGAAGCGATTCAGCCGTCCGGCGGCGGCTTCCTGGAGGCGACGCCGCTGACGAGCTTCGTCGTCATGAGCCTGGTCGCCGCCGGGGAATCGGCGCACCTCGTGGTGGAGCGCGGCGCGGCGTTTCTGGAACGTTCGGTGCGCGCCGACGGGAGCTGGCCCATCGACACCAACCTCGCCACCTGGGTCACGACCCTCAGCGTGAACGCGCTGGCGCGCCGGCCCGATTGGCACGACCTCGTCCGGCCCGCCGATCGTGCCGCCCTGAGCCGCTGGCTTCTCAACCAGCAGTACCGCGAGCGGCATGTCTACACGGACGCCGACCCGGGCGGCTGGGCCTGGACCGACCTGCCCGGCGGCGTGCCGGACGCCGACGACACCCCGGGAGCGCTGCTCGCTCTCCACTCCCTCGGCGCTGAAGACGCCGAGCATCTGGACGCCGCCTGCGCCGGGATCCGCTGGCTCCTCGACCTGCAGAACGCCGACGGCGGCATTCCGACGTTCTGCCGCGGCTGGGGCGCGTTGCCGTTCGACCGCAGCAGTCCCGACCTGACCGCCCACACGCTGCGGGCCTGGACCGTCTGGCGACCCGCGCTGCCCGACGCGCTCCGGACCCGCACCGAGCGCGCCGCCGGACGCGCCGTCCGGTTTCTCGAGCGGGCGCAGCAACCGGATGGATCGTGGATTCCCCTGTGGTTCGGGAACCAGGGCGCCCCGGACGAGGTCAACCCGGTCTACGGCACGGCGCGGGTGCTGGAGGGGCTCGCCGTCCTTTCCGACGTCGAGACGATCGCGGCGTCCGAGCAGCGGGCAACGCGTTGGCTCGTCGACGCGCAAGGTGGCGACGGCGGCTGGGGCGGCGGCCCGGGCGTTTCGCCGTCCATCGAGGAGACGGCGCTGGCGGTCTCGGCCTTGGCGACGTATCGCCGGTTGCCGCGGGCCGCCGCGGTCCACAGCCTCGACGAGGCGTTGGCTCGCGGTGCGAGCTGGTTGATCGACGCCACCGATGGTGGACGACGCGTCCGGACCACCCCGATCGGGCTGTACTTCGCGAAGCTCTGGTACTCCGAGAAGCTGTACCCGCGGACCTTCGCGGTCGGCGCACTGGCTGCTGTCGAGACCACCGATCTCCGGTACCATGGATAGAGTCCTCCACGGACGCCGACCCGGGCGGCTGGGCCTGGACCGACCTGCCCGGCGGCGTGCCGGACGCCGACGACACCCCGGGAGCGCTGCTCGCTCTCCACTCCCTCGGCGCTGAAGACGCCGAGCATCTGGACGCCGCCTGCGCCGGGATCCGCTGGCTCCTCGACCTGCAGAACGCCGACGGCGGCATTCCGACGTTCTGCCGCGGCTGGGGCGCGTTGCCGTTCGACCGCAGCAGTCCCGACCTGACCGCCCACACGCTGCGGGCCTGGACCGTCTGGCGACCCGCGCTGCCCGACGCGCTCCGGACCCGCACCGAGCGCGCCGCCGGACGCGCCGTCCGGTTTCTCGAGCGGGCGCAGCAACCGGATGGATCGTGGATTCCCCTGTGGTTCGGGAACCAGGGCGCCCCGGACGAGGTCAACCCGGTCTACGGCACGGCGCGGGTGCTGGAGGGGCTCGCCGTCCTTTCCGACGTCGAGACGATCGCGGCGTCCGAGCAGCGGGCAACGCGTTGGCTCGTCGACGCGCAAGGTGGCGACGGCGGCTGGGGCGGCGGCCCGGGCGTTTCGCCGTCCATCGAGGAGACGGCGCTGGCGGTCTCGGCCTTGGCGACGTATCGCCGGTTGCCGCGGGCCGCCGCGGTCCACAGCCTCGACGAGGCGTTGGCTCGCGGTGCGAGCTGGTTGATCGACGCCACCGATGGTGGACGACGCGTCCGGACCACCCCGATCGGGCTGTACTTCGCGAAGCTCTGGTACTCCGAGAAGCTGTACCCGCGGACCTTCGCGGTCGGCGCACTGGCTGCTGTCGAGACCACCGATCTCCGGTACCATGGATAGAGTCCTCCACGACCCCGGACGGCGGGCGGAATGCAGAAGATGGATGTACACAGCATCGACAAGGTGGAGCCGGAAACGGACAATCAGCCGAACACGTGGTTCGCGGACGATGCCGAGGACGACGGCGGCATCCACATCGACCAGTACGACATCACCGCCTCCCCGAACGACTTCAACCTGGTGACGCTCGGCAGCTTCATCGACCGGGGCGCCGTCAGGATTCCCGGGTTTCAGAGACACTTCGTCTGGGATCTTCCCCGCGCGTCCAGGCTCATCGAGTCGCTCATCCTCGGCCTGCCCGTGCCGCAGTTGTTCCTGTACGAAGAATCCCGCAACCGATTCCTCGTCATCGACGGCCAACAGCGGCTGATGTCCATCTACTACTTCATCAAGCGGCGGTTCCCGCGCCAGGAACGCCGCCGGGAACTGCGGACCGTCTTCGACGACCTCGGACACATTCCGGAGGACGTGCTCAACGACGACAAGTACTTTCGGCCATTCAAGCTGCACCTTTCGGGACGGTTCTCCGACCGGGCGAGCAGGTTCGACGGCTTCGACTACGATTCTCTCGGCGAGTACCAGTCCCAGTTCGACCTGCGTCCGCTCCGCAACATCATCGTGAAGCAGGTGTCGCCGTCCGACGACGACTCGTCGATATTCGAGATCTTCAATCGACTGAACACAGGCGGGATGAATCTCCGACCCCAGGAGATCCGTACCAGCATGTACCACTCCTGCTTCTACACCATGCTGTACGACATGAATGCCGAATCGAGGTGGCGTGCGCTCCTCGGTGCCCCGCCGGATCTCCACCTCAAGGATGTCGAGGTCCTCCTTCGCGGCTTCGCCATGCTCGTGGACGGCGACACGTACGCACCGTCGATGCTCAGGTTCCTGAACCGCTTCTCGAAGAAGTGCAGGACGCACGACAGCGACCAGAACGATTACCTCAAGGGGCTGTTCCGGTCTTTTCTGGACGCATGCCGTAGCCTGCCCGAGGACGCCTTCCGGAACCCTCACGACAGTCGTTTCAACATAATGCTGTACGAGGCTGCCTTCACGGCCGTCTGCGAACAAGCCTTCGCCGAGCGGCGCCGGGTCGACGGCGAGCTGTCGTTGGACCGCCTGCGGGCGCTGAGGAAGGATCGTGAGTTCGCCGCAGCTGCAGCTTCCAACACCACGAGCACGGCGAACGTCAAGACACGTCTGTCCAGATCCCGCGAGATCGTCGGCGGCCTCTGACGGGCAAAGGGAGCGGACGGCGTGCCTGGTACCGTGGTCGACGAGCTGCACGAGAGCTTTGCGAGCCTGCTCTCCATCCTCGAAGAAGCCGGCGAGGTGTCGTTGCGTGCCGTCGCGGACGAGAATTTCCGGAAGTCACTGCTGCTCGCATCCGCGAGCTACTTCGAGCGCCGAATGACGGAGACGGTCATATCGTTCGTCGAAGACGCAACGAACCGCAACGCGCTGGTTGCTGCGCTGGTCCGCAACAAGGCGGTGACCCGTCAGTACCACACGTGGTTCCAGTGGGACACGAGCAACGCCAACAGCTTCTTCGGTCTGTTCGGAACGGACTTCCGCGACTTCATGAAGGAGAGGATCAAGGCCGACGACGAGCTCGACGCCTCGGTCCGGGCGTTCCTCGAACTCGGAAGGGACCGGAATCGCCTCGTACATCAGGATTTCGGTACCTTCCCGTTGGAGAAGACGACGGAAGAGATTCATGCCCTGTACACGCGCGCCGCGCGCTTCGTCGACGCGGTTCCGGGCGCCTTGCGCGAATTCGACGCCGAACGGGCTGCGTAGACGTGGCAGATCGTCCAAATCGGCCCCTATCGGTGGCTGACGGCGCTCATGGAGATGAACGTCACCGCCATGCCTGCTCGGCACGCGTACAATCGATGTCGGACATGTCGGACTCGGGGCGTTGCGGGTCGGGGTATATTCGAAGGCTGCCAACAGCGACGGCAGCTCTAGCGATGACACCGTTCGACTTTCACGTGCCGACGCGCCTCGTGTTCGGGGCCGGCGCCATCCGGCGCCTCGGAACGCTGGCGCGGGATCTCGGCTTCGCGAGACCGCTGCTGATCTCCGACCACGGCCTCGAGGAGGCGGGTCACGTCGACCGCGCGCTCGGCCTGCTGCGGGCCGCCGGGCTGGAGGTGGAGGTCTTCGACGACTTCGACGTGAATCCGGACGCGACAATGGTCGAACGGGGCGTCGCGTTCGCACGGACGTTCCGGCCGGATTCGGTCATCGGGCTCGGCGGCGGCAGCTCGCTCGACTGCGCCAAGGGTGTCAACCTGCTGCTGACGAACGGCGGCGCGATGGCCGACTATCGCGGCTACGGGCACGCGCACAAGCCGCTGCTGCCCATGATTGCCGTCCCGACCACCGCCGGCACCGGCTCGGAAGCGCAGAGCTACGCGGTCATCGCCGACGCCGAGACCCACATGAAGATGGCGTGCGGCGACCCCCAGCTCGCCTTCCGCGTGGCCGCCCTCGACCCGGAGCTGACCCTCTCGCAGCCTCCCGCGGTCACCGCCGCCGGCGGATTCGACGCCATCGCTCACGCGGTGGAGACCGCCGTGACGAAGCGCCGTACCGCGATCTCGGCGCTTTTCTCGCGCGAGGCCTTCCGGCTGCTGAACGCCAACTATGAACGCGTACTCGACCACCCTGACGACATCGAGGCGCGAGGCGCGATGCAGCTCGGCGCCTTCTACGCGGGCGTGGCCATCGAGCAGTCGATGCTCGGCGCCGCCCACGCGTGCGCGAATCCCCTGACCGCACGCTACGACATGACTCATGGCGTGGCGCTGGCCATCCTGCTCCCCCACGTGGTGAGGTGGAACGCACATGCCGCCGACGATCTCTACCGCGACCTCGTCAACGGAATTCCCCTGGCCGCCGCGTCCGGCGGGATCGGTGACCGGTTGGCCGATCGGTTGATCGAGATCGGCCGATCGGGCGGGTTTCCGGCGGACCTGCGGACGACCGGAGTGCCCGAACAGGATCTGTCCACCCTCGCCGCGGCCGCCGCCACACAATGGACCGGCACGTTCAATCCGAGGCCCTTTGGCGCGCGAGAAGCGTTGGAGGTATATCAATGCGCCTACTGAGTCAGTCACACCCCAGGACGTTCGCGGCGACGGTCGCCGCAACCGCTGTCTTCGTCGCCTCGGTAGCGCTGGCCGGCGCCGGGGCGGCAGCAGCCCAGGACGCGGCGCCGCCGGACGCCTGGACGCAGTTCCGCGGCACGGCCGGCCTGACCGGCGTCTCGTCGGCAACCGTGCCGGAGAATCCGCGGCTGCTCTGGTCGTTCGAGGCGGGCGAGTCGATCGACTCGTCGGCCGCCATCGTCAACGGGACGGTCTACGTCGGCACCTACACCGGCGAACTCGTTGCGCTCGATCTCGAGACCGGCGATCCGAAGTGGCGCTATCGGGCAAGCGAGCGGATGGGCATCGGCGAGTCGTCGCCGGCCGTCGGGAACGGGCTGGTCTACATCGGCGACCTGGCCGGCGTGCTGCACGCCGTCGACGCGGAGACCGGCGAGGAGGTCTGGACCTACGCCACGCAGGGCGAGATCAAGTCGTCACCGGTGCTGTCCGGGGACCGTGTGCTGATCGGGTCGTACGACGGCTACCTGTACGGGCTGGACGCGGCGACCGGCGAGCTGCAGTGGCAGGCCGAGACCCAGAACTACGTCCACGCGACGCCGGCCGTCACCGAGGGCATCGCCTACTTCGGAGGCTGCGACGAGACGTTCCACGGGGTCCGCATCTCGGACGGCGAGGAGATCACCAGCGTGCCGGCCGGCGCCTACACCGCCGCGTCGTCGGCCATCCGCGACGGCCGCGCCTACTTCGGCACGTTCGACAACGAGGTCGTCAGCCTCGACCTGGGAACCGGCGATATCCTCTGGCGCTACGAGCACCCGCGGCGGCACTTCCCGTTCTACTCGTCGGCGCTCAACGTCGACGGCACGGTCGTCATCGGCGGCCGCGACCGCATGGTCCACGGCATCGACGCCGAGACCGGGGAGATGCGCTGGACGTTCATGACCCGCGCGCGGGTGGATTCGTCCCCCGCCGCCGCCAACGGCCGGGTCTACATCGGCTCGGGCGACGGGCGGTTCTACATCCTCGACCTCGACAGCGGCGAGAAGCTGTGGGAGTTCGACACCGGCGCCCCGCTGTCGGCGTCCCCCGCGATCGCCGACGGCAAGGTGGTGATCGGCTCGCAGGACGGCGTGCTCTACTGCTTCGGGTGACGACCTGTCGAGAATCGATGCGCGGCACGAGCGCATGCAGAGACCTCGCAAGCAGGACGGCGCGAGCGAGACGACTCCACCGGATCGTCGCCGGTATCCTGCAGGAGCGTGGTGGACAGTTGGACGCACCAAAGCGCGAAAGCAAATGAGAGGGATCGCGCCACGACACCCAACGAAGTAGCCGGCGAGGGCGAGCGATGACCGCCGCCGAACGGTTGCTGACGGCCGCTGTGGCTGCTGGCCCGGACGGCTATGGAAACGTGAAGATGCCGGCAGCGGTGAACGTCAACTCCGGAAGCAGGACCGAGCGCACTGTGTCTCCGCCGGTTGCCACCTGCGCCTGGCGGTAGGCGCCGTCCTCCAGAACATGAACCTCGACCTGACGGCCAAGCGGGTCGACGATCCAGTACTCGGGCACCCCGTACTCCGCGAATATCCGCATCTTCCGGCCGCGGTCGATGGAAGCCGTGGAGGGCGAGAGCACCTCGACAACGATGTCCGGCACTGCCCGCGCCACCGAATTCGGATCGAGCAGATGAAGCCGCTCGGCCCGGAAGAAAACGACGTCCGGCTGCACCACGTCGTACTCGTCGAACACGATGTCGAACGGTGCCGTGACCGCCCGCCCGCCCGACCGCAGCCGGTAGTCGTTCAGCACGGTGAAGATCTCCCCGGCGGCGATCTGGTGACACAGTAGCGGTGACGGCATCACTACGAGCTCCCCCCCGTGGATCTCGTACCGGCGCCCGTCCTCCGGCATGGTCAGGAGGTCGGTGTAGCCGAACCGCGGCTGCGTGCCCTGCATGGACGCCATCGTAGCCCGGAATCCGTCGCCTTGCGGTCCCGCTTTCCGCCCAACCAGGCCTCTCCAGGGTCTGCACCGCTGGTGCGGCGCAGGCCCTGGCACCGCTACTCAGACGCAACCCGACTCGCCTCAGACGGTGGGACCGGCGATGAGGATCGAACCGCGGCTGCACGTCCTGCGTGAGCGTCCATCATGTCCACGGCCGTCCTGTACGCGAAACGCGTGCCGGTCGCATCGGGAGAACCGGCCCGCCGGTCGCGGATCGCGGTCACAGGGTGCAGACGCGCCCGGCTTCAGCATCGGCCGCCGAATGCCGGTCGGGCCACGACGCCCGGGCCGCGGGGCGGCGGGCTGGTATCATGAACTTCATGAGCGATGCGGCAGCGGCGGCCACGGCGACCGCGAAGGAAACGGAGGTTGGCAGCTACTTCGTGGCCAACTACCCGCCGTTCTCCACCTGGACGGCGGACGCGGTGGCGGACGCGGCGCGACCCGCCCTCGCCACGCCGGCTGCGGAAGGCGTCCCGCTCGGTCTGTACCTGCACATCCCGTTCTGCCGCAAACGCTGCCACTTCTGCTATTTCCGCGTCTACACCGACAAGAACGCGGCCGAGGTGCAGTCGTATCTCGACGTGCTGGGGCGCGAGTGGGAGCTGTACGCCGGGCAGCCGGCCATCGCCGGGCGGCCGCTCGACTTCATCTACTTCGGGGGCGGCACGCCGTCGTTCCTCTCCGTCCGACAACTCGGCGGGCTCGTCGACCGGCTCTCGGCCGTCACGCCCTGGTCGACCGCGAGCGAGATCACGTTCGAGTGCGAGCCGGGCACCCTGACCGAGCCGAAGCTGCGCGCCATCCGCGAGATGGGGGTGACGCGGCTCAGCCTCGGCGTCGAGCACTTCGACGATCACGTCCTGGAGCTCAACGGGCGCGCGCACCGCTCGGCCGAGATCTTCCGGGCCTACGAGTTCGCACGCTCGATCGACTTTCCGCAGATCAACATCGACCTGATCGCGGGCATGCTCGGCGAGACCGACGAGAAGTGGCAGGACGCGGTCCGGAGGACCGTCGCACTCGATCCGGACAGCGTCACCATCTACCAGATGGAGCTGCCGTTCAACACGACGATCAGCGGCGACCGCCTGCGCGGCACCGGACAGTTCCAGGAGACCGTCGCCCCGTGGGCGACGAAGCGCCGCTGGGTGGATGAGGCGTTCACCGCGCTGGAACAGGCCGGCTATACCGTAGGCAGCGCCTACACGGCGGTGAAGCACCCCGGGCGCACGAGCTTCGTCTATCGCGATCGCCTCTGGCAGGGCGCGGACCTCGCCGGCCTGGGCGTGGCGTCGTTCGGGCACGTCAACGGCGTGCACATGCAGAACCTGGACTCTTGGGGAGCCTATGCGCGAGCCATCGAGGAGGGACGCATCCCCCTCAACCGCGCCTACCGGCCGACCGACGAGGAACGGCTGATCCGCGAGCTGGTGCTGCAACTCAAACTCGGCTCGATCCGGCCCTCCTACTTCCGGGCGAAGTACGGGGTGGACGTGCGGGAACGCTTCACGGACCCATTCGCGTCGCTCGCGTCCGACGGCTATCTGGCCGAGTCGTCGCCGGAGCGGGTCCGGCTGTCGCGTGAGGGCCTGTTGCGCGTCGACAGCCTGCTGCCGCGGTTCTTCCTGCCCGCCCACACCGACATCCGGTACACGTAGGTCCGACCGCCAGCAACTCTGCTCTTTCGTTTCATGCCAAGGGGTATTTCTGACATGGCTGACAGGCGAACCGTCTCGCTGCCGGATCGAGAGGAAGTGCTCCGGCGAAATCCCAAGATCGACGTCTCCGTCGTGGCCGCGCACGAGCGGCTGGAGCGCGAACTCAAGAAGTTCGGCGTCGAAATCAAGCCGAGCTACAACATCGAGCCTCCATTCGGCCGGCGTCCGACCAGGATCCACAACCACAGTCGCTCCATGACGCGCAACTCCTGAGGAACAGACAAGGTGGCATGACGACATCACACGAGTTGCCGCCCAGCCGGCTAACCGAATCTCCCGAGAGTGGTCTCCTCTACCCTCTGGACCTGGTCTACGAACGGGCCGGCATCGAGATCCCGCAGGTGGAGGTGGTCCAGCCGGACGACATACCGCTCCCCTACCGCTCGCTCCTCGTTCACGACATCGACATGACGCTGACGCTCGAGCGGCACTTCGGCGGGCGGGTGGTGCTGCGGCCGCTGTCGACGTTCACGGAGGGCGGCTCGTACTTCCGCCGTGTGCTGCTGGTGCAGGAGTACGCCGGGCAGCCGGTGGAAATGGGTGCGATCCGGATGCGGCTCGACGCTTTCGGCGACGAGATCCGCCGGCAGATCCTGGAGAACGAGGTGCCGCTGGGCCGCATTCTCCGCGACGGGCGGTTCGAGTACCAGAGCCGCGTCAAGGCGTTTCTCGCGGTCACCCCGAACCCGGAGATGATGGGCGTCTTCTGGATGCGCGAGCCGCGCGTCCTGTACGGCCGGCGAACCGAGGTGGTGCGCAAGGATGCGAAGATCGGCGACATCGTCGAGGTGCTGCCGCTCGTAATACGATGAACGCGATGGAGACCCGGGAGCACTACGACTGCATCGTCGTCGGCGGCGGTCCGGCCGGCGCGACGGCGGGGACCGTGCTGGCGCAGCACGGCCGGCGCGTGGCGATCCTGGAACGCGAGGCGTTTCCCCGGTACCACATCGGCGAGTCGTTGATGCCGTATACGTGGTTCACGTTCGAGCGGCTCGGCGTTCTGGACTGGTTCGAGCAGGCGGCGTGCCCGAAGAAGTACAGCGTGCAGTTCGTCTCGACGACCGGCAAGGTGTCGCAACCGTTCTACTTCTTCGAGACGATCGAGCACCCCTGCTCGACGACGTGGCAGGTACTGCGAAGCGATTTCGACCGCATGCTGCTCGACAACGCGCGGGCCAGAGGCGCCGACGTGCGGCAGGGCACGGCGGTCCGCGAGCTGCTGATGGACGGCGACCGCGCCGTCGGCGTCCGGGCTGACGGCCCCGATGGCGAGCGGTTGACGCTGCGCGCCGACGCCGTCATCGACGCCTCCGGACGCGACACCTTCCTCGCCTCGAAGCTCGGCTGGAAGCGGCGCGACCCGGACCTGACGAAGATCGCGATCTTCACCTACTACCGCGGCGCGAAGCGTGACCCCGGCCTGGACGAGGGCGCGACCACGGTCGCCTACATCCCCGAGAAGGGCTGGTTCTGGTACATCCCGCTGCCGGACGACGTGGTCAGCGTGGGCGTCGTCGCCGAGGCCGGCTACCTGTACCGGGACACCCGCGACCCGGAGGCGATCTTCGCGCGCGAGGCGGCCGACTGCATCTGGATCGCCGACCACCTGCGCACCGGCAAGCGCGTCGAGCCGGTGCGGGTGACCGGCGAGTTCAGCTACCGCGCCGAATCGATCGGCGGCGACGGGTTCTGCCTGGCCGGCGACGCGTTCTCGTTCCTCGACCCGGTGTTCTCCACCGGCGTGTTCATGGCGCTCAAGAGCGGGGAGATGGCGGCCGACGCAGTGCACCGCGGCCTCGACGCGGGCGGCGTGACGGCCGGGACGTTCGTGGAGTACGAGCGCGACATGCGCTGGGCGCTCGACCAGTTCCGGCAGCTCGTGCTGTCGTTCTACAACCGGACGTTCAGCTTCCGGGACTTCATCCGGGCCCATCCGGACCTGCATCCGCGGCTGGTGGACGCGCTGGTCGGCAACGTGTTCGCCGATCTCGGGCCGCTGTTCGAGGCGCTGCAGGAGTTCTCGGCGCGGACGTCGCGGCCCGAGTTGGCGCAACCGGCCGGCGGTGGGTCGTGAGCCGTTCGCGGCCGCAACGGCGAAGCGCCGGCGCACTCCGTCACCGCACCGAGACGGCCGGCAGCGTTCCGATCACCGCCGGCAGCACCGTGACCTGGACGCCGAGCAGGAAGCGGCGCGACATCCTCTGATCCGGCGCGTCGATGCGCGCCGACAATTCCCGGCGAACCGTTTCGATCTGCGGCGACAACTGCTCGCGGAAGCGGTCCACCTCGTGGTGCCTCGACGTCACTGCCGATGCAGAACCTGTACCGCCCCGGCATTCCATGCGCCGCGGCGTAGAATGTGCCGGTGGTCAGCGAGTACAGGCTGAAGCGCCGGGTGCAGTTCTACGAGACGGACACCGCGGGCATCGTCCATTTCTCCTGGTTCTACCGCTACATGGAGGAGGCGGAGCACGCGCTCTGGCGCGCGGCCGGCCTGAGCATCGCGCCGCGGGACGCCGAGGTCGGCTTCCCGCGTGTCGCGGCGTCGTTCGACTTCCACCGTCCGTTGCGGTTCGAGGACGAGTTCGACGTGCACATCCGGATTGCCGCGATCGGCGCGCGATCGATGCGCTATGCCGCAGACATCACGAAGGACGGGGCCGCCGTCGCCACGGGGAGCCTCACCATCGCGTGCATCGCGAAGCGGGCGGGCGCGCCGCTGCGGTCGACGGAGATCCCGCCCGAGATCGCCGGCCGGTTCGCCGTCGCGCCGCCCCCGGACGCATGACCGCCCACCACGGAAACGTCCCCGACACACCGCCGGCTGCAGGCGGCGCGACCGACCCGCCGGCGGGCGAGTGTCAGCCGCGCGCCGTGCTGGAGGCGCGGCAGGCCGAACGGCTCGCGGCCCTGCTCCGGCATCTGCCGGGCCGGAACGCCTTCTACGACCGCAAGCTGGCCGCCGCCGGTGTCGGCGTGGACCGGGTTGCGCTGCCCGCGGACCTGCCCGCGCTGCCCTTCACCACGAAGGCCGAGCTGGCGGCCGACCAGGCGGCGTCGCCGCCTTGGGGGACGGCGCTGACCGAGCCGCTCCACCGCTACACGCGCTACAACCAGACGTCGTCGACGACCGGGCGCCCGCTGCGCTGGATCGACACCCCGGAGACCTGGCAGTGGATGCTCGATTGCTGGAAGGCGGTCTATCGTGCGGCCGGCGTCACCGCGCGCGACCGGGTCTTCTTCCCGTTCTCGTTCGGGCCGTTCCTCGGGTTCTGGACCGGATTCGACGCGGCGGTGCAGATCGGCGCGCACGCGATCCCCGCAGGCGGCATGACCAGCACCCAGAGGCTCGCCCTGATCGACGCGCTGGCGCCGACGGTGATCTGCTGCACGCCGACCTACGCGCTGCGCCTGCTCGACGCGGCGGGCGAACCGGGGGGAGGCCCGACGCCGGCGGACAGCGCGGTGCGTGTGATTGTCGTCGCCGGGGAGCCCGGGGGCAGCATTCCGGCCACCCGCGAGCGGATCGAGCGCGGCTGGGGAGCGCGGGTCATCGACCATCACGGGCTGACCGAAGTCGGCCCGATCAGCTTCGAGTGCCTGGAGGCGCCCGGCTTCCTGCACGTCAACGAGCGGGAGTTCATCGCCGAGGTGGTCGATCCCGGCACCGGTGCGCCGGTGGCGGACGGCACGCGCGGCGAGCTGGTGATCACCAACCTCGGCCGGACGGCGAGTCCCGTCATCCGCTACCGTACGCGCGACCTCGTGATCCGGACCCGCGAACGCTGCGCCTGCGGCCGGACGCTTGCGCGGCTCGCCGGCGGCATCGTCGCACGGGCCGACGACATGGTGAACGTGCGCGGCGTCAACGTCTATCCCGCCGCGGTGGAAGCCGTGCTGCGCGGGATCGGCGCGGTGGCCGAGTATCGCTGCACGGTGGGGGCGGCGGGAGCGCTGCGGGCCATCGCGGTCGAGGTGGAGGTCGCGCCGGGCGCCGAGCCCGCCGCGGTCGCGACCGTGGCCGCGAACCGGCTGCGAGATGCGCTCGGGCTGGCCGTGCGCGTCACCCCGGTGTCCGCCGGCGTGCTGCCCCGTTTCGAGATGAAGGCCCGCCGCTTCGTCATCGATCGCGGGGCGCCGCCGGTCGACCCCTCGGGCGCCCGGGAAGAACCGTAACCGTACGCTTCCGTCCGGATCGGCCAGGAGGACCAATGACCATCACCGGAATCGCCAACATCATGCTGGGAGCCACGGACCTCGACCGCTCGCGCGCCTTCTACCGGGACAGGCTCGGACTGCCGGTCAAGCAGGAGATCCCGGGCTTCGTCTTCCTCGAAACCGGACCCGTCACGCTCTGTCTGAGCGCTGCCCATGCCGGACTGGCCGAGAAGCCGGGCCCCACGGAAGTGGTGCTGGCGGTGGCGAGCGTGCGCGGGGCCTACGCGGCCCTCGAGGACAACGGCGTGGAGTTCCTGCGGGAGCCGGCCAACGTCACCGGCGACTCGTGGGCGGCGAATTTCCGCGATCCGGACGGTCACCTGCTGTCGATCTTCGGCCCCGAATGAGGAAGCGTAGTAGCATGAGCGGGTTCAAGGAGGAGTTCGTGCGTCGATCCATCTCTCTGTGGCCGTCGGGTGTCCTGGCCGCCGTCCTGTGCGTGGCCGCGGCCGCCTGCGGCGGTGGTGGGGGCGAAGCGGGAGACGCTGCTCCCGCGCGGCAGTTCCTCAGCATGGGCACCGCGCCGCCGGGAGGCGCTTTCTTCGTCGTCGGGAGCGCGCTGGCGGAGGTGGTCAACGAAACGGGCGGCGACTTCGGCTACAGCGTGACCGCCGAGGCGACGAGCGGATCGCAGGAGAACATCCGGCGCCTGGCGAGCGGCGAGCTCGACTTCGCCCTGTCGAACGCCGCGATCACCTACTTCGCGGTGCGCGGCAGCGAAGGCTGGGACCGCGCGTACCCGGTCCGCTCCGTCATGACGCTGGCTCCCAACGTGGCGCTGTTCGTGACCCAGGCCGGATCCGGCATCACGAGCATCGGCGACCTGCGCGACCGGCGCGTCACCGTCGGTCCGGCCGGGGCCGGATTCGAGTACTTCGTCCGTCCGCTGCTGGGCGCGCACGGCGTCACCTACGACGACTTCTCGCCGCTGAACGCGACGCAGCAGGCGGCCGTCGACATGCTGACCGACGGCTCCGCCGACGCGACCTTCCTGGGCGGCGCCGTGCCGACCGCGTCGATCACCCAGGCCGCCGCCTCGATGGATCTCACCTTCATCCCGTTCGGAGACGAAGAGAAACGGGCGCTGGTCGACGAGTACCTCTTCTTCCGCCCGGCCAGCATCCCGGCCGAGACCTACCGCGGGCAGGCCGAGCCGTTCGAGGGGCTCGACGTCGGCTCGATGCACGTCATCGCGTCGGCCACCGCGCCGGACGATCTCGTCTACAACTGGACGAGGCTGCTCTACGAGAACCGGGAGCTGGTCGTCGAGAAGCACGCCGCCGGCCGCGCCATCAACCCGAACAACGTGGTGCGCGACACGGGGACCGACTTCCATCCCGGCGCGATTCGCTTCTACGAGGAAGCCGGAATCTGGCCGCAACAGGCCGCGCCGTGACGCCGGAGCAGTCGCAGCCCCGTGACCTTCGGCTTCTCGCGAGCGGCGCGCTCGGCGTGTTGCTGTGCGCCTTCACGCTGGTCGAGGTCAACTATCCGCTGCTGGCGCCGCAGAGCCGACTGGCGTTCTTCGCCCTGGTGGGGTTGGCGCTCTGCTTCCTGAACGTCCCGCTCCATCCGTCCCTGAAGGACGACCCGCGCGCCCGCGCCGGCGACGTCGTGCTGGCCGTGCTGGCCGCGGCCTGCTGCGGCTACATCGTGGTGCAGACCGATCCGCTGTTCTCGGCCTGGTGGGTCGACGGCCAGACGCTGGGGAACCGGGCCGGCTTCGAGACCGCTTTCGACACCGCGATCGGCCTGCTCGGCCTGCTGCTGGTAATCGAGGCGGCCCGGCGCGCGCTGGGCCTGGCGCTGCCCCTGCTCGCGGCGGCGTTCATCCTCTACGCGCTCTTCGGGTCGGCGTTCCCCGACTGGCTGTTTCCGCACCGCGGCTACACCGTCCCGCGCGTCGTGGCGCAGACGTTCCTCCACAGCCAGGGCATCTTCGGCGTGGCGCTGAACGTGATGTTCACCTACGTCTTCCTGTTCGTCATCTTCGGGGCGTTCCTCGAAGCGACCGGCGCGACGCGGTTCATCGTCGACTTCGCCGAGCGGGTGTTCGGGCGCAGCTCGGGCGGCCCCGCCAAGGTGGCGGTCCTCAGCAGCGGCCTGATGGGCTCGCTCTCCGGCAGCGCCGTCGCCAACACCGCCACCACCGGGACGTTCACCATCCCGATGATGCGCAGCGCCGGCTTCCGGCCGGTGACCGCGGCCGGCGTGCAGGCGGCGGCCAGCTCGGGCGGGGCGCTCATGCCGCCGGTGATGGGCGCGGGCGCCTACATGATGCTGGAGATCGTCGACCCGCCGGTGACGTACCTCGAAATCATCCGGGCCGCGCTCATTCCGGCGCTCCTGTACTACCTGTCGCTGATCCTCATCGTGCACTTCCACGCCCGGCGGATGTCGATCGCCACCGAGGGAGCGCCGGAGGAAGCGGGACGCGCGGCGGGGGAAGACCCGCCCGACGTCGCGGCGCGCTCGCATGCGGCGGGCATCGTCTTCGGGGCGGCGCTCGGCAGCCTCATCCTGTTCCTGGTCCTCGGCTACACGGCGTTCCGCGCCGTCACCCTCTCGCTGGTCGTGATCATCGTGGTCAGCAGCCTGAACAAGGCGACCCGACTCGACTGGCGCTTCACGCTCCTGAGCCTCGTCACCGCGGCGCGCGGGGTCGTGCCGCTGGTGGCCGCCGCCGCCTGCGTCGGCATCATCATCGGCATCGTGACGCTGACCGGCGTCGGCACGCGCCTGCCCGCGACGATCATCCCCCTGGCCGAGCAGAGCCTGTTCCTCGCGCTCGTGCTGATCATGGTCTCGTCGATCGTCCTGGGGATGGGTCTGCCGTCGGCCGTCTGCTACCTGCTGATGGCGACGCTCATCGGTCCCGTCCTCGGGAACCTGGGGGTGATACCACTCGCCGCGCACCTGTTCATCTTCTACTTCGGGATGATGTCGATGGTGACGCCGCCGGTGGCGCTCGCCGCCTACGCCGCCTCGTCCATCGCCGGCACGCGCATCATGCCCACCGGGCTGGCGGCGTTCCGCTTCGCGCTGGTCGGCTTCACCCTGCCCTACATGTTCGTCTACCGGCCGGAGCTGTTGATGCTGACCGCCTCCGGCGAGCCGGCCGGCTGGCTGGAGATGCTGCTGCCGGTCGCCATCGCCACCCTCGGCGTCACCTGCTTCGCCGCCGGCATCGCCGGGCAGTTGCGGTATCCGCTGGGCCTCGGTCTGCGTCTGGCTGTTTTCGGGGCAGCGGCCCTGCTGCTGGCGCCCGGCCCCTCGCTGGCCCTGGGCGGTATCGGCGTCCCCCTCTTCGACGTGGCCGGGGTCGCGCTCTTCGGCGGGGTGCTGGCCGCGAACCGGGAGACGACGTAGGACTACCGGGCACGCGAGGCGCGCCTGCCCACTGGAGGTTCTCTGCGCTCCCAGGCGCGCCGTCCCCCCCGCCGGCGAATCCGCCGTCGCCCGCGCCCGGGGGTTGCCGTCCGCCTCCGCACGTGGCACACTGGCGGTCTTACGTGTCGACACGGTGTCGGGAACGACGGCGCCGAGCCGCGCCCGACGACCGTCGCGCCCCGGGGTCCGCGCGGATGGACTTCAGCAACTACCGGCTCGACGCCGGGTTCTACGACGAGGTGTTGCAGCCCGACGGCACGCCGCGGGCGCACTGCAAGCCACTCTGCGATTCCCTGGCCGGTATCTCCGCGGCGGAGCTCGGCGAGATTCAGGACCGGGTGACGAGCTCGTTCCTCAGGGAGGGCATCACCTTCACCGTCTACGGCGACGGGGAGGCGGACGAGCGGATCATTCCGATCGACTGCATACCCCGCATCCTGCCGGCCGCCGAATGGGCGGAGCTGGAAGCGGGCCTGAAGCAGCGCGTCCTCGCCCTGAACCGCTTCCTGGGCGACGTCTACGGCGAATGCCGTGCGATCGCGGACGGCGTGATTCCCGAGGACATGGTGCGCGGCTGCCCGCAGTACCGCCGCGAGATGCACGGCGCCGCGCCGCCGCACGGCACGTGGGTCGCGATCTGCGGCACGGACGTGGTGCGCACCGAAGACGGCTTCGTCGTGCTGGAGGACAACCTGCGGGTGCCGTCGGGCGTGTCCTACATGATCGCCAACCGCAAGGCGGTGAAGTCGAACCTGCCGCGGCTCTACCGGCGCTGCCGCGTACGGGAGGTGGAGCACTACGGCGATCTGCTGCTGGCGACGCTGCGCGAGCTGGCCCCGCCGAACCGCCCGGACCCGTGCATCGCCGTGCTGACCCCCGGCGTGTGGAACGCGGCCTTCTACGAGCACATGTTCCTCGCCCATCAACTCGGCGCGGAGCTGGTGGAGGGCCGCGACCTGCTGACGCGCAACGGTTTCGTCTACATGCGCACGACCGAGGGGTTGCGACAGGTCGACGTGATCTACCGGCGGGTGGACGACGACTTCCTCGACCCGCTCGTCTTCCGGCCCGACTCGCTGCTCGGCGCGCCCGGTCTGCTGCAGGCGTACCGGCTCGGCAACGTGACCCTGGCGAACGCCCCCGGCACGGGCGTGGCGGACGACAAGAGCGTGTACGCCTGGGTGCCGGACCTGATCCGCTACTACCTGGGCGAGGAACCGATCCTCGCCAACGTGCCGACGCGGATCTGTCGCCGGCCGGAGGATCTCGAATACACGCTGGACAACCTGGATCGGCTCGTCGTCAAGCGCGTCGGGGAGGCGGGCGGCTACGGCATGCTCGTCGGTCCCCACGCGACGCCCGCCGAGCGCGAGTCCTACGCCGCCGGCCTGCGGGCCGACCCGGGCGACTTCATCTCGCAGGAGGTGCTGTCGCTGTCGCGGGCGCCCTGCCTGGTGGACGGCCGCCTCGAGCCGCGGCACGTGGACCTGCGGCCCTTCGTCCTGCGAGGCCGCGACACCCGCATCGTGCCCGGCGCCTTCTGCCGCGTGGCGCTGCGCCGCGGCAGCCTCGTCGTGAACTCCAGCCAGGGCGGGGGCGGCAAGGACGTCTGGGTGCTGGAGTCCTGACATGCTGGCGCGCAGTGCGGAGGGCCTGTACTGGCTGGGCCGCCACGTCGAGCGGACGGAGGACCTCTGCCGCCTGCTGCTGGAGCAGATGGGTACGCTCGTCGACCGGCCGGTGCGGGAGATCAACTTCGGTTGGCGCCGCATCTACGGCACGCTCGGCCGACGGCCGCCCGGCCCGGCCGTCGGCGTGACGGAGAGCGACGACGACTACGCCCTGGCCGATTCGTACACGCTGGCCGACGACCTCACCTTCGAGCGCACGAATCCGGGCTCCGTCCTGAAGAGCTTCTCGAACGGCCGGGAGAACGCCCGCCAGATGCGCCACTGCATCAGCGGCGAGATGTGGACCTGCCTGAACCTGGCGTGGCTGCGCCTGGGCGCGCGGCGCATCGAGGACATCTGGAAGGCGGCTCCCGAGAGTTTCTACGCGGATCTGGCGCGCGAGATGAACCTGTTCGCCGGGGTGGCGGACACCACCCTGTACCGCGACGACGGCCGGCGCTTCCTGCAGCTCGGGCGCCTCGTCGAGCGCGCGCAGTTCACGACCGCATTGCTGGCGGCGCACCTCGACGGCGTGCGATCGTACGGGGAGACAGCCGACAGCGAATGGTCGAGCCTGCTGCGAATCTGCCTGGCCTTCGACATCTACAAGCACCGCTACGGGGTCGAGATCCGACCGGCGCGGGTGCTGGACCTGCTCGTCGACGATCCGCGGCTGCCCCGGTCCCTGTGCCGCGCCGTCGACGCGGCGGCCGAGACGCTGGGCGCCATCGCGCTCGGCCCGGGTCCGTCCGGCGCGGTGCGGCGTCTGGCCGGCGACATCGCGTCCGCCGTGCATCGACCCTGGCCCGCGGCGCCGAGCCTCGACGACCACGCCGAACGGCTGCGACGCCTGGCCGGAGAGTGCCTCCGGCTGCACGATCTGGTGATGGCCGCTCATGTGGACTACGATCCGAACGGGGCGCCGGTGCGCTAGTATTCGTGTACGCCCGAAGCCGCGAACGGCGGTTCGGGTATCCCTGGCGCCGGCGCAGGCCGGCCTCCTGTCCGGAGGTGACCCATGACCGAGTTGTCGAGCGACGAGCTTCAGTTCATCTTCAACACGTTCTCGTTCCTGCTCTGGGGCGCGCTGGTGATGTGGATGGCGGCCGGCTTCACGATGCTCGAGTCCGGCTCGGTCCGCACCAAGAACGCATCGGTGATCTGCCTGAAGAACATCGGCCTGTATTCGGTTGCCGGAATCGCCTTCTACCTCATCGGCTACAACCTGATGTACGTCGACGTGGGCAGCCTGATCGGCTCCTTCAGGTTCCTCCGCGAACCGTCGTCCGACGAGCTCGCGCTGCTGGCGGGCGCCGAGAGCGCGCGGGAGGCGGTGATCGCGACCGACTACGCCGTCATGTCCGACTGGTTCTTCCAGATGGTCTTCGTGGCGACCGCCGCGTCCATCGTCTCCGGCGCGCTGGCGGAGCGGGTCAAGCTCTGGACGTTCTTCGTCTTCACCCTGGTGCTGACCGGCCTCATCTACCCGATCGTCGGCGCCTGGACGTGGGGCGGCGGCTGGCTCAGCCAGATGGGTTTCCAGGACTTCGCCGGATCGACCATCGTGCACGGCACCGGCGGCGCCGCCGCGCTGGCCGGCGCGCTGGTCGTGGGACCGCGACACAACAAGTTCCGCGCCGACGGCACCGTCACCAGCACTCCTCCGTCCAATATCCCGGTGGTGACCCTGGGCGTCTTCATTCTCTGGTTCGGCTGGTTCGGCTTCAACGGCGGGTCGCAGCTCGCCCTGGGAAGCGCCGCCGACGTGCTGGCGATGAGCCACGTGCTGGTCAACACGAACCTGGCGGGCGCGGCCGGCGTCATCGCGGCAATCGCCGTGTCGCGGCCCATTCTCGGGCGGGTCGATCTGCTGGCCGGACTGAACGGCGCCATCGCCGGCCTCGTCTCGATCACGGCAGGGCCCGACATCACCGGCCACTACTGGGCGATCCTGATCGGCGCGGTCGGCGCCATCATCTGCACCGCCGCCATCAAGCTGCTGGAGAGACTGAAGGTGGACGACGTGGTCGGGGCGGTGCCCGCGCACCTCTTCGCCGGCGCCTGGGGTACCATGGCTACGGTCATCGCGGCGGGCGCCGACATCGGCGTGCAGCTCCTCGGCATGGTCTCCATCGGCGCGTTCGCGTTCGTGACCTCCTGGCTGACGTGGGTGGCGCTGGAAAAGACGATGGGCGTTCGCGTTTCCCGCAAGGTCGAGGAGATGGGACAGGACGTCACCGAGCTCGGTATCGACGCCTATCCCGAGTTCGTTCTCATGCCGGAACGAGACTAGCCGGCCAGCCGGATCCGAGACGATGCAGAAGGTCGGGAACGAGAAGGCGCGCGGCGACCGTGCTCCCGCGGGGCCACCCAGCGGAAAGAACATCTGCGTCTACCTGGGAGGCAACCTGGGAAAGGAACAGCGTTACCTCGACGAAGCCGACGCGCTGGGCCGGCTGATGGCGGCCGAGGGCATCGGGCTGGTGTACGGCGGGGCCCGGGTGGGACTGATGGGCGTCCTCGCGGGCGCCGTCCTGGCGAACGGAGGCTTCGTCACCGGGGTGGTACCCCGGCAACTCTCGTATCAGGAGCTCGCCCACGAAGGGCTCAGCCGTCTCCTCGAAGTCGACACGATGCACGAGCGCAAGCACCTGATGCAGGAGCTGTCGCAAGGCTGCATCGCACTGCCCGGCGGGTTCGGCACCCTGGAGGAGATCCTCGAGGCCCTCTGCTGGTCGCAACGCCCCCTGGAGCTGCACGAGAAGCCGTGCTGCTTCGCCAACATCGACGGCTACTACGACCACCTGTTCGAGTTCCTCGATCACGCGGCCGCACGGGGATTGCTGCTGCCGCAGAACCGCGCGCTCGCCAGGCAGGCCCCGACCGCCGCGGGGGCCCTGCAGGAGATTCAGACCGCGTGGGACCGGGAGGAACAGGCCATGCTCGACGTGATCAGGGCCTACAAGGCGTGATCCGCCTCAGTCGGCGCAGACTTCTAGGACGAGGCGGCAAGGGCCGCTTCGCGGGATTCCTTGATGGGAATGATGCGATCGAAGCCGCTGATCCGGAAGACCTCCTCGATGTGGTTCTTCATGGAACAGAGCACGAGCGTCCCTTCGCCCGCCTTCAGCGCCTTGGCGGCGATGAGCAGCACCCGCATGCCCGAGCTGCTGATGAAATCGAGGCGGCTGAAATCGACGACCAGGCGCCGCTCGCCGCTGCTGACGTGATCCATCACGACGGACTCGAACGAGCGGGCGTTGCCGCTGTCCAGCCGTCCGACGGGCAAGAGCACCAGCACCTCGTCGTTGCGTTCTTCCGCGACTTCGATATCCATACGATGCACCTCGTCACTGGCCGGCTCCCGTCACCGGGCCGCCGGCGTGAGATCGTGTTCCATGACCAGCCGGTTCTTCCCGTCCGAGTACTCGTAGTCGACCCGGTCGGCAAACGTCTTGATCAGATGCAGGCCCAGACCGCCGACCGGTCGTTCGTCGACCGGCGACGACAGATCGGGATTCGTGTTCCGGGTCGGATCGAACGGCCGGCCGTTGTCCTCCATGGTCAGGACCAGCCTGTTCTCGCTGACCTGGAGCGTAATCTCTATCTTCGGACGGGAGACGCCCCGCAGGCCGTAGCTCACCGTGTTCGTGATGAGTTCGTCGAGCGCCAGGTTGATCATGTAGATCTGTTGATCCGGCAGCTCGTTGGCGTCGCCGAACTCCTCCACCATCTGCGCCAGACTGCGTACCGCCGACAACCTCGGCGACACCGAGACGCGCAGTTCATCCGTCATCGCCACGAACGTGCCCTCCCGAGAGAACGCGCAACTGTACCAGCGGCGCTGTCGTCACACAAGGCGCAGCGCCATCGAACAGGGGATGGGGCCGTCGTCAGCCGGACGTCAGACCTCGCCCAGCGCGGACTCGCGCGTGTCCCGGATCGGGATGATCTGGTCGAAGCCGCTGATCCGGAACACCTCGTGGATATGGTCCGGCATCGCGCACAGCACCAGCTTCCCCTGACCTGCGTGCAGCTTCTTCGCAGCCATCAGCAGGACGCGCATCCCGGAACTGCTGATGAAGCCGAGACGACTGAAGTCGACTATCAACCGCTGCTCGCCGCCATCGACGCGTTCCATGACGATCGACTCGAACGCGCGGGCATTCGCACTGTCGAGACGGCCGACCGGCAGCAGCACCAGTGCGTCGCCGTCCCGTTCCTCGGCTACTTCGATGTTCATCGGGATACCACCTGCACGTAGAGTTTGATCGGATCTGGAAGCCTCATTCCGCCGCCCTTGCGAGGTCGTGCTCCATCGTCAGTCGATTCCGGCCTCCCACGAACTCGTAGGTGATGCGATCGGCGAAGCTCTTCACCAGGTGCAGCCCCAGGCCGCCGATGGCCCGCTCCTCGAGCGAAGACGTGACGTCGGCGTTGGTGTCCTGCGTCGGGTCGAACGGCTGACCGTTGTCCTCCATCACCAGAATCAACGTGCCGCCATCGACCTGCATCCGGATCCGGATCTCGGCGTCGGCCTTGTCTTCGAGACCGTGCGTGACCGTGTTGGTGATCAACTCGTCGAGCGCCAGGTTGATGACGAACACCTTCGGATCCGGCAGGCCGTTGGCGTCCCCGAAGGCCTCCACCATGCCCGACAACTCGCGCACCTCCGACAGCCGGGCCGGGATCGTCACGTCGAGTTCGTCAGCCATGAGGTCGTGCCCTGCTCGCGCCGCCGAACCCGTCGCAGGCTCCGTGTTCGGCCCGAGCCCCCACCGCCCAGGACCTCTAGCCGCAGAACTCACGTCGTTGCGTTCTGCGGCGCAAGCTCCTGGAGGGACGCCCTACTCTAGCAGACTCCACCCGCCTCCGAAGCGAACCCCGGTCGCCTCCCTGCCGGCCGCGAGAGGCGTCACCGGCGGCGCCGCAGGACCAGACAGGTCATGTCGTCGGCGGCGGAAGCACCGGCGGAATAGCTGAGGATCTCGCTCCAGACGTGGTCCACGATCTGTTCGGGCGAGCGCGCCGACGCGCCGTCGAGCGTCGTCTCCAGCCGTTCCTTCCCGAACAGCTCGCCGCTCAGGTTCACCGCGTCGGTCAGGCCGTCGGTGTAGAGGAACAGCGCGTCGCCGGACCGCAACTGCTCCTCGCGACTCTCGTACTCGAAGTCGTCGAGCACCCCCATCGCCATCCCGCCGGTCATCGGGAGCGGCCGCCGGGAATCGTCCGCGGCCACGAGAAACGCCGGCTCGTGGCCGGCGCAGACGTACTGCATGACGCCGCGCTCGAGATCGACGATGCCGAGGACACCCGTAACGAAGAGCCCCATCGGGTTCTCGCCGCAGAGCCGGCGATTGGCCTCGGTGGCGATGGCGCCCACGTCTCCGTTCTGACTCTGGGTCGCCGCGGCATTGATCGCGCCCTGCGACGCGGCCATGAAGAGGGCCGCCGCCACGCCCTTGCCGGAGACGTCGCAGACGGTGAAGAACAGCTTGCCGCCGGACGGCTCGAGCACGTCGACGAAGTCGCCGCCCACCTGCTGCGCGGGCGTCATCCTCGCGTAGGCCACGAAACGGCCCAGCTCCACGTTGCCTTCGCGGACCAGGGCGGCCTGCACCACCTTGGCCATCTCCAGGTCCTGCTCGAGCGCCCGCTGGGCGACGCGCAGGCTGCGGTTGCTCTGCTGGAGCTCCTCGGTCCGCGCCGACACCATCATCTCGAGCTGCTCTTCGCGGTTGAAGACCTGCACCGTCATCGCCTCGAACACCCGCGCCAGGCTGCCGATCTCGTCCGTGCGCTTGATCACGTCTTCGAGCGGGCCCTCGTCGGGCTGTCTGCCCGCCTCCACCTGGCGCGCCGCCGAGGCAATCACCTCGATCGGATGGGTCAGCCACCGCGTTCCCCAGAGCGCGGCGGCGGCCGTGAAGCCGAGCAGCACGAAGGCGATCAGCGTGGTGTTGAAGGCCTCGGCCTGCACCGTGCTCGCGATGTCGTCGAGGCTGACGGCCAGAGCCAGACCGCCGATCGGGGGTTCGCCGGGGTTCACGATCGGCGAGGCGACCCAGATGCCGCGCTCGGCAGGCGACAGCAGGCTCAGGCTGGCCTCGCTGACCACCCGTTCCTGTTCCATGGCGAGGGCCACGACCGCTTCCGCCCGTCGCGAGAAGACGCTGGCCGCCTCCACCGTCCCCGCCCCGGCCTGCCCGGCGCGCGGCGCGGCCGCGGCCAGCTCGCGGTCGAGATTGACGACCCAGAGGGCCTCGAGATTGCGGGACTGGACCAGCAGATCCGCTTCGCGCTGGTAGACGGAATAGAGCAGGTTGCCCGCGCTGCTTTCAATCGGAATGCCGACCTGCACGACCCGCGGCGAGCCGGCGCCGGCGACCGCGACGTACTTGTAGACCTCGCCGTCGGAGGCGCGGGGCGCCGTCGCGAACTCGAGGCTCTGCTCCGAGCCATCGAGGAGCGGTGCGATTTCGTCCAGATACGGCACCGCCGCGGCGGATCCGCCCGCCAGGGGCGGCAGCAGATTGGAGTAGGCCACGGAGCCGTCCCCGTCCACGACCCGGATCTCGCCGATGACCGTCGCACCGGCGATGCGTCGCAGCCGGCCCTCGATCTCCTCCGGAGACCAGCCGGCCTCTTCCGCCGCGGCGACGAAGTGACCGGCGATGTGCGCCTGCACCAGCATGTGCTGGCCGATGATCCCCTCGACCACGGCCGACACGTCGGCACGCTCGGATGTGAAGGTGTTGGTCAGGATCTCCTGCTCGCCGAAGACCAGCGCGTTGCCGATCTGCACGATCCGCTCCTGATCGACGCCGCCGACCCCGACGTACTTGTAGACCTCCTGGTCGATCTCCCGGACCTGCGCCGGTTGCGTAATCACGCCGGTGTCGTCGTCGACATCCGATCCGAGCAGCTCGAAGAACCGGTGCGCCTGCGGCTGCACCGCCGGATCGGGATCGAACCGGAAGGGCACGAGCGCCCCGTTCTCGTCGCGGACGTTGGTGAGGTACGAGAAGCCGACGCTGTCGGTGATCCAGAACTCGTCGAGGACCGTGTTGGCGACGATGGCGTCGAGGGTCTCGATGATGCGGGGCGGATCGTGCCCCGCCTCCTCCGCCGCGGCGACCATGTGCGCGGCGATGCGGGCCTGGGCGACCATCTGATCGTCGAGCGTGGCGTCGAGCGTGCGGGCGACGTTGGCCAGCGAGATCTCGCCGATGTCGGCGAAGCTGGTCGACAGCAGCTCGGCCAGGTTCACGGCGGCCGCCTCCGCCTCGTCGCGCAGCGCGACGGCGGAGTTGTAGAGCATGGTGGCCGAGGTCGTGGTAATCGTGACGGTGAGCAGCGCGGCGAGGGCGAGGAAGCCCCGAACCGCCAGGCGCAACCCCCTCTTCATGGTCCGGGTCCCGGTACTCGGCATATCCAGCGCTTGCGTCACGATTCGGTTCATCTCAGGCTCCCGCGCGGCAGCGGGGCGTCACAGGCGCCACATCACCCACAACTGGGCAACGTTGTCGTCGTCGTCCACGCCCAGCTTGTTCCACCAGTACTGGTACTCCACGCCGAGAAAGAGCTGGTTGGCGGCGCCGGTCAGCGCCTTGCCGATGTCCCACCCGAGCTGGGGCTGCGCGAGAATCCACCCCTTCACCGGCTGGTTCAGCTCGTTGGTCGCGCCCCCGATGTACTCGGCGTGGCCGGTGAACCAGAACGACTGGCTGCCGATGTCGAACGCGGCGCCCCAACTGACGTCGAACATGAAGCTGTCGCTCGTCCGGGGCGCGCCGCCCCGTTCGAGACCGCTGCTGGCATCGATGAACGCGGTCAGGTCCGTGTTGAAGAAGACGAAGCCGGGCACGTCCCAGGAGAGCCGCGCGCCGGGCAGCCACTTGAGGACGTTGGCGTCGCCGTCGAAGTTGATGCCGCCGATCAGCGCAACGTCCCGGACCGGTCCGCCGCCCACGGTCCGATCCGCCAGCCTGCCGAAGCTCAGCGTCGGATACCACTCGCCGTAGAACTCCAGGTCGTTGAAGCCGTCCGGGACGCCGTCGTCGAGGATGTCGATGAAGACGAAGCTGTCGCCGAGCGACCAGCTCGACGCCTGTTGCACGGTCAGGATGTGCGTGAACTGGCGCGTGCGCGCGAAAGGGTTGCTGAGCTTGCCGTACTGGTAGTGGAACTCGGTCTGCGCCCCGGCGACGGCCGGCACGGCCGCCAGAAACGCCGCGACCACGGTCCGGAACCGTGCGGCACGCGTGCGCGCGATGTTCTTCATCTCGAAATCATACCCATTTCCCGACCGCCGTGTCCCCTGGAACCCCGGGAACCCGTGGAACCCCCTGGAATCCCCCGGAAGGGACCCGCCGGAGGCGCGGGCCGACGACTCGACTCGATCGCATCATCGTCCACCGGTTCCCGACGAGTTCGTGCCTGGGCGAATCCGGGCGGGTTGCTCCGGACCGAAAGCGGCGGGGGCGGCCGCGTAGTACGATGGCTGGATGCGCGCCTCGGCGAGGGATCTGTTGAGCCGCGTCTTCGGCTACGACCGGTTCCGGGGGCAGCAGGAAGCGATCGTCGAGCACACCATCGGGGGCGGCGACAGCCTCGTGCTGATGCCGACCGGCGGCGGCAAGTCGCTCTGCTACCAGATTCCGGCGCTCGTCCGTCCGGGGGCCGGAATCGTCGTGTCGCCCCTCATCGCCCTGATGCGCGATCAGGTCGCGGGGCTCGTCCAGGCCGGGGTGCAGGCGGCGTGCCTCAACTCGACGCTCGACTACGGGGCGGTGCTCGACATCGAGGCGCGGCTGCGCGCCGGTGCGATCGACCTCCTCTACGTGGCCCCGGAGCGGCTGCTCGGCGAACGGACGCTGGCGCTGCTCGACGAGGTCGACATCGCGCTCTTCGCGATCGACGAGGCGCACTGCGTGTCGCAGTGGGGCCACGACTTCCGCCCGGAGTACCTCGAGCTCTCGGTGCTGCACGAGCGCTTTCCGGCCGTGCCGCGGATCGCCCTGACCGCGACCGCCGACGAGCAGACGCGGCGGGAGATCCGGGAGCGGCTGGAGCTGCGCGACGCCCGGGTGTTCATCGCCGGCTTCGACCGGCCGAACATCCGCTACCGGGTCGTGCCGAAGCAGAGTCCGCGCGATCAGCTCGCCCGACTGCTCGACACCGAGCATCGGCGCGAGGCGGGCATCGTCTACTGCCTGTCGCGCCGCCGGGTCGAGGAGACGGCGGACTGGCTGCGTGAACGAGGCGTCGACGCGCACCCCTACCACGCCGGCCGGGGAGCCCGCGAGCGAGAAGCCGCGCAGGATGCGTTCGTGCGCGGCGAGGGGGTCGTCATCGTCGCGACCATCGCCTTCGGGATGGGGATCGACAAGCCGGACGTCCGCTTCGTCGCCCACCTCGATCTGCCGAAGAGCCTGGAGGCCTACTACCAGGAGACCGGTCGCGCCGGCCGCGACGGGCTGCCGGCGACCGCCTGGATGGCCTACGGGCTGCAGGACGTCATCACCCTGCGGCAGATGGTCGACGGCTCGGAGGCGGACGATGCGCGCAAGCGCCTCGAGATCCGCAAGCTCGACGCCATGCTCGGCTACTGCGAGCTCACCACGTGCCGCAGGCAGACGCTGCTCGCCTACTTCGGCGAGACGCTGGAGGAGCCGTGCGGCAACTGCGACAACTGCCTGGATCCACCCGCGTCGTGGGACGCGACCGAGGCGGCGCAACAGGCCCTGTCGTGCGTCTACCGGACCGGACAACGCTTCGGGGTCGCCTACGTCGTCGACGTGCTGCGCGGGAAGGACCACGAGAGAATCCGGCGCTTCCGCCACGATCGCCTGTCGACGTTCGGCATCGGGGCGGACCTCGACGTCGGACAATGGCGATCCGTCATCCGCCAGCTCGTCGCGCGGGGCCTGCTCCGAGTCGACGTGGAGAAGTACGGGTCGCTGCAGTTGACCGCCGCCGCACGACCGGTGCTGCGCGGCGAGGCGACCGTCGAGTTGCGCCGCGACGCCCTGCCGGCCCGCAGGACTCGCCGCGGCGGGGAGGCGCCCGCCCGCGTGCAGGCGGTGCTCGGCGACGGCGACCAGGCGCTGTTCGACGCGCTGCGGGCGCAGCGTCGCGCGCTCGCCGAGCAGCAGGGCGTCCCGCCGTACGTCATCTTCCACGACGCCAGCCTCATCGAGATGGCGGCCCGCCGTCCCGCCTCGCTCGCCGAGTTCGCCGCCGTCGCCGGCGTCGGCGCGACGAAGCTGGAGCGCTACGGCGAGACCTTCCTCGAGATCATCCGCGCCCACACGATTGAGGAACCGGTCCCCGCCCCGGGAGGCGCCGGCCCGTAGTCGCCAGTCCGGCATGACGGGTCGTCCGGCGGCGGGCCGCGACGCCTGCACGGTGTCGTCAGCGAGCGGATGTGTCGTATCCTGTCCGGAGGAGGCAACGAGGCGGCACCGATGCACTACCGGGTCCGGGCCGAGCTTCGCAAGGAGACGGCGGGGGAACTCCGGCGCCTGCTCCAGAACGGCACCATCGCCCGGCAGCAGCCCGACGGACAGGAGATCGTCGCGTCGATGCAGCGGGCCGTCGTCTCCGACGACGGCGTCGTCGAATGGAGCGAGGTCTGCTATTGCCCGACGCCGCTGCAGCACGAGCGCTCGACCGTCTACGACCGCTTCTTCGACAACCTGGTGACCGAACCGGTCGAAGGCTACCAGTCACATGTCGGCCGACGGTTCCTGGAATACCTCGACGGACTTGCCGAACCGCCACGCTGACGCCCGGCGTGACATCTTGATGCTTCAGAGAACAGACGTTACGATGTACAGGCCCATGCGAACCACGTTGACCATCGACGAAGACGTCGGACGAGCATTGAAGGACCTCTCTCGCCACGCCGGCAAGAGCTTCAAGACCGTGGTCAACGAGGTCTTGCGGCAGGGGCTGACGAGTGGCGCCAAACCGGAGGCTCGCCGTGAGCCGTTCAAGGTCGAATCGGCGCGCCGCGGATTCGTCCCGGGGATCGATCCGTTCAAGCTGAACCAACTCGTCGATGAACTCGAGGTGGAGCAGTTTCTGACGCAGACCCCACCGGCACCCCCCCGCTGATGATCCTCCCCGACGTCAATCTCCTCGTTTACGCGTACAACGAGGACGCGCCGTTCCATGCCGCCGCGAAGGCCTGGTGGGAACGCTACCTGTCCGGGAACGAACCGGTCGGCGTCGCCTGGATCACGCTGCTGGCGTTCGTACGGCTGATGTCGAATCGTCGCGTGCTGCTGGATCCGATGCCGGCATCGGAGGCCATCGCACAGTGCAGGCTGTGGCTCCGACAGCCCAACGTCCGAATCGTCCTGCCGGGGCCGAACCATCTGGACGTGCTCGCGGAACTCGCGGCCGACTCGGCCATGGGCGCCAACCTAGTGGCGGACGCGCATCTCGCCGTGCTTGCGATCGAGCATCAGGCCGAGCTGCATTCCAATGACACGGACTTCTCCCGCTTCTCCGGATTGCGGTGGCGCAATCCGATCGCTTGAGCACGCCGAGCGCCCTGCCCGGCGATTGGCAGGCGCCGGCGGCGGTATGATGGCGTAGTCATGCATGCCACGACCTCGCGGCGTCACTTTCGGGTCGGGCTCGTCCTGTGCGGCCTGCTGTTGTGGGCGGCGGCCTTCCCGGGACACTCCAGCGGCCAGACCGGGCCCGATCCCGCGGCGGCCCTGCCGGCCGCCATCCCGATCTTTCCGTTGCAGGACATCATGCTGTTCCCGAACGCGTCGCGGCCGCTGCACATCTTCGAGCCGCGCTACCGCGAGATGGTGGCCGACGCGCTCGAGGGCGACCGCATCATCGGCATGGTCATGCTGCACGCGGGGTACGAGGACGAATACGCCGGGAACCCGCCGATCTACGACATCGGCTGCGCGGGCGTGATCACCAACGTCCAGCGTCTGGAGGACGGCCGCTACAACATCGTCCTCGGCGGCCTGGTGAAGTTCCGGATCACGAGCGAGGATCGGAGCCGCTCGTACCGCGTGGCGGAGATCGAGCCGCTTCCGGAACCGCTGGACGACGCGGACCGGGAGGCGCTCCGTGGCCACCGCCCGCTGCTCATGCAACTGCTCGCCTCCGTCGCGCCGGGCCAGGCGGACCAGGCTCCGTCGCCGGACGAGCTGCCCGACGAGATGCTGGTGAACGGACTCTCGCAGTTCCTCGGAATGTCCGCGCTCGACCGGCTGGACCTGCTGCGGCAGGATGGGCCGCTGGCGCGCGCCGAGGCGTTGATCGGACTCCTCGAGCGGGGAGAGCTGTCGCGCTGAGCCGCCGGCTCGAAGGAACGCAGAGGTCTCCGTGTCGAGGAGGCCCGCCTCCGCGGCGCGACGCGGAGCGGCGACGGGCCAGGGAATCGAACTTCAGGCTTCGGACGCAGACGAACTTCAGGCTTCGGACGCTGAGAGGCAGGAGACGGAAATGGCCACAATGGGAAGCACTTCGGGCGAGCCGGTTGCGCAGGGTCGGGTCACGCGGCGCCAGGCGCTTGCGGGTGTCGGCGCGGTCCTCGGGTCCGCCGCGGTGATGCGGGAACTGCCGGGAAGCGCGGCCGCGCGCCCCGCACCCGCGCAGAGCGCCCGCACGCCGGCCGAGCAGGCCGAGGCGATCGGTCCCTACGACCCGAGCTGGCTGCCGGACGGCGTCCGCTCGCGCTTCGTCCACAACGTCAACGGCCTGACGATGCACGTGCTGGAGGCAGGCTTCGAGACCGGAGGCCGCCCGGCCCTGCTGCTGCTGCACGGCTTCCCGGAGCTCGCCTACAGTTGGCGGCACGTCATGGCGCCGCTGGCCGACGCCGGCTACCACGTCATCGCTCCCGATCAGCGCGGCTACGGCCGCACCACCGGCTGGAGCGCCGACTACGACGGCAGCCTGCGTCCGTTCAGCCGGCTGAACGCGGTGCGCGATGCGCTGGCGCTCGTCTCGGCGTTCGGCTACCGGACGGTCGACGCGGTCATCGGCCACGACTTCGGCTCCCCCATCGCCGCCTGGTCGGCGGTGGCGCGGCCCGACGTCTTCCGCGCCGTCGCCCTGATGAGCGCGCCGTTCGGCGGCACCCCGACGTTCCCGTTCGACACGGCGGACGACGGGCCGCTCTCGGACCCGCCGGGCGGCCCGGACATCTACGAGGAGATGGCCCGCCTGCCCCGCCCGCGCAAGCACTACCAGCGCTACTACCGGACGCGCGAGGCGAACGAGAACATGTGGCGCGCGCCGCAGGGCGTGCACGACTTCATGCGCGCCTACTACCACCACAAGAGCGCCGACTGGGAAGAGAACCGGCCGTACCGGCTCGCGGGCTGGACGGCGACCGAGGTCGCCAGGATGCCCACCTACTACATCATGGACCTCGACATGGGCATGGCCGAGACGGTGGCCCTGCACATGCCCACGCCGGCCGAGATCGCCGCCAACCGGTGGCTCCCGGACCGCGAGCTGCACGTCTACGCGGTCGAGTACGAGCGCAACGGCTTCCAGGGCGGCCTGCAGTGGTACCGCTCGGGCGTCATCAACGACGAGCCGCTCACCTTCGCCGGCCGGACCATCGACATCCCGTCGCTGTTCATCGCCGGGTCGAGCGACTGGGGCGCCTACCAGCGGCCGGGCTCGCTGGAACGGATGCAGGAGAGCGCCTGCACCGACATGCGCGGCGTCCACTTCGTCGACGGCGCCGGCCACTGGGTGCAGCAGGAGCAGCCGGAGGAGACCACGCGGCTGCTGCTGGCGTTCCTGCGGGAAGCGTAGGCCGGCGGGCGCGCCCGAGGCGGCCGGATCGCGAAGTAGGAGCCGCTGATCTCGTATCTGCGGGAAGCGTAGGCCGGCGGGTGCGCCCGAGGCGGGCCGCCTGCTCGAGACGGGGGCGCGCGGCCCGTGACGGGCGTCGGGTTGCACGTGGCGGCGGCCGCGCCGTCGGTTCGGGATCGCCGCGGGTCGATCACGCCACGGCTTTCGCGTGGGGGAAGCGCCGCAGAACGCGGCGAAGCGAAGTTCTGCGACACAAGGTCATGGGGCGGAGGGGACGGGCGGAGACACTGAACCAGAGAGGCGTTTCGGGGCGGTAGCCGCTCGTCGAACGAACTCATGACACCGCGAAGCGTCGAGACGACGATCGCTTGGTTCACGCTCGGCCTCCTGCTCGTCTACGCGCCGGTGGAAACGTGGGTCTCCTGGCCGTCCGGCCTCGCGGACCCCTTCTATCTCGTGGACGTGGTCGGCTTCGCCCTGCTCCTGTGGGGTGCCATGACGTCCCTGCGCGCGCGTCCCGACGTCGCGCCCGGCGTGCTCTGCGCCGGCTACGCGTGGAGCGGGGCGAACGGCTGGCGGGCCCTGGCGCTCCGCATCCAGACCCTGGAGCAGGGCGGTCAGGTCGATGTCACGCTCGTCTGGCTGCTCGTCCTCTCGGAAGTCGTGGCGCTGACGGGCCTGGCCCTCCTGCTTCTGCTCGTAGTGGAATCGCGGTCGCCGTCGAGAGTCGAGCACCGGCGGGACTGACGCGGACGAGCCAGGGCACGCAGAGCTACGAGTACCGCGGCGCCAACCGGGCCGAGCTGCACTACGGACGGACGCACTGGCGTTCGCGGGTCCGCTTCTCCTGGAGCGGCTCGCTCCGCGCTCGGTGACGGCTCGCCGCGCCTCCACATTTTCGCGCACGTCGGATCGAGGGGCGACGAAGGCACGCCTGCCGCGTGGGGTGTGATAGCTTCAGGGACAGACGGGAGGAACCGGCATGAAGCCCTCGGTGTTCACCAGGCGTTCGGTTGTCGCGGCGACAGGCATCGGGACGGCCGTCGCCGCGGCGTTCGTGATCCTTGCCGGAGATCTGTGGGAGCTGGCGCTGCCTGCCGGTCTGGCCGCCGGCGCGCTTGCCCTTGTCACGCCGCTTCAGATCCGCGACGGACGTTTCTTTTCCCAGGGAGGCCGTCACGGACGAATCGTACAGATGCTGGCTTTCCAGGTCGTCTTCCTTCTTGCCTACGTGACAGCCACCGCCATCGGGCTGGACCGGTCGACCGGATTGCTGCTCGGGACTCTGACCGTGCTGGCCGGTAGCGCCGTGTACAGCCTCGGCTTCATCAGTGGCGCGCTGCACCAGATCGAGGATGACGACGAAGCCGCGGATCGCGCGGCCCTGTCTCTTCGACGCTGAGCAGATGTCAACGCCGCGCAGGCAACCGCTGGCGCCCCTGCACCGTCGTCGACGGCGTCCGGCGACGCTTCTGCTCCTCGCCTTGTTCCTGGCTCCGGACGCCACTGCGTACGTGGAGCCGGTCGAGCATCGTGTGGTCATCATCGCCTACGACACCAACGACGTCCGGCTGCCGATGGCGCTCGACGCGATCGCGTTCTGGAACGACGTGATGGCGGACCTCGGGCTGAACGTCCGCCTGGTCGAGGAGCTCCACGTCGCCTCGCCCGTCACGCGCGCCCTGGAGAACTACGCCCGGTCGATCTCGCAACGCGCCGGGCGCCTGCGCGGCGGGCCGGGCGAGCCGGACGCGCCGGCCGAGATCACCGACTTCGGCGTCCAGGCGGTCCTGCTTCTCTCGCGCCAGGACCTGATGTCGTTCGCCTGGCCCCTGCCGCGGTATCCGGGCCACTTCGTGGCGATCGAGGAGGATCGGACGGCGATGGCGGTCAACCCCAACATTGCGCGGAACATCATCGCGCACGAGATCGGGCACACCCTCGGGCTGCGCCACAACCGCGATCCGACAACCCTGATGTGCGGTCCCTGCCGCACCCACGAGCTCGCCGTGGACCGGCCGGAGTACATGCGTCTGACCGAGCGCGACCGCCGGCGGCTCATCGAGCGCTACGCCTCCCGCCGGGAACGTGAGCCGTAGCACGGCGCCGCCTCCGGGAGCAGGCGCCGACTTCCTTGCCGGGATGGTTGGGCGGACGGCGGAGCCGCGAGGCGAGGATTTCCGGGCCAGGCGGGGATCCGGCTATGATCGGCGGGCGCGAGGCGCTCCGGAACTGCACAGGCTGGCGCGCGGGCGCCGCCCGCGGGGCGCGTACCCACTTGTCTCCGGGGCCGCCGGCGCAGGAGCAACAGAACCCGGTCGTCCACCTGTCGGATGGAGGAGTGACACCATGTTGAAGCAGAAGCGGTATCTCGTCGCGGTCCTCGGTCTCGCGGTCTTCGGGCTCGGCTACGCGGCCGGCCAGTTCTCCGCGTTCGAGAGCGTCGCCCAGGCGCAGGGGGAGCGGATCTTCGAGATGCGCACCTACACCGCGCTCCCCGGCCGGCTCGACGCGCTGAACGCCCGGTTCCGCGACCACACGACGCGGATCTTCGAGAAGCACGGCATGACCAACATCGGCTACTGGACGCCGCAGGAAGCCCCGCTGGCCGAGAACACGCTGGTCTACATCCTGGCGCACGACAGCCGCGACGCTGGCCAGGCGAGCTGGGACGCGTTCCGCGCGGATCCCGAGTGGGCGCAGGTGGCCGAGGAGTCGCAGCGCGACGGACGCATCGTGGAGAGCGTCGACGTGCTGTGGCTGGAGGCGACCGACTACTCGAAGATCAAGTAGCGCCGAGGTTTCGTAGTGTCTCAGGTCAATTACTTGAGACACTATCCGAGAGTTTCCGGGGATCGGACCGGAACGCCACCGCGTGTTCCGGTCCGCCATCCGACCATCCGGAACACTCCTGACCGGAAACGACGCTCGCACCGCGTTTTTCCTGCTTGAATGACCCGCGCGCCGGCAGGCGTGCGACTCCCCCGGAAACCGTCGCCTCGCGGCTGCGCGTTCCGCGCAACCAACCGCCTCCAGGAGTCTACGCCGGCCCACGTTCGACATGCTCGGCGTACGTCCCTTCACC
>WTFV01000004.1:0-34684 GCA_011523845.1 Acidobacteriota bacterium | reverse complement strand
TCCAGGAGTCTACGCCGGCCCACGTTCGACATGCTCGGCGTACGTCCCTTCACCGCGTCCGACCAACCGTCTCCAGGAGTCTACGCCGGCCCACGTTCGACATGCTCGGCGTACGTCCCTTCACCGGGTCCAACCAACCGTCTCCAGAAGACTACGCCGGCCCACGGGGGCGAACCCAGGGACGAACCCCTACATCGCGCTCGGAAAGAACGCCGCCTCCACCAGGCCGAGCACCGGCACCACCAGCGCGCGATCGAGGTAGTCGTTGCGCATCTCGCACGACGTCTCGGAAATGAGCGTGCAACCGTGGCACGCCGCACCGTGCAGCCACCGTTGTTCCATGCTCTCGCCCGGCGCGTGCTGGGCGCAGATGGGATCGTTGGAACAGAGCGCACCCATGCGCAGCGCGTCCGCGAGATGGCCCTCGATGTGCTGCGCCTGCTGCACCAAGCCACCGAGCGTGCCTTCTGCGTCGGGCGTCCCCGTGTAGAGAAGCACGCCGAAGCGCTGGCCGGCCGGCCCGGGCTCGGCGTAGATCCGTTCGCGAATGGAGCTCGCCGGATAGCCGCAGCGCATCGCCAGTGACTGGATCAGCAGGTGCGAGAGGGTGTGCAGCAGCACGTACGGTCCGCCCGGAAACGCCCGCGGTGTCTTGCCGAGGAGCGGTGTGCGGCGCCCTGTCCATGCCTCGTGCCCCAGGGCAAGGTCAGCGAGGCGTCGAGCGACCGCCGGGCGCTTCCGCCAAGCTTCCACCGCGTCCGTGTCCAACTGCACGAACACACCCTCGCCGCGGTTCTCGACGGCGGGGAACCATTCCGGGTCGAGCGCTATAGCCGCCCGCTCCACATCCGTGTCGTACTCTCCGTGGATGTCCGGCGTCACGGCTTCGAAGCGCGTGAACCCGACGAGGGCCAGCACCTCGCGCAGGCGATGGAGTTGGATCACGGATGCGATCCCGTTGGCGCGCGCGGACTGTCGCCACGCGCCGGGAGGCAGGCAGCGGGCATGGAAGTTGGGATCGATGAGTTCGTCGTCGCCGAATCCCTCGGGCGCGCCGAGCAAGGCATCGAGCTCGACCTGCTTCACCGGCCGGTCGCTGCTGTGCCCGCGCTTGCGCTCGCCAATCGCGTTCAGGACCTCGTCGTCGTCGAACGGCTCGAGCGTCGCCGCGACGGCCGACTTCTTCTTCATGAAGGTCAGATCGGCGGCATCGTCCACGATCTGCAGATCGTCCCAGAGCTCCGCGACGGCACCGTCGACCGCCGTGCCGCGCTCCGGCAGTGACAGCACGCTGACGACCTGGGGAAAGTAGGCGTTCGACGCGGTGCGGATCAGCAGACGGCTCCGCTGGTTGCAGTCTTCGTTCGTGTTCCGGCCCAACCAGGGGCGAGCACCCTGGCAGGTGTCCAGCGGATTCTGGTCGAGCTCCGCGGCTTCATAGAGCGGACGCCATTCTCCGCACTCGCAGCGAACGAAGAGATCGGCCAGGTCGCCCGTCGTGCCGCGCTCGTCCAGCCAGAGTTGTCGTCGACAGGGGCTCCCTTTGCCGTGCACGAAACCCCGCCAGTCGAGATCATCGACGTGCCCCCTGGGGCAGGCGCGCACGAAGCGGGTGGGCACCACCTTCAGCCGTTCGAAGAGCCCCCTCTCGTCCAGCGCCTTGCGATGCACCAGACGCCGCGAGCGGTCGCGCTGCCCGCCGCCCGCCTGTCCGTCTTCCTCCTGGACGACGAACCACTCCGGGAACCGCCATGCGCCGATGCCTTTCCGGGTAGCCCAGGGTTCGCTCGGACTGGGAGGAGGCGCGTAGAGCCGCGGCGCCGGCACGCCGATCAGGTTCCGGAGCTTGTGTGCGAGCCTCGGCTCAACCACTTCATCGAGTCCTTTCGGCCACGTGTCGAGGCCGCCGACGATCGCCGAGTGCCTCGGCAGGTCGATGAGGGCGCCGGGACCGTACGTCGTGACGACCTGACTCTGGCGAAGCTGCCCGTGGGCGCGACGGCTCATGGCTCCACGTCCCGGCCGGTCGGCTCCCTGATGTACAGGTCGACCTCCGGCTCGACGTCGCGCAGCGATCGGTTCGCGCGGAACTTGCGATGGTGCTCCGATTCGAACTCCGTGTCGAGCATCTCGCGCAGCAGCGGCCTGCCCTGCTTCATCTCGTACTGCTGGTACTTCACCGTGACGTTGTCGGCGTGGTAGTCCTCCACCACCGTGCACCAGGAATCGAGCAGATCGACCAAGCGGCTGCAAACGCTGTAGATCCGGTCCGCGCGTTCGGCTTTCCTGGCAAACGACTGTCGGTCGACCCGCTCACGGAACGATTCGACCAATCGCTTCTCCAGCCCGGCGCGCACCTCCGCCAGGCGTTCGACACCGGCCGGTGGCGTCAGCTTCGCCTCGGCGTGGCGCGCCAGCCCCACCAGCGCGCCGGCGAGGCCGCGATCGAGGGCGCGCGCCGAGAACGGCGTCACGCTCGACACCTCCACCGAACGGTAGAAGGTCTGGTGGTAGTGCCGGAACCGCTCGTAGTGGGATCGGTCACGCGGTTTGTGGACGTTCAGCAGCGTCACCACCAGGCCGGGCCGCCGGGCGTCGCGCCCCACGCGGCTGGTCGCCTGGATGTACTCCGCGTGCGTCTTCGGTTGGCCCAGCACCACCATCAGGCCGAGCCGGGGAATGTCCAGGCCGACCGAGATCATGTTGGTCGCGATGGCGCAGTCGACACGATCCGTCTCGTGAAAGGCCCGCCCCAGGCGCCGGCGAGCGTCGGCCACGCGGTCGGTCGACACCCGCGACGTCAGCTCGACCACGTCGGAGAACGTCCTGCGATCCCGGAACAGGCCGTGCGGCTCGCCGAGGCGGCGGCGCTGCCCGTACTGCCGAATCGTGTTGCGGACCTCCTCTTCCAGGATGCGCCGCGCCCCGCCCAGCTCGCGCAGGCTGTTGAAGTAGCCGAGCACGGTCATGTACGGATCGGCGGGGTTGTCATGGTTCGTGTGTCCGCCAGCGTCCCGGTACGCCCGCTCGGCCGCGCCCATCAGCGCGAGCCAGACCCGGCGCATGAGCACCTTGGGGTTGCGTCCCGGAGACGCGATGCCGAGATAGCGTCGGCCCGCCACGCGCTCCACCGGCACGGTGTGCGCGAAGAAGGAGTCGCGGCGATCCGGGCCGGGCGGCGGAAAGACCCGCGTGACGGATCTCGCGAACAGCGCCCGGATCTGATCCTGCGCCTGGCGCGCGGTCGCGGTGGACGCGACGATCTTCGGTCGCACCGACCGGTCGCCGGACGCGCGAACGCAGAGGGCATCGATGACGGACTCGTACAGGCCAACCATGGTGCCGAGCGGTCCCGAGATCAGGTGCAGCTCGTCCTGGATGACGAGGTCCGGCGGCAGGAGCGGACGTTCCAGACGCCTTCCCGCGCGCGGCTCTGCGGCTCCATGGAAGCCGGACTTGTCGTGCCGATCCGCGCCGCCGAGCAGCACGCCGGTTCGCGCCTCCCATGGCAGGGATGCGAACTTGTCGACCGTCGCAATCAGGAACGCCGGAAGGCGGCGGTAGATTGGCTCGTCGACGGCCAGGACCGGCAACGGCCGGTCGCCGTTGAAGTCGCACTCCAGGTTCGTGCAGAAGATGCGTAACTCCTCCGGCCGGTCGTCGTTCGGCCACAGCCCGAACGAGTCGGCGATGAACCGCGTGCCGCACCAGGGGCAACTCTCCAACGGCACCGGAGAGGGCCTGCTCCCCGGATCCGCCTTGTACTGCCTGGTTTTCGCGCGGGCCGAATCCGAACGATTGTCACCCTTGCGGCCCATGAAGTTGGGCGTCGCCGCCTTGCCGACCCAGAGGCCGATCTCGAACGGCCACCTGCCGTATCGCGCGACGTCGGCTGCGCGTTCCAGTTCCAGCGCGCACACCAAGCCGGACGCCCGGGCGAGCTGGTCCAGCGTGAGCAGACGCAACGTGTACCGCATGATCACGCTCACGCCCGCGCCCTGAAGACCGTCCTGTCCAGGATTCCGCAGTCTGCGCAGCACCATCGCAAGCGCCGCGAGCCCCAGATACGCTTCCGTCTTGCCGCCGCCGGTCGGGAAGAAGAGCAGATCCACGGTCTCGCGGTCGGGATCGCCCGGATCGGCCACGCCGGGGATGTTGAGCAGGATGAACGCGAGCTGAAAGGCGCGCCAAGCGGGCGGGCGGGTCGTGAACTGCTCGCCGAGCCGCTGCCGGAGGGCGCGTGCGACGGCGCGGTTCGCCACCCGGAAGGCGTCGAGCGCATCTGCGTCCGAGGCCAGCGTATCGATGCCGCGTTCCATACGGTCCGCGGCGATGCCGGCCAATTGCAGCAACTCCTGGGCGGTCTCGCGACGGCGGTCCGCCAGCATTTCGGTTTCCACGCGCCGCCGTTCGATCCAGTCGCGCCGCCGTTCGATCCAGTCGCGGTATTGCTCGACCAGGGCTCGGAGCGCCGCACGGGCGGTCTGTCCGTCGGGCAACGCCCCCAGCGCATCCATCGACAGCTCCGCGCCGGGCACGCCCCCGGTCTTCGTCTCCTCGACGTCCGATCTTGGGATCCACGCCGTACGCAACGTCCGGCAGGCGCGCTCCACGACTTCCCAGTCGGCGGATATCCCGTGGCCGGTGGCGTACTCGGGCGTGTCGGCGTAGTGGAGGTCGGCCACGCGATCGTCCCAATCGGCCGCCTGTACGCCACGCGGGTCCGGCCGAGGCACGAAGGGCTGGCGGCCACGGACCTCGATCTCGGCCTGGAAGGCGTAGGCCCGGTCGGGATCGTCGTCGTCCGGCGCGCGGCCGTTCACGAGAAAGACCGACACCGACCGCGTGCCTGTCGGAATCCCGGCGAGCCCGTCGGTATGGATCGGCCGCTCGTCCACGTGGAGCGTGAGACCGCCGGAGTCGGGAACAGCAAGATCACCGGCTCGATGCTCTCCGGCTCCCGACAGCGAAACCGGCACGGTCCGTTCGTTTGCCCGCCGCAGCCATGCCGATTCGGACTTCCCGTCGGCGCCTTCGATCTTGGCGTGCTCGTAGTCTCCCCAGCGCACGATTACGGCCAGGGCATCCGCCTCGGCCGCCACGAGGAAGCTCAGCCCCATCGACGACGGAAAGAAGCCCTTCTTGGCAGCCTTGCGCTCCTCCGACGACTCCTCGGCGAGACCGCTCGATTCCGGCGTCTCGTCGATGTCGTCTTCCTCGTCGGCATCCGCACTCGACTCCGGCTTCGTGCCGGATGGAATCAGGAAGCCGGTCAGATACCAGGTCGACGGGCGCACCCAGCCGGGCAGCCGCTCGGCCGCGAGGGTGTGACCATCCCAGGACCGATCAGGTCCAGGTTCAGGGCCTCCACCAGGCGCTCGCGCACCGTCGCGGAGTCGGCGACGGCACCCGTGGTCCGTTGTGGTGTCATGCGGATCGATCCGGTTTCACGCCGCCGCGCCGGCCGAGACCGTACCCCACCCGATAGACGTCCCGAATGTTGACGCGGTCATCGAGCAGGCGCTGGAGGACCCCCAGGGACTCCAGATCCAGACGCACGCCCTCGGCGCCCGCGTCGAGCCGGCGAGGCGGCGACTTCACCTCGTTCCGCTCCACTTGCCGGCCCAGATCGTCCAGAACGCCCCTGCCCCACCAGCGCTGCGCGACCTCTTCGAACTCCAAGGGAACTGTCATTCCCGCAAGCGCGCTCATCAGCTCGTGCACCCACGGATAGTCTTCCTGAAGTTCCCGGACGCGGATCTTCGAAGCCGCCTGCACGCCGCGCCTGATGCTGTCGTAGTGCAGGGCGTACTCGTGATCCGGGTGCTGCTCCGACGTATCGTCGGCGGCCGTTCTCAGCGCGGACAGAAACGATCGGGGGCTCACCCTCTTGTCCGTATCTTCCAGGTGATTGGCGACCCAGGTGTACGGCGCCCGCGCCGATGGTTCCCGCCCATCGAGCGACCGGCGATGCGGTGGAAGGTCTCGCGCTGAACGTCCTCGTCCAGAGCGAGCTCCCGCGGAACGGAGAACCAACGGTCCTGGTCGGCGAACTCGGACGGCCAGTCGCCGCCGCCGAGAAACACCCGCAGCACGTTCCCCCCGGGCCCATTGCCCAGGCAGTGCCACAGCAAGCCATACAGATCGCGCCGGGGCCAATTCAGATTCACGGCGGAGTACAGGACTTTGGATGCGTCCGGGAAATCGGCGATCCGCGTCTGGTCGGCCTGATCCGACCGCAGGAAGATCTTCACCCGCAACCGCCTGTACGAAAGCAGGTCCAAGGCCGCCTGCAGCAGTCCGCGAATCGCCCGGTACATCTGCTTCCAGTCATCGGCGCAACGGTCCAGGGCGTCGAACAGCACGAGAAAGTGCACGCCCTTCCAGTCGAACTCGGCGTCGCGTTCCTGGAACAGGCGGTCGACAGCGTCCGGACTCTCCACGACGTACCGCGCTCGTGCCGCCCACGAGTCGCACCTCCGAGCGGATGCTCCAGGTCGCGCGTGAATTGCCAAGCCAGTATCGTTCGCCAGACTGACTTCGGCTCGAAGTCGGCCATCAGTCTTCGCAGTTGATCCGCGCCCGGGTACTCGTCCGGCAACGGCCCGGGACCGAAGCCCGTTCGTACCTCGGTGTTCTCGTTCAACGGCGGCAACCTGACGAACCGGCCCACCAGTTGCCGCACGGCCCCGTCCTGCAACGCGCTCCACCAGAAGGTCTTGCCGGCGCCCCGCATGCCGGTCACGAGTTGAACATCCGGGTTCAACGCCTTGACGTGTGACGGCGGCAGGTAGACGTGGGAGGGCGACGGCGGGACGCCGTGGCTCGCGCCTTCGGGAAGCGCCAGGAGCGCCTCGCGCACCGCTCCCGCGCTGACGGCGGTGCTCACCCTCGCTCTCCGCCGCCGGTCATGAGAAGACCATCGAAGCGCCGCAGGAAATCCCGGTACGCCTGCAACACCGGCGTCGCTTCCAGATCGATCAACGATGCGCCGGCGGCGAGACCCCCGACCGGCATCCCGAGGGTCGTCATCACCGCCTTCAGACTGCATTCCGCACTGAACCCGTACAACCGATCGGCATTCGCCCAGCGGTCGTGCTCGAACAGCAGCTCCGCGTCCGCCCGGTGGCGGTGGTGGGCGTCGAGGAAGTCAGCGGGGTGCGGCATCCTTCGGAACCATTCGGCGCGGTCTTCGAGGCGCAGCCTCGTGAATGCGACGTTCCAGAGTGTACGCGAATCCCGCCACGCGGCGACCGCAGAGGCCGCTCGCGACCGGGCTCCACTATGCTTGACAGATGGCCGAGATCGAACCGATTCGGACCGAGGCGGACTACGAAACCACGCTGGCGCGGATCGACGATCTCATGGACGGCAGGCCCGGCACCCCGGAAGGCCGTGAACTCGACGTGCTGGCCGACCGAGTCGATCTGTACGAGAGCAGGCACGAACCGATGGGGCACCCCGATCCGGTGGCCGCCATCGAGTTCCGCATGGAGCAAGCGGATCTGCGTCCGCACGACCTGATCCCGTTCATCGGCAGTCGCGCGAAGGTCTCCGAGGTCCTGTCCGGCAAGCGTGCTATCACGACGGCGATGGCACGGGCACTGCACGAACATCTTGGGATCCCCGCCGACGTGCTACTGCGCCGACCGGGCGACACTCGCGACCAACCGCTGGTGGATCTCGACTAGACCAAACGGTTGCAGTTCAACAGGAGAAAGCCTGGATCTCCGAACCGATCCGCTCGTTGACGAATTGCAGCGCCTGATGCCTGAGGCCAGCGTGGCCGGGGGATCATTCGCGCATTGGTTGCCGCATCCCGACACCGTCACGCCGCCTCAACGTGCCAGGCTGGTGGAGGACGCCAGACGAGAGGCGACGGGCTCGTGCCTTACCGATCTCCTGGTGCGTCTCGGGATTCGCGCCATCGAGCCGGCGCGGCTCGCCTCCGGGGCACGGGAATGGCCGAGAGGCTACACCGGCAGCGTAAGTCACAAGGGCACGACGGTCGTGGCGGCGATTACGTCGATCGAGCGAGCGCCTTCGATCGGCGTCGATGTCGAACGGCTGGATGCAGACGGCGCGCCCGCGATCCCTGGATTGAGCGCAGCCGAACAGCCGTGGTCAGTATCGGACGCCGCGGGGCGCACCATCGTCCTTTCCGTCAAGGAAGCTGCGTACAAGGCCCTGCACCCAATTCTCCGACACCGGCTCCGCTTCGCCGATGTCGCGGTGTCGTGGCTCCGGCATGACCCGTCCTGCAGTCGCGGCGTCGCTCGCGCATGCGGCATCACGCTCGACATGCGCTGCTCCATCGCCGTGCCATCGTGGATCGTGTCGGCAGCCTGTGCCCGGCCATCCTGACGTGCTCTGAGGCCGCCCCGCGAACAGCCTGACGACCCGACCCATTGGTTTGGCTATCAGACATCCATGTGCTAATATCGAACAAGTAGCGCAGACCATGTTGCCGCAGATCGCGACCCGACCCTCGCCAGCCGATGCCGACACCTGCGCGCGGCTGGCTGCAGACTTGCGGACAGGCTGGGAAGAGGAGCAAGCAGACTGGGACGCACAGGTCACTGGTGGTGGCATGTCGAGCGCGGATCTGTGGGGATCCATGCCGACCGTCGACTCCAAGACCGTCGCTCGGATGGCGCCAATCTTCGAGAAGCACGAAGGACGCCCATTCGACGTCCGCCGCATTCGTCCTGGCGGGTACCCCAGCATCGACGACGCGATACAGGACCTCGTCTTCGGAAGATGACGGGCTCTTCCGAGTCGGCGGAACGCACTCCGCGGGAGGTCGAGTCATGAGCGACGAACGGAGCATTCAGGCCATTCTCAGCGAACGCCTCAAGGAGGCGCGGGTGTACCGAGGACTATCCCAGGAAGAGGTCGCCCGCCATCTCGGCGTGCCGCGGTCAGCGGTCTCTCTCATCGAGAGCGGAGCGCGACGCGTCACCGCTGCGGAGCTCAGTCGACTGGCCAAGCTGTATCAGACGACGATGGAGAGCCTCGCGGGTCACGACCGGGAGACGTCGGAACCGGAGTCAGTCCGCCTGTTGGCCCGCGCCGCCGCCGATCTCTCGAAGACGGACCGTGACGAGGTACTGCGTTTTGCTCAGTTCCTGCGATCGAGGAAAACGAAATGACCAAGCGTGCGGAAATCCTGCGCGCGGTCAGCGAGGCCGCGACCGTGTTCGCCGACTCACCGAGCGGCGCCCGCACCAGCTTCGACATCATCGGAGCGGTCGCGGCACGGAACATCCCGTTACTGTTCCGGCCTTTGGACAAGCTGTGGGGCGCGTTCATCACTGTCAACGACGAGGAGCGCGGCATCATCGTGACCACGAAGCTCGGGTTGCCGGTGCAGCGATTCACGCTCGCTCATGAACTCGGCCACCTGTTGCTGGGCCACCAAACGAGCCTCGACAAGACGATCGGATTCGCGGGACGAAACGCACCGACATCACGCCCCCCGCAGGAGGCGGCGGCGGACACGTTCGCCTCCGAGCTGCTTGCTCCGAAGCGCCTCCTGCGCGCCTCCGCGAAGCGTCATGGATGGACCAGGGACAAGCTCCATCAACCCGGCAACATCTATCAGCTCTCGCTACGCCTAGGCATCAGCTACCAGGCGGCGTGCTGGGCTCTGGTGACGTCCGATGTCCTGACGCGCCAGCAAGCCGACCGACTCCAGGCCACATCCGTCAAGGATCTGAAGCGCGCGCTGGCGCCGACCGGATCGATCACGAATTCCTGGGCGGACGTGTGGGCGCTTACGGAGGCCGACAGCGAGACGTTCCTCGAAGCCGGGTCCGACGATCTGTTCGCGGTCCGTGTTCAGGACCACGCGTCCGCCGGCTATGTCTGGCGTCTCGTCGACGCGAATGCGGAGACCGAGATCGTCGACGAGCGCGCGCCGGATCTCGACCATGCGTACGGTGCGCGATCCGGACGGGTGGTATACGTCAGGTTTCGGGCGCCAGGCGTGCATCAACTCGTCTTCGAACACATCCGGCCGTGGAATCGCGCCGTTCTGGCACGCATCGAGATCGACATCGACGGGCACGGAAAAGAACGTGACGGTTGGGCGCGCCGCACCAAGTGCGAAGTCCTGGAACAAGTCGCATGAACGTCACTATCCGTCTCGACTATCGCCCCCGGCTCGGTCCCGTCCGCGATCAGGGTGGCCGTCCGACCTGCCTCGCGCATGCGTCCACGACCGCGCACGAGCACGCCCGCGGTTCGACGACGGCTCTGTCGCCCGAGTACCTTCACTATTTCGCCTCGGGAAACGACAGCACACACGCGGGGGTCGACTTCTCGAACGTGTCCCGTGCACTTCTCGATCCCGGGCAGCCGACCGAAACGGATTGCCCGTATCACGCGGACGAACCACCGCCGGCATGGGCACCGCCCGCGGATTTGACACTGTATCGACGACAAAGCACCTCCGAGGAGCAGAGTCCAGATGTGGTCGAAGCGCTGCTGGACGCCGGCCACGTTCCCGTTCTGGGAATATCCACGACGGATGCCTTCTACTCTCCCGCACCGCCGTGGATCATGTCCTCAACCGGTCCGATTCGCGGACTTCATGCGGTGGTGGCCGTCGGAATCGGTACGACCCACACGACGCGCAGCTTCCTCATCCGCAATAGCTGGGGAACGGAATGGGCCGACGCCGGCCATGCGTGGCTCGACGATTCCTTCATGTCTCAGCACCTGCGTGATGTGCTGGTGTTGACCGCCGAGGTGAAGTGATGGCGAAACTGATCGAGGCCGACACCCGCCTCGACGCCTGGATGCAGGCGGCGGACTACCTGCTGGAGTACGGCCCCATACTCAATCTGACCCTGGCAATTGAATCGCCGATGACCGGCGGCAGCAACCGTGCAATCGACAAGTTCCTGGCCGACGAGAGCCAGTTTCCGATGCACACCGTCGCGGAAACGATCTTCCCCGGGGTCGAGTACCGCCGCCGCGGTCTTCGGGGGGTGCTGGATTTCTATCCCGAGAAGGTCTACCCGGCGATCAAGAAGCACCCGTCGATCCGTTGGGGCACCTACGCCTATCGCTTGGTCCGGCGGCGGACCGCGAACGACAAGTACATCAATCCCTTGCGGCAGATGATCGAAAAGATGCAAAGCGAGATCACGAAGACTGGACCGAAGAGGTCCTGCTACGAGCTCGGCGTCGCAGAAGGCGAATTCGACATGCCTCTCCACAGTCCGGCAGACGACGGAGCGCGCCGCATGGGCGGCCCCTGTCTTTCGCACCTGTCCTTCAAACTCTTCGACGGCGCAGTCCACTTGGCCGCCTTCTACCGGAGCCATGACTATCGGTACAAGGTTCCGGGCAACCTGCTCGGTCTCGCAAGGTTGCAGGACTGCGTCGCGCATGAGGTGGGCAGAGGCACGGGCAGCCTGGTGGTTCATTCGTCGTACGCATACCTGAACGAGTCGAAAGCCAGGATGCGGAAGCTCCTGCACGATCTCCGCCGAACCGAAGAACGCAAGGAGACGAACCATGCCGTGGCTCACTGACTACTGCAACGATGCCGAGCAGACGGATCGGCTCGCCGGCCGACCCAATCACGTCTCCCTTCTCGCTGCAGGTCTCTTCGGCGAAACTGGCAGCGTACTCACCGAACTGAAGAAGGCGGAGCGCGAGACCGCAGCGTACCCGTCCTATCGAAACCGGCTCGTCGAAGAGATCGGCGATCTTCTTTGGTACTTCGCTCGTCTGGCAACCATTCTGGCTCCATCCGAGGTGCAGAAGCTGGACGCGCTCGCTGGGCGCACTCTCCGACCCGGTGACGGCGACGCGATGACCGAGGCGTTGACGCTCGGCGGCGCGGCTGGGGCACTTCTCGCCACGTTGCAACAGAAGACCGACAACGTCGCCGCGTCGCAGCTTGGCACGATCTGGCGCGCTCTTCTGCGAGTCGCCCGCTCAGTGCGCGTCGACCTGCGCGACGCCGCACGAAGGAACCTGGAGAAGACGGAGAGTCGATGGCCACCGGTTCGGGAGTTCATTCCCTTGTTCGACGACGACTTCGACGAGGAAGAACAGCTTCCACGCACGCTCGACGTCGAGTTTCGGCAAATCGGTCGCAGCGGGAAGCAGGTCGTTCTCTTGCGCTGCAACGGACTGAATCTCGGAGATCGTCTGACCGACAACATCGACGAGCCTGATTTCTACAGGTTCCACGACATATTCCATCTCGCGCACGCAGCGTACCTGGGATGGTCGCCGATCCTGCGCGTCCTGTTGAACTGCAAGCGAAAGAGCAATCCCCGGGTGGATGAGAACGAGGACGGCGCGCGGGCGAGGATCATCGAGGAGGCGGTGTCGGCGACCGTCTTCAGCCGAGCGAAGGAGACACGCTTCTACGACGGCATCGACCATGTCGACTACGACTTGCTCAAGACCATCAGCGAGTTCGTGCGGGGTTTCGAAGTGGATGCGGTGCCACTGTGGCAGTGGGAGGAGGCCATCCTCAATGGCTACCGCGTCTTCCGGGCCCTTCGGGACAACGGTGGCGGTACGGTGACCGTGGACCTGGACAACCGCAACCTCCGCTACGCGGCGCCGAGCAGCCGCCAGACGGCAAGACAATCGGTCGAGTCGTTTGCCGCACCGTAGGGCTCATAGCGGACAAGCCGCGGCAAACCACTCGTCGATGCGCCGATTCAATCCCCACTTCGGCGGAAAGAACGGCCTGGGCGGGACGCCGGCCGCCTTGAATCGCTGCTTGATGCGAGTTCGGCCGGACTGTCCCTGGACTTCCGGATGGGTGACTCGGGTGTATTTCGATACCTCGCAGAGCAGGTTCTGCACGTCGATCGGCTGCAACGGTCGGCCCCAAAGGCCATCGAAGCGCAGGCCGTAGCGCTCGAACTCCTCCTCCTGCCGCTCGGTCATCCAGACGATGTGTTCGGCGAGGGTGTAGTCCCCGAGCCAATCGAAACACTTCGTCAGGCCGTCCCGCGCACCCGGACCGGCCACCACGAAGTCGCGCTCCGCGTGGGACATCAGTGCCGTGTAGTTGAGGTCGATGGCGTACTGAAACGCCAGGAACGGTCCCAGCGTCCGCCAACCGCGCAACAGCGTGTACACATCTTCCAGCGAACGCGCCTGCATGACCCGCTGCGGCAGCCCGTAGGCGACCATGTCGCGAATCAGGTGGAGGTGTACGCGATGCTTGGGAACGCCCCGACGGCCGCCGGACGGCATGATGTAGGCAGCCGAATAGATCGGAGTGCCCTCCCCGAGGCGGGCCGCAAGCAACTCGTCACACGCCGTGTAGTTGAAACGAAAAGCGACAGGCGGTCCGAGATTCCGGACGATGTACTCCCATGTGTCGATCCGGTTGAACGTCTTGAACAGCAAGACCCGCAGGAACAGCGTCTGATCACTCGCGAAGGGATCGGCGTAGGCCAGCCGAATCAGGTACTGGCTCACCCGGTCCGCGGCGCGGAAGGCGTTCGTGAACCGGTACGCCGACAGCACCGGGTCGTCCGTCCAGGGACCGACATCCCCGGCCACCCGCCGCAAGTAGATGCGCTGGCGTTCCGCCGCGAAACGCCATAGAACCCGATAGAGCTTCGACGGCCGGGGCTGGGAGCGCCTCGCAACGGGTGTCACGCCGGAACCCTCATTCATCGGGCATCTCGTCGTGGCGCGGACATCCTCGGGTTTGCGTCGGGCGTTCGGTCCGACAACGCGGACGGGCGAACATCCGGATCCCGAGCCTCATCCCAGTGGACGAAGCCGTTGTTCGCCAACACTGCCGTGACCGCCAGCGGGGACACGCCGAATTGTTCGGCCGCAGTTGTCCGCGCGTCCTCCGAGAAGTCGTCCGCCAGCACGTCGAGGAGGCTCTCGACCGGACACAGCAACTCGGCGGCGAACGCGCGCTGCATCTTTTGCCGGTAGGTGGCGGCGCCGGTAGCCGGCCGCAGCTTGTCGTCCGTTCCGGCCAGCAGGCGGTCGGCGAGCAGCCTCCCGGCCTCGAATCGCCGTCCGGTCCGCCAGTGCGATCGCAGGACGATACGGCCGCCCGCTCGCCGGTCGTCGAGCGCGAAAGCCATGTTCACACTGGTGTTCGCGGCGCGAAGCGCGCGTGTATCGACGGCGCAGAGATCGGCCAGCCGTTGATCCGATATCACACCGTCACCCAGTCGTTCCCGGTGCCGCAGCGCAGACGCCGCTTCGACGCCGACCTCCCACGCAGCCCGTTGACCACCGCCGTTCCCGACATTCACGGGCGCTGTCACGCCAGCGTCCGGGTCGGCGTCGAAACGCGCCGCCTCCCGAAACTCGGCCGCGGTCAAGAGCCGATCGGCCGCGACCTCGAACATGGCGCCCTCCCCCAACGTCCGCCCATCCACGATCACCTGCTCGACCTGCTGCGGGTCCGCATCATCGGCATCGCAGCCGAGATACGCCTCGATCCGCCGGTATCGAACCAGTTCCGGATCGGCACGCTCCGTCGCCAGTTCCCGCCATGCGACACCGAGGGTCGGTCTCGGGGAGCGACCACTCCTCCAGCCGCGACAGCACGCGCTGCAGGAAGTCGTCCACACCGGCTTCGAACACCTCTGCCGGAACCACCACCCGTCGACTCGTAACGTAACGCAGTGGCTCCGTCCAAACCTCCGGGGACGGTCGCGCATCCAGCACCACTCGGACACCGTCGCATGTGATCGTGACGTTCGGCCACAGCCACCCGCCCCCGATGCTCGCCAACTCGTGGGCCTGACGCCACCCGATGCGCTGATCGCGCCGCGCATTCTGATGAGACGGCTCCCAGCGCAAGCGCCACCAGTTCCATATCAACCATTCCGCCAGTCTGTGGGCCGACAGCCTTCCGCCGCTACGCGCCTGCCCGGTGCGATCATCCACCGCCCTCGTCAGCGTCACTCGTTCGACGGCCACGCCAATCTCCGCCAGCGTCGCCTCGTCCTCTACAGTCCCCGGCATCCCCGCGATGTCCTCGCCCACCTTCCGACACCAAGCGGCTTCAACTTCGAGCATCATGTCCCCCGCCTCTTCCACTCGGCCCGGATGAACCCGGCAAAACCGTCATCCTGTTTCATCGGATAGCCGTGATACTCTCCTATTTCGAGATTGCCGAGGCGCCCTTCGTAGACCATCCCCTCCTCGTCGACGGCCCACGCGTTCTGCGGCCAGTCTCTACGCTGCTGTTCGCTCACCTATACTACCGGCGCGTACGGCGCGGCCCGCTCGGAGAGAAAGGTCGCCGCGATGCGGTCGCCATTCTCCACGACAGCCGCCTTTGCCGCTGCCGGCAGCTCCAGGACAGCGCGACGCCAATCGTCCAACTCCATGAGACGGTCCATCTCGGGTACGTCTATCCGAACGACCCTGTCGCCGCCAATCAACAACCCGGCCTGTCCCAGAGCGTTCTGTGACTGAAACTTCATCGCCGCACCAATGACGTCCCGCCACGCGAACATCCCTCCGAACAGCAATTTGGATCTTCCGACCACGTACGGCTCGTCCCCGCAGCCCAGAGTAAGAATACTGATCCCGGAGCGCGACACTGTAAAGCACGTGAGTGCGTCTACCAGCGCAATCATCGCGGGGTTGTTCGCCCAGACGCCGCCATCGACGAACGTATAGCCGCCATCCTGAAGCGGACGAAAGTACGTCGGTGCCGCCCCGGTGGCTGCCGCCACCTTCGTCATTCGTTCCTTCCCGTCCCTGACAAAATCCGGATGGTGCGGCGTCTTGAAGATGTATACCTCTCCGTGCCTGCCATCGAATGACGGGATGCACAACCGCGAGGTCGCTCTACCGAATGTTCGGTCGCCGAGCACGTCCTTCAGTACGCGCGCGAGCGCCGCTCGGTCGTAGCGGTACCGGAAGAGTCGGTAGAAACTCTTCCACTGCCGCGCCACGATCCCCGGAACGCCCGTCCAAGGCGCCGGAAAAATCTCGCATCCGCGCCGTACGTATACGTCCCGCAACTCGGACGCTCGGAGACCGCTGGCGAGCCCGAGCGCGATGATGCCTCCTGTCGACGTTCCAGCGATGAGGTCAAAATAGTCGGCCACCGATTGGCCGCGGAGGTAGGTCTCCTCAAGACCCGCAAGGAATGCCGCCGGAAAAACCCCTCGGATCCCGCCTCCATCTATCGAGAGGACTCGAAACTGTCGGTCTTCGGGCCATGGCAGCGGAATCCGGTGACGCCTCAGAGCGCCTGCGGATCGCCTCGGCACCTCCACATTCATGACAGCTCTGTCGCAGGGTGTCGCCCGCCTCCTGTCCATTCGCCGGTCGCGAGCCAACCTTCGTAGCACGCAAGCCAATCTATCGTCCAGGGAACGATCGTTCTGGCGATTGCCATCCCGGGATGCCATTCGCCAGCGTCGGGGTCGTACAGACAGAGAAACGGCAACTCCGGATATTCGGGATTCGGATAATGATGCGGAATCGGTTCTCCCGGCGCGTCATCCCTCCCGTGCACCAACGGGTCGATTACAACCACAGACGGAAGAAACCCAGCGACAATTCCAACCTCCGGTTCCCGGCGATACATCACACAAACGGTGTACGCCTGGCAAAGCGGTTGTAGTCTTCCGACCCAACTGACGAAGCGGCGCCCCCGCTGCAGAACACGGAATTCGGACCATGTTCTCCGCATCGATTCGACCTGGTCCCACGTCGTCAGCTTTCTCACCTGAGTCGATCGCCGCCGTAGAATGTGTGCGTCGGCGTTGCCGTCGCCCGGGGCGGAACCACAGCAGACCCGCCGGCGATTGCAGGCGCCACGATCCTTCCCGTGCCGGTAACGTGCCGGCTCCGTCCCTTCGCAATAGCGTCGCCCTGGCGCTGCGCATAATCAAGGAAGACGTCCGACGTCGGCGTTTCGCCGAACAGCTCGACCATGATTCGCTTCATCTCATCAAGAGAGCATCCGGAGACCAGACGCTCCACCCTGATGACCAGTGCGCGCAGATCTTCGACGAACACGGTCTGCGAGCGGAGAGATTCCGGCCAGCGATCGGTGAGCACGTCCTCGGGACACACCGGATTCGCCACGCGAATGCGCTGTCCGACGTGCTGCCATCGCTCGATCTCCGACAGCATGTGCCTCGCCTGGTGCAACAGTTCTTCGGCCAATCCGCCGGTGTGGTTGGCCGCATCGGCAACCAGCTTCGAGATCATGATCGACGGTGGGCGACGTGACGAACGAGCGTCGTACCGAACGTTGCGCCAGCGCTTCAGAAGCTGGAGCGCGATCACCGCCCTGGACTTTTCGAAGGCCGGCGCTTGTGCGGGAACCGGTTCGCTGTCCGCCCTTGCCGTCGCGATCATGTATTCGTGGTCATACGATCGTTTCGCGTAGGCGGCGGCGAAGTCCTGGTCGAACGGTGTGTTCTGCTTGAACCACTCCGCGAATCCGTACGGGTTGGCGATGCATCGATAGCCGGGTTCGGACGGCGCCTCCGGACGGTGATGGAAGAGCTCGCTCTCGCGCTCGGGTGTCCCCCACCGTCGCAGCATCGGCGTGACGTCGAGATGCATGTCGTCGCTGTACTCGATGGTGACGCAACGAGTTCGGCGTTTCGCCATCCGGTAGTATCTGGAGCCGGGCTCTCCCCGTATGGCGGAGTACAACAAGTCCAGGGCGCCCACGGGCGTGATGTCCGGCGGCAGGTCGAGTTGAGCGACCAGGTCGATGTCGAACTCGTCCGTCCTCAGCCTCGACGCGATGGTCGATCTGGTCGCCATGGATCCCTGCGGGTAGATGATCTGGACGCGGTCGCGCACCGGACTGTCCGGCCGCTCGATCCACTCGTTGATGGTGCCGTACCGCTGGACGGCCTTGTCGTAGTCGGTCCGGCTGAGCTGAATCCTGATCGCAACGTCCGCGAGGAGGATGTCGACCGGGCTGGTCAGCGGCGGTTCGAGAACGCTTGGCGATTTCTGCATTCGTCAACTCCATGCACACGCACGATCCTGAATGAATTGCTGTTTTGGATCGATAGTTGACAAAAATACTCCAATACATGTATTTTGTCAACCAGGAACACCGGGAGGGAGGGCCATGATCGGCCGACGACTGAAGGTGGCCCGGGCAGCCGCGGGGTTGTCCCTGCGCGGGCTGGAAGCCCGTATCGGCGGGCGCGTGACGGCGCAGGCGATCAGCAAGTACGAACGGGACGATTCGGTACCCGGTTCCGGCGTGCTGATCGCCCTGGCCGACGCCCTGGGCGTCTCCGTGGATTACCTGACCGGCGATCCGGAGGTCGTCCTCGAGGGGATCGAGTTCCGCAAGAAGAGAATCACCAGCCGGCGAGAGGAGGCGCAGGTCCAAGGCCAGGTCGCTCATCTGCTTGAGCGGTATCTGACCATCGAGACGTTGCTCGGCCTGCCGAGCGTGGAATGGGACCGGCCCCGCGAAGCGCCGTACCCGATCCACGACGTTCAGGAGGCGGAGTACGCGGCCCGCGGCCTGCGGATGGACTGGAAGTTGGGCATCGATCCCATTCCGAACGTGGTCGAGCTGTTCGAGGGACGCGGGATCAAGGTACTGTCGATCGATCTGACGAACATCGACGGTCTGACGGCGCGCGCCCGGCGCGGCACCGAGGGCTTCGTATCGGTGATCGTGGTCAACCGGACGGCGTGGCGGGAACGCCAGCGCTTTACGTTGGCGCACGAACTCGGGCACATGGTCCTGCAGGTCGCCTCCAACGTCGATGCGGAGAAGACCGCGCACCGTTTCGCTGGAGCCTTCCTGATGCCGGCGGAAGCACTGTGGGCAGAAATGGGCGCGCACCGCCGCTCGATCGGCTGGAGCGAACTGTTCGACCTCAAACGACTGTTCGGGGTGAGCGTGCAGGCCCTGACTGTCCGCTGCCGCGACCTCGGCATCCTCGACGCGCCGCTGTGCCAGAGACTGTTTCGTGACTTCAACCGATTCGGCTGGCGCAGCCCGCCCTACAGAGAGCCGTTCGCGGAGCCCGGCGAGGAAACGCGAAGGCTTGAGCGGCTGTGTTTTCGAGCGCTCGCGGAAGACGCAATCTCCGAAGCCAGGGCAGCGGAGTTACTGGGCATGCCGGTTCGCGACCTGCACCGGCTCATGGAAGAACCGCCGGACAACGGGAGCACCGGCGCCGTGTAGATCGGACTGCGCGCATGGTCGTCGTGTCGGATACGTCCGTTCTCATCGATCTGGAAAGGGGTTCTCTACTCACGGCCAGTTTCCGCCTTCGCTGCGGCTTTGCCGTGCCGGACCTGCTCTACGAACGTGAACTGAAGCCTTTCGGCGGTGCTGATCTCCGGAAGCGCGGGCTGAGAGTAGAAGCGCTCGACGGCTCCCGGGTCGCGCTCGCCCTCGGATACAGGCGATCCCACGCCGGGGTGTCGCTGCCGGACACCTTCGCGTTGGCCCTCGCGAAATCCAACGCCTGGATGCTGCTGACCGGGGACGCCGAGTTGCGGCAGTTGGCCGAACATGAACTCGTCGATTGCCACGGGATTCTCTGGGTGCTCGATCGTCTGTTCGAAGAGAACGTGGCGACCGAGCACACGTTGCACGCCGGCCTTCAGGCGATCAGTAGTCACCCGCGCTGCAGACTGCCTCAGATCGAAGTTCAACGGCGGCTCACGGCGTGGAAGAACCGGTCCGGGACAACCTCGGGAGCGCTCTCGTGCGTCAGCCGAGAAACTCGTACACGTCGGACATGACCCGATCGATGTCCCGCAATTCACACTCCCATATTGTCAGGACTCTCCAACCGGACTGCTCGAGTGCCGCGGCGTTGTTCCGGTCGCGCCGCCGGGTCTCCGCCAGTTTCGGTTTCCAGAACCCGACGTTCGACTTGGGCACGCCGGCTTTCGGGCACTGCGGATCGGGGTGCCAATGCCAGAAGCAACCGTGCACGAAGATAACTGCGCGTCGCCCCGGCAGCACCAAGTCCGGCGTACCGGGCAGGTCCCGGCGATGCAGCCGAAACCGGTAGCCCATCCGGTGCACAATGGATCGCACGATGCGCTCCGGCTTCATGTGGCGGGACCGAATCCGTGACATGCACCGCGACCGATTGACCGGACTCAAATTGTCGACCAACGTTCGGTCCATTTGAACACGTCGTTCTTCCGTAAGCCCGTTGCCTCCTGAACGTTCATTCTCCGACTTGACTGATCGCCCGCGCCTCCTTCCGTTGGCCTCCCGGCAGATGCAACGGCGGCGGCACGCCATCCGTCTCGAATTCCTCGCGTACCATCGGACAGAGACGCTCCCAGTCGCAGCTCTCGCACTTGTCCCCGTGCGGACGCATCGGGAAATCGCCGTCGATGATGCGCTCCGCCGCCCACTCGACGTTCTCTACGGCAGCCTGAACCGCCGCCGCGTCGACCGGGACCTCGACGCGTTGGCCGTCCTTGAGAAGGTGGACATGGCCTGTCCGTGCGTTGGCGTCGAGCACGTCCGCCGCCGCCTTGGCGTAGAGCTGCACTTGCAGGGCGAGCTCGCTCCAGTCGAGCTTCGGATTGTGCTCCGGATCCGGACCGCCTTCCATGGACTTGAAGTCGATGACGCTTGCGTCGAGGATCCCCCCTTGGTCGTCGAGGCGCAAGAGCAGGTCGATTGAGCCGCTGAGCACAGAGTCGTGCAGCGGGATTTCAAAACGAACCTCAAGCTGGCGGTGATGCACGAAGTCTTCACCGTAGCCCTCAGCGTAGCGGCTGACAATTCTCGCGGAGGCATCCGCAGCACGCTCGTAGGCGCCCGGACGCTCCACAGGGTCCCGGCTCGGCGGAACGTGCTTGAGATGAAAAATCCCGCGTGCAACATCTTCAGCTTCCCCTGGCGTAGGCGGACGCAACGGGTACCGCTCGTGCAGCTTCCCGACGGCGGCGTGTACGGTCTGGCCGAAACCGAACATCTCGGGAATCGGGGGGCTGAAGCCCCAGACGTACCGGAACTTGTAGTCCCGGGGACAGCGCAGGTAGTAGCGTATCTCGGAAAAGGTCGTCGGCAGCACCGTTTCGTCTGCCCGGCGGCGGGGCGCCGCCGCCGGCAGATCGTTCGGCGGGAGCTCGTCCGCCGGAGGCGCGTCCTGCGCCACTTCCGCATCGTTCAGCCGCGCCGAAAACGGTGATTCCTTGCGTTTTGTCTTCCCGCCGGGCAGCAGTCTGGCGTGTGTGACGTACAGGAACCGTTCGGCCCGGGTCATAGCCGTGTAGAAGAGCCTGGCTTCCTGCTCGCGGTTGTTGCCGTACGCGAGCCGCGGGGGCTGGATCGCGCGTCCGATCACCTCGCGCGGAAGCCAACCATCGTACTTGCTGCTGCGCCCGGGAAAACGCTGTCCCTCGGCGTCGACGATGAAGACGACCGGGTACTCGAGACCCTTGGCCTTGTGGACGGTGGACACGGTCACGGCATCGGGGCGCCGCACGGCTCCGTCCGTCGCCGACTGGTAGCCGCTCTCGCCGATGTTCTGCATGAAGTTCAGGATCGCGCCGAACCTCTGGGGCGTGTCGATGCTGACGTACACCGTCTCCACGTCCTGGAGCAACCGGCTCAGCATGCCGATGTCGGCTGCCACGCCGTCGTCCAGGTCGGTGCCGGCGAAGTCGCAGGCGGCGAGTAGATTGTGTAGAAGCTGCTGCGGGAAGACGCGCCGCCGTTCCACCTCGACCGGCGTGTGGATGCGGCGGCCCCAGTCGGCGTACAGGTCGGTCACGGCCGTGGGCCGCACCCGGGGGAATACGGGCTGGACGTGTTTTTCGACGAAGCGGAGCACCGTATCCCGATCAGGCGATTCGTCGCGGAGGAGTTCCATCGCCTCGCGCAGCACCGCGACTTGCGGGCGTCCGAACACGCTGCCGCCGGCCTCCAGCGTGTACGGTATGCCGAGGGCGTCGAGCGCAACGGTGAATGCGGATGATCTGGCCGTGCCGTCTTGTTCCTCGCTTCCGGTAGACCGCATCAGGATAGCAAAGTCGGCGTAGGTGAGGCCCCGCTCCCCATCGCCGTCGGCGTAGGCGCTGGCGAGCAGCGCCGAAATGCGACCGGCCACCCATTCCGCCTCGGTCCGGCGATCCTCGAATCCGAACACGCCGAGTTGATGCGGACCTTGCCCCAGGTCGGCGGTTGGAAACTTCGTCAGCCGGTTGGCGCCGATCTCGGCACGCACGAAGCCGTCCGCGCTACGCACGATCAAGGGCGTGCTCCGGAAGTTGTGAGCCAGGGTGTGTCGGCTCGCGCCGGGGTTGCGATCGCTGAAGCCCAGGATGTTCTGCACGTTGGCGCCGCGCCAGCCGTAGATGCTTTGGTCGTCGTCGCCGACGACCGTGAGGGTCTCGCACCTGGACCTGAGCGACCGAATCAGTTGCTCCTGAAGGGGATTCGTGTCCTGGTACTCGTCCACGAGAAGGTGGCGAATGCCGCTGATGGCCGTCAGCATCGGCGGGTCGCCGGCTTGCAGACGATCGACGATCAGCCTGATCATCGACGAGAAGTCGATGTAGTTGGACTGGTCCAACAAGTCGCGGAGCCGAGACAGCGCCTCGCCGAGATCCGGGTCGTGCGACTCGACGGCCTCCAGGTCCAGCCCCTCGTCGTGCAGGTTCGCCCAGGCGTCGGCCAGCGCGGTAATCCTGGCGAAGAAGCGCGGCGCCCGGCCGTGGAAGCGCTGGATCCCCAACTCCGGGTAGCGGGAAATCAGGAACAAGTGCAGGCCGTTCTGATCGAGGACGTCGAACTGGCGGTAACGGGCGTCGACCCCCACGAGCATCTCGCGGCAGAACGCGTGGATCGTCCCGATGCGGACCTTCCCGACCTCGGTCGACGGCCGCCCCGTCCTTGCCAGCGCGGTTGCGACGCGCTGCTGAATCGAGTCCGCGGCCTTCTCGGTGAAGGTGAACGCAACGATCGATGCCGGGTCGGCTCCGCGGGAGATCAACCACGCGATCCGGTAGGCCAGCGTCCGGGACTTGCCGGAGCCCGCACACGCGATCACGAGGACGTCCGTACTCCCGTCCGTCGCCGCGGCGCGCTGTTCGTCGGTGAGCTCCTGCCGCAGGATCTCGTCGATGTCCGTGGGCCCGTTCATGCCGCCACTCCCGCGGCCGCGGTGCGCATTCGGCGGAGCATCCGCGCCTGCACCTCGACGAACGCGGGCGGTACCATATTGCCGACGATCTCCGCGGCGGCGTACTTGCCGCGCCGCAACGAGACTCGGTGACTGGCGGGAAACCCTTGCAGCAACAGAGCCTCGCGGACGGTGATCGCCCGATCCTCCTCCGGGTGCAGGAACCGACCCTTACTGGGATTGATGCAGCCTCCGGTAATCGTCGGAGCCAAGCCGTCCCAAGCCATTCGTGCGTAGATGTTGCGTCCCCAGCCGTACCCGTACAGCGCGGCTCGGCGATGGCACTCCAGTTGCTCATCGTCCGGCAGGTCGGCACGGCTGCCTCCGTCCTTGGGAATCGCCGTGATGACGGCCCGGACATGCTCCGCCCGCTGTTCTCCGTGGTCGTGCAACGGGTCTCCCGAACGTCCCGCGCTGTCGGCCAGCCCGGCGATGGTGTCGCGCACGGTCCGCCGTTCTGAACCGCCCCCGGCGAGACTCGGTCTCTCGTGGCGGGCGGCGACGAACACCAAACGTCGACGCTGCTGCGGCGTCCCGAAATCCGCGCCGTCCAGCACCCCGCTGTCGTAGAGCATGCCGCAGGCAGCGATACCCGCGGTGAACTCCCTGAACAAATCGTCGCCCGCAAGTCCGGGGACGTTCTCCATCAGCACGAGACGCGGCCGGATTTCCCGCACCAGCCGCAAGAAGTCGAGCACGAGCCTGTTGCGGGCGTCTTCTACAGGCCCCCGGCGCTTCGTTCGAATCTCAGAGAACCCCTGGCACGGCGGGCACCCGGCAAGCAGATCCAGCTCCCCTTCACGCAATCCTGCGGCGCGCAGCAACCTGGACGCCGTATCCGGTTCGCGCACGTCGCCCTGGATGACCGGAACGCGCCGGAAATTCATGCGGTAGCTCTCTACGGCAAGCGGCAGGATGTCAATCGCCGCAGCAACGCGAAAACGCGCCCGGCGCAGCCCGAGGCTCAGCCCGCCCGCTCCGCAGAAGACGTCGATTGCCGTAGGCCATCGCCGGCCCGCCCGCGCCGCATTCTTCAGTTGCACGATACGCCTCGCCATCTGCCTCTCGAAACGCGCGATCCTCCATTCAGCAGACATCTTCGCGCGACGCGGGTTTCCTCGGGCGCGTGTCCGGCACCGGGTTCGACCACGCAGGCAGGCAAAGCGTACTCCTCGGCGTCGAAACCGACTCGGCACGCAGCTTCTTGAAACTCGGCCGCAGTCAGGAAATCTATCGGCCGCGACCTCGAACATGGCCGCGCTCCGCAACGCGCGGCCGTCCAAGATCCCGCAGAGCAGCTACGGCGTCCGCCGGACAACCGCCGTGACTTCCTGTTCACGGGGTATTCACGGGTCGATGTCGTCCATCACCGTCAGATCGCGCGGGTTCGACAGATGCCAGCGGTGCCCCTCCCGCCGCAGGTCGCCTTCGAGCGAGACACTCCAGCGGTTGTCGTGCGCTCTGGTTATCGTACTGTATTCGGAAGGACTGAAGTCCGCCTTGACGGACGTCAGCGCGCCGTCGATTACCGCCTTGATGGTTGCCCGACCGTCAGGCTCGGATTGGTCACGGGCGAGAGCGGACACGTAGCCCTCGATGCGCTCATCGATCCGTTCCTGCCGGTCGCTCAGAATTCGGGCCGCCTCGCGGAGCACCGGGGCGTCCGGAGGCTGAAAGGTCACGGTTGCGCGCTGCTCGCCCCGCTCCTCGCTCGCGGGTCGCGTCAGCGCCCAGCTCACGGATACTTCCAGACCGCCGCCGACGTCGATCAGTTCCGCGGCGGCGGTACACAGGTTCGCACTTACGCCTTCCGGGACCCGCTGATCGAAGGCACGGATATGGTCCCCGCGATTGACCAGGTCGGTCGCCTCGCGTGCAGCCCGAAGCCCGGCCACGAGCGTGCGGTTGGCACGGCGTTCGAACGGAGGCGCGAACAGATCGATCTGATCCGGCTCGGCCAGAGACGGGGAAACGGTAACCCGCAGGTTGACGACGAAGCTACCAGGTTCCGTCGGTCCCAATCGGACGCCGGCCAAGTAAGTGGACGCCCGTTCATGACGCCCCGCACGGAACAGACGCTGAGGGCGCAGTGCGGAGCAGGCGGCGGCGAGAAGCAACTTGCGGGATCCAGACAGCAGGTCGACACCGGTATCGAGCGCGAGCGAGTGATCGTCGTACGTCCGCGGCAGGCGGACCCGAATCAGATCCACGGCGGCCAGCGACAGGTCGGCGAGAACTGCGGAGGTGCGGCGCTCCTCCGTCCGTCCCACGATTTCGGCGAGCTGGAGGATGCGAATCGGGTAGTCCGCGAACCGGGTGGATGCCGGAACGAGAACCGTCTCGCGGTCGCCGGACCGCCGGTATACGTCGCCCCGGTCGATGCGGTACGGGCCAGTCCTTGTCCACCCGTGCGCAGCAAGATAGGCATGCACACCGCGCGGGGTAACGGTCCCGGCTACGGCGCTGGGGACGATATCGTCATTCATGCGTCTCTCCTCGCGCTACCGCCATCAGAGGCGCCATCCCTGACGCCCCGATGCGCTGAGCCTCCGGAATGACAATCGTTGTCGTCTCCCCGTCCGTCGGGGCGCGCCCGGACAACGACGCCCACCAGCCGCAGCGCCGCATCGTCAGGTGTTCGACGGTGCACTCCAACCAGTCGGCGTCCGCCGCCGGTAATTCGAGCACGATCAGCAGGAGCGGCGTCGTGCGATCGGCGACCAGGTCGTTGTAGTTCTTCCTCGACAGCCTGAAGCGCAGACCGTCCGTCCCCCGGCTGGGGGCTGATGTCGCCTTGAGCTGGACATCGAACTGGGTGCAGCTTGCGTCGCCCGAGCGAATCGTGGCGTCGACGCTCGCTACGTCCGGCTGCGGGCCTCGCTGACAGGTATATCCCGCGTGGGCAGCAAGCGCTGCGATGTAGGCGAACGATAGCTCGGCTTTGCGGTCGTTGTCGGTCAGAATGGCCTCATCCATCGGTGAAGACCTCCGGCGCCACCGTCGATCGGCCAGCACATGATTTCGGCCGCATCAGTCGCCTAGCGTTCACTCGTCGGCTCCCCAGCGGAAGCGTGGCTCGGCCGCCCGTGAGGCGCGGGACTGGTGCCGGACCGCTCGGCCCGGCGACCGGCGCGGCGTCTCCAGCACTCTTGTCGCGGCCTTGCCGGCGCGGGTTTCCTCGGCGGCGCGCTTGGCGTTGAGCTCCAGCAGCCGCGCGAGGACTTCGTGGCGAACGTCGTCCGGCCAGCGGCAGCGGTAGGGTTTCTTCCTGGCGCCCCAGTCCTCCTCGTCGATCTCGTAGTCGAGCATGAACTCGCAGTCGGTCTGGATGTCGCGCCAGCCGTAGGCGTCGAGGACGGCGTGGTCCATCGCGGCATGCAGTTCGCGTAGCGTGGCGATCTCAGGATCGTTTTCGTGGCGGTCGTGGAAGCGGTTGTAGATCCTGGTCAGACCCTCGCCGTTCCGAACCATGAGCGTCGCGCGGAAATCGTAGTACGTCCTGCCGACGGCTTCGAGATCGGGACGGGACTCCCAACGATCGGGGAAAGGAAAGGTCTCGAAGCAATCGGACGGCGTATAGTGGAGGTCGTCCTTCATCGTCGGCCCCAAGAACGCCGACCACGTCTGGTGGAAGCGAGATTGGAGCAAGGCGAACGCAGCATACCGAGCCAACGGAAAAACGATGAGCGTGTGACTGAACACCATCTCTGCCGGCAGGAAGACCAGTGCCTGAACGTTGGACGTCTGAGGGGTTACCAGCACCCGATCCAGGCCGGCGATGGCGGCATGCAGCTCGGGGCGGGGCCGAATGAAACGCCACCACGCCGTCCTTGCTCCAAGATCCTTCACCTTCATCCGCTCCGGCTTCACCCTTTCCTCGACGATCGCCAGCAGCTTCGGCCAGTCCGCGGCCACCGGGTCGGGATAGTCCAGCGGCACGATTCCTCTGCGGAGCCAGTCGCGGCGTCGATCGTCGTCCGCCCCCGCCCAAGGCTCGCCCAGGTCCTCCCGTCGCAACGGCCAGTCGTGGAAGTTGATGACGTACCGGTGGTGCGCGTGTGTCGGGCTCGTATTCACCTCCTCGCCACCGATGTAGGGAAAGGCCGTCTTCCGAATCCGCGGATTCTCTTCGATCAGCCGCCGCATCTCGGCGAGCGGCGTGGCGACCCCCTTCCTGTCCGTGTCGTCGAAGGTGAAGCCCATGCCGAGCACGATGCTGCCCTGGAAGCTCTTCCCGGCATTCGCCGCCAGCCGCGCCGGGTCGTCGTGCCCACCCCGGTGAAAGAGAAACGCGGTGATCCGATCCGTCACGGCGTCGTCGAGGCCGCGCACGCCGGTGAACGGACCCTTGTGGACGTGCAGCACGCTGACCACCACCGCTGCGAGTCCGGGCCACGGGACCCGGCGCCGCGCCCGATAGATCTCGCCGCCGTGCGTGCAGATCCACCGTAGTCCGGTGGAGCGTGTGTCGCCCTGGGCGATGGTGTTGGTGGCGATCAGGCCGAAGGCGCCGTGCCGGCGGACCAGATCGAAGGCGCGACGGAAGAAGTGCGCCACCTGATCGGCGTTGCCGTGGCTCCCGGCATGGACCTGCTTGAGCCAGTCGGGGTAGCCGGCGACGTTGGCCGCCGCCACCGTGTTCTTGCCCGCGAACGGCGGGTTGCCCACGATCGCATCGAATCCTGGATTGTCCCGCTCGAAGATCTCCGGAAACTCGATCTCCCAATGGAACGGCGCGAGCGGCGGCTCCGCGTTCCGCAACTCCGCGAGCCAGCTTCGGTAGCGGTGCGTCTCGCCGCGAACGACCGCATCGGCGAGCTGCGTGCGCAATGCCTCGCGCTCCTTCGCCTTCGCCTTCTCGAAGAACGCGGCCAGCACCAGATCGCCGAAGGCGCCGGCCTCGGCGAGCTCTTCGCGGGCGTCGCGCCACCACAGGCGGCGTTCCTGGTCGGAGACCTCCTCGCCGGCCTCGCGGATGCGTTCGCGGAGCGCCGCGATGTTCGCCAAGTGCTCGCGGATCCGCATGACCTCGAAGCCGGCCTGGAACTGCGGCGCGTCTCCCTTCCAGTGGAACGCCTCGATCTGCCGGCGCGACAGGCCGACCAGGGAGTCGCCGTGGCGCAGGGCGTGGTCCAGGAAGGTGAGCGGGTGATCCTTCGCCAGGGTGATGAGCCACAGCGACAGCTTGGCGAGATCCACGGCCACGGGGTTGCGGTCCACACCGTAGAGGCAGCGTTGAGCGACTTGGCGGCGGGCGTAGACGATTTCGTTCTCGTCGGCGGGAATCTCCGGCACGGCATCGTGCGCCCGCCACGCTTCGATCAGCGCGTCGGCGAGCTGCCGGCACGTTTCGACCAGGAAGGCCCCGGAGCCCATCGCCGGGTCGCAGACCCTGAGATCGAGAATCCGTTCGGGCCGGGGCGGGCGTGCCTTCTCGCCAACGGTCGCCCCTTCCCGGTTCGGCGCCGAGGACTCGCCATCCCACAGCCGGCGGAATATCGGTTCCAGCGCCGTGCGGACGATCGGCTCCGTCAACTCGCGGGGCGTGTAGTGCGAGCCGGAACGCCGCCGCTCCTCGCTCGGCTGCAGCACCATGGCGCCCGCGGGCACGAGATCCGGCGTCGCCTCTCTGTCGATAACCGGATCGAGGGCGGCATGCAGCGCCTCGACAGTGTCCGCGTCCCGCACGGTCTGCTTCACCCGCTCGGTGAGCTTGCGGTCGGTGCGGTCCTGAATCCACTTGGCGCGGCCGCCCGGCGCTTCGCGTAGCAACGCCTCGATATCCACCGTCGCCGGCGCGCCGTGCTTCTTCGCGGCCCTGATCGCGGCGGAGCGGCCCGTCGCCGTCTCCAACCGGAACCCCATCATGGTCTCGTAGACCGAGCCGATGTGCTCGACGTCCAGGGCGCGGTAGGAGATGCGCTCGCCGTCCAGGACGAGCAGCTTCTCCAGCACTCGGTAGATGGTGCCGTCGGGCACCCAGGGCGGCTCGACGCGTTCGTGGATCTGCCGCGCGCCGCCCGCGCCGCGGCTCTCCAGAAAGCGGTACCGGTCGGGATCGAACAGGGCGCCGTGACGCGGCGGCAGCGCCATCGCGCCCGAGCGGGCGCCGTCGTGGACCATGCGGAACAGGACCAGAAGCTGCGCGTAGGCGCCGTAGCGCTGGTCCATCGTGTCCGGGCGCAGCGCCGCGTCCTCCCGCAGCCGCGCGTGCAGGGCTGCCAGCGAGTAGGCGCGAAGGAAGGTCGCATCCTGCGGCAGCATGTCCCGCTCTTCGGCGTAGAGCAGAAAGACGAGACGGAGCACGAGGGTGAGCAGCCCGCGGTAGACGTCGTCCGGGCTGTCGTCCAGAGGTTGCTTGAGCAGCTTGCGGCCCGAGAGATCGTGCGCCGCCTGGAAGCCGCGCAGCAGCTCGTAGAGCGCGTGCAGCACCTGCTGGGCCAGACGCTCGCTGACCTCGTTCTGGTACTTGCGGCTGTCCTCCAGCAGCGACGCGAGGCGCTGCGTGCGCGGCAGGCTCAGCAGCCGCCTCTCGTGGAGCAGCAGGCGCATGGCGGTCGAGATCGGCCGGCCGGCGGTCTGGACCATGTCCGCCACCCGAAAATCGAGCCAGCCCGAGCTCTCGCCGCGCGGCGCCGAGACCAGGCGCAGCGTAAGCCCGTTGAAGAGCAGGCCCGCCGGTACGCCGGTGTGGCGCAACAGGCGCTCCATGCGCCCGTGTGGTGACGCTTCGAGGCCGTCCCCCGCGCGCGCGACGCGGTCGAAGTCCTCGCCCGGCTCGCAGATCTGAACGAGAAGCTGCCAGGGGGGCGCATCGGCCGCACCCCGCAACGGCTCCGTGCGTACCGCGAGGTCGGGGCGCAGAATCCCGCCTGAGTTGGACGCCGTTGCTTCGAGCTCGGCGGGAATCGGCACGTCGTCCGTACCTGCATAGCCTATCGGCGAGAAGCTCCAGCCCAGCACGGCGGCAGCGAAGGCCCGGAAGTCCGGCAACCAGGGTTGTGGCTCGTCCATCGAAGCGAAGCAGCGCTCGTCGGCGCATTCACGAAGCAGCCGCTGCCCTTCGACGTCCCGCCGATCGAGCACCGCACCTGCCCTGTCGAGGGCCGGCGCGGAAACGACGAGACCGGTGGGCCGCACGAATCCGATCCACTCCAGGTGGGCGGCGATGTTCGGGTCCGGCTTCGCCATGTCGTCTACGCCCGCCGAATGCGGATCATCGGGACGTCGTAGTGCTCGAACGACGCATCCGCGGTGATCAGCGTCATCCCTTCCGTCCGGGCCTGGGCGACCAGGACACGGTCGAACGGGTCGCGATGGTGCAGAGGCAGAGCAGCTACGGCGAGTGCATGAACATGTGTAATCGCAAGCCCCTGAACCCGATTCATGCGCATGCGTTCAGGGACGTAGACGGCTGGGGGTTCGGGTAGCGGGAGTTTCCCGATCGCGTGCTTGATCGCGATTTCCCAGGCGCTCGCCGCGGAGAGGCAGCGCCGCGACGCTGCCGCGGAGAGCGTCTCCGGAAGATCAGCGTCGAAGCGACTGCGTTCGGTCTGAAGCCAGAGCCAGCAGTGCGTATCGAGGAGGAACTTCACGTCCTGGCCTGGTTGCCGTCGGCCGGGCCGACATCGATGCGTGCCGCTCCCGACACTCGCTCATTCGCGCCCCTCGAACGCACGCAGCAACTCCTCGTCGAGCGGATCGTCGAAATCGTCGGGCACTACGAAACGTCCCTCGTCGATACCGAACACGGGCCGGTCCTCTTCGACCGGCACGAGACGGACCACGAGCCGCCCGGACCGGGTGATGACGACATCCTCTCCCGCGGTGGCCCGGCGCAGCAGCCGGGAGAGATGGGTCTTGGCTTCGTGGACGCTGACCTGATGCATGTTCGCACCCTTCGGGCCTGAGGATGACCAAGGCTATCAGAGAACCCCGCCGCCCGCGCAACCGGCGTGCAGGGCATTGTGCCGGAGCGGACATCGGTCGCTTCATCAGTTCGTCTCCGGCCACAGGTAGACGAGGCCGACCGGCTCGACCCGTCGCGCACGAACCGCGTAGAACTCGCGGATGCGCGCCGGCTCGCGTTCCAGGTCGCGCTCGAACTGAGCGAGTCGCCGGCGCCAGTGCCGCATGTCGGCGTCGAGCTGGCGCATCTCCCCCTCCTTGAACGCCAGGGCGAGCTGCTCGTAATCCGCTTCGCGCCGTTCGAGTTCCGCGACCACGCGCTGGCGCTGGCGCTGCAAAGTGTCGTGCAGCTCCCGGCTCTCGCGTTCGCCCCGCTCGGCCAGACGCCGTTCCGCGATAGCCGCCAGTTCCAGGGCGCGCGGTTCGAGCTGCGGGCGAAGCTCGTCGATATCGCGCGCCGCCCCGGCCACCAGCCGGTCCCGGATCACCTCGTTCGGTCTCCCGTCGCCACCGAGCGCCTCGTCGAGCAGCGCCAGGGAACGCGTTTCGGCTTCACGGGCGTAGGCCCGGAGCGACGACCGGCGCTGCGCCGGGTCGGTCCACCGCGCGGCAACCGGCACCAGCTCCTCGTGCAGGCGCTCCGCCTGCCGGCCGAACAGACACAGACGGCCGAGCAGGATCACGCGGGGGATCGAGTCCTTCGCCTGCACCAAGCAGGCCCGCGACAGGTCGTGATAGACGAATCCCTGCGCCCGGAACCGGGCCAACAGACGTTGGGCGAGCCGCTGCTCCAGGTGGAGGTGGACGGTGTCCTCGCTCAGTTCCCCAGCGTCCTCGAAGACGATCGGGCGGATAGGCGCGTCCCGGCGCCAGTCGGCAAGCTTCTGATCGATCCGGCGCGGCGCGCGGAGCGTGTCCAGGGTCGCCGTCCAGCTCGGGTCCGTGGCGGCGCGCCGTTCGAGCGGCGGAAGGGTCCACACCGTACGGCCCGCCTCGTCCCGACCCTCGGCCAGCGGCGGCGCGTCCAGCAGTTCCAGCGAACACGACAGGGCATCGCGGAAAGGAGTTGGCGCGAAGCCCGTCCACGCCCGCGAAGCACCGAGGAGGTTGCGGCAACGTTCGATCTGCGCGTCGAGATGGCTCTGCCGGTCGCGGGCGGCCTCGAGCTCTTCCGCGGTCGCGCGCTTCTTCGCCTCGTCCAGATCCGCCGCTTCGATGGCGCGCCGCAGGTCGTCGGCGTCCCGGTGGCGGATGCCGTTCCGCAGACGGCGCTCCACGTCATCGTCGATCACCTTGGCCAGGCTGCCGAGCTCCCGCTTGATGGTCTCCGTCTTCTTGACGAGCACCTCCAGGACCCGATCCTCCTTCCGCTGCGGCAGCACGAAGTAGTGGCAGTTGACCTCGCGTGCCGGCTGCAGCTTGCGGTCTATCCGGCCGTTGCGCTGCTCGATGCGGCCCGGGTTCCAGGGCAGGTCGAAGTGGAAGAGGTCGGCGCAGTGGGCCTGGAAGTTGAGACCCTCGCGGGCGGCATCCGTGGCGATGAGAATGCGCAGAGGATCCTTCGCGGGGTCGGCATTGAAGCGGCGCTGGATCTCCTTGCGTCGGGGGCCGCTCGTCAGCCCGTCGATGACCTCGATGCGTTCTTCCGCCCGGTCCGCGAATTCGATGGCCTGCTCGAGCACGTCCCGAAGATAGCGCTTCGTCCCCTCGCGGTTCTCCGTGAAGACAAGCACGCGGCGGGCGTTCCAACGCGGCGGGGCACTTCCCGTGGGTCTCTGCCCGAACGGCGGCAGTTCCGAACACTGGTGCTCGCGAATCCAGTCGATGAGCCGGCGGGTCTTGGCGTCGGGCGGGTGCCGGGTCTCCTCGGCGATTGCCTGCATTCGGTCGAGAAGGTGCTGCTCGCGAGCCCAGAGCGCGGCATCGGCACCGGCCGGCCCTGCGACCTCGGCTGCCAGGGTGATGGCCTCGATCTGTTCCTTCTCCTCGGCCTCGATTTCCTCGCCTGTCCAGTCGGCGCGTTCGTCGTCGGCATCCGGCGGCTTCAGGAAGCGGACCGGGTCGCCGGCGCTCGAGGCCGTTTCGTCCGGAGCGTTTCCGGCGCTCCGGGCCGCATTCAGATGGCCTCCGGCGCTCGGTGCCGATGCATCCCGAGCCTCTTCGGCGCTCGCGGCCGCCGCATCCGGACCGTCCGCGGCCTGTTGCGACTTCTCCCAATGGCGCTCGACGGTCCTGCGATGCACCTTGAGGCTGCGCGCGAACGCCTCGATGGACGACAGCAACCGCTGCTGCAACCCGACGACGAGCAGCCCGGCCGCGGCCCGCGCCCTGCCGGACGCGCCTGCATGCCGCTTCTCCCGGGTCGTGCGGTACTCGTCGAGCAGGCGGGACAGCTCGAGCTCGGGCGCATCGTCGGGAAGGCCGGCGATCTCGATCCGCTCGACGTTCCGTTTCGGAAACCCGCCCTGGATCTCGCGGAGGTCCTCTTTCAGACGGCGGACCATCACGTCCTCGAGGGCGCGCTTGCCCCGCACCGGGACGCCGCGCGTGAAGCGGTACGGATCGAGCAGTTCCAGCAACGTGGAGAAGCTGTTCGAGTGGCCGTTGTGCGGTGTTGCGGACAGGAACAGCCGGTGCTCGAAACGCTCCGAAAGATCGCGAACGGCGCGGGTGAACTTCGTCTCGATGCCGTAGCGCCCGCCGGAGGACGGCGCCGCGTGGTGGGCCTCGTCGAGAATCAACAGACTGCCGGGCGACATCGACCCCAGCCACTCGCGCATTGGGTCGGCGTAGGCGGGATCGATCAGCAGGTTGTGGGAGACCAGGAAGCGGCTGTGGGTGCGCCAGGGGTTGACGCCGAAGCCGCGCTCGCGGCGCATCCTGGAAACGTAGCCCCGGTCGAGGATGACGAAGACCAGCCCGAAACGATCCTCCAGCTCGCTCTTCCACTGCTCGAGCACGGACGGCGGCACGGCGGCGACGATCTTCTTCGCCTTGCGGCGCAGGAGCAGCTCGCGGGCGATCAGGCCTGCCTCGATGGTCTTGCCGAGACCCGTGTCATCGGCGATGAAGAGATTGACGCGCGGCAGCCGCAGGGCCTTGCGCAGCGGCTCCATCTGGTAGGCGTCAATCGTGATGCCGGCCCGGAACGGGGCCTGGAACAGGTTGGCGTCCGTCGCTGTGGTGCAGTGCCACCGCAACGTATTGAAGAACGCGGCGAAGTAGCGCGGCGGGTCGAATCCCTTCTCGGCGAGTCCGGCCCAGCCCTCGTCCTCCAGAATCCACCGGTCGATCTCGTAGTCCCAGAAGACCTCCAGCGACTGCCCCTGGGCGTCGTCGTCGGCACACGCGAGACGTACGCGCGCCGACTCGCCCCGTGCGGGCGGGTCGACCACCTCCTCGACAAGCCATTGTCGCGAGCGGACATGCACCAACTCGCCCACGCGCGGCGTCCGTTCGGGAAGGGTCGTGGGCGACGAGCTGTTCATGCGCGGGAATGCTCAAGCCGCGGCTCGCTGCGCGCGTCCGAGTAATCCTCCTGGTGCGCCATCGCAGCCGACTAGTGCTGTGCCACGCCTAAATCTTCGGGTGCCACGTGCTGGGATTCGTCAACGATTACGCGCTGTAGACCCATGTCCGTG
>WTFV01000092.1 GCA_011523845.1 Acidobacteriota bacterium | reverse complement strand
GTGGTGTGGGTGGCGGCGGCTTGCGCCGGCCCGAGGCGGGGCGGGCGGTCGGGGCGGAGCGCGTGAAGGAGTCGAACGGCAGCGGGAGAACGGCCGCCGGCGCAAGCCGACCAAAGACGCGCCGCAGCATCCGAAGCCGCCGTGGACGACCTCGACCCGGCGGCAGGAAGCATCGCCGCTCTTGAAGTCGGCGGTTCCGACGCGATGCGGATCGCGCGCATGCTCGACGAGGCGGAGACGATCATCTGCCTGCGCTCGGTCGTTGTCGGCGTCGCGCTGGCGCCGCAGGCGGCGATCCCGGCCGACCGAGACGGTGCTGGCCCGGAGGGTCCGGATCCGGAGGACTGCAAGTCTTGGGGGGGATGGTCGCCGGCCATGTCCTGCTCGTGGGGTGCCGGCGTGCGAGCGGCGTGGAGGGGCACGCTCGCAGTCGCCGGCTTGTCCGGTCCGCGATTCGGGGCCTGGCGGGCGTGGCGAGTCTGTGGGACGGGGATCGTCGAGGGGATCGTCCCGGCTCGTCGGCAAGGGCTCCGATACTCGTTTACCGGGGCGCAACGCGTGGCTGGTCCTCGTGCAGCGAGCGTCTGAAGCCGCTCGGCGTGGCGAGTGCCATGGGTAGTCGGCAGGCCTGGGGCCGCACGAGGTCGAGGATGATGCGGGGATCTGCGTTCCGGCCGTTGCTGCGGATGAGGCCGCAGATCATGCGGGTGGGGCTGCCGGCGTGGGGGCCGCCAGTGGCGGCAGCTGGCGCAGGCGGGGCGGACGTTCGCCCTTTACGGAAACGATGGGCCAATGTCCGGTAGCGGACCATGTTCTGGAAATGGAGTGCCAAGTAGAAAGCGCACCGGAACTGGTGCACTCGGCGAGTGTCAATGTATTGACGCACTGCAAACGTTGACTGCAGCTTCTTTTGTGAAACCAGAGGATTGCGTCCACGGACGCAATCCAGGGAATTGGATCGCCAAGTACAAGACACGAAAACAGGGCGAATACACGCCGTCATCGCCCGCTGTCCGCGATGCCGGTTTTCGCCCTTCGCGGCAGCAGTTCGGGTGTGCTTCCGGGCTGGTTCGCCGGGGCGTCTTGGCGGCCCCGTCTGTCCCTGCTGGGCTTCTGCGGCATCGTGGCGCTGGCGGCGCGCCGCGTGCCGGGAGCCGCGCTCATCGGGATGCTGGGCATCGCCGTCGCGGGCCTCGTCCTGGGCGTGAGCGAATGGCACGGCATCGCATCGCTGCCGCCGGACCCGACGCCGACGCTGCCGGCCCTCGACATCGCCGGCGCGCTGGCGGGCGGGCATGGTCCCGGTCATCCTGACGTTTCCTGTCGATCGGTTCGACACGACCGGCACGCTCATGGACGTCGCCCACCAGGCGCAGACTGCTGGACAAGCGCGGACAGCTTCCGCGCATGCGGCAGGCGCTGATCGCCGACTCGACGGGCACGGTGGGGCGGGGCGCTTGCTCGGCGCCTCGCCGGTGACCAGCTACAAGGAGAGCGCGGCGGGGGCCGGCGCTGGCGGACGACCGGCCGCCCGACGATCCCGCCGAGCCGGACGGCGAGTACACACTGGTTGGCCGCCTGCGCGTCGGTTGCGATTCCTTCCGCATCGAGACCAACTCGGTTGCGCGGGCCGACGCGTTGCGGGCACGGGTCGAGCGAGCCTGCGGCTCTCGCCTCCGCCACCGGGCGCGCGAGCACATGGACCCGCTCGCGCTCTCGCGCGAGGCAGCCCGGGCCCCGGGCGCGCCGTTCGATTTCACGGCGCTGCGGCGCGAGCTCGGCATCGTCTCCCCGTAGACGGCTCGCTGGCAGCGGTGGCCAGGTTTCGACGAGTCCGGCAAGTGCGCACGTGCTTGACGATCGAGTCCTGGCCGTCAGGACCGGTCTTTCCATCGGACGGTGATCCAGGCTCGCCGGGGGGCGGCGAGTCGCCGGCGGACTCCGAGGGGAGGCCGGGGGGCTCACCCGAAGATTTCGATCCGGGACGATCGGCATGGCCCATCTGGCCCGGCTCGGCACTGGGTCGCGCGGCTGCCGAATTCCCGGGCTGAGGCATGCATGCTGCGGCGGCTGCGAAACCGGTAGCGACGCGCAGGGCGCAGGTTACGTCAGTCTCCTTCCCGCGCGGCACGGCGCACCGCTTGACGGCGGCGGAGTCCGGCGCTGGAAGCGCTGGGCGCGGCGCCGCCCGGCGCAGGACGATCGCCCGCTGGATGCCAGCCGTGGCATGCGGGCTGTCGTGTGGTGCTCGATGGTGTCAGGGTGCAGTAGATCGCCCTGGGCCGGGCGGCGTGTGGTTCCGCAGTCGCCAGCCGCGGGTGGCCGGGCGAGGTGGCGCGGGATGCGCGTGCCGGGGCGTCGCGGTTGCCGTCGACATTGCCGAAACGGTCATGGGGAAAGCCGTCGAGCTGGATCGCGTCGTCGTGGGTGCGGGGCGCCGGGGCGGTGGTGGTGCTGGCGGTGCTCATGCACGAGGCAATCTCGGCTCAGGAGGCGCGGCCGGCCGGGGTGGCCGCCGCCAGGGTGTCGGCAGCCGGCGTGCGGTGCAGCGTCAGCCCGAGCAGCTCGTCGATGCGCGTGACGTAGTCGACTTCTACGGCGCGCCGCAACTCGTCGCCCAGCTCCTCGTCGACCTGTTGCGGTTGGGTTGCGGCAGCAGGATGCGGGCCAGCCCGGCACGGTGCGCGGCCAGCACCTTCGCGGCGATGCCCCCGACGGGAAGCACCTGCCCGGCGAGGGTGATCTCGCCGCTCATCGCCACGCCGGCGCGGACGGGGCGCCCGGTGAAGGCGGACACCAACGCGGCGGCCATCGTCACGCCGGCCGAGGCGCCCTCCTTGGGGACCGCGGCCGACTGCACGTGCAGATGGACATCGGTGTGGCGATGGAAGTGCGGGTCGAGGCCGTAGCGCGAGGCATTGGCGCGCAGCCACCCCAGCGCGGTGCGCGCCGACTCCTGCATGACCTCGCCCTGGCGCCCGGTCGGGGTCAGCGCCCCGGAGCCGGGCAGGCAACTGGCCTCGACGACGATTACCGCGCCGGCGCCGACCGCCGTGCGACACAGCCCGGCGGAGACCCCCGGCCGCCCGGCGCGAAGACCGGTGACCGCGACGTCCGGCCCGGCCGGCGCGCCGAGCAGCTCGGCGAGGGTCCGGCGTGACCTCGACCGGGGCGCCGCCGTTCTCGGCGCGCCGGCGGACCAGCCTGGCGCACAACTCGCCGAGCGCCCCGGCCAGGTCCCACACGCCGGCCTCGCGGGTGTAGCCGCCGATGAGGGCAGCGACCGCCTCGCCGGTGACGTGGACCTGCCCGGCCGTCAGCCCGTGGCGCACCAGCTGCAGCGGCAACAGGTGTCGGGTCGCGATGATCCGCTTCTCCGCATCGGTGTATCCGGGCAACTCCACCACCATCAACCGTTCGCGCAGATCGCCGGCACGGCGGCGGGAATGGTCGCCGTCGCTAGGAAGAGCGTCTCGGACAGGTCGAGCGGGAAGTCGAGATAGCGGTCGCGGAAGGGGGCGGTGGGGTCCGGGTCGAGCGCCTCGAGCAGCGCCGCGGCGGCGCCGCCGGCTTCGTCGAGCCGGTCGACCTCGTCGAGGACGAACACCGGGTTGCGGACGCCGGCGCGGCGCAACTCCTCGACGATGCGTCCGGGCGCGGCGGAGCGGACGCCGTGCACAGCGGCCGAGTCCAGCCCGCCGCAGGACAGCCAGGCGCAGGGGCGGCGCAGCGCCGCGGCGACGAGCCGCGCCTGCGCCGACTTGCCCACACCCCGGGCGGGCCGCTGAGGCAGATGGCCGGGAACCCGGCGCCGGGGTTCGACAGGCGCACGACGAGCTGGTCGAGCAGGCGCTGCCTGGCCGCCTCATGGCCGACGTGCCCGGCGTCGAGGACCGCGTGCGCGCGCGCCAGGTCGAGCGGCGTCTCGGCGCGGGCCGTCCATGGCACGCTCAACAGGCGGTCGAGGTACTCGCGTGCCCGCTGATGCTCGGGGTCGGTGGGCGCGCAGGCGGACAGCTGCGCGAGGACTCGCCGCCCCTGCGCGCGCACGGGCCGCGGCAGCGCCGGAACGTCGAGCCGCTGGCGGATGGGGCCGAGCCCGTCGGAGTGCGCGGCACCCGGCTCGCCGAGGAACGCGCGCACCTGCGCCGCGGTGATGCGGTAGCGGACCAGCGCCGCGTCGCGGGTCTCGAGCCCCAGCGCCACCTTGCGGCAGATCGCCTGCAGGCAGCGGGCGAGCTGGCGCACCCCCTGCTCGCTGGTGTAGTCGCGGATGATGCGCCGGCAGGCGCCGTCGGTCAACCGCAACGGGGAGGTCTCGAGGCCGGCGGCCCGCTTCTGCGCGTCGATCAGGTGCGTCCGGGCGATGGCGACCTTCTCGGCCTCGGCGTAGCCGGGCAGGTCGATGACCTCGAGCCGGTTGCGCAGCGCCGGCCGGATGCGGTCCGGGTTGTTGGCGGTCGTGATGAAGAGGACCTCGGACAGGTCGAACGGCAGCTCGACGAAGGCGTCGCGGAAGCGGTGGTGCTGAGCCGGGTCGAGGACCTCGAGCAGGACCGCGGCCGGGTCCGGGCCAAGCTTGTCGAGCTCGTCGAGCACGAAGACGGGGTCCTTGCGGCCTGCCCGCCGCAGCTCGCGCAGGATGGAGCCGGGCTGCGCCCCCTTCCAGGTGCGGTTGTGACCGCGCAGGTCCGTCTCGTCGCGCAGGCCGCCGCAGGACAGCTTGGCGAAGCCGCGCCCGAGGGTGGTGGCGACGCACTGGGCCAGCGAGGTTTTTCCGACCCCGGGCGGCCCGCTGAAACAGATCACGACGCCGGGGCCGCGCGGGTTGCGGCGGCGCACGGCCAGGTGCTCGACGATGCGCGCCCCGGCATGGTCGAGGCCGGCGTGCCCGGCATCGAGCGCCGCGCGGGCCTGCGCCAGATCGCTCTGCGCGTCGCTGCGCCGGTTCCACGGCAACTGCTCGAGCCACTCGATCCAGTCGTTCGACGTCGCGGCGTCGCCATCGGACGACTTCGCTAGGCGCCGCCGTTCACTCTCGATGGCGGCCCGCACGGCCGGGGGCAGCGCGTCGCCGTCGCCGTCGCCGAGCACCTTCCGCACGGTGGCCTCCGTGATCACCTCCGGTCCGCGACCTTCCGGCGGCCGGCGCGACACCACGTGGCGGCAGACCGCCGCCAGCCTGCGGTTCAGCTCGGCCACACCGGCTTCGCGCGTGTGGTCGCGGATCAGGCGCACGATCGCCTCGGTCTCGAAGCGGACCTCGCCGTCGCACGCCGCGGTCCGCCACGCCTCGGCGCCGTCGGGCGGCGGCTGCGCCGCGATCGCCTCCAGCTCCCGCGCCGACGTGACCTCCCGCTCGGCGACGACGGCCGGACCGGCGGGCGCTGCGGCCGGCGCGATGAGCGCGGGCGCGGCCGGCGACCCCGGCGGCAGCCACGCCTCGGCGGCAACCGCAGACGTGTCGAAGGGGCGGGTCAGCAGGTGCTGTTGCGCGATCGCCAGCTTCTCCTCCTCGGTGCAGGCCGGCAGCTCGACCACCGCGAGGTGCTCGCGCACCGGCTCGGGGATCGCGCCCGGATCGGCCGCCGTGACGATCCACAGGCCCCGGCGTATTCTTCCAGCGTCGCGGGATGGACGAGCAGCACGGTGGCCTCGTCGTCTCCCCGCAGCAGCTTCACACGCATGCTGTGCACTTCCTTTCCACGATCGTTCTCCTGCTTCCGCGACCGTCCCGCTCTTTCCACGGCCGTCCCGCGTCGTCCGCGGTCGTCCCGCTCCTTCCGCGGCCGGACCGGGACGGTTCCCCGGGCGTCGGCGCAAGGGCGCCGCCGCACCGGTTCGGGGTTCGAGCTTGGGCGCAGCGCGCCGGGCGGCCACGCCGCCAGCCGCTACCAGCGCAGGCGGGGATCGCCGAGCGCAGACAGCTCGTCGAGCAGCGGGACGGGGTTCTGCGGTCGGCGGACGCGTTCGCCTCCTCGGGTGCGTCGTCTTCGAGTGCGGCGGCCTCGAGCAGCGTGGTGATGGCGGCCTCGGCGTTGTTGAAGGCGTGGTTGAGCAGCCGCCCGCGGCGGTTGTGGCAGCGGATGCAGCGGCCGCTCTCGCGCGGGATGAGGCGGCCGCCGGCGCCGGCCTCGATCGGCAGGTCGACGCCGGGACACAGGAGCGTGCGGTCGATGTCGGCGCGCAGGCGTCGCATCAGCTCGCGGTTGGCGATCCGGCGGCGGAGCCTGCGCAGCCGGGCGCGCTGTTCGGGACGCAGCAACGCGATGAGGGGCATGGGTTCATCCTCCCGGGAAAGGGGAATGGCCCGGCAAGGCCGGGTGGAACGGGCCGATGGCCCTGGGCGTGCCGTCTGGTGGCGGTCTGCCGCAAACGGCGTGGACGGGGGCGCGCAAGCGGAAGGCGTGGAGAAAGGGCGCAAGGCCGGGCGTGGCCTTGCCCTGCGGCGCCGTTGCCGTGTGCCGCTACGCTCGTTGCTGTTCCATTGTCGTCCGCCCCCCCTCCCTCCGTGGTCCGTTTCCGCGCCGACTCGGGGAGGCGCGGCGGCCGTGCCGGCGGGCAGTTGCTCAAGAACTGGTCGCCAGGGGCGGCGAGCGTCGTGCGCGGGCGGCCGCTACGGGGAACTGCGTCGTTGAGAAGACACCCCGCGCCTGTCGCGCTACAGCGCGCCGAAGTGTCTGTGCGCGAGAGCATCGATTCGCTCGGCTGCCAGGCGGTAACTCGAGCCCGCGACCATGGTTGCCCGTCACCGTCGGCCGCCGCTTCAGGACGCGACCTCGGCCGTTACGGCGTCCCGTCGCCTGCTCGTGCGGCGGCCATCAGTCTCGGCACGCACGGCAGTGGGCGAGCGCACGCCAAACCCTTGGACACATCTTTTCGTCGCTCAGTGGATCGCGCCGTCGTCGTCGCCCTCTGGTGGTGGCGCGGCGAGGATCCGCGTGGCGATCCGCTCGATGACCGAGGCGGTCGCGCTGATTGCCTGCAGGCCGGTCTGGCGGGCGTCGCGCGCCGCTTTCAGAGCCTGCCGGTCTTCGGGCGTCGCCGGGGCCAGTGTTCCCACCGACGTCTCGGCGACGACCGCCGCGGCGAGTCGGAGCGCTTCGAACGCAACGTCGATGAACACGATGACGTCGCGGGCGTCGAGCCGCTCGATGACGCTCCAGCGCCGGTTGCTCGGCCCCCGCGACATCTCGTCGAGGCTCAACAGCGCCATCCGCGTGTGGTGCCGCATCCGCAGCAGCGCCGCCGAGAGTCCGGGGGCCGTGGGCTGGCCCTCGGCCATCCCACGGCCCGGAGGCGGCTTCCCCTGCTGGTTGTCCTCATACCACTGCTCCATCGCGCGGTCCAGCCGCTCGATGGCCTCGCGCCGCGCCGCGTCGGTGGTCTCGATCGGGACTGCCGGGTTGATGGCCGCGGCGTCCTCGAGCATGGCCGTCGCTACCGCCAAGGCGTCCGGTTCGTTGTAGATCGCGATGCGTTCGGCGTAGTCGCCGGGACTCTCGCCGGCGTGCGGCTTGATGACCGTGGCGTGGCGCACCTGCTGGATGTTGAAGCCGACCCCCGTCAGCGTGGTCTCGTCGACCCGGTCGGCTCCCAGTGACGCGCTCAGCCAGCCGACCTCCTTCTCCCAGTACATCGGGAGTCGCTCGGCCAGCCGCTCGGCGTGGTGGAGCAAGCTGCGGCCGTGCGCGTCCTGCTGTCCGGCCAGGACCAGCCGGGCGAAGCACTCGGCCCGTCCGGCGGCCCGTTCGTCGTCGTTCCTCGACATTCCGGTTCCTGTCTGGCGCCTGTCAGTCGCCCGTGGCGTCCGGACCAGTGGCGGCGCACGTGACGACGTGCGCGCGTTGCCAGACGCGGGTGGTGGCCAGCGACGGGTGGGAGCCGACGTGAAGCTCGGCTTCCCTGCGGAAGATGATCGAGCCGGCGGGGGCCGGCGTCGGTTCCGGAAACCCCCGCAGTTGCGCCGATGCGCATGGCCGCCCGGCGCCGGGTTCGAATGCGGCGGCGACCGACGCAGGGCGAGGGAACCGGCCTGCGGACCGTCCGCCCCTGGCCGGTCGACGGCCACGCGGCAGGCCAGCAGGGAGGAGTACGAGACAACTCCCTCGCTGAGTGCCGGTACAGCCCTGCCCCCGCCGGCGCTCGCCGTACCACCGCTCGGACCGCCGGCATCCCGGCCTAGCAACCGGAATCGGTCCGCCGCCGCGCGCACCCGCCGCCACGGATGCTGCGGACATGCAGGAGACGACATCATCGGGATGTCGCTGGGCGCCCGTCGAAGGGCCCGATGCTAGTGGACGGCTGGCCATTCCCGCGTCCTCGGGTCCTTCCAGGGCGCCGTGGGCGCGCCGCTGCGGTCCATGCGGGGCTTGGTGATCTCGCCTGACAGCGTCGACTCGATGCCGCTGCGCGCCGCCCGTTCCCGGTCCAGGATGCGTCCTCTGGCGTGGAAGTCGTTCTCCCACAGCAGTTCCTGCCGGCATTCGATGACCGCCGCTCGCTCGGCCATCACCCGGGGATGCGTGTGCAGCCACCGCAGGAACTCGAGCGCGTCCGCGGTCCAGCGCCACAGTTCTCCATACTTGCCGACATACTCCCTGGCGGTCTCCGCCCCATGCCAGTTGCTGCCCTCCCAGATTCGAAGCGGCATCGGCTCAGGATTGCCGCACAGGATTTCCGCGATGTACGGATTGTCGACGAAGCCGTGGCGCAGGCTGGTCGCCGCTTCGGCCCACTTCTGTTTCTGCAGATGGAACAGGCCGAGCTCGTAGCGGTACGGCGGGTACTCGTCGGCGTGTTCCCTGAGAACCTCGCCGGCCCTGGCCCGGTCTCCGGCACGCAGGTACTCCGAACCGATGATCAAGCGAATGCCCTGGTTGTCGTTCGGGTTCCACTGCAGCACCCGCTCCATCAGGCGTATGGCTGCGGGCCGTTTCCCCGTTTTCAGTCGCACGAGGGCCAACCCGTACGCTGCTCGCAGGAACGGCCGGTTGTCGAGCCGGATCCCCTCGATCCGTCCGTCGAAGTCGCCTGGCAGGGCCCTGCTACCCATCTCGAAGGCTCTCTCGTACTCGGCTGCGGCCTCTTGCAGCCGCTCGCACTTCATCAGCACGCTCCCGAGATGGGCGCGCGCGTCGATGTGCTCGGGCGCCGTCGCCGTCAGTTCTCCGAGGCCTCGTGCCAGCTCGATCAAGGTCATCCGGCCTGTGCCTGCTTCCTCGAGCAGGTCGCACAGCGCGAGCGTGACGTGCGGGTCGGCCTCCTCGAACTCCGCTTCGTTGTCCTCGATGATTGCGCTCACTGGCATCTTCGTTCTCCGACGTTGACTGGTGGAACGCTCCGGCCGCCCGGCTTCGAGCAATCGTACCGGCGCTGCCGTTGTAGTCGGGACCATCCGTCGCACACGTCTTCGCGGTCCTTTGGCCGCCTCGGCGGCGGGAGGCCGGTCCCCAGCTCTGGTGGCTTCGTTGCGCTCTTTCCTGATCCATTCGGCTCGACCGGCGGGCACGGAAGGTGGCCCGATTCCAGGGAGAGAGTAGCTGACACTCTTGTCGCTGTCAGTCTCGCGCCTGTTCATCGCGTCGTGTGCGCGTTCGAGTTGCGAGCGGTTGCCGAACGCGGGACGGCCCTCAAGCCTTTCGCGAATTACTGACCCACACAGTAAGTGTCCGGTGACAGTAAGTGTCGGGTACCGGGGCCACCGGCGCGGACGCTGGAGCACGCGTCCCGGCGACCACGGGTCTGCATGCTTGCTCCGCCGCCGATTCGGTTGCGGACCGGCGGGCATCACAGGGAGGTGTGCATGGCCAGACGCGTGATCCGGCTCAAGGAGGTCATGGCCCAGACCGGGCTGTCGCGCTCGACGATCTTCGCGTTGCAGAAACAGGGGATCTTCCCGCAGTCGATCAAGATCGGACCTAGGGCCTCGGCCTGGTACGAGGACGAGGTGCAGCACTACATCAAGACGCGGCCACGCTTTGGCGCCGGCCGGCTCGACAGGTAGCTGTCATGGTGGCCCATGCCCCCGACGGTCGTCTCGGCATCGATGTGGACCCGGTCCGGCAGATCCTGACGCGACTCGGACATCCTGCGCCACCGTGTCGTTCAGGGCGATTCTGGTACGCTGAAGCCTCGGAGCGCGCTGGGGAACGCTCATCGCCGGGACGGGTGACCAGCCCGTGCCAGCATCTCGCCACGGCAACCGAGGGGGGAAAGATTGCTTGATGCCGCCGCATCGATGGGCGCGCGGGTTGCGCTCTAACGTCTGGACGTGGGAGCGCTGCGGCGCGCGCGTGATCGCACCGGCAGCGCCGGCGCCATCGCGGCGTGATCACTGCCCCGGCCGGCCGGAGGCTGGCCGCCGCCCCCGCGTCAACGCCCCCGCGAATCAGCCGGGCATCACGACCCCCGACGGTGGCCGACGCCGGGACTGATGTCCAGGTTCACCACAGCGACTCGACTCACCGGCACTCACGGCTACACGGAATCAACGTAGCCGCGTTCGTCATCTCTCAAATGGCAACCGAACTGCACACTTCCGGCAACTGAAAACTGCACACTTCCAGGGGAGGACGTCCGGAGGACGTCCCGGGCGGATCCGTACGTCCGATGAGCGTCGTGGACGGCCGGGACGTCCCGTCCAGGCCGGGCCGCAAGGCCCATAACTGCCATCTGCGCTGCGGGGGTACACACGTATCACTAACCATTCCTGACCTAGCACTCATGCTATGCTCCTGGTGGGCCTGGTGGGGCAAGGCGCAGAAAGGAGGTGCCACGTGTCACGACACAGTGCACTCATGAACCGCTCTGCGTCTGGCGAGTGACTGCCCGGTAGGAGCACCACCTTCTACCGGGCTTGGTCCAACCGTCCGCTTGACTCTTCGTCCGGGTAGGAATTTCCCGCGCCTTGCCCCTCATTCCAATGAGGAAGAATTCTTGTTAATTCAATTGTTCCTTGCTCAGGGTAATTGCAGCTAGATCCGTAGGTGGTCCATCTGACAGGAGTATATGCGTTGAAGTGTAGTAAGAAATCACAATCCTCTCCAAAATAACGAGCAAAACTCTCATCTATTACAAGATACAGTGTAAAAGAATCAATACTGTGGTATGAACCCAAAAAGAAATGCCCTGAAATTGGTATAGTCAATCCTATTGACTGAAATGTCGGTGGGTCAAACAACCAAAATCCAGTCCTGTGGTCCTCACGTGAAAATGAATAAAATCGAAGTACGCCAGAACCAGAAAAAGTACTGCCGGTCAATGAAAATGTGTAAGTTCCTACCATCCTATTGATGATAGTCGCTTCTGAGAAGGGCTGAATAGCTTCTAGACACCTACGTATCTCATTGATATGCTCTGCTTTTATAGGGGTTTCACCAGCAACTATTGGATCATCTGTCCATGTACAGGGAACGGTTTGTGCATTCGCACCAGTTGCTGTCAGCAACAAAGCTATTCCGATTAGGCGGTTCATGACGTTCCTCCGGGCGGTGCACGCGTTTCCTAACGCGGTGTTCGGTGTGGCGGAACCATGCTACACTGGTCAATGACGTTGGTCAACTTTACAGGCTCATCCTGAGCCTGTTGCGCTCGGCTCAGCGCTCGTTCAACGGACGCGTTCGAGGTCGGACAGTTACACTTCGCCCGTCGGCTGCAGCCTCTCTCCGACCCCCGCCGCTTCGCCGAGCACCTGCGCCCAGCCCGCCAGACCGATTGGGTCGTCTATGCCAAGCGGCCATTCGCCGGTCCCGAACAGGTCCTCGACTACCTCAACTAAGGTGCCGTCGCCTCCTCCAGCGCCCGGATTCCTGCGGTGCGCAGTTCCGTCCAGTGCACCGCCTTGATCGGCGTCACCCCCCGCACGATCACAGAGTCGGTATACGTCGGCGTCGGCAGCGAGCACGCCGTGTAGGCCTCGTTGAGCGCGGTGCGGAGCTCCGTCAGATGGACCGCCCTGACCGGCGTCTCGCCGGGCGTGATGTGCCGGTCCGTCCACCCGGCGTGCGGCAGCTTGCAGGCCGCGCGGACCGTGTTGATCAACTCGCGGAGCTCGGTGACATGGACTCCCCGCACGCCGGTCGCTCCCGGTGTCAGCGTGGGATCGGTGAAGCTCCCCGCCCGGTCCTGGCCGCAGGTGGCCCCGCGGAAAAATGGGATCGTGTCGACCCACGCCTGGAACGCGGCGTCCGCCGGCGCGCAGGCTTGCGTGAAGTGGACCCAGAGCGTCCGGAGCGGCAGTTGCGTCAGGCTCTGCGGGAGGGATCCGGTCAACGGGTTGGCGTAGAGATACAACTGTTGCAGGTTGCTCAGGTTGCCCAACGATGCCGGGATTGGGCCGCTCAGGTCGTTGCCACTGAGACTCAGAAAGCGTAGGTTCGTCAGATCGCCCAGCCACTCCGGGATTGGACCGCTCAGCGCAGTCTCCCGCAGATTGAGTGATTCGAGATTGATCAAGTTGCTCAGCCACGCCGGGACAGGCCCGCTCAACCCAAGTTCCAGCAGGTAGAGCTCGCGGAGGTTGGTCATGCCTCCCAACCACGCGAACGGCCCGGTCAGGTCGTTGCCCCCAAGAGCCAGCGCTTCGAGGTTGGCCAACTGCCCCAGAGCCTCTGGAATGGGTCCGCTCAACTCGTTGTCGAAGAGATTCAACCATTCAAGGTTGGCCAACTTTCCCAGGGCCTCCGGGATCGGCCCGCTCAACTCGTTGCTCCAGAGTGACAGCGCCACCAGGTTTGCGAGGTCTCCGAGGGCGTCGGGGATCGGTCCGCTCAACCGATTGCTGCCGAGATTCAGAGATTCCAGATTCGCCAGATTTCCGAGTGCGTCAGGTATCGTCCCGCTCAACTGATTGCGGTAAAGATGCAGCCCTTGCAGGCTTGCGAGATTTCCGAGCGCATCGGGTATGGGCCCGCTCAATTGGTTGCCGCTGAGATTCAGCGATTGCAGGCTTGCGAGATTTCCGAGCGCGTCGGGTATCGCCCCGCTCAGCTCGTTGTAGACGAACCGCCCCAACGTCGAGTCCCACCGGACTCCGAGATTCAGCCGCTGCAGAAAGGCCAAGTTGCCAAGCGCAGGCGGGATCAGCCCGCGCAGTGCGTTGCCGAACAGGTGCAGCGCCGTCACTCGGCCACTCTCGGTCGTCACCCCGAACCACTCGGACAACGGTGCGTCGGTCAGCCAGTTGGTGTTGTTCGTCCAGTTCGGCCCGTTCGTCGCGTGATACAGCGCCTCCAGCGCCGCGCGGTCCAGCGCCGCCCCGGCGGGCTCGCCGATCGTGACCGTGGCAGTGGCCGGCGCGCCCGCGGCAATCCCGGACGGCAGCGGGGTGCGGAAACCAAGCACGACCGTCTCGCCGTCGTCGAGCACGTTGTCGGCGAGAGCGCTGACGACGAAGCTGGCCGCGGTCGCGGGAGCCGCGATGGTGATGCGGCTCGGCACCCCCGCATAGTCAGCGGACGTTGCTCCGTTGCCGGGGGTGACCGTCAGATCGATCGTCGCCGAGCGGGCGGTCGCGCTCGCATCGATCAGCCGCACCGTAACCGGTACGCTCTCACCCTCGGCCACCACGTAGCTCGACGCGCCGAAGGCGATGCTCAGCGAACCGTCGCAGGTGAGCCCCGAGGTCCGGAAATCGGAGATCGCGCCCAGCCACTGCTGCACGGCGGGATCGTCCGGCACGCATACGCCGGTGCCATCGATCCTCAATCGCGTGAGTCCCGACAGTTGGACCAGGCTTCGCGGGAGCGCACCGGTCAAGAAGGTGCGGTCGAGAGACAACTCTTCAACGCTTGTCAGGTTGCCGAGTTCGGACGGGATGCGGCCCGACAGCTCGTTGTCACCGAGACTCAACCGCCGGAGGTTGATCAGATCGCCCAAGGCACGCGGAATCGGCCCCGTCAGTCTGTTTCGTGGAAGCTCCAGACGAGTAAGGTCGGTCAACCTGCCCAACGATGCGGGGATGGGCCCGGCCAGGTCGTTGTTCCAGAGGCCCAGCTCCCGCAGGTTCGCCAATTGCCCCAATTCGGGTGGAATCGGTCCCGTCAGCGCGTTGTCGCCGAGATGCAGGAATTCGAGGTTGGACAACTGCGCCAGTTGGATCGGGATGGGCCCGGTCAACGTATTGCGCCAGAGCATCAGACCCCTCAAGTTGGCCAATTGGCCCAGTTCGGGCGGGATCGCTCCCGTCAGCGCGTTGTCCGGGAGATCCAGCCAGTCGAGGCTGGTCAATTGCGCCAGTTCCGGCGGGATGGGCCCGGTCAGCTCATTGCTTCGGAGACCCAGGAATTCGAGGTTGACCAATCGTCCCAGTTCGGGCGGGATCGGTCCGGTCAGCGCGTTACCGGAAAGGTCCAGTCCCCTGAGCAGGGACAGATTCCCCAGTGCACGGGGAATCGATCCGGTCAGCCCGTTGCCGACGGCCTCACCGACGCCGGAGTCGTAGCCGCCTAGCACCAGCCTCTCGACGCGACCTTCACCGTCCGTGGCGATCCCGAACCACTCCGACAGCGGCGCGTCGCTCAGCCAGTTCGCGTTGTTCGTCCAGTTCGGCCCGTTCGTCGCGTGATACAGCGCCTCCAGCGCCGCGCGGTCCAGCGCCGCACCGGCCGGGTCGCCGATCGTGACCGTGGCAGTGGCCGGCGCGCCCGTAGCGATCCCGGTCGGCAGCGGGCTCCGGAAACCAAGCACGACCGTCTCGCCGTCGTCAAGCACGTTGTCGGCGAGAGCACTGACGACGAAACTGGCCGTGGTGGCGGGAGCCGTGATGGTGACGCGGCCCGGCACCCCCGCATAGTCAGCGGAGCTTGCTCCGTTGCCGGGCGTGACCGTCAGGTCGATCGTTGCCGAGCGGGCGGTCTCGCTCGCGTTGATCAAGCCCACCGTGACCGAGACGCTCTCACCCTCGGCCACCACGTAGCTCGACGCGCCGAAGGCGACCCGCACCGTGCCATCGCACGTGATCCCCGAAGTCCGAAAGTCGGAAATGGAGGCCAGCCAAGCGTGCACGGCGGGGTCATCCGGCACGCATACGCCGGTGTTGTGGATATGAAATCTCATGAGTCCCGAGAGCTGTGCAAGGCTCCGTGGGACGAATCCGGTCAAGAATCGATTGCCCGAGAGGTTCAGCCTCTCCAGGCTGACCAATTGTCCCAGTTCGGGCGGGACCCGCCCGTTCAGGGCATTGTCGTGGAGCACCAGCCTCCGAAGGTTCGTCAAGGTTGCCAACCGCGCCGGGATTGGTCCCGTTAGTTGGTTGCGGCTGAGATACAGACGTTCGAGATTGGCGAGGCTGCCCAGTGCGCTCGGGATCGGACCACTCAGTTCGTTGTCCTGGAGATACAGGTGCCGGAGTTTGGCCAACTGCCCCAGTTCCCGCGGAATGGGTCCGCTCAGCCGATTGTCACCGAGAGTCAGCTCTCGGAGGTTCGCCAACTGGGCGAGTGCCGGCGGTATCGGCCCAGTCAACGCGTTGCCGCCGACATTCAAACGTTCGAGGTTCGTCAACTGGGCGAGTTCCGGCGGGATGGGCCCGCTGAATTCGTTGGACCGAATATACAGTTCTTCTAGATTCTTCAAGCTTCCCAGTGCGCTCGGGATCGGACCGCTCAGTTCGTTGCTGTGGAGATACAACTGCCGGAGGTTGGGCAACTGCCCCAGTTCCCGCGGAATGGGTCCGCTCAGCCGATTGTCACTCAGAGTCAGCCCTCGGAGGCTGGCCAACTGGGCGAGTTCCGGCGGTATCGGCCCAGTCAACGCGTTGCCGCCGACATTCAGACTTTCGAGGTTCGTCAACTGGGCGAGTGCCGGCGGTATCGGCCCGCTGAATTCGTTGGACCGAATATGCAGTGCTTCTAGATTCGTCAAGCTCCCCAGCGCGCTCGGGATCGGCCCGCTCAGTGCGTTGTCTTCGAGATACAGGTGCTGAAGGTTGGCCAACTGCCCCAGAGCCTCCGGGATCGGCCCGCTCAAGTCGTTGTCACCGAGAAACAGATCCCAGAGGTTGGTCAGTCCGCCCAACTCGGCTGGGATCGGGCCAGCCAGATCGTTGCCCTCGAGATAGAGCCGGCGAAGGTGCGTCAGGCGCCCCAGCCAGGCGGGGATCGGCCCGGTCCGGTTGGTTTCTCTCAGCCCCAAGGCGCGCAGGCGGGCGAAGTTGCCGACCCAGCCCGGGATCGGGCCAGGCGCGAGGTCGTTGCCGTTGAGATACAGACCGCCGAGGTTCGGCAGGCTGCCCAGCTCGGCCGGAATCGGCCCGGTCAAGTCGTTGTACCCGAGATTCAGCCAGTCAAGGTTCGGCAGGCTGCCCAGCTCGGCCGGAATCGGCCCGATCAACCCGTTCTCCCTGAGACTCAGATTTCCGACACGCCCGCTCTCATCAGTGGTTACCCCGAACCACTCCGACAACGCCGCATCCGTCAGCCAGTTCGTATTGTCCGTCCAGTTCGGCCCGCCGGTCGCGTTGTAGAGCGCCACCAGCGCTGCGCGGTCTGTCTCCACGCTTCCCTGTGCGAGGGCGCCGCCGGTTGGCGCGCCCAGGGTCGCCACTGCCAGCAGACCCAAACCCACCAACCGCGCTCGCCGATCTGCCATTGTCGAGCTCCCTTCCGCCTACCGACGCACCGTTGGAGCCGTTGGAGGGGTTCCTGGGTTCTCCAGAATTGCCATCGCGCACTATCGTGCACCCCCTCCCATTCCTACACTAAGAGCGAACCTGCTCATCCACGGTCAGGACGGCTCGTCTACGTCGCCGGTGACCTCCTGCCGGACCTGAGAAACCGCCACCACCGAGTGCAATACACTAACCCAAGAGTCCGTGAATACTGCGTGAAGTTTTGCTCGGAAAGCGTGCTCTTATGGTGCATTCCGCGAGTCCTGACCGACCTGGCTCGACTTGGTTCTGGGGAGAACGTTTCGCGCGCCCCGCAGGGGCGCCAGACAAACAACGGTGGCGACGGTAGAGATCACGCGTCGAACAACGTCAAGGCCGCGCAGCCATGCGGGCACACGGTCGGTCCGACGTTCAGGATCGGATCGAGAAGGTCCTCATTGAACTGCGAGCGGTCGAGGCGTCCACAGCACCCGGCGCGCGTTGAGCGAAAGCACGCGGAGCAACTCGTACTCGGTGGGCGTCAACTTCGGGGTGGAGGGGCGAAAGCGGAAAGGCTGAGCTACCCGACCCATCCCCGTCGAACCGGAAACGGCGGCCTCATCTCTCGCCGGGGGTGGTCAGGCGGTAGCCGACCCCGCGCACGTTGACGATGTAGTCGGGCGCGGCCGTGTCAGCGGCGAGCTTCCGGCGGAGCTTCTTCACAAAGGCGCGCAGCAGCTTCGGGTTGCCCGCGGGCCGGCCGCCCCAGACTTGGCGGAGCAGGGTTTCGCGCGTCACGACCTGTCCCGCGTTGAGCGCGAGCGCGCGCAGCAACGCGTACTCGGTAGCCGTCAGCTCCACCGGGCGTTCGTTGACCGTTACCCGGCGTGCGGCATCATCGATGACCAGAGCGCCCAACTCGACGCGCTCGGGCGCGGCCCGCCGGCGCAACGCCGCCCGGACCCGCGCCGCCAACTCGGTCGGCGAGAACGGCTTGACGATGTAGTCAGCCGCGCCCATATCCAGCGCGCGGGCAATCGTCTCGTCTCCGCCGTAGCCGGAGATGAAGATGACCGGCACGTCGGCCAACTCGGGAACATGCTCCAGCAAGTCGACGCCATCGGTCTCGCCCAGCACCAGGTCGAGCAAGACGAGCTGGGGCCGCTCGGTGGTGATGCGCCGGGCCACCTCCTGCGGGTCGACGCTGACCAGGGCCTCGTAGCCGGCCGCCGCGAGCGCATCCCGAGCGTAGCGCAACGCATGCGGGTCGTCGTCCACCACCAGGATGCGCGGGGGCGCCCGCAGCTCGCGCTGCGCGAGGGCATGGCTCGCACCGGCGCCGGACACTGCGTCGTGGTCGGCCTCGTCGACCGCCGGGACCGTGAAGGTGACGCGCAGGCCTTGCCCCACCCCGCCGCTCTCGGCCCGGATGCGGCCCCCGTGGGCCTCGACCAGGCCCTTGCAGATGGAAAGGCCCAGGCCGGTCCCCCCGAGTCCGCTCCTGCCGCCGTCGGACCGGGCGTGCTTGCGGAACAGGTGCGGCAGCCGGTCCTGCGGCACGCCGCGGCCCTCGTCGGCGACCGCTATGGCCACGTGCCCACCGTCCCGCTCCGCCGAAACCTGGATGGGAGAGGGCGCAGGCGCATGCCGGGCCGCATTGGCGAACAGGTTGGTGAGGACCTGGACGATGCGCCGCGTGTCGGCCAGCACCCGCGGCAGGTCGCGCGGAAGGTCGAGCCGCACGGTCTGCCGGCCGCTGGCGCTCTGGAAGGCAGTCCGGGCCTGCTCGACCAGGTCGGCCACGGCCACCGCCACGGGCGAGATCGACAGCGTGCCCGTCTCGATGCGTCCCGCATCCAGCAGGTCGTTGATCAGGCCCCGCATGCGATCGGCCTGCTCGTCGATGATGCGGAAGAACTGCAGCATCTCCAGGGTCTCGGGGTGGGGCGCGGCGCCCAGCACGGTCGCCGTCGAGCCCTTGATCGAGGTCAGCGGCGCCCGCAGCTCGTGGCTCACCAGGCTCAGGAACTCGGTCCGCAGCCGCTCCTGCTCCTCGAACGGCGCCAGGTCCTGCAGGGTGACCACCATCGATTCGACGGTACCGTCCTCGGCAGGGATCGGCGTGGCATTGACCAGCGCAGTCACACGCCTGCCGTCGGGGACCTCGAGGGTCATCTCCTCGGCGCGCACCGCCTCGGCGCTCGGGAGCACCTGCGTGAGGGAAAACTCCGAGAGTGCAACTTCTTGTCCGTCGGCGCGCCGGCAGACAACCACGTCCAGCACTTGCTCCAGCGAGCGGCCCTCCACGCCCAGGTTCCCGACAATCCGCCTCGCCTCCTGATTGAGCGACACCGGGCGGCCGGTCCGGGCCTCGAAGACCGCGACCCCCACCGGTGACGTCTCGACCAGGGCCTCGAGGCGGGCCCGGGCGCGATGCTCGTTCCGGTACGTGCGGGCGTTGGCGACCGCCGTCGCAGCCTGCGAGGCGAACAGCACCAGAACCTCTTCGTCCTCGCTTGTGAACTCATCCCCACGTTCCTTCTCGGCGAGAAAGAAGTTGCCGACCAGCACGTCCCGATGGCGCATCGGCGTGCCGGCGAAGGTCTTCGACGGCATCAGGTCCAAGGAGAAGCCGAGCGGCGCGGCGTAGGCGCCCAGGTCGCGCAGCCGCAGGGGACCCGGCAGGTCCCGCAAGTGGGCGAAGAACCGCGGCCCGTCGGGCCAGGCCATCATCCGCCGGTGGTCGTCGGGCGTGAGGCCCGAGGCGACGAAGTCCTGGACCTCCCCGGCCTCGTCGACGGTCGCAATGGCGCCCAGCCGCGCGCCGGTCAGCGCGCGGGCGTTGTCGATGACCGAGCGGAGGACGGTAGTGACATCCAGGCTCCCGCTGACGCGCAGGCTCGCCCCGCTCAGCCGGGACAGGCGGTCCCGCAATAGCTCGATCTCTCGCTTCAGGTCGTTCGTGCTTTTCACTTCGCCACCCATCGCTTGCACGCGGCCACGCCATCCCGCTCGATGCCGCCACATGGCGAGCTGAAGAACGGCCGGTGGGTGATGATAACGCGCCGGCCGAATGCGCCAAAAAAGCACGCTTCTTGGGCCAGGAATTCGCACAGTATTCACGTTATTCCTGATAGGGTGTCCTACCCGATGAACGCGCCGCCGGGCAGCGCCTTGGGCGGCTGAGCACTTGGGTGTAGAGGCACATGGCGACCGGAATCGTCTACGAGGTACGACACACAGACGGGCGCGCCTACATCGGCACAACAACCAAATCCCTTGCGCGGTCTCGGAAGGACAGACAACGACAGGCATTGCGGAAATCGAGACGGGGTCAGTCTCTGTCAGAGTTTGAGGCGGCGCTGGTGGCCGATCCCGACGCGCTTACGTGGTACGTGCTTGCGATTGCGCCGAGCGGATCGCAGCTTGCCGACGCCAAACAACGCGCGATGGCCGATCGTGATCCGTCCTTGAACCGGCCACGGAGTTTCGGGCCGGTGGCGTTGGTGGCGTTGCGGCCGGAGACGTTGGCAGAGGTCGACGCGCTGGCGGCGCGCACGGGCCTCACGCAAAGACGGCTGCTGCGCGAGGCGGTCGAGACCGGCTTTCAAGCAGTGTGGAATCGGTACCGCGACGCGGCCGAGCGAAGGGATGCGACAAAGCCGGCTGTCGACCCTGTGGCGTCGCCCGGAGGAGAGGAATGACCAGACGACCGCTCCTGGCGATCGTTGCCTTTGCGATCGCGGCTGCGACGCCACCGGGAGTCGACGCGAGAAGCGCGGCGCAGGATGAAGCGCAGGAACCGATCGAGGCGCTCGGCCGGGCGCTCGGCATGACGGCCGAGGAGGTGGAAGCGCTGAACCTGTCGCCCGACGAGATCGAGAACCTGTTGGCCGGGTTCACCGAGGAGACGGTCGTCGTCGGCTCGCGCGCGCAGCCGCGCACGGTGACGACGTCGCCCGTGCCGGTGGACGTGCTGTCGACGGCCGAGCTGACCAGCCAGGGAACCGTCAATCTGCAGGATCAGCTCCGGACGATCGTCCCGTCGTTCGCCGTCAACACGCAGCCGATCAGCGACGCCTCCACCGTCGTCCGGCCGGCGATGCTGCGCAACCTCGCCCCGGACCACACCCTGGTGCTGGTCAACGGAAAGCGCCGCCACCGCTCGTCGATCATCGACTGGCACGGCGGCAACGGCGTGGCGTTCGGCTCGCAGGGACCCGACATCTCCGCCATTCCGGCCATCGCGCTGCGGCAGGTCGAGGTGCTGCGGGACGGCGCGGCGGCGCAGTACGGCTCGGACGCCATCGCCGGCGTGATGAACTTCCAGCTCAAGGACGCCCGCTCGGGCGGCGCGGTCGAGTACAACATGGGCGGTTTCGGCGATGGCGGTGGGCGCGCGGTGAACCTGGGCGCCAACGCCGGCCTGCCGCTGGGCGCCACCGGCTTCGCCAACCTCAGCCTGGAGTACGGCAGCGCGGAGCCGACGAACCGCAGCGCCCCCCGCAGCGACGCCATCGCCCTCCTCGCGGCCGGCAACAGTGACGTGATGTCCGACACGCCGCAGGTGTGGGGCTCGCCGGACATCGACGACGACCTGAAGCTGTTCGGCAACTTCGGCTACACCACCGCCGCCGGCGTGCAGGTCTACAGCCACACCAACTACGCCAGCAAGCGGGTGACCGGCGGCTTCTTCTTCCGCAACCCGAACACGCGGAGCGGCGTCTACAGCCTCGACGGCGGCGAGACGCTGCTGATCGGCGACGCGTTGCTGGCCGGCGGCATGGGTTCGGCGAACTGTCCCACCGTGACGGTCACCGACAACGTGGCCGACCCGGTGGCTCTCCAGCAGGTCTTCGACGACCCGCACTGCTTCTCGTTCCGCGAGCTGTTTCCGGGCGGGTTCACGCCCAGCTTCGGCGGCGAGGCGCGGGACATGTCGCTGGTGGGCGGCGTGCGCGGCTTCACGGTCGACGGCTTCAACTGGGATGTCAGCGGATCGCTCGGCGCCCACCAGACCGACCTCTTCATCCGCGACACGGTCAACGCGTCGCTCGGCCCCGCCACGCCGACGTCGTTCAACCTCGGCAGCAACCGGCAGCGGGACATCAGTCTCAATGCCGACCTGTCCTACGCGGCCACCGAGATGATCAACATCGCGGCCGGCGCGGAATGGCGCAACGAGCAGTACGAGACCGTCGCCGGGGATCCGGACTCGTGGACCGTGGGTCCCTACGGACGGGGCCAGGGCTTCTCGGCCGGGTCGAATGGGTTCTTCGGCTACGGGCCGATGGCTGCGGGCACCTGGAGCCGCGGCAACGTCGCCGTGTACGGCGACGTCGAGCTGAGCGGCCTCGAGGACGACTGGACGCTCGGCACAGCGGCCCGCATCGAGCACTTCGATGACTTCGGCACGACGGCGAACGGCAAGCTGTCCGCCCGCTACGGCTTCGTGCGGGCCAGCGTGAGCAGCGGCTTCCGCGCCCCGACGCCCGGCCAGCAGAACGGGTTCAACATCGCGACCATCTTCGACCCGGCCCTCGGCGACCTGGTGAACAACGGCACCATCCCGTC
>WTFV01000077.1 GCA_011523845.1 Acidobacteriota bacterium | reverse complement strand
GCGTGGTCCCGATGATCCGCACCGAGGGGCCGATGTTCGAGTACGCCTGCCACGATCGCCGGACAACTCCTTGACGGCTCGCCGGCGCGACGCCGAGGCTTTTTCCTTGCCAGCTTAGGAGAGTGCATGCTACGCTTTCCTGACTGATTTAGGAGAAAGACGAGTGCCTCCGCACGCCATGTTGCTGCCCGGGACGCTCGACGTCCTGGTTCTCAAGGCCGTCTCGCTCGGACCACTGCACGGGTACGGCGTGCTGCTGCGCATCGAGCAGATCACGAAGGGCGCGCTCGTCGTCGAGCAGGGCGCGCTGTATCCGGCGCTCTACCGCCTCGAGCAGCAAGGGCTGCTGGACACCGAATGGGGCGTGTCGGACAACAACCGCCGGGCCAAGTTCTATCGGCTGACGCCGGCGGGCCGCCGTCGGCTGCAGGAGCAGCGGGCGAACTGGCAGCGTCTGGCCGACGCGATGGCGGCAGCGCTCGACACGCGGCCGGGGGAGGTGTGACGACATGTGGACTCGCCTGCGTCTCACGTTCGCTGCGCTGGTCGGGCGCACGCGGTTCGAGCGGGAGCTGGCCGACGAGCTGGCGTTCCACGTCCAGGCGCGTGCCGAGGAGTGGGAGCGGCGGGGGCTGTCGCCGTCGGCGGCGCGCCGGCGGGCGCGGATCGAGCTGGGGAGCGCAGAGCGCATCAAGGAAGAAGTGCGGGACGTCAGGCTCGGCCGGTGGCTGGAGGTGCTCCGGCAGGATCTCCGCTACGGCTTCCGCGTGCTGCGCGCCCATCCCGGCATCACCGCCATCGGGGTTGCGTCGCTGGCTCTGGGCATGGCTGTCTGCATCTATTCCTTCTCGCGGGTCCACGCCGATTATCTGGCGCCGCTCCCCGGAGCCCGGGATCCGGATTCGCTGGTTGCCGTCGACGCGCGGTTGTCGTATCCGGCTTTCGAGCGTATCCGCGAGCTGGACGGCGTCATCGAAGGGGCAACGGCGCACCTGGGGCCCGTGCCGTTCAGCGTCGCCGCCGACGGAGAGCAAGGCGCCGAGCGCGTCTTCGGCCATCTGGTCTCGCCGGAGTACTTCGAGGCACTTGGCGTCGCACCGGCCGCCGGCCGCCTCCTTTCTCCCGCGACCGAACGGGCGGGCTCGGAGCCGGCAGTCGTCGTCAGCGAACGGTTCTGGAGGCGTCGACTCGATGACCACGGTCCAAGCCGGTCCAGTATTCCTCTTGCTTACCGAGATGAAGCCTGCCAGCCGACGAAAACCGCGCGGTGCCTACTCAGGAGTGTCGTGAGCGGCCGAAACGGTCCTGCGGCCGTGTCCTTCCTCGGCGCTCCGGCTGTGAGTCTCATCAGCCTCCGAGGTAGCCATGCTCCAACGCCTTCAACACGGCGCGGGTACGGTCGCGGACGCCGAGCTTCGACATCACGCTGGACGCATGATTCTTGACCGTGCCCTCGGCAATGCCCAGGGCGTCCGAGATCTCACGGTTGCTGTACCCGCCAGCCATCAATCTCAGGACTTCGAGCTCGCGCGCTGTGAGCGGATCCGGTGGATCGAGGGCATCGAACGTCTGGCGCACGTGCTCGAGTCCACGGAGCACACGCTCCGTGATCGCAGGACGAATCAACGTTTCTCCCCGTGACACGGTTCTGATCGCGTCAGCGAGCTGCTCGAGTGATACATCCTTCAGCAAGTAGCCGCGGGCGCCGGCCCTGATGCCGTCGAGTAGCGCCTCGTCGTCGTCGAACGTCGTGAGGAGAATCGTTGGAGGAAGCTCGTCGGTCCGCCGCAGCTCGGTCAGCAGATCGATCCCGTTCTTCCCGGGCATTCGAACGTCCAGGAGCACGACGTCGGGGCGTTCGCGGCGAATGACCCTCGCACCCTCTTCGCCGTCGGCTGCTTCGGCCACGATGGCCATGTCGCCGGTAAGGTCGAGGAGGGCTCGAAGTCCCCGCCGCACGAGCGTCTGATCCTCTATCAACGCAAGACGAATCACGACGATCCTCCTTGCGCCGGCACGTGCGCACGTACTTCGAAGCCGCGCCTCGGAACCGTGTTGAACTCCACGCGACCGCCGCGCTCCTCGATTCGCTCGCGCATGCCGGTCAAGCCGTGTCCGGGTTTCCAGTCGACGGCGCCGACACCGTCGTCCCGCGCGTGCAACGTGATCCCGTCTCCGTCCTGTCCGAACTCGATCCACAGGTGCCGCGCCCCGGCGTGACGCGATGCGTTCGTCAGGATCTCCTGCACGCAGCGGAGCCAGGCGTTGGCGTGGGCGGGGTCGTCCAGATAGAACGGTTCGGGCATCCTGAGATGCACGCGCGGTACCTCGCTGGTTGCCGCGAGCGGACGCAGGACGGCCGACAGATCGATTCGGCCCGTCTGGCGAAGCTGGCCGACAACGTCCCGAATATCGCTCAGCAACAGCCTGGTGATCGCATGGGCTTCGCGGACATGCTCGGCCGCGCGGCCGTTCACGCGACGCGAGGCGACATCGAGCTGCAGGCTCAAGGCCGTCAGATGATGCCCGAGAGAATCGTGGAGGTCGCGCGAAATACGGAGCCGCTCCCCGACCCTGCTGTTCTCCGCCAGTAGTTCCTGCGTGATCTTCAGCTCGGCGTTGGCCCTGCCGAGCTGCTCGCGCGCCGCCTGCTCGCTCTGCCTGAGGAACGACTGCCCGACGTTGAACACGTGACTCGCTACGAAGGCGCCGCCGCCGGACACGGCGGCGAGCCACGAGAAGCTGTTCCAGAAGATGGCGATCAGGACGGAGCTTTGTGCGGCGACCCAGATCCACACGACTCGCCGCGAAAAGACGTACGGTAGCTCGCCGGCGACGATGACCAGTGTGATGCCGCACAAGTACTTGGTCATGCCATAAGCTGCCCACACCATCGCGAGCCCGGCGCCGGTCTGCGCGCCCACCAGCAGAATATCGATCGTGGACCGCCTCCGGGCGGCCGGCCGCCAGAGATACCCGGCGTACGTCGCCCCGAAGGTCAGAAACGCCGCCGACCAGACGCCCGCGGGCCAGCCACTCAACCGGCCCTCGTACAGATCGACCCCACTCGGCACCATACAGGCCAGCCAACCGGCGAATCCGGCGATGTTGAAGCGCCCGTCGACCCGCATCGGAGCGCATTGTACCGAGACAGCCGTCTGCGAATGTGTGCCGGAAGTCATGGTCGGCAACGAGGACTTCCGGCACATGCATCGTCCTTCTCCGGTGTCGAAAATGTCCGACGGGGGAAGACTGATGCAACTGCTGGCGGACGGAAGCTCGATCGTCAAGGAGTCGTGGCCGCACACGGCGAACGTCGTCGTGCACGTTCTCTTCGGCACGCTGGCGCTCGTGCTGGGGCTCGTCCAATTGGCGACCAGGAAGGGTGGCGCGTCCCACGGAGCACGAGGTCGATGGTTCCTCGGCTCCGTCTGGATCGTCGTGGGTACGGCAACGACGGGTATCGTCCTCTTCCGGCCGCGCGCCGACCTGATCGCCGTCACCCTGCTGACCGCGTACTGGGCCTGGTCCGGCTTGCGAGCGCTACGCATCCGACACGTTGGGCCGGTTGCGCGGGACGCCCTCGTTTCGGTGTGTGCCCTGGTCGCGTCGGTCCTGTTGGTGCTCTACCTGCAGACCGTTCGGGTGCCGTGGGCTCCGGCCGTCATCTATTCGACGCTTGGCACGCTGGTGCCGCTGTCGCTGTATGACCTCGCGCGCTTTGCGTTTCCGGCACGGTGGTTCGAGACGCTCTGGCTCTACGAGCATCTCGTCAAGATGATCGGCGCGCACGGCTCGGTGATCACGGCGTTCTCGGGCACGGTGCTGTGGGCGTGGCAGCCTTACAGTCAGCTCGTTCCGTCGACGCTCTGGGTGGCGGTCATGATCGGGTATGTCGTTCGTATCCGGCGGCGAGGAGCCGCAAGCCCGCGCGTCGTGTCCGACGTTGCAGCCGCGTCCGGGTGACCAGTGATCTGCCCGGCGCGACACAGCGTGGGGCGAGCTCGTCTCGAACAGGATGGCCTGAAGCTGATCGTCGTCGCGGCAGTCCTTGCGCTGCTGCTCGGAACCATCGATCCGACCCCGCGGACCACACAGGAGGTCGGGGATGTCCTTCCTGACGGCTCGCCGGTGCGACGCCGAGGCTTTTTCCTTGCCAGGGCGGCGCCCTGCGTAGCGCGCCGTCCGGCCGCACGCACACGCTCTGGTCGAACCCGAGTGGTCGGAATCGTCCGCGTTGAAGTGCTGTGCCAGCGCCAGCGCGGCGAGGCCGAGAGCTTGGCGACGCAGTGGCTGCTCCAGGGCCTCGAAGTCCTGCGCGTCGGCCCGCTCGGCACCGAGGAGGGCATCGATTTCAGCCGCAACCGCGGCTGCGAACGCTGCGCGCCAACCACCTTGGCAACCTCGCTCACCGTGGCCAGGGCTCGACGGCGAACGGTCTGCAAGAGGGTCTCGAAGTCCTGCGCATTCACGCTTCCCGTCTGAGGAACGCGTCGAAACGGCTGCGGGGGTGAGATTGTGGAAACAGGCCGGCCACAGTGTACCGGCGCGTGCGGCCGTCAGGCATCGGTGCACCGCCGCGGGGACCGGGGTGCGGCTCACCACCGGATTGGTTATCCGCATATCATCACGAGTCTGGTCCGCAAGCGGTTCTGGAGTCGAAGATGAGAATGACCCGGAGAGGGCTCTTACGGGCGAATGCGCTGGCGGCCGCGCACGGTCTGTTGCCGGCCTGGGCAGGAGACCCGGTCGGCCCTCGTGCCCAGGACGTCGCGGCCCGCGAGTTCGACCTCGTGGTGGCGGGGGTCCCATGCCCGGAGACACCCGACAGGGCTCGGATGGTCTCGTGGATTCCCGCGTGGAAAGTGGTAATCGACGGGGAACGACGGTTCGCTCGTTGACAGTAAGGACGCTGCCGCAACGCATGAAGGCGCTACGCAAGCACCGGGCCCCGCTCAGCGGGTGCGGCGCATCAGCCTGATAGCTCGCGGTCGTTGCCCTATCGAGCGTCGCCGTCCACCATCGAGCCGTTAGCCACCTGTGCGACACGCTGCATGCAGAATCAGCAGGTCGAGCGACTCCAACGCAGGCTTGGTATCATGCGGGCGGTGATGACGGACGTTCGCCTGCATCGGACGACGCCGGTGACGGTCGGTGGACTGCAGATCGGCGGCGGGGCGCCGGTGGCGGTGCAGTCGATGACGCTCACCGATACGGCCGACGCCGCGACGACCGCCGCCCAGTGCATCGAGCTCGCGGACGCGGGCTCCGAGCTCGTGCGCGTCACCGTCAACCAGGACGACGCGGCGCGCGCGGTCCCGGAGATCAGGCAGCGGATGCTGGACGCCGGCTGCACGGCGCCGCTCATCGGCGACTTCCACTACAACGGCCATCTGCTGCTCACCCGCTACCCGGCTTGTGCGGCCGCCCTCGACAAGTACCGCATCAACCCGGGGAACGTCGGCACCGGGCGGCGCCGCGACGAGCAGTTCTCGACCATCTGCGCGGTGGCGCGCGATCACGGCAAGCCGGTCCGCATCGGCGTCAACGGGGGCTCGCTGAACCAGGAGCTCGTCTTGGCGAAGATGCAGGACAACACCGACCGCGACCTCGGCCGCACGTCGGAGGAGATCATCCACGAGTGCATGGTGATCTCGGCCCTCGAATCGACCGCGCTGGCCCTCGACAGCGGGCTGCGCACCGACCAGATAATCATCTCCGCCAAGGTGTCGCGGCCTCGGGATCTCGTCGCCGTCTACCGCGCGCTGGCCGCGCAGACGTCGCAGCCGCTGCATCTCGGACTGACCGAGGCGGGCATGGGGGTCAAGGGCCTGGTGTGGTCGGCGTCGGCGATGGGCATCCTGCTGAACGAGGGCATCGGCGACACGATCCGGGTTTCGCTCACACCGCGCCCGAACGGCGACCGGCGAGAGGAGGTGTACGCCGCGTGCGAGCTGCTGCAGGCGCTCGGGCTGCGGTCGTTCGCCCCCAGCATCACCGCCTGCCCCGGTTGCGGCCGGACCACGAGCACCACGTTTCAGGAGCTCGCCGAACGGATCCAGGGCTACGTGCGCGGCATGATGCCGACCTGGAGGACGGAGCACGAGGGCGTCGAGGAGATGACGGTCGCCGTCATGGGCTGCGTGGTCAACGGCCCCGGGGAATCCAAGGCGGCCAACATCGGGATCAGCCTGCCGGGCACCGGAGAGGAGCCGACCTGTCCGGTCTACGTGGACGGCCGGCACGCGACGACGCTGCGCGGCTCGTACGACGAGCTCTCCGAGGCGTTCCGCCGGCTGATCGACGACTACGTCGAGGAGAAGTACGCCAGGAAACCCGTCGCCGCGCCATAGCCGCGCCGGCCGGGAGTCTGCGCCGGGGAACGGCGTAGACTCATGGAGGGAGTTGGTTGCGCGGCAATCGGAGCCGCACGGCGACGATCTCCTCGGGGCAGGGGCTTTCCGTACCGGCGATGCGCGCTGCGAGCCCGTGACCGCCCCGCTTGCGACCACACCCCGCGCCCCGGCGCCCATGACGCCCGACAGCCCCATCCGCCTCATCGCCATCGACATCGACGGCACACTGCTCGACGGGCGGGGCGCGTTGCCCCCGCGCAACCGCCGGGCCGTCCACCGGGCCATCGAGCGAGGGATCCGGGTCGTCCTCGTGACCGGCCGCGCCTTCCACCATGCGCGGCCGATCGCCGAGGCGCTCGCACCGGAGCATGCGCCGGACGCGCTGGCGCTGATCGTCAGCAACGGGGCGTTGACCAAGCGGGTGGACGGAACGACGCTGGACCGCCGCCTCGTGCCGCGCGAGACGGCGCTGGCCATCGTGACCGCGATGCGGTCCCGGCATCGGGGGGTCGCGGTCATCTTCGACCGGCCCGACGCGCGGCAGTACGTCTTCGAACGCATCGACTGGAGCCATCCACAGCGGCACTGGTACTACGAACGGAACCGCGCGTTCATCACCCGTGTCGAGCCGATCGACGCGGCGCTCACCGAGGATCCGGCCCAGGTGGCCTTCACCGGCAGCGTCGAGAAGATGCGGGTGCTCGCCGACGAGGTCGGACGTCTGCCCCAGGCGTCCGACGTCACCATCACGCTGACGGAGTACGCCGAGCGGGACTTCTCGCTGCTGGACCTCATCGCCGGCGGCTGGTCCAAGGGCGCGGCGCTGAAGGCGTGGACGCAACGCCTGGTGCTCGACCGCGCCGCCGTCATGGCGGTCGGCGACAACCTGAACGATCGCGAAATGCTGGCGTTCGCCGGGCGGCCGGTGGTGATGGGCAACGCGGTGGAGCCGCTCAAGCGCTGCGGCTGGCGCACCACCGCGCGCCACGACGAGTGCGGCCTCGCGGACGCCATCGACGAGGTCGTCGGGCACGGCGACGAGGTCGTCGGGCACGGAGTCGACGCCGGACGGTGAAGGCCGAGAGCCGCCGCCTTCAGACGCCGCGCGCCCCGGCCAGCGCGGGCGCCAGCGCCAGCGTCCGGCGCCACCAGATCGCGGTCACGAGGCCGCCCACCACGATGAGGCCGGTCGAGAGGCCGATCCACAGGCCGACGACTCCCCAGCCGATTGCGAAGCAGAGCAGATACCCGACCGGGAGGCCGAGCATCCAGTGGCCGGCCAGGTTCAGCAGCATCGGGGTTCGCGTGTCCCCCAGGCCGCGGAGCGCCCCGGTGGTCACGCCCTGCAGACCGTCGAAGATCTGAAACAGCGCGACGAACGTGATCAGGGTCAGTCCGACCTCGACGACCCCGCCGTCGATCGTGAAGATGCCCAGGATTGCGCGTGGCGCCAGCAGGAACGCCGCGGCGGCGCACGCCATGAACCCGGTTCCGAGTCCGATGGCGGTCCACCCGGCAGCCGACGCGCCCGCGGCGTCCCGCCGGCCGATGCCGTGCCCGACGCGCACCGCCCCGGCCGACGCGATCCCGAGCGGCACCATGTAGGTGAGCCCGGCCAGGTTGATGACGATCTGGTGCGCGGCCAGGGTCGACGGGTCGAGCCGGCCGGCGAGCATCGTCACCGCCGCGAACGCCCCGTACTCCAGCGTCGCCTGCGTTGCGGCGGGCCAACCCAGTCCCAGGAGCCGCCGCAGGCCGGCGATCCGCACGCCGGCGGTAAGGGTCCAGGGCCGCACCCCCTGACGGGCTACGGCGACGGCCAGCACGAGCGTCATGTAGCCGCGGGAAATGCACGTCGCCCAGCCGGCGCCGTCGACGCCCAGGGCCGGAGCGCCGAGGTTGCCGAAGATCAGGACCCAGTTGGCGGCCGCGTTGACGAGGTTCGCGGTGACCAAGGCGACCATGATCGGCCGGACCACCGACACCGCCTGCAGGTAGCGCCGGAACGCGGCGTACAGCAGCAGCAGCGGCAGGCTCCAGGTGACGATGGCGAAGTAGGGCCGCACCAGCGCCAGGACATCGGGATCGAAACCCCAGACGTCGAGGCGACCACCTGCGGCCCGGGCGAGCAGGCCGACCGGCAACGTCAGCGCCAGGGCCAGGAAGACTCCGTGCCGCAACCAGCGGTCGCACGCCGCCCGGTCGCGGGCGCCGAACGCCTGCGACACCAGGGTGTCGAGGCCGAGCAGCAGGCCCATGCCGAAGACGCTGAACGCCAGAAACAGCGCGCTGCCGACGCCGACCGCGCCGATCGCCTCGGGACCGAGACGGCCGACCATGGCGATGTCGACGATCTGCATCGACACCCAGCCGACCTCCGCGATCACCACCGGGGCCGCCAGCGTGATGGTCGGCCGCATCTCGCGGCGGAGCGTGTCGAGCAGGGACATGAGCGTGACGAAGCAGGACACCGAACAGAGGGCGCGGCCGCGATGCCCGCCCTTCGGCGGAAGTCTGGAAGCTTGCGCCGCGCAAGTTCCGCGCCAGGGAGACTTCCAACGCGCCCGCAGGGGCGCGCTACCGCGCGATGGAACGACTCGGTTGCGTGCGGGACTTCAGGCCGGGACGCGGCCGCGCACCGATCGTCAGCGCCACGGCATCAGCGCTTCGATCCACTGGATGCGGGTCAGGTCGTTGTAGATGACGGTGACCATCAGCATCAACAGTACGACGAAGCCGGCGAGCAGCATGCGCTCCTTGGCGCGCATGCTGAAGTCGCGGCGCGCGACGCTCTCCATGCCCATGATGAAGATGTGGCCGCCGTCGAGAACCGGAATCGGCAGCAGGTTCAGAATGCCGAGGTTCAGCGAGATCATCGCCATCAGGCTGAAGAGCTGGATCCACCCCACCTGGGCCGCGCTTCCGGACAACTGCGCGATGCCCACCGGACCGACGAGCTGCCGCGGCGAGGTCTCCGCCGTCAGCAGACCCCACAGGGTCTGGAAGATCAACCCGGACCACTCGTAGTTCTGCTCGACGCTCATGCCGAACGCCTCGATGAAACCGGGCTCCACGATCCGCGTCTCGTACGGGGCGATCGTCATGCCGGTCAGGCCGATGTCCCCGCGCAATGCCGGCGTGACGCTGACTTGCAGCGGTTCGCCGCCGCGCCGCACGGTGAGGGTCAGCGGCACGTCGGGGCTGGCATTGATGCGCGCGATCAACTCGGCGTGTTCGACCTCGTCGCCGTCGACGGCCAGGATGACGTCGCGGGCCCTGAGCCCGGCCCGGTCGGCCGGTTCGCCCGGCATGACCTGGACGACCTGCGGGTGCACGGCCGGTCCGACGCCGAGATCCCCCATCTCGAAGCGGGTCTGCGCGTCGGGGGTCACCCGCAACGTCCGTTCCACGCCGCCCGCGTCCCGCACCACGACCGGGATCTCGCGCTCCGCGCGCGGCAGGACCTCCATGAACAGCGCGTCCCAGGTGTCGACCGCCCGGCCGGCGACGCTGACGATCCGCTCGCCGACCGCGATCCCCGCACGCGCGGCGGGCGAATCCTCCATCACGCGCCCGACCACGGGGGGCTCGATCTCGAACGCGGGCTCCTCCGCCCCCTGGTAGAGCACGAGCCACATCACGACCACGGCGAGGACGAGGTTCATCGCCGGTCCCATGATGAGCACCAGGAAACGCTCCCATTTGGACTTCGACATGAACTCGTCGGCTGCTCCCGAACGGTTCTCCTCCCCGTGCTCGCCCGCCATCTTCACGTAGCCGCCGAGCGGTATCGCACTGACGCAATACTCGGTATCGCCCCGCGTGGCCTTGAGGATCTTCGGCCCGAAGCCGAGGGAGAACGTCAACACCCGGACCCCGAGCCGGCGGGCCATCAGGAAGTGACCGAGCTCGTGGACGAAGACGAGCACGCCGAGGACGAACAGGAAGGCAAGCAGGGTGGTCACGGTTGAATCCGATCGCTACACGTGGTTTCTTCGATTCTACCCGTCAGCTACCGACGACGAAAAGCGGCGCGCCCAAGCGTCCAGCTCCCGGACCTCGGCCAGCGTCGACGGATCGGCCGCCGCGTGCCCCACCGCGGCGTCCAGCGCAGTCTCGATCACCCGCGGGATGGCGGTGAACGGCAGGCGGCGTTCCAGGAAACGCGCCACCGCCACCTCGTTCGCGGCGTTGAGCACCGCCGGGAACGACGCCCCGGCCCGCAACGCCTGGTAGGCCAGCCCGAGACACGGAAACCGGTCGGTATCGGGGGCCTGGAAGTCGAGTGGTCCGCACGCCGTCAGATCGAGCGCGGGCAACGCCGCTGGCCAACGCTCCGGGTAGGAGAAGGCGTACTGGATGGGAAGACGCATGTCGGTCACGCCGAGCTGCGCGATCACCGAGCCGTCCCGCAACTCGACCAGCGAATGCACGACCGATTGGGGATGAACCACGACGTCGATGCGGTCGGGGGACGCGTCGAAGAGCCAGCGCGCCTCGATGACCTCGAGCCCCTTGTTCATCAGCGTCGCGGAATCGATGGTGATCTTCGGGCCCATCGACCACGTGGGATGGCGCAGCGCCTCCTCCGGCGTCACCGCCGCCAGATCCCCGGCCGGCCGGTCCCGGAAGGGCCCCCCCGATGCCGTGAGGACGTACCGCGCCACGTCGACGGCCGCGCGCCCGTCGACGCACTGGTGGATCGCATTGTGCTCGCTGTCGACCGGGAGAATCGTCACGCCCTGCCGCCGCGCCGCCTCCACCATCAGCCGGCCGGCCATCACCAGCACTTCCTTGTTGGCGAGCGCTACCGTCTTGCCCGCCTCGATGGCGGCCAGCGTGGCGCCCAACGCCGCCGTGCCGGCCGAAGCGCAGAGCACGACATCCACCTGCGGGTGGGTGGCGACCGCGACGAGCGCGTCCTCGCCCCATCCCGCGACGGCGGCCTCGGGCAGCGCGCCCGACGCCCGCAGCCGGTCCAGCACCCCGGCATCCGCCATGGCCACCACCGCGGGCCGCACGCCGGCGACCTGCTCGGCGAAGCGCTCCACGTTGCGCCCGGCCGCGAGGCCGACGACCTCGAGGCGCTCGGCATGGGCGGATACGACGGCCAGCGCGCTCCGGCCGATCGACCCGGTCGAGCCGAGAATGGCAATCCGCTTCACGGCACTCGTTCCACCCCGAAGCGCAACACGGTGTAGTAGACCGGCGCCGCGAAGAGAAGCGCGTCGATACGGTCCAGTACGCCGCCATGGCCCGGAATCAGCCCCGAGGAATCCTTGACCCCGGACGCCCGCTTCAGGTGCGACTCGAACAGGTCGCCGGCGATGCCGACCACCGGAAGCGCCACGCCGAGCAGCACGCGGACGGGCGGTTCCAGGGCGGGCAGCCAGTACGCGCCGATCCAGGCGAACGCGGCGGCGCCGGCGACGACGCCGCACACCGCTCCCTCCACCGTCTTGCCGGGGCTCACCGCGGGCGCGAGCCGTCTCCGGCCCAGGAGACGGCCACCGTAGTACTGCGCCGTGTCGCTGGCGACGACGGTCGCGATCAGGAGCAGCACGACCTCGCGGCCCGCGTGCACCGCCAGCGCCGCGAGGGCACCCAGCGGCAGCCCCAGGTAGAGCAGGGAGAACGCGGCGGCGCCGGCGCCCGCCAGTACACCTTCCCGGCGCGGTTGCGCGAGCGCCGTCACGGCGATCAGCAGCCCCCCGGCCATGGCGACCGCCCCGAGCGCGCCGGGGGCCAGGACGACCGTCCCGCCCGCCGCAAGCGCCGCCGCGCCGGCCGGCACGGGGGCGAACGCCACGCCGGCGCAACGCGCCAGTCCGACGTACTCCTGGAACGCCAGCAGCAGCACGGCCCCCGCCAGCACGAGCGTGGCGACGGGGGGAAGGAACCAGATCCCGCCCACGACCAGTACGGCCAGCGCGCCGCCGCTGAGAACCCTGGTCACGCCCTACCGTCCGACTATTGCCGGCTCCTGCTCGATCCCGCCGTAGCGCCGGTCGCGCTTCTGGTAGGCGAGCACCGCCTCCAGAAGGTGCCGGGCGCGGAAGTCCGGCCAGTAGGTGTCGGTCACCCAGATTTCCGAGTAGGCAATCTGCCAGAGCAGGAAGTTGCTGATGCGCATCTCGCCGCTGGTCCGGATCAGCAGATCCGGGTCCGGCTGCCCCGCCGTGTACAGCAACCCGGCGAAACGCGCCTCGTCCAGTTCGTCCGGATCGACGCCGGCCCGCAGCGCGCGGCGGGCCGCCGCCACGATCTCGGCCCGGCCGCCGTAGTTGAGCGCGATGTTGAAGACCATGCCGGTGTTGCCGCCCGTCCGCTCCTGCGCGGCATCGAGCTCCCCTCGAACGTCGGGCGCGAGCTCCTCCTCGCTCCCGATGACCTGGAGGCGGATGTCGTTCTCCATCAGGGTGGCGAGCTCCAGCCGCAGGTAGCGCTTGAGGAGCCCCATCAGGCCCCGCACCTCCGCGGGGGGGCGCTTCCAGTTCTCCACCGAGAAGGCGTAGAGGGTCAGCACGTCGATGCCGAGCCGGGCGCACACCTCCACCGAGTCGCGCACCGAATCGATTCCCGCGCGATGCCCTTCGACGCGGGGCAGTCGCCGGCGGGCGGCCCAGCGGCCGTTGCCGTCCATGATCACGGCGATGTGCGCCGGCAGGCGTCCGAAATCGACCTGACGTACCAGGCGGGCCGCGACGGATTCAGCCGGCGCCCACGCCAGTACGTCGTGCAGGCCCATTGGGTCCTATGATAATCAGTAGTCGACGGCGACCAGAAACAGCCCGCGCGCCGGCGCGGTGGGCCCCGCCCGCTCCCGCGCCCGGGACGCCAGGATCGCGGTGACGGCGGACGCCTCGACGCGGCCGAGGCCGACCTCGACGAGCGTGCCGACGATGATCCGCACCATGTGCCGGAGAAAGCCCTCGCCGGCGACCTCGACCGACGCGGGCGACCCAGGGGCCGGCGGCGCCGGAAACGGAGCGGCTCCCGGCCCGACGACTATCGAGTGCAGCGTCCGCACCGTCGATGCGACCTCCGTCCCGACGTTCTGGAACGCCGCGAAGTCGCGGCGCCCCGGCAATCGGCCGGCGGCTTCGCGCATGGCGAACAGGTCGAGCGGTTCCCGTACGTGCCAGGCGTAGCGCAGCGTGAACGGGCTCGCGAGCGGACCGTTGGTGAGATGGTACCGGTAGGTCTTTCGCCGCGCCGCGTAGCGGGCGTGAAAGTCGGCGGCCACCGTCTCCGCCGCAAGGACACGGATGTCGGGCGGCAGCTTCGCGTTGAGCGCCCGGACGAGGACGGACGTCTCGATTCGGCCCACGAGCTGCACGCTGGCGACCTGCCCCAGCGCGTGCACGCCGGCGTCGGTGCGCCCCGCCCCGACGACGGCTACCGGCCGCCCCTCGATCTCCGCGAGCGCCCGCTCCAGCTCGCCCTGGATCGAACGCCCGCGGGCCTGGCGCTGCCACCCCACGTAGTCCGTCCCGTCGTAGGCGAGGAGCAGCTTGATCGTGCGCATGGCGGCGGTCCGGAGAGCCGCCTTCAGCCGGTCGATGCGGCCGGCCGCGAGCCCGGCTTCACGGCCGGCACGCCGCGTGCGCACAGCGGACATGCCGCCGGTTCGTGCGTGGGCCAGGACACGGCGGCCAGCGCCTGGAAGGGCACGTCGAACGTGGCCTGCGATGCGCTGCGATCGATGATCGCTGCGGCCCCGACGACCTCCGCATCCGCTTCGCGCGCCACCGCGATCGTCTCGCGGGTCGAGCCGCCGGTGGTCACGACGTCCTCGACGACGAGAACGCGCTCCGCAGGGGCGAGCGCAAAGCCCCGGCGCAGACCCAGCCGGCCTGCGCGCCGCTCGGCGAAGACGGCGCGGACGCCGAGGGCGCGCGCCACCTCGTGTCCGATCACGACACCGCCGAGCGCCGGCGAGAGAACGACGGCCGGCGACAGCGCCCGCACTCTCGCCGCGATCGCTTCGCCGATGACCGCGGCCTGCACCGGATCCTGGAGCACGAGCGCGCACTGCAGGTAGCCGGCGCTGTGCAGTCCCGACGTGAGCTGAAAGTGCCCCTCGAGCAATGCCCCGGCAGCCCGGAAGCGTCGAAGCAGATCGTCGGGATGCATGGAAGTCGCCCCGGGGAGGAGCGGCCGCGCGACGGCCGCCGGCCGGCCATGGCATCGCGGACCGGCGAGCAAGTATACAAGGGGGGATTCGCTTCAGAACTCACTTCGTTGCGTTCTGCGGCGCAGGCTCCTAGACTCTCGGAGTCGTCCCCATGCCCCGCCTCTCGGTGCTCGTGATCACCCGCAACGAAGCAGCCAACATCCGGGCGGCCCTCGACTCGGTGCGCTGGGCGGACGAGCTCGTGGTGGTGGATTCCGGGAGTACCGACGACACGGTGCGCATCGCACGGGAGACGGCCGACCGCGTCAGCGTGCACCCCTGGGAGGGCTATGGAGCGCAGAAAAATCACGCGGCGGCACTCGCGGCCCACGACTGGATCCTGTCGCTCGACGCCGACGAACGGGTCACGCCGGGCCTGGCCCGCGAGATCCGGGCCCTGCTCGATGCCGAGCCGGCAGCCCGCGGTTACCGCATCCCGCGCGTGACCCGCTACCTCGGCCACTGGATCCGTTCCACCGACTGGTACCCCGACCTCCAGTTGCGCCTGTACGATCGCCGCACCGGCCGCTGGAACGATCGCCTGGTGCACGAGTCGGTGGCGGTCGATGGTCCCGTCGGACGATTGCGGGGGGAGCTGGAGCATCACGCCTACCGCGACGTCGCGCACCATCTGGAGACCATCGACCGCTACACCACGCTGGCCGCCAGCCAACTGCTGCGCGAGGGGCGCCGCGCCGGATGGATCGACCTGGCCGCTCGACCACCGGCGGCCTTCCTGCGCAACTACGTGGTCCGGCAAGGCGTGCGCGACGGCGCGCGAGGGTTGATTGTCTCGATGCTGAACGCCGGCTACGTCTTCCTGAAGTTCGTGAAGCTGTGGGAAAGGCAGCGCGCCGGCGCCGGCGGCCGCGACTGAGGCGGGCGCGACGGCAGCACACCCGCGATGTTCTCCCTGCACGTCGACACGGCGCGGACATGGCGCGGCGGTCAGTACCAGGCCCTGCTGACGGTGCTCGGCCTGCGCCGGCGGGGCGAGCGCGCGGCGCTGGTCGCCCAACCGCGGGGGGAGCTGTTCCGGCGCGCGGCGGAGGCTGGCGATCTCTACCCGCTGGCGCCGCGGGGGGACCTGGATCCGGCGGCCGCCTGGAAGCTCCGCCGCCTGGTTCGCGACCTCGCGCCGGACGTGATTCACGGCCACGACGCCCACGCGGTCGCTGTTGCGTCGCTCGCCCGCTTGCTGGCCGGGCGGCAGGCGACTCCGCCGCTGGTCGCCTCGCGCCGGGTCGACTTCCACGTCCGGGGCAACGCGTTCTCCCGCTGGAAGTACCGGCAGGTGGATCGGTTCATTTGCGCCTCGGAAGCGATCCGCGACATGCTGGCCGGCGACGGCGTACCGCCGGAGCGGACCACCGTGGTGCGCGAAGGAGTCGACATCGAGCGCATCGAGCGCGCACCCGCCCTCGATCTCCACGCCGAGTTCGACCTGCCTCCGGGGTGCCCGATCGCCGGCAACGTCGCCGCGCTCGTGCCGCACAAGGGCCAGCGCCACCTGGTCGACGCCGCGGCGCGGCTCGTCCGCGTGGTCCCCGACGCGCGCGTGCTGATAGTCGGCGCGGGCGAGCTCGAGGGCGCGCTCGCGCGTCAGATTCGGCGACTGCGCCTCGACGGGAGCGTGATTCTGACCGGGTTCCGGAACGACGTGCCGTCGGTGCTGAAGGGGCTCGACCTCTTCGTCATGAGCTCGGTCACCGAGGGACTCGGCACGTCGGTCCTCGACGCGATGGCGGCCGGGCTCGCGGTGGTCGGGACCCGCGCCGGCGGCATTCCCGAGAGCGTCGTCGACGGCGGCACGGGGCTGCTCGCGCCGCCGGGAGACGCGCCGGCGCTGGCCCGCGCCATCGCCGACCTGTTGCGGGACGCCCCGCGGCGGCGGGCGTTCGGGGCCGCGGGACGCCGACGCGCCCGCGCCGAGTTCGGCGCCGGGCGCATGGTCGCCGAGACCGCGGCGGTCTACGGCGTCGTGGCCGGCGCGGGCCACGCCAGTCCCGCGGCGCCGGGAACCAGAGGGCTGGTGTAGACGACGCGCCCGTCGACGATGGTGGCCGCCACCGCACCCCGCAGCCGCCAGCCGTCGAACGGCGTGTTGCGCGCCCTGGAGCGGAACCGGTCCGCCGCGATTTCCACCGTCGTGTCCGGGGCGAGAATCGTGAAGTCGGCCGCCGAACCGGGAGCGAGCGTCCCGCCTTCGACACCCAGGATCCGCGCCGGGTTCGGCGCGTAGAGCTCGACGAGACGACGCATGGAGAGCACGTCGCGGTGGACGAGGCGGTCGAGCGACAGCGACACGGCCGTCTCGAGACCGATGATGCCGAAAGGCGCCCGGTCGAACTCCACCGCCTTCTCGTCGGCGTGGTGCGGCGCATGGTCGGTGGCGATCGCGTCTATGCTGCCGTCGGCGAGCCCTTCCAGCATGGCGTCGCGGTCGGCCGCCGCACGCAACGGCGGGTTCATCTTGAAGTTGGTGTCGTAACGCAGATCCTCGTCGGTCAGGACGAAGTGATGCGGCGTCACCTCGCACGTGACGGCGATACCCCGCTCCTTGCCCGAACGCACCGCGCGCAGCGACTCGCGGGCGCTCATGTGGGCCACGTGCACCGTTCCGCCGGTGAGCCCGCTCAGGCTGACGTCCCGCTCCACCATGATCGACTCGGCCTCCCCCGGCTGCCCGCGCAACCCCAGGGCGGTGGCCGGATAGCCCTCGTGCACCACCCCGCCCGCCGCAAGGCTCGGCTCCTCGCAGTGGTCGATGACCGGCATCCCGAACATGGACGCGTATTCGAGCGCACGGCGCATCAGGAGCGCGCTGGCGACCGGATGGCCGTCGTCGGAGATTCCGACGCAGCCGGCCTCGCGCAGAGCCCGGACCTCGGTCATCCTCTCTCCCTGCGACCCGACCGACACCGCCCCGATCGGGTAGACCCTGGCGAGCCCGGCCTCCCCCGCCTTGCGCACGATTTCCTCCGTCACCCCCACGTGGTCGTTGACCGGCTCGGTGTTCGGCATGCACGCGGCGGCCACGAAGCCGCCGGCCACCGCCGCGGCGGCGCCGCTGGCGATGGTCTCCTTGTGCTCCTGCCCCGGCTCCCGGAAGTGGACGTGCATGTCGATGAAGCCGGGGCAGACGACGAGCCCGGCCGGCACCTCGACCGGCAGCCCGCCGTCCAGCGGCAGGTCGACGCCGACCGCCGCCACCCTGCTCCCCTCGATGCGGACGTCGACCACGCCGTCGATTCCCTGCGCGGGATCGACCACGTGTCCGCCCTTGAGCACCACCGCCTGCGTCGTCATGCCGCTCCCTCGTTCACGTCGAACCCGGCCAGCAGATACAGCACCGCCATCCGGACGGCCACGCCGTTCGCCACCTGCTCGAGGATGACCGACACCGGACCGTCCGCAACGTCGGAGGCGATCTCGACCCCGCGGTTCATCGGACCCGGGTGCATCACGATGACGTCGGGGCGGGCGCGCCCGAGCCGCTCGGCGGTCAGCCCGAACGTGGCGAAGTACTCGCGGCGGGAGGGAAAGAAGTGGCCGTGCATCCGTTCCTCCTGCACGCGCAGCAGCATGACCACGTCGGCGTCCGCCAGCGCGTCGTCGAGCGACGTCGTCGCCCGCACCCCGAACCGCTCGACGCCGGGAAGCATCAGCGTCCGCGGCCCGCAGACCCGGACGTCGGCGCCGAGCGCGGTCAGCAGCAGGATGTTCGACCGCAGCACGCGGCTGTGCAGGAGGTCGCCGACGATGGCCACCTTCAGCCCCTCGAAGCCCGGCTTGTGCTCGCGGATGGTGAACGCGTCGAGCAGGGCCTGGGTGGGATGCTCGTGCATCCCGTCGCCCGCGTTGATGACCCGCGCGTCGCAGACGCCGGCCAGCAGGTGGCACGCGCCGGAGGCGGCATGCCGCAGGACGACCACGTCGGGAGCCATCGCCTCGAGCGTCCGCGCCGTATCGATCAGCGTCTCCCCCTTCAGCAGGCTCGACGTTCCGCCCGCGATGTTGAGGGTGTCGGCGCTCAACCGTTTCTCGGCGATCTCGAACGACGTGCGCGTCCGGGTGCTCGGCTCGAGAAACAGGTTGACGACGGTGGCGCCCCGCAACGTCGGCACCTTCTTGATGCGCCGCGTGCCGACCTCCTTCATCGCCTCCGCCGAATCGAGGATGAGCAGGATCTCCTCCCGGCTCAGATCCCCCGCGCTCAGCAGATGCTTCGAGCGCAACCCCGGCGCACGGCCGGGCACGTCCGCCGGAGCGGCTTCGCGGGCGCCGAGCGCACCCTTCACGACTCGTCCCCCGCTGCCGGGGCGCGCGCCCGGTCGTCGGCGACGTCCTCGATCACGACTACGTCCACGCCGTCCTCCTCGGTCAGCTTCACCTGCACGCTCTGGCGGGCCGAGGTCGGCACGTTCCTGCCGACGTAGTCTGCCTTGATCGGCAATTCCCGGTGGCCGCGGTCGACCAGGACCACGAGCTGAATGCTGCGCGGCCGCCCGAAGTCGATGAGCGCGTCGAGCGCGGCCCGGATCGTACGCCCCGTGTAGAGGACGTCATCGACGAGCAGGATCCGCCGCTCGTCGATCGAGAAGGGGATCTCGGTCCGCCGCAGCACGGGTTGCGGCCCGACCGCCTGTCGCATTAGATCGTCGCGGTACAGCGTGATGTCGAGCGCGCCGGTCGGCACCTCGCGACCGGCGATCTCCAGCAGGCTCGCCGCGAGCCGTTGCGCGATCGGCACGCCGCGGCGCCGGATGCCGACCAGGGCGATGTCGTCGACGCCCCGATTGCGCTCCACGATCTCGTGCGCGATCCGCACGAGCGCGCGGCGAATCCCGTCCGCTTCCATTACGAGGGGCATGGGCTCCTGCGAACGCAAGGCACGCCGCCGCAACCGGCGGGAGCCGACGGACGCCCGATGGGAAGGACGGGTGGACGCGGGGAATGAACGGCTGCCACCTCTTTGCGACCTCGCCGGGACGCGCTTAAAGAGTGCCGCCATCGTAATCCGCGGGGTGCGGGGCGCGCAAGACGCCCGCGAGCGGCGGCGTCCAACGGACTGCCGGCGCAGGCCGGTTGCGGCGCTCGGGTATACTCGGCCCGTGGCCCGCCCGGTCGACGTGGACGCCCGCATCGCGGCCAATCATCGCCTGTCCGACGCGTACAACATCCTCGAGATCGAAGCGCCGTCCATCGCCCGACGGACCCGGCCGGGGCAGTTCGTGATGGTCAAGCGCGCCCTCGGATGCGAGCCTCTGCTCCGCCGACCGTTCTCGGTCTTCGAGATTCTGCGGGACGCGCGGGGCGCGGTCACCGGCCTCTCGCTGCTGAGCAAGCAGGTGGGAGCCGTCACGCGCGATCTCTTCCGCGCCGAGCCGGGAGACCGGCTCCGCTGTCTGGGGCCGCTCGGTTCCCCGTTCACCGTCGTGGATCCGCCCACCCGCGCCTGGATGGTGGCCGGCGGCGTCGGGCTGGCCCCGTTCGCCACGCTCGCCGAGGCGCTCGGTGCCCGCGGAGTCGACAGCACGCTGTTCTACGGCGGGCGATCGGGCGATGACCTGTATCGTGTTCCCTTCTTCGAACGCCTCGGGGTGCGCGTCGTCCTGACGACCGAGGACGGCACGCGCGGCGAGGCGGGGCGGGTGACGGCGCCGCTGAAGCGCGCGCTCGACGCAGCCGGAGCCCGGCCGTTGATGCTCTACGCCTGCGGCCCGACGCCGATGCTGCGCGCCGTGGCAGAGCTGGCGGCGGACGCGGGCCGGCGGGTCGAGGTGTCCCTGGAGCCGGTCATGGGTTGCGGCCTCGGCGGTTGCTACAGTTGCGTCGTGCGCGTCCTCGACGGCGGCGCCCGGTTCGTCCGGGCCTGCCTCGAAGGACCGGTCTTCGAGGGAAGTCGCGTTTCGTGGGCCGACCTGACCTGAGCGTCGAGATTGCCGGCCTCCGACTGGCCAATCCGCTCATCGCCGCGAGCGGCTGCTTCGGCTACGGCGTGGAGTACGCCGACCTGGTCGACCTGTCGGCGCTCGGCGCCATCGCCGTCAAGGGCCTGTTCCTGGAGGCCCGCGAGGGACATGCCCCGCCGCGCATCGTGGAGACGCCGAGCGGCATGCTCAACGCGATCGGTCTGCAGGGCGTCGGCGTGCGGGCCTTCGTGGCCGACAAGCTGCCCGACCTGAGAGCGCGGCGCGCCGTGGTCATCGTCAACATCTGCGGCTCGACGGTCGAGGAGTACGCCGAGATCGCACGCATTCTGTCCGACGCGGACGGGGTCGCCGCCATCGAGATCAACATCTCCTGCCCCAACATCGACGAGGGGGGCCACACGTTCGGCTGCAGCCTGGCCGGCGTACAGGATGTCGTGGGCGCGGTGCGGAAGGCGACGACGCTGCCGATCTTTCCCAAGCTGACGCCCAACGTCACCGATGTCGCCGCCATCGCGGTCGCGGCCGAGAACGCCGGCGCGGATGCCGTGTCGCTCGTGAACACGTTTCTCGCGATGGCGATCGACGTGGAGACCCGTCGGCCGCGACTGTCCAACGTCGTCGGGGGCCTCAGCGGACCGGCCATCCGGCCCATCGCCGTGCGCATGGTCTACGAGTGCAGCAACGCGGTGCGCATCCCGGTCATCGGGATGGGAGGCATCGCCTCGGCCCGCGACGTGCTGGAGTTCCTCATCGCCGGGGCGAGCGCCGTGCAGGTCGGAACCGCGAACTTCGAGGATCCCGGCATCTGGCCGAAGCTGCGGGACGGCGTCGTCGACTACCTGACGCGCCACGGGCACGCCGCCGTCGGCGAACTGGTCGGAACGGTGGATCTCTCCGCGCGCGAGACGGCGTGGGTCAGCTCCTGACTCATGAGGGCCGCCATGACTCCGCTGACGCTGTACACGCGGCCGGGTTGCCACCTGTGCGACAGGATGAAGGACATCGTCGCCGGGATCGCCCGGGAGGAGCCGGTAACGCTCCGCGAGGTCGACATCACCGGGGACAGGAACCTCGAGCGCCGTTTCGGAGCCGAGATCCCGGTGTTGGCGCACGGCGAGCGAGTGCTCGCGCGCGTCAGGACGACGCGCACGGCGCTGCTCGAGTCCTTGCGGAACGTCGCCCGCCCAAGTGGCGCCGGACGGGGACGGCGCCCCGAGCAAGGGGAGAAGAAGGGCGCGTGAACCACGCACGAGCCCCCCTGAAACCCGTCGAGCCTGCAAGCAGATCCGCCGCGGCTGCGAGCTACTTGACGATGACGACGAAGTGCCCGCGGCGGTTCCGCGACCAGCAGCCTTCGTGGCTCTCCCCGCAGAAGGGCGACTCCTCGCCGCGGCTCACCGTGATGATCCGACCGGTGTCGACCCCCAGCGAAACCAGGTAGTCGCGTACCGCTGCCGCGCGCGAATCACCGAGGGCGAGGTTGTACTCGTTGGTGCCCCGCTCGTCGCAGTGCCCCTCGACGCGCACCCGGGTCGACGGCCAGCGCCGCATCCACTCGGCGTTCTGCTGCAGGACCGACTGCCCGTCCGGCAGAATCTCCGCCTCGTCGTAGTTGAAGAAGACGGGCAGGAGAGGCGCCGTAGCGTTCAACTCGTCCAGCGTCATGGCCATGAACAGCTCTTCCTCCGTCGGCGGCGGAGGCGGCGGAGGCGGCGGAGGCGGCGG
>WTFV01000249.1 GCA_011523845.1 Acidobacteriota bacterium | reverse complement strand
CACCCCAATGTTGCGGACCCGACTATGTTGCGGCACTCGCGAACCGCCTGTTCCTGCAACGAGACAGTCATCGTCACCGCAACATAGCGAGCGAGCGATCCGCGCCCAAGATGGTGGCTCCTACAAGGATCGCAGGAAGGCCATCAGGTCCTTGTCCTCCTTCCAGTGGCGGCTCGGGCCCGACTCGACCAAGCCGCAAAGCTCTATCGCGCGAGCCTTCATGTTGAGGTCGATCTCGGCGTACACGTTCGTCGTGTCGATCCGTGCATGACCGAGCCAGGCTCGCACCGTATTGATGTCGACGCCAACGTGCAGCAGGTGGCAGGCGATGCTGTGCCTTAGCACGTGGGGCGTGACCTTCCTCCCGGCCAGGCTCGACACCTCATCCGCGCAACGCTCGACGAGGCGGTAGATCCCGAACCGCGTGTAGGGCCGTCCGTACCTGCTGAGGAACACGGGATCGGCAGCCGACGAGCCGCGGACCAGGTCCGCGAGCACGCGCTCGGTCTCTGGGATCAGTGGACACAGGCGTGTCTTGCCACCCTTGCCGTGGAGCGTCGCCAGTGCATGACGCCCGTCGCCACGGCCAATCTGGAGATCGCCCGCTCTCAGTTGCGCAGCTTCCGAGACGCGCGCCCCGGTGTTGTAGAGGAAGCGCAGAAGGGCGTGCTCCGTTCGCCCGCGCATCGTCCCACGATCCGGCACCTCCAGCATCGCGTCCACTTCGTCCCGGGTGAGCCACCCGATAGGCTGCGGCATCGCCTTCTTGGAAGGGATGGCCCGGATGTGGCCGCACCATGCGACCTGGGCGGGGTCGCGGCTGGCGACGAAGCGGGCGAACGCACGGATCGCCGTAAGGCGCAGGTTGCGCGTCTGCACCGAGCAGTCGCGATCATCCTCGAGGTGGGCCAGGAACTCCAGGACGAGGCCGGACGTGAGGTCGCGCACGGCGAGTTGGTCGGGTGGCTTCCCGACCTTGCCGCTGACGAACGGCAGCAGCAGGACGAAGGTGTCCCGATAGCTCTTCTGCGTGTTGCGGGCCAGGTTGCGCTCCGTGACGATGTGCTCCAGCAGGAAGCGTTCGAGCCACGGACCGAGGATGTCGACGTCACGCATGGTCGCCTCCTCGCGCATAGCGCTCCAGGCGCAGGGATGCTTCCTGCAGCAGTTCCGGTGTCATGGTCAGGTAGACCTGCGTGTCGGACAGCCGCGCGTGTCCCAGGTAGGTGGAGAGCACCGGCAGGAGCCGTTGCACGTCGGCACCCTCGCGATACCACGAGGTGACCCTGTGGACGGCAAAGGAGTGCCGCAGCGAGTGCAGACTCGGCGGCAGGCAGCCCGCCGTGCCGTGGATACCCACCCTGCGCCGCAGGAAGCGGAAGCTCTGTTGCACCGTTTCCTTGGCCAGGGGTGTACCGTCCCGGTTCGCAAGGAACGACGAGTTCGTGCCGTCCGGGAAAGCGCGGACGGCTCGCCGTCGAGCGTAGTCTGCGAGAACGCCTGCGAGTTGCGGGCCGACCGGCACGAGGCGGGTCTTGTAGAACTTCGATCGGCGTATGGTCAGCACGGCAGTCGTCAGATCGACATCGACCAAGGTGAGATGTCGGGCTTCGCCGGCCCGGAGACCCGCGCCGTAGAGCAGCAGAATCAACGTGCGCATGGTATCGGCGTCCAGTTGCAGCGCACGCTTATGGTGGAGATCCAGACTGTCGAGAAGACACCGAACCTCCTCACGGGAGTACACGTAGGGCGGTGCCTGTGGCGGCTTCTTGGGCTCGTTGTCGGGCAACGGCCACCGGGTCGCGTAGCCGCGGCTGATCGCGTAGCGGTAGAAGCCGGCAAGCACGGAGTACTTGAGCGCGCGAGTCCGGGTCAGACGGCCGTCACCCGCGAGGAAGGCACGAACTTGTTCGCGCGAGATGTCGTCGCAGCCGACCTTGCTATCGACGCACTTGAGGAAGTGCCGCAACACGTCCGATTGCGTCCGGCACCGCGAGCCGAGACCCCGCCGCGCCAGAATGTACTGTTCGATGGCGTCGTGTAGTCTCATACCAAGCCCTCCAGATCGAAGGCGGCGACTTCGCGTAGCGCGTTGAGGTCGACCTTCGCGTACACCGCGGTCGACGACGTGCTGCGGTGCCCGAGGAAGTCGCCGATGACCTTCATCGCCATGCCCTGGTCGAGAAGATGCTGGGCGGCTGCATGCCGCAGGGCGTGCGGTCCCCGACGTCCGGTGACGATGCCGAGGGATCGCAACCGGCGTCTGACGATGTAGCCCAACGAGCTCCGGGAGAGCGGCTTGAACGGCACTCCGAGCGTGAGGAACAGCGTCCGGCCGCGATGGCGCGGACGAACCTCGTGGAGATAGCGCAGGACGGCTTGGCCCACGCCGGCCGACAGTGGGTAGACGTGCGTTCGACCCGGCTTCGTACGGCGTATGCGGAGCGTCTCTCGCTCCCAGTCGAAGTCGTCAAGCTGCAACCCGCGCAACTCGTTGCTTCGCAAACCGTAGGCCGCGAGCAGCATCAGGATCGCGCGGTCCCGTTTGTCCACTGCACGGTCGCCCTCCGTGGTCGCCAGCAGCCGCACGACGTCTTCGCGCTTCAGTCCAGACGGCACGTCGTCGTTGACCCATATGCGTGGAAACGTGATCGCCGCCGCGATGCCGGGCTTGCACCAGCCCCGGTCTTCGGCGAACCGGAAGAACATCTTCAGGCGGGTGGTCATGTTCTCGATGGTTCGCCGACTGAGTTCCGCGCGGGCGGACTTCGCCGCCACCGCGCGATCCACGTCGATAACGCTGACCGAGGCGAACGGGACCTTGCTCTCGGCCAGGAACCTGAAGAAGTCCTCGGCGACCTCGCAGCAGCTCTCCACCGTCGCTTCGGCGTATCCGCGCTCCCCGCGCGCCCATGCGGCGAACGCCGCAACCTGAGGGGTGAGTTGCCGTGGCGGCTTCTCCGGTTCCTCAAGCCAGCCCAGGAATCTCAGCCAGCGCAGCGAGCTCGCGGCGAACATCGTTCGAATGTGGTGCCCCCCGCGCTTGCGAAACTCGTCCATCCCGGGCCGCCACCACTGGCTCGCCGCCTCCTCGACCTCGGCGACACTCACTGCTCGGGGCTCGGTCAGGTTCAGTAGGCGAATCAGCCGCAGAAGGTAGGCGGCGAGCTTGGTCAAACTGCGAGGTTGGACACCCACCGTCTCGAGGTACCGGAGGTATTCGATCCGCTCCTCGACGAGCGGCGCCGTCCGGTGCTTCTCAATCGTTGCGGGGCATCTGAATAGATCTTCGAACATGATCGTGGCTCCTTGTTGTGGGAGCCACCATCTTGGGCGCCGAGCGCTCGCGCGCTATGTTGCGGTAAGGATGACTGCCTCGTTGCAGGAACAGGCGGTTCGCGAGCGCCGCAACATAGTCGGGTCCGCAACATTGGG